>JAVBQN010000042.1:0-50123 GCA_031549025.1 Candidatus Adiutrix sp. | reverse complement strand
GGCGGGGCCCTGGGGGCCCGCGGTTTTTTGTCCGTTATGGTCTCCGCCGTGACGGGGGCAAAACGCTACGTGTTTCGACTTCTCTTTAATCCCCCTTTGGGGGGGGGGCGGCGCGCCGCTCCTGGGGGCGCGCCGGGTCGGGCTTAGGCGGCTTCGATTTTCTGACGATCGGCCATATCCATCAGGACGCGTTCGCGGGCCGTGTCGATGCCGAGGGCCTTGCGTTTCGCGTCGATGTGCTTGATGATCTTGTGGGCGGCCGAAATCGGATCCGGATCATAGGCCCACTTGCCGCCGTAGATCTCTTCCATTTCCACTTCGAGATGCTCGACCAGCTTGGGAGCGCCATAGATCGGCAGCGGAACGCCCAGCATGACGTACACGCCGGAAGTGACGAAGTACTGGCCGATGCCGACGGCCTTTTCGCTCATCCAGCCCGGGGCCGCGCCGGCGGCCGGGAGGTCGGCCAGCTCTTTGCCGAGGCCGCCGGCCTTGACCACCTCGGTGGCCGCGGTCAGGATGCGGGTGTTGTCAACGCAGGAGCCCATGTGCAGGACCGGGGGGATACCCACGGTTTCACAGACTTCGGCCAGACCCGCCCCGGCGTAGACCGCGGCGGCTTCGGGAGTGAGCAGGCCGGCCTTGCCGCAGGCCATGGCCGAGCAGCCGGTGGTCAGGACGATGACGTCGTGCTTGATCAGTTCCTTGATGAGGTCGATGTGCACTTTGTCATGTTCGGTCCGGGCGTTGTTGCAGCCGACGACGCCCACCACGCCGCGGATACGGCCGTTGATGATGTTGTCGTTCAGGGGCACGAAGGAGCCGCGGAAGGTGCCGCCCAGATGATACTTGATGGCCTCGGTGGAGAAGCCCACGACCATCTTGTTGGTCTCGCTGGGGATGTTGACTTCGCCGCGGTTCTTGAAGTTGTCGGCGGCGAGCTTCACGATTTCCTTGGCTTTGTCCATGGCGTGGTGCTCTTCGAACTCGATATGAACGGTGTTCTTACCGGAAGCGCACTTGGCAATGGGCATGGTGGTGACGAACTTGGTGTGGTAGCACTGGGAGACGTTGGCCAGGTTTTCCATGACGCACTGGACGTCCACGACCATGGCTTCCACCGCGCCGGTGACCACGGCCAGTTCCTGCTGCAGATAGTCGCCGGCGATGGGCATGCCGTGACGCACCAGGATTTCGTTGGCCGTACAGCACATGCCGGCGACCACGTAGCCTTCGGCGCCCACGCTCTTGGCGTATTCAATCATGTCCGGGGTGTGCACCGCGGCCACGATCATTTCGGACAGAAGCGGGTCGTGCCCGTGGACGATGATGTTGATCTTGGTCCGGGACAGGACGCCCAGGTTGATGCTCCCGTGGTTGGGATAGGGGGTGCCGAACATGATGTCCTGGAGGTCCGTGGCGATCATCGACCCGGCCCAGCCGTTGCCCAGGGAGCAGCGGGCGCCCTGCTTCAGGAGGTTCTTGTAATCCTGGTCCACGCCCATGTGGGTGCGGTGCATGATTTCCACGATTTCGCGGTCGATGCCCCGGGGCTTGACGCCGGTCTTGGTCCAGCGGTCATAGGTGGCCTGGGGGGCGCGCTTGAGGTAGAGCAGCTCGCCGGTCTGCTGGCCCCACTGGGCCAGGGCCAGATCGGCGATTTCCTTGGCGATGTCCCACTTGTCGCGGGGCACTTCCTCGTCGCCGTCCTTGACGGTGGTGGGGACGCCGAAATAGCCGGCCACGTCGCGCAGCTTGATTTCGTCTTTGATGGTGTAGTCTTTGGCTTCGCCGTAGGCCATGGCCCGGAAGGTCTCGGCCACGCCGCGGCCGTGGTCGGAGTGGGAGGCGCAGCCGGCGGCCATCATGCGCACCAGGTTACGGGCGGCGACGGTTTCCGGGGTGGCGCCGCAGAGGCCCATACGGGTGTCGGGCTCGGTGCCTTCCTTGATGGCCTTGGTCAGGGGCATGCGGCAGGGGCCCTGGGCGCAGACCTTGCAGCAGATACCTTCGGTGCCGATGTTGCACTGTTTCATCTTGACCGCCCGGTCGAAAATGGTCTCCTGGCCTTTTTCCTGGGCGAGCTTCAGCATCTTTATGGTAGCGACATCGCTCGAAACGGCCTCGGGGACCGCTTTCTTTTCGTCAGACATGGGAACTCCTTTCACGAGTCACATTCCGCCTTTCATAGGCGGCGGTAGCCTTTCATAGGCTTTTGGCCGTCTCCCCCCAAAAAGGGGGACGGCCGGAGGGCGCTTGGCCCCGCGAAAAACGCCAGGGGCCGGTCCGGCCTCGAAGGGCCGGGCGGGAGCCCTCCCTCAAAGCCCCCGCTCAAAATTTAGGAATTCTCATATGAATCCGGGCCAGGTCCTGGATGATCTGGTTCGCCACCACATGAGTCGGGTTGCACTTTTCTTCAACCGTCTTTTTATTTTTTTCCTTGTCAACCATCGGTGGACTCCTTACATTTCATAAACCATAAAGTTGAGGCTTCGAGCCCGCAAGGCGGGCCGAGAGCCCCGGTTGAAAATGGGGCCGGCCGGATGACCGGCCCCGGAAAAGCCTCAAAACTGAGTGACGGGCACTTTCGGCAGATCGTCGCCGACGGCGCCGCCTTCATACATCAGCTTGATATATTCCTTCACCAGCTTGACCGAGGCGGGGTGACGCATGGACAGGACGCTCACGCCCGCGCCCATCACGGCCACGGCTTCCGTGGTTTCCATCATGACGCCCCGGCAGCCGGCGTCGCCGAGCTGCGGATTTTCCGCGGTCGGGAGGCTGGCTTCCTTGGACTTCCAGACGTCTTCGCCGAAGAAGCTGATCATGGGCTGCTGGAGATTGTCGTCCTGCTGCACCAGGGCGGCCATGGAGATGCGCTCCATGACCGAATAGCCGTATTCCATGCCGTAGCCGAGGCCGCCGGTGGTGGGGTCGATGATGATCTTGTCCTTGGGAACGCCCAGGCCGGTCAGGAGGATGTTGAGCTGCTTGGCCAGGTTGACGTCGATGGGGCTGCGGGCGATGACCGTGTGGCCATAGGCCAGGGCCTGGGCGCCGATCTGCTTATAGTTCTTCTCGGTTACCGGGCCGAGAATCAGGTTTTTATTGGCGAACTTCTCGGCCACGGCCGCGAGGGTCTCCACGTCCTTGTCCTTGTTGTCCACGCCGAAGACGACCACGGGCACGTCGACCGCGTCCACGACCTTGGCCACGGCGGCGATGGCCTCGGCCGCGCCGGTGTTCTTGTCGTTGGGGTCGGAGCTCTTCAGGTGCAGGACCACGATATCCGCGCCATATTCCACGCACTTCTTGGCCCAGGCGCCCGGGTCGCCCATCACGCCTTGGTAGGCTTCCACCAGGGCCGCCGGCCATTCGGCGCTCGGGTCAAAATCCCACACGTCGAGAGCGATCTTGGGCTGGTTGGGGAACGCCCCTTCAAACGTGTGGAAGGCGTAGGCGTTCTGCCCGCCCAGCATCAACTTCTTGGGGCCAACGGGAACTTCATTGATTTTGCCGCTGTATTTCACGGTCGGGGTCTGAAAGGCCAATGGTCTACCTCCTCGTAGGGTCGATTTGGAAAGCGTTTCGGTAACGCCTTGCCGGTTTTCAAGGGCTGGCCAACTGCATGCCGTGGCCACTTCTTTTCAGTAAAGAAAACGCTATGGGAGGCCGCGCCGCCCGGGATTTTTGACAAAAAAGCCTTATCGCGCGGAAAAACGCAATAAGGCCGAGGGTATATTCTTATGATGCCGTACGAACATAATTGAAAACCTGGGGGCCGCCGGCGAACCTCACCGACCTTGCCAAACCGTTTCCGCCACTAGAGCACTTTTTTCTTTAAAGATCATGGGCATGAAATGAAAAGTGCCTGGATGTTTTGGCGTTTTGCATAGGGATGATGGCAATTAGAATGCAAAACGCTCTAAAAATCGGCGATTTTCAGGACGTCCCAAAGTCGCCGGCGACACCCCCCCCCCGGACCTGGACCTTCCGTCCTTGCCGCGCCGCCATGCTCAGATTCACGTATTTGTCTCCCTGGCGCGGACCTCGGATCCGAAGCCCCCTATCCTTGCCGTCAAAACTAGCATTTAAAGTTTATTTATATTTACCACAAATCCATTTTTTGTCAAGCGTTATTCGAAGACATATGGAAGACTTTTTGAAAAAACCCTCCCCCCGAACCTCCCAAGCCGGCTCCGGAACCTCGCCCCCATTGTGAGATATTGAGCAATGATTTGTTTTTGCTTTGTTTTTATACCCTGAGAGAATGCCCGTTATATGTTATAGTAAGTCTTGGGCGCTTTCCGGTCAAGGTGCCCGGGAGGGCTTCCCGGGTAAAATTTCGCTTGTAAACCGGCGCCAGCCGCATTATAACTGGGGGGGGCGCCGCCGGAGGCGGCCGCCGCGCTTGATTGCACGGTAATATACTGAATTTACAAAAAATATAAACCGGATCGAGCCCTTTCCCCGGCCCGTCCCGACCCCCGAGGCCGCCCATGACCGATTTGTCCCTGAAAACCATCGTCGAAGGCCTTTTGTTCGTGGCCGACGAGCCGCTGTCCCTGGAGCGGCTGGCCCAGGCCTTCGAAGAGGATATTCCCCTCGACCGCCTTTCCCGGGCCGTGGACGAGCTCATCAACGAATACGGGGAACTGGGCCGGGCCTTCGTGCTGCGGCCGGTGGCCGGCGGCTTCCAGTTCCGCACCCGGCCGGAACTGTCGTCCTACATCCTCCGGCTCATGGACCGCCGCTCCCCGGCCCGCCTGTCCCGGGCCGCCCTGGAGACCCTGGCCATCATCGCCTATCGCCAGCCCGTCCTGCGGGCCGAGGTGGAGAAAATCCGGGGGGTGGACGCCGGGGGCATGATCAAGTCGCTCCTGGAAAAGGATCTCATCCGGGTGGCCGGCCGCCGGGACCTGCCCGGCCGGCCCATTGCCTACGGCACCACCAGAAAGTTCCTGGAAACCTTCGACCTGCCGAACCTGGAGGCCCTGCCGTCCATCGAGGAAATGGATTCCCTGGGCCTGGAGAACGACCATCGCCTATTCTGAGACCCCCTCATTTAATAAAAAATAACATAAAATCAATATATTATACATGACAATAGCCTTGAGCCGCGCGGGGAGGCTCTCCCTCCAGTCTCAGGCCGCTTTTTTTAATGGCGGTATACTTTGCGTTACTTCATTAAAAAATTAACTTGGTTGTGATTGCAAAGAATGCCATTAGCCGGTACGGCCCACTCTCCACAAAAACTCCATTTGAAATACGTATCCAATTGATATATCATCAAAGAGCCGAATTACGACCGACCGTCACGTTTTCCGCCGAGACACAGCATTACTTTCTCTCAAGGGGTCGCCTCATGAACTGCCTCGCCCTCCGCGCACGTTTCATCTGGGTTTTCTTTTTTCTGTGCTTTCTGGGATTGACGGGCTGCCAGGAGCAGCCGTCCCAGCCCGCGCCCGCGCCGGCTCCGGAGGCCTCCGCCTCGCCGGAAGCGGGTTCGGCCGCGGCGCCCGCGCCCGCCCCGACCATGCTCCCGGCCGGCGGCCAGGGCGCCCCGGTGCCCGAAGGCCAGGCCCTGGAGCTGCTGCGCTTCGGGCCCGAGGGCGAGGTGACCAAGCTCAACCAGGTGGCGGCCATGTTCAACCAGCCCATGGTGGCCCTGGGCGACTATAATAATGTTCCGGCCGGGGCCCTGACCCTCGACCCCCCGGTGGCGGGCGGCCTGGTCTGGCTGAACCAGTACACCCTGGCCTTCGTGCCCAAGGCGCCCCTGACCGGCAGCCTCACCGTGACCGCGCGGCTTGACCCGGCCGCCCTGACGGCCTTGTCCGGCGCCAAGCTGGAGAAGGGGGGCGAAGTCCGGATCCACCTGCCCGATCTGGGCATCCTCCACTCCACCCAGAAGGGCCGCCCGGCCCTGGACGAGGACCAGGCCCTGACCCCCCGCTGGCTGGTGGTGTTCAACCAGGAGCCGGCCCTGGACAGCCTGACCGAGAACTTCCATTTCGTCTATGACGAGGACAGCCGGGAAGTGAACGTGCCGGCCTCGGTCAAGAAGATCGAGGACTGGCGGGGCCCGGCCGCCTATGAATTCACCGCCAAGGAAAAACTGCCTCCGGCGGTCAAGTATCGCCTGGTGCTGGAGGCCGGGGTGAAATCCCTGGCCGGTCCCGAGCCCTCGTCCCGCCTGGTCATCGACGAAGGGGCCACCTACGGCCCCCTGACCGTCACCCTGGGGAGCCCGGAGGAGGACGGCGGCCGGATGAACCCCGGCTACGACCTGCATCTCAGCTTTTCCAACCCGGTCAAGATCGCCGATCTTCTGCCGTACATCCGTCTCAACAACGGCTATGACCTGACCCCCCTGAAAAAGGAATACGCCCCGGAGGAAAAGCCCGCCGAAGCGGCGGCCGAAGGCGAGGGCGCCGCCGAGGCCGCTCCGGCCCAGGACGATGACGGGGCCGACGAGGAAATCGTGGAAGGCGTCCAGGATTATCTCTTCCTCCCGGGCGGCTTCAAGGCCGGCACCGAATACACCCTGACCATCGACGGGGCGGCCAAGGACATTTTCGGCCAGCGCTTAGGGAAAACCTACACGGCCAAATTCACCACCGGGGAGTACGAGACCTCTCTGAGCCTGAGCGAGGACTATGGTCTCATGGAGACGGCCACCGAGCCGAAATTGCGCCTCACCGCCAGCAACATCAAGGAGGCCCGGCTTTCGGGATACGCCCTGACCGCCGAAGAGGCCATCAGGTTCCTGGCCGAGGCCGACTTTACCCCCAACTATTACGGCGAGGTGGAGGAATCGGCCGCCAAGACCCTCAAGGGGCTGACCTCGGTCAAGATGACCGTGCCGGTTCCCGACGGCGCCAAGAATGGCCCGACCGTGGTGCCGGTGGACCTGGCCAAGCTCTTCGGCGACCGGCTCAAGGACCATTTCCTGTACGTGAAGGCGGCCTGGTCGGCCAGGGATGAAAACGACGGCCAGATGCGCGCCCACCAGACCTTCGCCCTGGTCCAGGTGTCGGATATCGGCCTGGCGGTCAAGGTCGGGCCCGAATCGGCCCTGATCTGGACCACCAACCTGGCCGGCGGCACCTCCTGGTCCGGGGTCGACCTGGAACTGCGGGGGCCAGACGGCCGGATGCTCTGGAGCGGCCGGAGCGACGAAAACGGGCTGGCCGTGCTGCCCGGGGTGGCCGAGCTGGCCCAAAAGATGGCCGGCTCGGATCTCAGCCTGTTCGTGGTGGCCCGGACCGAAGGCCAGATGTCCCTGTGGAACGTGAGCTGGGACGAGGGCCTGGAAACCTGGCGCTGGAACCTGACCACCGGCGAACCCCTGGACCGGGGCCCGGAGGCCGACCACTGGCTCCTGTCGGCCCTGCCGCTGTATAAGCCCGGCGAAACGGCCAAATTCAAGATCATCGCCCGCGAAACCCAGGGTGACCAGGTGCGGGACGTGGCGGGCGAAGAGTTGGAAGTGCAGGTCCGCGACGCCAATTACGAGGTGGTGGAAACCGCCACCCTGGCCGCCGGCCCCTTCGGCACCCTGACGCACGAGCTGAAAATTCCGCCGGACGCCTCCCTGGGCCAGTGGACCGTCCACCTGGCCAAGCCCGGCGTGGAAGGCTCCGAATCCATGGCGGGCAGCTTCCTGGTCATGACCTACCGGGCTCCGGCCTTTGAAATCAAGCTCGAAGGCCAACCAAAGGATGCCACGGCCGGGGAAAAGGCCGAGTTGACCGTCCAGGCCGACTATCACTTCGGCTCGCCCGTGGCCGGCCAGCCCGCGCGCTACAGCGTCCAGGTCAGCCCCACGGATTTCCGGCTGCCCGGCGACTTCGGCGACTACAGCGTGGTCAACCGCTTCAGCCAGGCCGACGAGGACTATGACGACACGGGCTACGGCTACCAGGAGCCCTCGGTGACCGTGGCCTCCGACGAGGCCGCCCTCGATAAGGCCGGCGCCCTGAAAATCCCGCTCGACCTCGCCCCGGCCCCGGACCAGAAGCCCCTGCCGAGAACATACGAGACCTTTGTCACGGTCACCGACGTGGATCAGCGCCAGGTCTCCACCCACGGCTCTTTCCTGGTCCATCCGGCCGCCCTGTACGCGGGCCTGGGCAACGACAATTTCGTGGCCGAGGCCGGCCGGCCCTATACGGTGAAGGTCATCGCCGCCGACCATCAGGGGAAGCTGGCGCCCGGGAAGAAAATTTCCACCACCCTCTATCACCGCACCTGGCAGAACGTGCGGCGCAAAAGCCCGGGCGCGGCCTATGAATACGTGTCCCGCCGGGTGGACGAAAAAGTCTCCGAAGCTTCCGTGACCAGCGACAAACTGCCCGTGGAACTGGCCCTGAACCCGGAAAAGCCCGGGTATTACTGGGTCCTGGCCGAGATCACGGACGACCAGGGCCGGGTGAACCAGGCCGGCCTGGACTTTTACGTCTCCGGCGCGGGCCCGGTGGGCTGGCACCTCGGCAACGACGACCGCCTCACCCTGGTGCCCGACCGCCAGGAATACCAGCCCGGCCAGACGGCCCGCATCATGGTGCAGAGCCCCTTTGAACAGGGCATGGGCCTGATGACCGTGGAACGGGCCGGGGTGCGCCAGTCCCGGGTGTTCAAGATCGACAGCCAGACCCCCATCCTGGAAGTGCCCCTGACCGAGGACGACACCCCCAACGTGTTCGTCTCGGTCCTCCTGGCCCGGGGCCGCATCGCCGACAAGCCGGACGAAACCGGCCTGGATTTCGGCAAACCCGCCATCCGCCTCGGCTACACCGAACTGAAGGTGCCTTCGAAGAAAGACCTCCTCACCGTGTCCGTGGCCCCGGACAAGAAGGAAGTCGGGCCCGGCGGCGAGGTCGAGGTCAGCCTGGCCGTCACCGACGGCCAGGGCCGGCCGGTGAAGGAGGCCGAAGTGGCCCTCATCGCGGCCGACGCGGCCGTGGTGCAGCTGGCCGGCGATTCGGGCTACTATCCCAACACGCAGTACCACCGGGATCGGCCGCTTTTGATCAAGACCGCGGACAACCTGGTGAGCCTCATCGGCCGCCAGGCCTGGGGGCTCAAAGGCGGCAACGCCGGCGGAGGCGGCGGGGAGATGATGGCCGCCCTGGCCAAGAGCGCCGACGACGTGCGCCGGGCCTTCTCGGCCCTGGCCTGGTTCGAGCCCCGGGTGGCCCTGGACCAGGACGGCCGGGCCAAAGTCAAGATGAAGATGCCCGAAAACCTGACCACCTTTAAAATCTACGCCGTGGCCACCGGCCACGGCCGGAAGACCGGCACGGGCCTGGACTCGGTCCTGGTGACCCGCGACCTCCTGGCCCGCTCGGCCCTCCCGAACTACGCCGGGGTGGGGGACGAATTCGCGGCGGCCATGGTGGTCACCAACCGGGGAAAGAAAGAGGGCCAGGCCACCGTTAAACTGGAAGGCGAAAACTTCACCCTGATGGACGGCCAGGCGGAAAAAACCGTGGCCGTGGGCCCGGGCCAGAGCCAGGAAGTGAGTTTCCGGGTCAAGGCCGGCCAGGCGGCCCAGGCCAAGTTCCTGTTCAGCGTGAGCATGAACGGGGACAAGGACCGGGTGGAATTCGCCGTCCCCGTGTCGCCGTCCAACCAACTCTCCACCCAGGCCTCCTATGAACGCCTGGCCCCGGGCGAGTGGCGCACCGATCTGGCCGTTACCGAAGGCCTGGACCAGACCCGGGGCGGCCTGAGCCTGGAAATCTCCCCCAGCCTGGTGGGCGTCCTGACCGAGCCCTTCGACTGGATGCGCCTGTATCCCCACGGCTGCGTGGAGCAGAACACGTCCAAGGGCTACGCCAGCCTGGTCTGGCTGCGCCTGAAAGATCGGATGGAACCCACCCCGGAAAAGGAGGCCGCCGCCCGCAAGAACGTGACGGATATCCTCAGCCGGCTGACCAAGTGGGAATACAGCGGCGGCTACAACTTCTGGCCCAACACCTATGACTGGCCGGGCCGGTCGGTCTACCTCACCGCCTATGTGCTCGACTTCATGCTGTCGGCCCAGGCGGACGGCTTTGAACTGCCCGACCCGGCCATCATCGGCCGCCTGACGAGCTTCCTCAAGGGCGCCCTGTCCGGCGAGAACAAGAGCTGGCCGGCCTGGTATTCCGAAACGGCCGTCCGCCAGTCCAAGAGCTACGCCCTGGCCATGCTCAGCCGGGCCGGGGACAACGCGGCCGCCTATATCGAGGTGATGTATTCCGACCGGCATAACCTGGGGCTGTTCGAACTCATCAACCTGGCCCGGGCCGTCAAGTTCCAGCCCCCGCACCAGGGCCAGGCCGGCCAGCTCGGCGAACTCCTGGCCCTCATCGCCAAGCATCTGAACGTCACCGCCGGGGAAATCCAGTTGGCCGAGGCCCCGGAAGGGGCGCCGGAAATCTGGTCCAGCTCGGTCCGGACCACGGCCATGACCCTGACCGCCCTGACGGAAATCGCCCCGGACAGCGCGCTCATGCCCTCCATCGTCCGCTGGCTGGTCTCGGCCAGCCGGGCCGGGCACTTCGGCACCACCCAGAACAATGCGGCCGTGCTCTCGGCCCTGTCGGCCTACGTCAAAGTTATGGAGCCCGAAAGCCCCGACCTGACGGTCACGGCCCGCCTCGGCGAGACGGAACTGGCCCAGGCCGTGTTCAAAAGCTTCACCGATCCGGCGGTGACCGGCACGGCGCCCCTGACCGCCATACCCCACGAAGCCCCGTCCGTGGTTTACACCGTGGAAGGCCACGGCCAGGCCTGGGCCTCCCTGACCATGAAAACCGCCCCGACCGAGCCGGACCTCTCGGCCGCCACCTCCGGGGGCTTCATGCTGTCGCGCTCCTTCACCGTGGTGACCCCGGAAAAAGGCCAGCCGGGCGTCAACACCTTCCAGCGCGGCCAGGTGGTCCGGGTCTCGGTGACCATGATGGTCCCGGCCCCGCGCCACGAGGTGGTGCTGGAAGACCGCGTGCCGGCCGGCTTCGAACCCATCAACTTCAACCTGGCCGACGCGGACCTGACCCTGCTGAACCTCGCCCAGAACGAGGATGAAGGCGAAAACCGCGGCATCCGCACCGGCTACTGGTACAATCACCAGGAAATCTGGCCCGACCGCGTGGCAGTCTACGCCACCCGCCTCGACGCCGGGGTCTACACCTTCTCCTATCTGGCCCGGGCCGTGACCCCCGGCACCTACGTCACCCCCGGCCCCCGCGCCGAGGAAATGTACGCCCCCGAAACCTCCGGCCGCGGCGAAGGCAAAGTGCTGAAAGTGGAATAAGAGTAGGGTATATGGCTATTTGAAGTAGTGGGGGCTGTTAGCCCCCACACCCCTAACCAGGGCTGAGCCCTGGACCCGTCGGAAGGAGCCCCGGAGGAACCGAGGCTTCTTTCTTTTGGGGTGTCGGAAGCAAGACGTGGCGAAGTGCCCGCACCGGCAGGAAATGGTACGGTTGAGGGCAGACTCCGCTAAGCCCACAACCGGTGCATCTGGAGAATGTGTGTGGCGGGGTGCCAAGAGGGGATGGAATTTCAAGTAAGCCAGAGTGCGTCAGTAGGCAACTGACGCCTCACATATTGTCAGACTTCATCGATGCACACTATGATCGACGGAAAGCAACTCTGGGATGAAAAAGTTGAGGCCTTAAACTGATTGGACAAGTCACCCCTAAAAACGGGGACACTGTCAGATCAAGTCTAAACTTCTCCATTATTTCACATTATACCGTGAATTGTAGTCGCAAATAGCGGCCCCCAATCACTAAATAGAGAATTCTTGCCTCAAACGCTTTATTAGTTCTTCCGCCATTGACTTGTCGAATTGAATTGTTTGGCTGGCCTTGCCTGGATTATCTCTACCCACAGAACCGTATGTGTCAATTTGGAAAAACTTCTTACCTTCTTCAGAAAACACTGAAAATGTCGCTGTTGCATGCGAACGAATTGAATGCCGGGTCTTTTCAAGTCGTGTAAAGTTATCTTTACTTATAAGAGCCATACGATCCTCCTCATGTTTTAATTCTCACCCTAGCAATTAAATCAAAAGACAAGTAATACCAATCGCCATCAAAATTGGGTTTTGGGCAGCGCCTCCCCCTTTACCTCGTCATCCCGGCACAGGCCGGGATCCATGCCTTTCTCCCGCCGCTGAAAGGCGAAAGCATGGATCCCGGCGTAAGCCGGGCTCCATGCCTTTAAACCGCGCTACGCGCCCGTGGTCAAGTTGGGCTAATAGCGGCCGCCTCTGGGCGTCCGTCAAGCTTTCGATACGGGACCGCCCGTGCTTGCCGAGGTTCCACGATCGGAACCAGCTCGGCCGACCAAAGCCGCTGCCGCTCTCTCCCTCACTCGGAGATGGGTCCAGGGCAACGCCCTGGCTGGCTACTTCCGTTGGCTGGGGCCGATTTTGGCTTCTTGGACCATGCGGGGGACCATGTGTTCCCATTCGATGAGCATCAGGTGGACGCCCGCGATGCCCGGCATGGATTTCATTTCGTCGATTTGTTCGCAGGCGATTTTGATGCCTTCGTCGACCTGTTTTTCCTTCGGGACGCCCTTCATGCGTTCGATGAGCTCATCGGGCACGCTGATGCCGGGCACGTTGTTTTTCATGTATTTGGCCATGCCCAGGGATTTGAGGGGCGTGATGCCGGCCATGAAGTAGGCTTTTTCGGTCAGGCCCATGTCCACGGCCCGGGCCATGAATTTTTTGAAGCGCGGCATATCGTAGATGCACTGGCTCTGGAGGAAGTCCACGCCCGCGTCCACTTTTTTGGCCGCGCGCAGGACGCGGTATTCCTCGGGGTCGGCGAAGGGGTTGTAGGCGGCGCCGATGAAGAGGCGCGGCTCTTCGCCTTCGGGGAGTTCCTGGCCGGAGAGGAGCCGCCGGTCGTCGCGCATGGTCTTGATCATCTTGATCAGGTTGACCGAGTCGAGATCGAAGACGTTTTTGGACTGGGGATGGTCGCCGAACTTCTGGTGGTCGCCGGAAAGCACCAGGAGGTTGTTGATGCCCAGGGCGGCCGCGCCGAGAATGTCGGACTGCATGGCGATGCGGTTGCGGTCGCGGCAGACCATCTGCATGTTGGCCTCGGTGCCGGTGCGCTGAAGGATGAGCCCGGCAGCCATGGAGGACATGCGGACCACGGCGGTCTGGTTGTCGGTGATGTTGACCGAGTCCACGTTGCCCTTGAGGTGCTTGGCCTTTTCCTCGACTTCGTGCACGCCCGCGCTGCGCGGAGGACCCAGTTCACCGGTCACGGCGAACTGACCCGCCGCCAGAACTTTTTCCAGATTGCTTTTGGTTCTCACTTCGCGGGTCATTTTATAAGATCCTCCCGAACGATTTTTCTCGGTCCGCCGTCACGGCTGGTGGACCAGTCTTTGATGGGCTGGACCGGCGCGAAAGTGGTTTCGGCCTGGCCGGTTTCCATCATCTTGGTGGTGATGAGATGCCAGATGCACTCCACTTCCTTGGAAATCTCGCACACGCCGTCGGCCGAGCCGCCGCAGGGGCCGTTCTGCAGGCTCTTGGCGCAGCGGCTGATGGGGCACATGCCGCCGAAGAGGTGGATGACGCAGTTGCCGCAGCCCTGGCAGCGCTCGACCCACACGCCGTGCTGGAGGGCTCCGCCCATGAAGCTGGTGTTCAGGGACGGGAAGACCTTCTGATCGGGATAGCGCGCGGCGACGAACTGGGGACCGACGCTGCAGGCCATGGACAGGATCACGTCGTAGTTGCGGCCCACCAGCTCCACCAGTTCCTCGATATATTCGGGGTCGCACTGGCGTTCCAGGGTGTGCTCGTCGATCTGGACCTGGCGGCCCTCTTTTTCGCAGTCCAGGCGCAGGAGCGAGGCCAGGATGCCCACTTCCTTGGTGCCGCCGGCGTTACAGACCGTGACGCAGCCCCGGCAGCCGACCACCAGCACCTTTTGGGCCTCGGCGATGAAACCTTTGATTTCATCTATGGGTTTTCGTTCCGCAATAATCATCTTAAGCTAACCTCCCGGGAGCTTTGGCTCTCTCTAAAAATGCCGGCGTGTAGACCGTCATTCGCGTTGCGGTTTTGTACAATTATCGGCTATCCAAAACGCGTTCCCGAAAACGCATCTTCAGAGGGAACCTTAAGCCGCTTCCTGTTTTTTCTTGAACGGGCTGGGGCCCAGTTGCTTGATCATATCGGTGAATTCATGGGCGATCTCCACGAAGCGCGGGCCCTGGGAGGCCGAGAGGTTGTACATTCTCAGCCGGTCCTCCTCCACGCCCAGGCTCAGGAGCTGCTTGCGGAGGTAGTTGACCCTTTTCTTGGCCCGGATGTTGCCGTCGAGGAAGTGGCAGGTGCCTTCCAGGCAGCCGGCCACATAGACGCCGTCGGCGCCGCTCTCAAAGGCCTTCAGGGCGAAAAGCATGTCGAAGCGCCCGGTGCACGGGATGAGCACGATCTCCACGTTGGTCGGGTATTGCAGACGCATGGACCCGGCCATGTCGGCCGCGCTGTAGGCGCAGTATTGGCAGCAAAAAGCGATAATACGCGGTTCAAAATCACTCATGATCGACCTTCCCCACCGGGGAGCCGCCAAGGCTCCCCGGCTTTATCTGGTGCGCCGGCCGGCGCGTCATATACGTCAACGGGCCGCGCTGGCCCCGGTGCCGGTTCCTTCCTGGGCGCCTTCAGCCATGGCCGCGATCTTGGCCAGCATCTGGTCGTCGGTGAAGAACTGGAGCTTGATGGCTTTGCCCGGGCACTCGGAGACGCAGACCCCGCAGCCCTGGCAGATGGCCGGTTCCATGAAGGCGTTGCCCCGGGCCGACGGATCATCCTTGTTGGTGACGATCTTCGGCACGCTCACCGGGCAGGCCCGGACGCAGGTGCAGCACACCGCGCACTTCTTGGGATCGACCACGGCCACGATGCCGCCGACGTGGATGCTCTTCTGGGAGAGGATGCCCGCGGCCCGGGCCCCGGTGGCCTTGGCCTGGGTGATGCTCTCCTCCAGCGGCTTGGGATAGTGGGCCAGGCCCGCCAGGTACTGGCCGTGGGTGGCCAGGTCGACCGGGAGCAATTTCATGTGGGCTTCCAGGAGAAAACCCTCGGCCGTGAGCTGGCCCTTGAAGATTTCCACAATGTCCCGCATGGGGGTGGGGTCGATGCCCGAGGCCAGGGTCAGGAGATCGGCGTCGATTTGGAGCGGCCGCTGGAGCACGTGGTCCTTGACCGTGATGCGCACCTTGCCGTCCGGCCCGTTTTCCACCACGGGCTTGTGGTCCACGTCGTAGCGGATGAAGCGCACCCCGCGCGACCGGGCTTCCTGGTACAGGACTTCCCGGAAGCCGTAGGCCCGGACGTCGCGATACATTATATAGATGACCGCGTCGGGGTTCCGGTCGAGAATCATGAGGGCGTTCTCGATGGAGTGGGTGCAGCAGACCTTGGAGCAGTACGGCCGATCCGGCTCGCGCGATTCGACGCACTGGATGAAGGCGTAGGTCTTCTTGCCCATGAGCTCGGAGTCGCCCGCCGCCAGCTTGGCGTCCATATCCAGCGACAGGATCACCCGGTTGTTTTCGCCGTAGAGGTAGCTGTGCGGCTGGTGCGACTGGCCGCCGGCGCAGAGGATGGTGGCCCCGTGCTTGATGACCTTTTCCCCGTCCGGCCCGGCCACGGTGGTTTCGAAGTTGCCGAGGAAACCGCCGGAGTATTTGGGCATGGTGTTGAGATACAGGGTGATCTTGTCGTGGCTTTTGACCTTGTTGATCAGGGCGGCCAGGTAGGCCTTGACGTCCTTCCCGCGCGGGAAGATCTTATGGGCGTTGCCGCCCAGCTCCCCCGACTTTTCGAGCAAGTGCACCGGGAAGCCCGCGTCGGCCAAAGACAGGGCCGCGTTCAGGCCCGCCGCGCCGCCGCCCACCACCAGGGCCTCGTGCACCAGGCCCATCTCGGTCTGATACATGGGTTCCAGGAGGGCCGCCTTGGCCACCGCGCCGCGCAGGAGGTCCTTGGCCTTCTTGGTGGCCTTGCCCGGCACCTGCTGGTGGACCCAGGAGTCGTGGTCGCGGATGTTGGCCATCTCAAACAAATATTTGTTCAAGCCGGCCTGGGCCAGGGTTTCGCGGAACATGGGCTCGTGGGTGCGCGGAGAGCAGGAGGCCACCACCACCCGGTTGAGCTTGTGCTCGATAATGGCGTCCTTGATCTTGCCCTGGCTGTCCTGGGAACAGCTGAAGAGGAATCGCTCGGCCACCTCCACGAAGGGGAGGGTCGCCGCGTACTGCCGCACGGCCTCCACGTCGATGATGGAGGCGATGTTGATGCCGCAGTGGCAGACGAACACGCCGATGCGCGGGGTCTCGCCCGTGATGTCGCGTTCCTCCGGATAGGTGACGGTCTTGGTCTGGGTGAAGCGGGCCTCGGCGATCTCCTGCCCGGCGGCTTCGGCCGCGGCCGAGGCTTCCATGACGGTGTAGGGGATGTCCTTGGGCTCGTTGACCACGCCGCAGGCGTGGATGCCCGGACGGCTGGTGGTGACCGGCGTGAAGTGGCTGGTCTTGACGAACCCGTCGTCATTGAGGGTGACGCCCAGGCTGGCGGCCAGTTCGGGCAGGGTGGCCGAGGGGGTCAGACCCACGGACAGAACCACCATGTCAAAATATTCCCGCTGCCGGTTGCCGTTTTCGTCCAGGTAATCCAGGGCCACGTCCCCGTTGATCTGAGGGGTCAGGGTGTGCACCCGGCTGCGGGTGAAGTTGACCCCGGCCGCCTTGGCGCGCTCGTAGTATTTTTCGAAATCCTTGCCGTAGGTGCGGATATCCATGTAGAAGATGTTGGCGTCCAGGGCTCCGCCGGCGTGCTCCTTGGCGATGACCGCTTCCTTGATGGCGTACATGCAGCAGACCGCCGAGCAGTAGCGTTTGTCGCAGCGGTTGATGTCGCGGGAGCCCACGCACTGGAGCCAGGCGATGCGCTTGGGCTCCTTGTGATCGCTGGGCCGCACCAGGTGCCCCTGGAAGGGGCCCGAGGCCGAGAGGATACGCTCGAACTCCATGGAGGTGACCACGTTGGGCCACTGGGTGTAGCGGTAGGTTTCGCTGTTGGAGGGGTCGAAGGGGTCAAAACCGGTGGCCATGACCACGGCGCCCACTTCCAGCTCGATGATCTCATCTTTCTGGGCGTGGGTCTCCAGGGTCAGGGCCTGGGGCAGACAGGCCTTCACGCAGCGATAGCACTGACAGCAGGCCCCGCAGGAGATGCAGCGGCCGGCCTCTTCCATACAGGCGGCCTCGGAGTAGCCCATCTCGAATTCCGCGAAATCGAGGCGCCGTTCCTCGCCGGGGCGCATGGGCATGTGGGCCCGGGCCTTTTTCGGCTCATGGAGGGGCACATCGCGGTAGGTTTCCTGGCCGGTGAACACCAACGGCTCGCGGCCTTCGGCCAGATCCTGGCCGGCCAGCTGGCGGGCGATGGAGATGGCGGCTTCCTTGCCGGCGGCAATGGCGTCGATGGCCAGGGCCGGGCCGATCTGGATGTCGCCGCCGGCGTAGACGCCGGCGCGGCCGGTGGCCAGGGTGACGGGGTCGGCCTGGATGGTGGACCCGCGGCCGATCTTCACGCCGTCGATATTGGCCACGGATTCACTGGAGGGCACCTGCCCGGTGGCGGCGATGACCAGGTCGAATTCCTCTTTCAGGATGTCGCTGAGGTTGTCGGTGAGCTTGGAGCGGCGGCTGTTGGGATCGCCGTCGCATTTCACGGCCGCCAGGTGGGCCAGGACTTTGCCGCCCTTCTGCTCGAACTTGTGGGGCGAGCGGAGGGTCACCAGTTTCATGCCCTCTTCGATGCCTTCGTCCACTTCCCAATACCAGGCGGGCATGGCGCCCCGGCCCCGGCGGTAGGCCAGGGTCACTTCGGCGCCGAGGCGGATGGCCGAGCGGGCCGCGTCCATGGCCACGTTGCCGCCGCCGAGGACCAGCACCTTTTTCTTCTTCAGGTCGGGCCGGTCGCCGAGGTTGACGTCGCGCAGGAATTTCACGCCGGAGATGACCCCGGGCAAGTCTTCGCCTTCGACGCCCAATTTGGCGTTATTGTGGGCGCCCATGGCCAGGAAGACCGCCTTGTAGCCGTCCTTGAAGAGGCTGTCGAGGGTGATGTCTTTGCCGAGGGCGGTGTTGTATTTGATCTCCGCGCCGGAGAATTCCAGGATGAAGTCGATTTCGGCCTGGATGACCTCGGGCGGCAGGCGGTAATCGGGGATGCCGAGGCGCATGGCCCCGCCGGCCACGGGCGCGGCCTCGAAGATGGTGGCCTTGATGCCCCGGCGGGCCAGGTGGTAGGCGCAGGAGAGACCGGCCGGCCCGCCCCCGATGATGGCCACCCGGTCGGCCTTGGCTTCCTCTTTAAAGAAGGTTTCGCCGGCGGTCTTGAGGTCGGCGTGGTCGGCCACGAAGCGCTTGATGTCCTTGATGGCCAGGGGCGCTTCCATCTGGCGGCGGCGGCACTCGGTCTCGCAGGGGTGGGCGCAGACCCGGCCTAAGGAACCGGGCATGGGCAGGACGTCCAGGATGACCTCCAGGGCCTCCTGATACCGGCCCTTGGCCGCCAGGGACACATAACCGTGGGCGTTGACGTGGGCCGGGCAGGTCAGGACGCAGGGACTGACGCCTTCCTTGGTCAGGGAGAAGGAGTTCGGATAGGCCTGGGCGTAGGATTTGAAGGTGACCTTGCGGTCGCTCAGGCCCTGGTTGAACTCGCTGGGGATCTCCACCGGGCAGGCCTTGGCGCAGTCGCCGCAGGCGGTGCACTTGGCGCTGTCGATGAAGCGGGGTTTCTTTTTGACCTTGACCTTGAAATTGCCAGGCTCCCCGGCCACTTCCATGACCTCGGAGTTGTTCATGACGTCGATGTTGATGTGCCCGCCCACATCGTTGAGCTTGGGGGAGATGATGCACATGGCGCAGTCGTTGGTCGGGAAGACCTTGTCCAACTGGGCCATGCGACCGCCGATCGCCGGGTTCTTTTCCACCAAGTGGACGAAAAAACCCATTTCGGCGAGGTCCAGGGCGGACTGCATCCCGGCGATGCCGCCCCCCACAACCATAACCGCGCCGGTTTTCTTGGAATTATTGGCCATAGCGCTCACCTTTTCTGTCGATATTGCTCACAGGCGACGAAGGCGGAAGCTTCCGCATAGATACGAAGGGGCCGACAAACCGACACGGGAATAACCCGCGGATGCCAAGCCGATGTAAAACCCTGCCGATTGGTGTAGAATGTTCAGAATTATAACCAGAGGAAGGAATAAAGTCAATCGCATAATCATAAAATCACGCGGTTGGCCCGGAAGGCGGCCGTTTCGGGTCAGCTCCGCCCCCCTGGTTCAGGACCCGGATGATCTCCCCGGCGATGGAGACCGCGATTTCCTCCGGGGTCTGGGCCCCGATGGGGAGGCCGATGGGCGTGCGCACCCGGGTCAGGAGCTCCGGAGAGACGCCTTCCCCGGACAGCATTTCCAGAGTGTCGCGGGTGCGGCGGCGGCTGCCGATCATGCCCAGGTACGGCGGGAGGTTCGGCCAGTGGAGAATCTGTCTCAAGCAGGCCGTGTCCTGGGCGTGGCCCCGGGTGACGATGGCCACCGCGTCCACCCCCGCATCGGCGAACAGTTCGGTCAGCCGGGTGAAGGGGGCCTCCACGGTGGCAGCCCCGTCGTCGCGGATTCCGAGGAATTCCGGCCGGTCGTCCACCAGGGTGACCTCGAATTCCAGAAAGCGCAGAAGACGGGCCAGGGCCGAGCCCACGTGGCCGCCGCCCAGCACCAGGGCCGAACGGTTGTAGACCAGGGCCGAGACCAGGTAGCGCCGGCCGCCGCATTCGGCCAGGCGGCCGCCCTCGGGCCGGGTTTCGGCGGTGACCGCCCGCAGGGATTCCCAATCGGCCGGCCAGAAGGGGGCCTCGGTCAACGGTCCCTGAGGCGGGGCTCCGGCGCCTTCCATGACGGCGATCCGGCCGACCAGGGCGGCCTCGGCCGGCGGGGCCTCCACCAAAGTGACGACGAGGGGGCACAGACGCTGTTCGGCCCAGCGGCCTAAGGTGATCCAGGGGTCCATAATACGCTCCGGGCCGGATGGCCGGCCGATTTTCAAGGGGTGCGGGACTGCATTTCAGTCAAAAGCGGCCAGAAACGTTTCGGCATGAACTGCCGCTGGAGTCGGGGGTTGGCCCGCTGTTCGATGCTCACGGCCTGGAAGTAGGCGCGCCAGGCTTCCTGGAGGGCCGCTTCGCCCTCGGCCAGTTCGCCGGCGGCCAATTGGCCGCTGGCCGGGTCCACGGGCCGGAAAAAGTCGATTTCGGTGATCGTTTCCCGGTCGTAATAGAAGCCGTAGCCCCGTCTGAGATCGTACAGCACCCACTTCTGGTCCGCGAAACGGTCGCGGAAATGCGGGAGGGCCAGGGGCAGAACATTATATATGGGCGACGCCGCCGCGAAGTAGACGCCGTCGGCCGTCTTCTGGAAGCGGATGAACTGCCGGAGGCGCTCAGTTTCGTGGGCCACGGCCCGGCCCAACCGCTGGAGGGCCAGGACATCGGGGTGGGCGAAATCCGTCTCCCGGGTGCCGGTGAGGACGGCCCGCAGGTAGCGCACCACCAGTTCGGCCGCCGCCGCTTCCTCGGTCAGCCAGGCGGCCAGGACCTGGGTGAGGGCCAGGCGCGAGAGCTTTTTCTCCAGCCCGGTCCAGACCCGGGCGGCCTTATCCGGGTCGGCGGCCACGGTGACCACTTCCTCGGCCAGGAGAGGCGGCGGATCGTCCGGCCCCGACAGGCGGTCCGGAAAGGTCCGGCGCCGAAAAGCCTCGAAGACCACGGTCAGGAGCCCTTCGAAGCTCCGATCGTAGATGAAGACCCGCATTTACGGGGCCAACTCCGGAAACGGGAGCGACAGCTGGCGCGGATCGGCCCGCCGGCCCGGCGGGGGGGCCAGCATCAGGCCGCGCAGGCGCTCCGGGCCGATTTCGTGGATGGTGGGGGAGATGGTGGGACCCGGGCCGGCGGTCAGAAAAAAGGCGGCCCGTTTCATGATGACCCCCATCTTGGCCAGATGCTCGGCCCGCAGCCGGCCCTGGCGCCGGGCCATGACGATGAGCTTGGCCGAGCGCACCCCCAGGCCCGGCACCCGCAGCAAGCGGCTGTAGTCGTCGCGGTTGACGTCCACCGGGAACCACTCGGGGTGCCGCAGGGCCCAGGCCAGCTTGGGATCCATTTCCTGGTCCAGGTCGGGAAACTGGTCGTCGGTCAGTTCCTCCACCCGGAAATCGTAGAAGCGCAGGAGCCAGTCGGCCTGATACAGCCGGTTTTCCCGCACCAGGGGCGCGGCCTTGATTTTCGGCAGCCGCTGGTCATATTCGTTGACCGGCACGAAACCGGAATAGTACACCCGCTTCAGTTCCGAGCCGTCGTAAAGGGAGGCCGACAGGTTCAAAATGTCCCGGTCCCGCTCGCCGGAAGCCCCGACAATGACCTGGGTGCTCTGGCCGGCCGGGACGAACCGGGGGGTGGAGCGGAATTTCCGGCGGTCCTCCCGGTTCTCCAGAATGCCCTGGCGGATGAAGTTCATGGGCCGGTAGACGCTCTGGTGGTCCTTGTCCGGGGCCAGGAGTTTGAGGTTGGCCTCGGTGGGGATTTCGATGTTGACGCTCAGGCGGTCGGCGTGGAGCCCGGCCTCCTGCACCAGTTCCTCGCCGGCCCCGGGGATGGTCTTGAGATGGATGTAGCCGTTGAAGCGGTGGACGTGGCGCAGTTCCTTCAGGACGCCCACCAGGCGTTCCATGGTGTAGTCCGGATTGCGGATGACCCCGGAACTGAGGAACAGCCCCTCGATGTAGTTGCGGCGGTAAAATTCGATGGTCAGTTCGGCCAGTTCCCGGCTGGTGAAGGTGGCCCGGGGAATGTCGTTGGACCGGCGGTTGACGCAGTAGGCGCAGTCGTAAATGCAGTGGTTGCTCAGGAGGGTTTTCAAAAGCGAGATGCAGCGGCCGTCGGCGGTGAAGGAATGGCAGATGCCCCAGGAGACCGCGTTGCCGACGCCGCCCTTTTGGCTGGGCCGGCCGACCCCGCTGGAGGAGCAGGACACGTCGTACTTGGCCGCGTCGGCCAGGATCTCCACCTTCTTGATCAGATCCGCGTTCACGGGAGCACCCCGAAATACAACAGGCCTTCCAGGACGCCCCCGGCCACGGCCCGGGCCTTGTCCGACGGGGTGTGGATGAAGCCGGCGGCCTCGGGCCGGGGGTCGATGTCGCCGATTTTGTATTCGGCCGGCACCTCGAGCCCGTTCTGGATGGCCCCGCGCAGAACGCCGTCAATGGCCGCGCGGATTTCCACGTCGCCCACCCGGCCGAGCGCCTCCCCCTTCCGCACCATCTGGCCGATAACCGCGTCAAACCGGACCGGACCGGCGGCCGGGGAGCGGACCAGCCGCTCCCGGTCGTAGCCGCCGATGACTCCGGGCCGGCCCGTGTTGGGCCTGGCCGATCCGTCGAAAATGAGGCGGCCCAGGAAATGCCCCCGGTCGGTTTCCACCACCGCGTCCACGTCCCGGCCGGCCTGGTAGCCGGGCCCCAGGGCCAGGGTGATCCGCCCCGGCCGGCGGCCGACGCCGGTATTGTGCTTGGCCAGGGTGGCCTCGATAAAGGCCCGGTGGGGCAGGCTCTCCAGCCATTCCGGGTCGGGCCCGGGCAGCACGGGCACCTCGCCGGCGGCCAGAATTTCAAAAAAATTCTCCGGCGCGGCCCGGCGGGCGGTGAGGCCTTCCACGGTGCTGGTCCCGTCGTAGACGGCCTGGCTGAAGGCCACCGTGCGGCGGATGGCCGTGGGGCGGGGCAGGTCCGTCATCAGGAAGCGGTAGCCCGAGCGGTGCAGCCGGTGGGCCACGCCCGTGGCCAGGTCGCCGGCGCCTTTGATGATGAGGAGATCGCCATCGCGTTTCCGGTCAGCCTGGTCCATTGAGCGTCACCATTTCCTCGAAGGTGTCGAAATCCAAGAAACATTCCTCCGGTACGCCCTCGGCCGGCCACAGGGCCAGCTCTTCGGGATGGGCGGCCAGGATGCTCCGGCCGCCGGCGTCGCCGGTGAGGGCCGTCAGTTCGGCCCCCCAGCGGTCCAGATCGAAGACCGTGGGGTTCGTCCGCCGGCCCCGCGCCAGGGGCGCGGCCAGGGTGGCCCCGGAGGCTTGGTAAAATACTAGCAGATCGTCGATGATCTGCGAAGTGATAAAAGGCTGATCGGCCAGAAGGAAGATCACCGCCCGGTGCACCCCCGGGGTCAGGGCGGCCAGGCCCGCCCGGAGGCTCCCGGCCTGGCCCAGGGCGTAATCCGGGTTGGGGGCCAGCCTGAGGCCCAGCCCGGCCAGGGCCTCGGCCACCTCTCGGGCCCAGCCGCCGGTGACCGCCACCACCTCGCCCACCTTGGCCGCGCCCAGGGCGGCCAGGGCCACCCGTCGCACCGAAGGCACCCCCCGGACCGCCCAGGCCGCCTTGGGCCCGCCGGCCCGCCGGGCCTCCCCGGCGGCCAGGATCACGGCCGCGGTCACCCCTTGACCCGCCGGCATTCCCGGTCCGCCCGAAGAACCACACCCCGGCCGGCCCACCACAGGAGAAGCCCCAGAAGGCCCACGGCCACGAGGCTGATGGTGAAATGGCCGGTATATTCCCGCACATAACCGAAGAAGAGGGTCAGGAGCACGTTGAAAAGGTTGCCGATCATGTTCATCACCCCCATGCCCGTGGCCGCGTAGCCGGCCCCCACCTCGGCGCTCAGGGTGAAAATGCCCCCGTAGGTGGAACCGCAGGCCAGGGCCATCAAAAGGGCCGAACCCAGGATGAAATACTTCGGCCCGGCCAGACCCATGAGCAGATACAACAGACAGATCACCAAAACCGCCGCGTTCACCGCCCGCCCCCTCGTCAGGCGCACCGACAGGTGCCCCCCGAAGGCCCGGCCGAAGGTGCCCAGCAAAAGCAGCACCACGGCGGCCCCGGCCCAGGCCGTGGGGTCGCCCCGGCCGTCGAGGTCGGCCAGGATGGACGGGAGCCAGTTGCCGAGGTTATTGAGGGAACCGTACGAAAGGCCGTGGAAGACGCCCAGGAACCAGATGGGCTTGGACGTGACGATCCCCCACACCGCCCGCCGGATTTCGGCCGCCGGCCGGGCCTGGCCCGCGGGTTTGAGCTCGGCCCGGGGCAGGAGAAAGGCCGCGCCGATGGCGGCGGCCAGAAAGGCGATGCCGATAAGGTAGGCGTAGGGCCAGGCCGTCTCCCCCAGGCGCGGGAGAATCAGGTACGGGAGCACAAAGCCCAGGCTGAAGCCGGCCCCCTGGAGGCCCTGGATGGAGGGCAGCTTCGCGCTGGGGGCCAGAACCACGATGACCTTCATCAGGGCCAGGAAGGAAAGGCTGGTGCCCACGCCCAGGAAGGCCCGCATGGCCGTGGCCAGGGCCAGGCTGTCCGGGGCCAGGAACGGGAGGGCGTTGGCCGCCACCCCGATGCCCAGGCCCACCATCAAGACCGTCCAGGGGCTGCGGCGGTCGGCGATGATTCCGGCCGGGAGCTGCATGAAGGCGTGCGTCCAGAAGAGGCCGCTCAAAAGCCACGACAGCCCGTCGTAACCCACGCCGAAGAGGGCCATGAACTGCCGGTTCACCGGCGGGATATTCATGAAGGTGAATCCCAATCCCATGCTCACCAGGATGGGGTACCAAAGATAGATGGGCATGTCGCTCCCTGAAAAGTATACTTCGGCCGCCCCGGCTTTGATTCCTCGGCCGATTGGAGTATAATACGCTCATTTGGAGCGAAAGTGCAAACTCCGGGAAAGCGTACTATTAAGGAGCGCCTGATGTTGAAGAAAAAATTCGGAAGAACCGACCGGGAACTGTCCATCCTGGGGTTCGGCTGCATGCGGCTGCCCTTGACCGACCCCGCCACCCCGACCAGCATCGATTACGACCTGGCCACGGCCATGGTCCGGCGGGCCATCGACCGGGGCGTCAACTACGTGGACACGGCCTGGCCGTACCACGGCGTCAGCCGGGAAGAGCCCGGGGAGAGCGAGGTCTTCGTGGGGCACGCCCTCTCCGGCGGCTACCGGGAAAAGGTCAATCTGGCCACCAAGCTGCCCACCTGGTTCCCCACGGATCTCAAAGGGAAGCACGCCATCCTCGACCGGCAGCTCAAGCGCCTGAAAGCCTCCAGCATCGATTTCTACCTGGCCCACAACCTCAACGCCCTCAGCTGGCCGGGCATCAAGGATCTGGGCCTCTTCCAGTTCCTCGACGAGGCCCGGAAGGACGGCCGCATCAAGTACGCGGGCTTCTCCTTCCACGACAATTACAATCTGTTCGAGGAGATCGTCGGGAGCTATTCCTGGGATTTCGCCCAGATTCAATACAACTACCTGGACGTGGACTACCAGGCCGGGCAGAAGGGGCTCAAGCTGGCCCACAGCCGGGGCCTGGGTGTGGTCGTCATGGAGCCGCTGCGCGGCGGCTTTCTGATCAACCACATGCCGGGGGACCTGCGGGAAAAGCTGGCGGCCATCCGGCCGGACTGGTCGCTGGCCGACTGGGGCTTGCGGTGGCTGTGGGACCAGCCCGAGGCGGGCGTGGTGCTGAGCGGCATGACCGCCATGGCCCACGTGGAGGAAAACCTCACCATCGCCGACACGGCTGGCGCTCTGACCGACCGGGAGCGGGCCGCCCTGGGCGAAGTGCGGGAATTCTTCCGCGAACGGCTGAAAGTGCCCTGCACGGCCTGCGGTTATTGCCTGCCCTGCCCCGAAGGCGTCAATATCCCCAAGAATTTTGAATTTTTCAACAATTACCACCTGATGGACGCCGAGGAAGTCAGAACCCGCACCAAGTACTTCTTCAGCGCCCAGATGAACCCCCAGGAGACCTTCGCCCACTGCGTCCACTGCCGCCAGTGTGAAGAAAAATGCCCCCAGAGCATCGCCGTGAGCGATCAGATGGAAGAGGTGGCCAAAATTTTCGGCTGACCCCGCGGGCAGAGAAAGCAGGGCTCCCGGCCTTCGCCGGGAGCCCTGTTTTTAGAGAGGAAAGGTGATTTTGACCGTGGTGCCGGCGCCGGGGGCGGATTTAAGGTTCACGTCGCCCCCGTGGCGCACCACCAGGGAACTGACCAGGCTCAGGCTCAGGCCCACCCCCACCTCGCCTTTGGTGGAGAACAGGGGCTCCAGGGCGTGCTTCAGCACACTTTCGCTCATGCCCCGGCCGTTGTCGCGGACGGTGAGTTCCAGGGTCCGCCCGTGCATTTCACCCAGGGCCAGAACGCGGGGCTCGTCGTGGGCGAGGACCGCTTCCAGGGCGTTCTGCAGGAGGGCCTCCATGATGGACTCCAGGTCGGCCCGGACCATGTTCACCGGCGGGAGGCGGCGGGTGGAGTTGAGGAAGGCCACCTGCCCGATCTGGGCCCGGACGTTTTCCAACCGCTCGGGATATTGGGCCCGGGTGACGGTGAGCACCTTGGACCGCACCGTCTCCCAGGCCTCGTCCACCACTTCGGCCACGATGATCCGTTCGGCTTCGCCGGCTTCGCTCGCGGTCATGCGGATGAGCTGCTCCAGAAGCTGGATGCCGCTCTCCTGGCTCTGGCGGCTTTCGTTGAGGTATTTTTCCTGTTTGGCCCGGTCCTGGCCGGGATTCTTGAGGTTGACGAGGTTGAGGTAGCCGATGGAGGCGGCCAGAATGTTCTTGAAGTTGTGGGCCAGCCATTCGGCCAGTTCGTTCTGGGCCTCCTGACGGCGTTTGAGGTGGCTTTTTTCCTTCATGGCCTGGCGGGAGGCCTGGTCGTTCAAGAGTCGTTCGACCTGGAAGGGCAGGTCGCGAAGGTAGGTTTCCGATTTCACCAGCCAGGCCCGGGCGCCGAGGTCCAGGGCCCGGGCCGCGGCTTCTTCATTGCCGCAGCCGGTGGCCACCGCCACCGGAGGAGCGGAATCCCGCCGGGAGAGCTTTTCCAGCAAATCCAATCCGGTGCCGTCGCCCACGTAATATTCCGTGAGCACCAGGTCGGCTTTCCGTTCCTGGCAGAGGGAAAAGGCCTCGCTGGTGGTCAGGCAGGGCACAGCCTCGTAGCCGGCTTCCCGGAGGGCGCGGGCAGCGGCTTCGGCCATGGCCCAGCTGTCTTCGAGGATCACTATCAGGCTCACCGCTCGGCTTCCCCTCCGGTTTCCGCCTCGTTCCGGGGCGGCTTTTCCCGCAAAATGCTCAGGGCCAAGAGGCCCGCGCCCAGGCACACGCCCACGTCGGCCACGTTGAAGGCCGGCCAGTGATAGTCCCCCCAGTGGAAATCGAGAAAGTCCACCACCATGCCCCAGCGCAGGCGGTCGTGGATATTGCCGAGGGCGCCGCCCCAGATGAGGCCCAGGCTGGTCAGGAGCATCCGCTCGTCCGGCCGGGCCTTCCAGAAAACATAGATGAACGGCAGGAGCGAGACGGCGGCGATGACGGCCATTTTCACCCCCTGCCCCGGCCCGCCCCCGAAGACGCCCGCCAGAATGCCGAAGGCCCCGCCGGAGTTGTAGGTCAGGACGAGGTCAAAAAACCCCGGGATGACCGCCAGCGGCTCCCAGGGACTGATATACTGACGGGCCAGAGCCTTGGTTCCCAGATCCAGGGCCAGGATCAAAAGGCCCCAGAAGGCCGCGGGTCGCCATTTCGTTTGCCGTGAAAACATAATAAATCAGGCGCCGCCGACCTGGGTCAATTCGCTGAGATTGGCCAGCTTGGGTTCCAGGAGATCGAGAATGGCCGGGAAATCGCCGGGCTTCAGGCCCAGGAGTTCCCAGGCGGCCATGGAGACGGGCGGCACCAGGCCGTCGCCGGCATAGCCGAAACCCCAGCCCCGGATGATGACGTCCGCCAGGTGGACGATGGCCGTGCACTCGGGGCGGATGGTGGCCCGTTCCGGGTTGTGGTGGAGGCGCATGGGCTCGGCCAGGCTTTCCGGCAGGTTCCAGTGCTCGGCCAGCCACTGGCCGATCTCGCCGTGATGAAAGTCCAAAATGGCATTCTCCGCTTCGTAGAAGAAGAGGTTCTCCTTTTCCACCTTTTCCCGGATCAGTTTCATCTCCTCGGGCATGTTGAGGGCCAGGACCACTTTGCCCAAATCGTGCAGCAGCCCGGCCACCAGGATTTCCTCGGCGTCGTCCCGGCCCAGGGTGGTGGCCACGGCGCCGGCGGCGGCGGCGCAGCCGATGGAATGCTCCCACAGGCCGGCCATGCTCTTTTGGATCATGTCGAAAACCGAGCTGGTCAGCACCAGGCCTTTGACCACGTCAAACCCCAAAATCATCAGCGCCTGGGGAATGGAACTGATTTTGCGGGACATGCCGAAAAAGGCGCTGTTGGCCATGCGCAACACCTTGGCCGAAAGCACCTGGTCCTGGGTGATGAGGCGCCCCACCTCGGCCGCGCTGGTCTCGGGGTTCTCGACCATGCGGGAGATTTTGGCCACGATGCCCGGCACGGTGGGCAGATTTTTGATGCGCCTCACTTCGCGTTTGGCGGCCACTCTGTCGCTTAAGCCGCTCACTTTTTCTCTTCCTCTTCCGCCGCCGGAATGATGGCGGCCAGGGCCTCGTCCCGCTCGCGCCGGGCCTTGTCGACCAGGGCGGCCCGGAGGGCCGCCGAAACAGGCTGATCGGCCACGCGCACGAAACGCGCCGTGACCTCGGCCTTCCGCTTCTGGAAAATCTCTTCCAGCTCCTCGGGGCTCAGCTTTATTTCTTCCTCGATGACGATGGTATCGATATTCATCCGGGCCAGCATGCGCAGAAGGCCCTCGGTGACCTCCGAGCCCTGGCCGGCCAGAAGCACGCCGTCGCCCCTTTGCAGCTTTTGGGCCAGGATCTGCCCGGGCTGGGCGTGCTCAATGGAAATGCGCTTCACTAAAGAACCCCTGCTTGGGCCAGGCCCCTGATCTTCTTTTTTGGGTTAGATTGTATGACCGGCGGGACCTGAGGTTACAAGATGCTGGCTTTTACCGGTCATCTTGTTGTATGATTAAAGACAAGGCCATTTCGGTTCATTCTCCGGCCTTGCGCCTTGGGCTGAAATCGGGTCTTAGTTATTATAGCATTATTCATGGGTTTTACAACCATTGAAAAAAGGCCCTTCCGGGCTGTCACGGATGGTATGGATCATGACTCTGGAATGTGAAAATTGCGGTTTCGAAGCCCGCAGCCAAACCTGCTCCGCCTGCCGGGAGCGGGTGCCCGCCTGGGCTAAATTCTGCCCCCTGTGCGGCGCCGGGCTGCGGTCCGAACCCGCCCCTGAAGTCACCGGCGACCCCTTTTCCATGGAAAACCGGCGCCTCTGCCCTGACGGCAACTGCATCGGCATCCTCGGCGCCGACAACCGCTGTGTGGTCTGCGGCAAAAACGGCTGAAACCGCCGTTTGGGGACCGGCACGGGCCTCTGGTCCGTTTGGCGGCGGCCCACCCGGACCAGACCCGCCGGGGCCGCCCCGGGACGGGCGGGCGCTTTCATCTTGGAGCGGGCTTTCGTGCATCAATCCTAAGGAGGGTATATGCCTGCTTTACTGATAGTCGGCTTGGTGGCCCTGGTGCTGGGGCTGGTATTATTCATCGTCTGGTTCGTCCATATCGCGGCCCTCCTGAAGGCCACGGTGGCCATCGCCTTCATCGTCGGCGGCGCGGTGGCGGCCTATCTCGGCTGGGAAGAACTGCGCGACCGCAAAGGCCCGAACATCGACTTCTCCAGCCCCGACGAGGCCAGCCGGTATAAAGCCGAAGCCCGGGCCTACCAGGCCGAACTCAATGAAATGAACGGCGAACAGCCCGAAGCCCAAACCGGGGAGGGCGAACCCAAGTAACGACCCGATCCGCCGCCCTCCGGGACGGCAGATCGGCGGTTCAGAGTGAGGAGCCGGGCCGATTCAGGGCCCGCGCTCCTCGTTTTTTTCCGGCCCGGGGGGCAGGTCGCAGGCGGCCAGATCGCTCAGGGAGCCCTTGAGGTCGTCGAGGACCAGGCCGGCCAGGGTCCGGGCCACTTCCTCCTCCTCGAAGGCCAGGGCCGTGACCCCCAGGCGGCACAGAAGCCCCTTGTCGTTGAGGAACCGGGCCCGCACCAGGATCCGCAGCCGGGGATTCAGTTCCCGGGCCGTGGTCACCGTGGCCGCGGCCAGGGAGACCTCGGGGATGGTCACCACCAGGTAGCGGGCCTTTTCCAGCCCGGCCGCGTGGAGCACCTCCGCCTTGGAGGAATCGCCGAACACGGCGTGGCGGCCCTGGCCGGTGAGATCGTTGACCGTGTCCACATTGAGGTCGATGACCACCGGCACCAGGCCCTGTTCCTCCAGGGCGGCGGCCACCTGCCGGCCCACGGGGCCGTAGCCCGCCACCACGGCCCGGCCGGCGTCCTCCTCCTCGGCGTTGAGGACGGCCTCCTCCACCTGGTTGCCCTTCAGGGCCCGGCGGTCGGCCCGGTGGCCCAGGGCCCGCCATAACCGGGGATGCTGTTGCAGCTTCCTTTCAAAGAACGGCACCCGCTTGACCAGGCTGGGGTTGATGATGATGGACACCAGGCCGCAGATTACCAGCAGGCTGTAGACCTCGACGGGGATCAACCCCAGCTTTTCGGCCGCCTGGGCCAGGATGAAGGAAAACTCCCCCACCTGGGCCAGGCCCGCGGCCACGGTCAGGGCCGTCGGCACGGAATAGCCCAGGACGGACACCACCACCAGGGCGGCCAGGGGCTTGGCCACGATGACGATCAGCAGACAGGCCAGGACCATGAAGGGGTGGGCCAGAATGAAGGCCGGGTTGAAGAGCATACCCACGGAGACGAAGAAGAGGATGGCGAAGGCGTCCTTCAGGGGCATCAGGTCGGCCCCGGCCTGATGGCTGACCGGACTTTTCCCCACCACCAGTCCGCCCAGGAAGGCCCCCAGGGCCATCGAGGCCCCGAAGGCCACGGCGGACCCCACGGCCGTGGCCAGGGCCACCATCAGCACGGTCAGGGTGAACAGCTCCGGCGACCGGGTGGCCGCCGCCCGGGTCAGGAGCCAGGGCACCACCCGGCCGCCCACCACCAGGATGAGCGCGGCCATGATGGCCAGCTTCCCCAGGGCCAGGCTCAGAGCGCCCATGATCTCGCTCGGCCCCACCGCCGCGCCGGAGGCGGCGGCGGCGGCCAAGCTGGGGAGGAGCACCAGGATGAGTACGGTAAAAATGTCTTCCACAATGAGCCAGCCCACCGCCACCTGGCCGTGGATGGTGTTCAGGAGCCGGTTGTCGGTCAGCACCCGCAGAAGGACCACCGTGCTGGCCACGGCCAGACCCAGGCCCAGCACCACCCCGGCCTCGGTGCTGAAGCCGAAGACCCAGCCCGCGGCCGTGCCCAGCCCAGTGGCCACCAGGCTCTGGGCCACAGCCCCGGGCACGGCCACCCCCTTGACGGCCCACAGGTCCCGGAGGTTGAAGTGGACCCCCACCCCGAACATCAGAAGGATGACGCCCACCTCGGCCAGTTCGGCCGCCAGGCGGGCGTCGGCCACGAAGGGGAAGTAGGGGAAATGGGGCCCGGCCAGGAAACCGGCCAGGAGGTAGCCCACAATGGGCGACAGCCGGGCCTTCTGGGCCAGGAAGCCGAAGAGCCAGGCCAGCACAAAGCCGACCGCCAGAAGCTCCAGGAGCGGATACGAGTGCATCGCGGGTCTTCCTTCCCCATTTAAAGCGCGGAGGGCATGGACAATACCGGGGCGGCCCGGAAGGGCCGACTGAGCGAGGCGACTGGTGGATACGCCGATTGGCCACGCGCCAGGCAAAAATCATTTTTTGCCTGGCTCCGACCAACCCCGCTAACGTTGCAATGTAGCTCGATAAATTGTCCGGCCACGCTGGACGGTGACGGTGGCCGAAGTCTGGAAACGGGTTTCCAGGATGATCCTGGCCAGGTCTGACCGGCGCCGCAGATCCCGCCCGCCGAAGTTCAGGAGGTAATCCCCCTCCCGCAGACCCAGGGCCTCGGCCGGGGAGCGGGCGGGCGGCTGTTTGAGCCGCAGGTACCCCTGGTCCTCCACCACCTGGAGGCCGTAGAGCTGCCGGGCCAGGTCCAGGGCCTCGGCCTCGCTCACCGCCTTGGGGGTCAGGGTCAGGGTCAGGGCGCGGCCCTGGCGTTCCACCAGGGCTTCCACCGGCTGGCCGGGCGTGAGGCTGCCGAGAATCATTTCATAATCGGCCACCGTGGCCGTGGGCGAGCCGTCGAGCTTCATGAGCATGTCGCCCTTCTGCACGCCCCCCGCCTCTCCGGAACCGCCCGGGCGGGCCGTGAGCACCAGGCAGCCGGTCCGGCCCCGCTGGGGCCGGCCGGCTTCGGCCAGTTCCAGGCCCAGATCCACGGCCGCCCCGCTGTCGTTGTCCCCGCGCATGAGGCGGGAGGTGATGCGCTTGACCTGATTGGAGGGGATGGCGAAGCCCAGACCCTCGCCCCGGGCCAGGATGGCGGTGTTGATGCCGATGACCTCGGCGTCGATGTTCAGCAGGGGTCCCCCGGAGTTGCCGGGGTTGATGGAGGCGTCGGTCTGGATCAGGTCCCGGTAGGATTCGCCGTTGTCCAGGCCCGGCACGGTGCGGCCCGTGGCGCTGACCACGCCGGTGGTCGCGGTGTGGGAAAGGCCGAAGGGGTTGCCGATGGCGATGACCGTTTCCCCGATCATGAGGGAATCACTGTCGCCCAGGGCCAGCTCCGGCAGGGGGGCCTGGCTTTTTACCGACAGGACGGCCAGATCGAAGCGCGGGTCCGAACCGAGAATCGCGGCCGGCAGCTCCCGCCCGTCGCTCAGGGTCACCGTGAGGCTGGCCGCCCCCCGCACCACGTGCTCGTTGGTCACCACCAGGCCTTTGAGGCCGTCGACGACCACGCCGGACCCCATGGTTATGCCCTGGCGGGCCCGGGGCTGCCACTGGTCCCCGAAAAAGCGGTTGAAGAAGTCGTCGTAAAAGGGATCGCGGGCAAAGGGCGAGCCGCCCCGGACCCGGACCTCGGCATAGACGCTGACCACGGCCGGCCGGGCCTTTTCAATGGCCGCCACCACGGGAGTGCGGCGGCCGGCCGGCCCGGGCGCGCCGGGGGCCAGAGGTTCGAAAACTTCGGCGGCGGCCCGGGCGGCCTGGGCGCCGCAGACGAGCCCGACAATCAGCCCGCAGATCATAGCCAGGGCCAGCGGCCGACGTATGGCGCTCATCACAGGATCTCCCCCCGCAGCCGGGCGATGCGCTCCTCAAGCGGCGGATGGGTGGCGAAGAGGCTGGTGAAGGAGCGGCCGCTCAAGGGGTTGACGATGTACATGTGAGCCGTGTTGGGCGAGGCGGACTGGGGCATCCGCTGATGCCGCCCCAATTTTTCCAAGGCCGAGGCCAGGCCGAAGGGTGTGCCGGCTATGTCGGCCCCGCCGTCGTCGGCCAGGTATTCCCGGGACCGGGAAATGGCCGCCTGGATGAGCGCGGCCGCAATGGGGGCCAGGATGGCCATCAGCAGCACGGCGATGGGGTTGCCGCCCTCGCCGTCGCGGTTGCTGCCGAGGAACATGAAGCCGAACTTGGCGATGTTGGCCACCAGCATGATCACCCCGGCCAGGACCGCGGCCACCGAGCCGACGAGGATATCCCGATTTTTGATGTGGGTCAGTTCGTGGGACAGCACCCCGGCCAATTCTTCGCGGTTCATCAGCGACAAGAGGCCCGTGGTCACGGCCACCACCCCGTGGGCCGGGTTGCGGCCTGTGGCGAAGGCGTTGGGCGCCGGGTCATCCACAATGGCCACCCGGGGCGTGGGGAGGCCCGCCCGCTGGGCCAGGTGTTCCACCAACTGATACAGTTCCGGGGCTTCGGCCGGGCCCACCACCTGGGCCCGGGTCTGGGCCAGGACCATGTCGGCGGAAAACCACCAGGCCCCCAGGTTCATGATCATGGCGATCACAAAGGCGATCTTGAGGCCCTGGTTGCCGCCCAGGGTCATGCCGAAGATCATGATCAGCAGAGTCATCAACACCAGGAGAAAAACCGTCCTGGCCCGGTTATGTAAAGTACTGGGCATGATATTCACCTGAAATAGACGCGGGCTTCGCTTATCGGAAATAGGCCCGCACCGCTCGGAAATTGGCCGCCACCCGGTCCGCGCCGGACACGGCCGGGCCGTGGCCGGGCAAGACCAGATCCACGTCCGGCAGGGTCGAAAGACGCTGGATGCTGGCCGCCAGGGCGTCATGGCTCCCGCCTTCGAAATCGGTCCGGCCCACCGACTGGGCGAAGAGCACGTCGCCGGTGATGAGAACCTTGGCCTCGGGCCAATGGAGGCACAGGCTGCCGGGAGTGTGCCCCGGCGCGAGATACAATTGCAGGGTCTTGTCCCCCAGGTCCAGCGGGCCTTCCTCCAGAAGGCGGCCGATGGTGCCCTCGGGGTAGTCCAGGCCCATCCAGGGGAAGAATTCCCGGCCGGCGTCGCCCAGGAATTCAGCTTCCACAGAGCTCATGGCCTGGACCGCCCCGCATTCCTTTTCCAAAAACTCCCCGGCCTCCATGTGGTCGGGGTGGCAATGGGTGTGGATGACCAGGTTGATATCCCGGAGACTGAAGCCGTCGGCCTCGACCTTTTTTTTCAAACTCGGCCACAAATGCTTGTGCCCCGGGTCGATGAGCACCTTTTGCGGGCCGTCCAGAATAACGGTATTGCAGTTGTTTTCGGCCATGGACGTGAAGGGATAGAAATACACAGAGGGGGCGACTTGCATGAGGTTCTCTCCTTGGGGTACAATACGCTTTATTACAATAAAGCCTTTCCCCGGCCCCGTCAAGGCGCGGGGCCGGAACGTCACCCCACAGGAGCCGCCCCCGCCGGCTCCGGAATCAGCGAGGGCCTCATGGGAAAACCGGACGTCGTGATTTTCACTCCCACTTCCGCCGACTACCGGGCCGTGACCGGCGGCCTCCAGGACCAGGAGTTCGAGTACATCAACGTCACGGTGGTGGAAACCGGTCCGGGCAAGCTCAACACCGCCGCCAAGACGGCCGCCCACCTGGCCCGGATTCCCGCCGGCGGGGAACCGCCCTTGATGCTCATCGGGGCCGGCGCGGCGGGTTCCCTTAACCTCAAGCTCCGGGCCGGGGACGCCATCGCCTCCAGCTCCGCGGCCATCGGCGACTGGACCCTGGAAAGCGACTACGCCCGCACCTACGGCCGCTACGGCGAATCCGCCTACCGGGCCCTGAGCCCGGACTGGGCCGACGAACTGGCCGTGGAGTGCCTCTCGCCCGTGGTGGGCGAACTGGCCGACAAGCTGACCCTCAAGGGCTTCCTGCGAGGACGCCTCCTCACCACCGACACCTTCCTGACCGGCCTCTCCGGCAAGCTCGAACGCGGCCGGCTGTTCAACTGCCTGGCCGGCGACCAGGAATCCGGCGCCCTGGCCTGGGTGGCCCAACAATACGGCCGCCCCTGGATCAATCTCCGGGTGGTGGCCGACACCCTCGACGAAGAACTCAAAAACTCCCGCCCGCCGGAACCGGACCTCGCCGAACTCCTGGCCCTGAAACTGACCGTGACCCTCAGCACCCTGGACCGCCTGCCCCTCACCCCCAGCTGCGCCGCCTGCTCCGGCTGCGCCGGCGCGTTAAAGCGGTAAAGGGCGTTTTCAATCTCGGAGGGCTCCGCCCCAGACATTCACATGCCCTTTGCCGCAAATGCTCCCGGCTTCGCGATGACTTGGAGCCGGGGGCAGATGAAGCGGCGGAACCTTTTGGGGTTCCGTCGTTCAGATTGCTGACAAACCCCTGGTCATACAGAGCAGGGGTTTTCAGTTTCAGCTTTTATAATTTTCGGCGGTTAAAATTGGAAGGGTGGAGCCGATTGGCAAAAAAGGTTCGCCAGGCGATAAACTACAAGATTGCCCGCAGGGCAAAGATCGGGTTCCGCCCTGGCGCAATCGCAAATAAGAATTTGCGATCAGGCTGGGATTGCAAACTGGAAGTATGCAATGAAGGGGGCGGGGACGCGGAGCCCCCACTGCTTTACATCGCCCTTTACCGCTAAACAGCTGAACCGGCTTTGGGGTCGAGGGCCAGGGTTTCGCCGGGTTCGGCTTTGACGAAGGCGGGGCCCCAGGGCGGGCCGCTCACCAGGCGCACCAGCCAGTTCAGGTCGCCCGGGGCCTCTTCCACGGCCAGACCGAGCACCCGGCCCAGTTCTTCCAGCCGGCCCCGGTAGGCATCGAGGTCGTAGACCCCGGTATCCACCAGCAGGAAGCGCCGGTAGTGGTGCATCATGGACTTGTGGAGGCGCGCGGCTTTTTCCGGGCCGTATTTGTCCACCGACTTCTGGAAGACCGCAAAGATGTTGTCTCCGCGCAGCCAGCCCTCGGTGATGAAGTAGCTGGGCTGTTCTTTGAGGATGGCGTCCCGCCGGGCCTGGGAGCCCAGGATCAGGCAGAGCGTGTCCTCGGCCTGGGGGGCCACCAGGGTATGGCGCCCGGCCGGGAAGGCCGCTAGAGCCCCGTTGGCAAAGCCGTAGCCCAGAAGCGCCAATGATGGAGCCGGTAGCCGGTCCAACTCGGCTTGCAGGGCCTCTTGCAGCTTTCGAGGGTCGTCGTCCAGCCCGGGTTTGAGAAACACGGCCGGATAGTCCCGGCCGGCGATTTCCAGGGCTTTTTTCATTTCATCTTTAATCGTCGCGCAGGCGATGACCACGGTATCCATAAACCGTCCTCCTCAGCGCCGGCCGCCGCGGTGGCGACGGAAACGGCCACTCGGCGCCCCGCCGTGGATGGATGGCGGGGCGGATTATTAACCCGGCAACTTTAGAAGTCTGTTCCCGGCCGCTGAAGTCCAGTGATTTCGGGCTTTGGCGAAATCACGGGTATGACTTATTTAGTTGCCGGAGCAATAACTTACTGGAAGATATCGGACAGAACGTCCACCACCATGGACGTACCCACAGCCAGCAGGACCAGGTCGTTGCCGACCACCTGCCACTCGTGGCCCGGGTATGCCGGCAGCCCTTCCAGCATGGGCCGGGGAACCATTTTCTTGGCGATGCCCGGAGGCAGGGGCTGGCCCCGCATCAGGTTTTTCCGGATGCCCGGGGGCAGGGGCTTATAGCCCGTCAGATGATAGCGCCTGGCCAGGTCCCGGGCGTCGCGAGGCCCGATCTTGGGCACGTAATTGAAGTCGCCGGCCCCTTGCGCCTTGCCTTTGGGCGGTGGGCCGGCCTCTTGCATCTTGCCGGCGTTCTTGCCTTTATCGGCCTTGTTCTTGCCCGGGCCCTGCTGGCCCTTGTTCCCCTTGCCCTTATGGCCCGAATCGGCCACCAGCCAAACCTGGCCCGGAGCGGCCTCCGAGGTTCCGGCCCGCAGCCCGGCGGGGGTCCAAAGGGCCATAAGCGACAGGGCTAACAGCAAACAGAGAAGCATACGCAACGGCCGCATCGAACACTCCTTGTCCCGCATTTAGGTTTGGCGACGCAGATCGCCGCCGAGGCGGCCGCGTCGCGCCATCGGCCGGACCCGGCGCCCCGGTAAGACTTTTTAAGTATACCATCACCTGGACGGTCCGGCTAAAGTTTTTAAAACTCCTCGTCGTTCAGGGGCTGGCCCGGTCTCAAGGTGAGAAAGTGATCCTGAGAGTGCGGCCCCCGGACCAGGCGCTCGAAATACTCCAACCCGGCCGGAACCTCCAGGTATTCCTTATTGAACGCCCGGCAGTTTTCCAGGGCCCGCTCCTTGAGGGCCTGACTGTCGCCGAGGCCGTTATTCACGAAGCAGACATACTTGTAATTGGCCAGTTCCAGGCCCATGGCCCGCATGGCTTTCTTTTCCCCGAGCCGGGGCGTGTATTTCTGCTCCACGGCGGTGAGGGGGTCGGCCCCGTTGCGCACCCAGCCCGCGGACAGATAATAGGCGGGGTATTTGTAAAAAATCTCCTTGTACCGCTCCGGCGAGCCGATGAGCATGGCGATGCAGTCGTGACACCGGGGAATGACCAGGCCGCCCTCGGCCTGGACGCCCACCGTTCCTTTGGAGCACAGACCGTAGCCCAGGGCGATGCGTCCGGCGCCCTCCCGCTCCGCCTCGCGGACCACTTCCATGATGCGCCCGGGCATCTGGGCCGGGGTGTTGTGGAGGGCGTATTCCAGCACCTTCAGGCCGATGTCGGCGTCGCCGATCACGGTTTCGAATTCCAGGCGCAGGATATCGCAGGCCACCACCGTCAGTTTCTGGGAGGTCACGTCCGGTCTCCTTGGCGGCGCGTTCAGATGAGATTCCCTTCTTGGAGAAGGCGTTCGACGGCCGCCCGGGTGGCGGCGAAGTGGCTGAGCACGGCCTGGTACGGAGCCCGGTCCGGCCCGCCGTTTTTCAGGGCGGTTTCCAAGGCCGAGACGCTCGCGTGGAGCGCCGTCAGGGACAGGTTCCCGGCCACCCCCTTAAGGCCGTGGGCCGCCTGGGCGGCGGCGGCGAAGTCCTTATTTTCGAAGGCGTCCGTCAGTGCGTTCAGGGTGGTTTGTTCCAGGAAACGCGCCAGGAGGTCGGCGTAGAATTCGCCGTCGCCGCCCAGGCGTTCCAGGCCGGATTCCACATCCACCCACGGGGAGGACGGCCCGCCCCCGGCGCCGGAGGCGGGCGCCAGGGCGGCGCCCGAACCTTTGTTTTCCGAACCGGCCGGCACCAGGCCGGGCGCCCGGCCCTCGAGATGCTGGTGCAGCTTGGCGATGAGGGTTTCAAAGTGCAGCGGCTTGGTGAGGTGGTCATCGAGGCCGCTGGCCAGGCTCTTCTGGATATCCTCGGAAAAGGCGTTGGCGGTCATGGCCAGAATGGGCACGGTCCGGGCGTGTTCGAAGGGCAGCTGCCGGATGAGGCGGGTGGCCTCGTAGCCGTCCATTTCCGGCATGTTCACGTCCATGAGGATGAGATCGTAGCGGCCGGGGCCGGCCCGGACCAGGTCCAGGGCCACCCGGCCGTCGACGGCGTCGGTGATTTGGAGGCCCGTGCCTTCCAGGGCCTGGTGGACGATCTCGCGATTGATTTCCACGTCCTCGGCCAGGAGGACATGGTAGCCGGCCAGGCGGCCCCGGTGGGTCTCGGCAAAGCCCGAGCGGGCTTCATGCAGCCCCCGGGCCTCCCGGACGGCCCCGGCGATGGTGGCCGCGAACCAGGGCTTGGACAGGTGCGCGGCCAGATCGCGGCCCTCGGGGGCCGAGCGCAGGGCGCCCCACCGGGCCAGGGAGCCGACCACGATCACGTCCGCGCCGAATCGCCTCCGGATTTCCGTGCCCAGCCCGGGCCCGGGCCCGGGGACCGTGTCCCAGTCGACGAAGACCAGGTCAAAGCCGCCGCCGTCCCGCCGGGCCCGATCCAGCCGCCGCAGCCCCTCGTCCAACCCGGCCGCGGTTTCGCACTGAAGATGAAAATCGTCCATGATCGCCGCGAAGGAAAGCCGGGCGTCCTCCTCCGCGTCTATCAACAGCGCCCGGCCGACGGGCGTTTCCAGGCCCGCCAGGTATTTTTCCACGCCGGTTTCGGGCGGCGCGGCCCGGTCCAGCTCCACCGCGAAGGAGAAGACGCTGCCCCGGCCTTCCTCGCTTTCCAGGGCGATGTCGCCGCCCATCAGCCGCACGATGTTCCGGGAAATGGACAGGCCCAGGCCGGTGCCGCCGAACTTCCGGGTAATGCCGCCGTCAGCCTGCTCAAAAGATTGGAACAGCGCCCCCTGCCTCTCTTTCGGTATGCCGATGCCGGTATCGGCCACGCTCACCCGCAGCCGGGCCCGCCCCCCGCCGGCCTCTTCCACCCGGACCGAAAGCCGCACCGTGCCGGACGGCGGGGTGAACTTGACCGCGTTTGAAAGGAGATTGATGATCACCTGTGACAGCCTCATCTCATCGCCGCGCAGCCACCCCGGCCGCACCGGCTCAAGGCCGACGACGAGTTTCTGGCCCTTCTCCTCGGAGCGGGCGGAAATGACGTTGGCGATGTCGATGAGCGTTTTTTCCAGGTCAAAGGGCGCGGCCGACAGTTCCATTTTGCCGGCCTCGATCTTGGCCATGTCCAGGACGTCGTTGATGAGGGCCAAAAGCTGCTTGGATGAGGAATCGATCTTGCGGATGCACTCGCGCACCCGGGCCGGATCGTCGGCTTCGGCGGCCAGGCGCGACATGCCGATGATGGCGTTGATGGGCGTACGTATCTCGTGGCTCATGCGGGACAGGAAATCGCCTTTGGCCCGGCTGGCCAGTTCGGCCTGGGCCCGGGCCTCTTCCAGATTCCGCAGGGAGGCCTTTTCGGCGGTGATGTCCACGGAATGCTGGAGATGGACGTGTTTGCCGTTCAGCCACTCGATGACGCTGTCGGTGTTTTTATAGTATTGGTGGGTGGCCGTGTTGTGCTCCTCCCAGACGATGGTCCGGCTGTGATCCCGGGCCAGTTCCCTGGAAGGACAGAAAGGGCAGCGCTCGGTCATGCCCGACTGGAGCGCCCGCCAGCATTTTTCGCCGGTGACGGCCGCCCCGAGGCCGAATTCTTTCGACATCTTTTTGTTGATAAAGAGAATATCATCGTTCTCCAGGTCGGAGACGTAAATGTTGGCGTCGAGGTTGTCCAGGATGGATTTGAGAATTTTTTCCTGGCTCAGCAGGGACTCGTAGATGAAGACGCTGCGGAAGGCGACGCAGATCAGCGGGGACATCAGGGCCAGGGTCTCCCTGGCGGCGGCGGTCAGGCCCTCCTCGTCAAATTCGCCCTCGCCCCACAGGGCGCCGAAAACCCGCCCCTCCAGCATGACCGGGAAAAAGAGCGGACGCTTGAGCTTGAAGCACCTTTTTTCCGTTTCGGTCATCAGAGACAGGAGCCGTTCGCCGGCCACGATGCCCCGCTCCACGGCCAAGACGCGTCGGGCGAAATGAATGATCCCCCAATCACCGGGGCAGTCGTCGCAGGTTTCGTCCCTGGCGCAGAAAACCCGGCTCTCGCCCCCGGCGGACAGAACCACCGCGCCGACCTTGCTCATCTTCAAAGGCCCTTTAAGAAAATTCAGCATGGCCAGGACGGTTTTGTTCTGATCCGCCTCCCGGGCCAGAAGGTTGCCCAGACTCAGCAATATCTCCAGCGGATCATTCCGTTCCGGGCTGTCCATGCGTCGTCCCCTGTTTTGCATAAAAAAATGGCGTGTTCACTCGGTGTGTCCTCAATTGTGTGCAACAGCTAAATATTCTCATATAATCCGGGCCTCGCCGAAGCGTTCCCTCAGCTTCGCCCCCACCCGTTTTTACAAGCCCTGAAGGGTCGTATTATAGCACAAATCAAAGGCCGCACCACAACGATCTGAGAAACCCGGGCACCAAACCGTGCCTTGACTCCGATGGGCTAACCTGATAGATTTATTATGGTGTATAAAGTGGTTTTTGTAGGCGATTCCGGCCCCGGCCGGGTTTTTTTCGGCGCATACGGAGGTGACGGCATGGCTCTTTTCACGGATCAATCCCTGTCCATCGGCAACACCCCATTGGTCAAACTCAACCGGATCGTCGACGCCCGGGCTCAGGTATACGCCAAAGTCGAGGGCCGCAACCCGGCCTATTCGGTCAAGGACCGTCTGGGCGCGGCCCTGATCTGGGACGCGGAAAAGCGGGGCCTCCTGAAACCCGGCGGCCTCCTGGTGGAGCCCACCAGCGGCAATACCGGCATCGCCCTGGCCGCCGTGGCCGCGGCCCGGGGCTATCGGGTGATCATCACCATGCCCGAAACCATGAGCCTGGAACGCCGCCAGGTCATGGCCATGCTGGGGGCCCGGCTGGTCCTGACCCCCGGGGCCGAGGGCATGCCCGGGGCCATCAGCCAGGCCCGGGAAATCATCGAATCCGAACCCGGCTCCTTCATGGCCGCCCAGTTCGAAAACCCGGCCAACCCGGCCATACACCGGGAGACCACGGGCCCGGAAATCTGGCGGGACACCGAGGGCCGGGTGGACGTCCTCATCGCCGGGGTGGGCACCGGGGGCACTCTGAGCGGCGCCGGGGATTTTCTGAAGACCAAAAAACCGGGAGTGGTGAACGTGGCGGTGGAGCCCGCGGCCAGCCCGGTCATCACCCAGCATCTGGCCGGCCAGCCCCTGAAGCCCGCGCCCCATAAAATCCAGGGCATCGGCGCGGGCTTTATCCCGGCCACCCTGAACCTGGGGGTGGTGGACCGGGTGGAGACCGCCGACAACGAGGAAGCCCTGGAATTCGCCCGCCGCCTGGCCCGGGAGGAGGGCATCCTGGCCGGCATTTCCTCGGGCGCGGCCGTGGCCGTGGCCGCGCGCCTGTCGGCCCGGCCGGAATTCGCGGGCCAAACCCTGGTGGTCATCCTCCCCGATGCGGGCGAACGGTACCTTTCTTCGCCCCTCTATGAAAACCTCGGCGCCTGAACCGGCCGAGGGCCTCGGCCGGCCCGCGGCCCCGGCCCCCGCGACGGCCGGGCGGCTGAGCGGCTTCAGCAGCCTGAGGCTGGAGCTGACGATCCTGTCCATCATTCTGGTCCTGGTCATGAGCGGGACCATGGGCTTGACCGTGGCCTGGATCTACGGCCAGGCCCTGATGGAAAGCCGGCTGGAATCGGCCACCGCCACCGCCCGGGGAGCGGCCCTGGCCCTGTCGCTGCACGAGGACTGGGGGAGTTTCCCCTGGCCGGCCCTGGAGCGGGCGGCCGAACAAGCGGGGCTGAAACTGGTGTTGGCCGTGGACGGCCAGGGCCGGACCGTCCGGCGGGAGGCCCGGGCCGTCACCGCCCGCGACGAGACCGCCCTCAGGGCGGCGGCCTTCGGCGGCCAGGTGGAAACCGCCTTTGACGGCCGCCGCTTTTCAGTGGCCGTGCCCGTCCTGCGGCGGAACCTGCCGGCCGGGGTGATCTGCTTTTCCGGCCCGCCGGACCGGCTGACCGCCGTCGACGAGACGGTCCGTTCGTGGATGCTCCTGGCCCTGATGGTCAACATCCTGTTGATGGCCCTGTTCATCATTTTTTTCCTCAACCGCCGCCTGGTGGGCCCGGTGAAGGAACTGGCCCGCGATCTCCGGGATTTGGGCGAGGACCGTTTCGAACCCCGGGCCCGGACCCGGAGCTCCCGCGAGATCGACGAACTTTTCCAGGCCTTTGACCGGGCCGCCGGGGAACTGCTGATAAGCCGCCGCCGCCTGGTGGAGCAGCTCCGGGCCATCAGCGAGGCCCGGGCCAGCCTGGTGGCCTCGGAAAAGATGGCCGCCGTCGGCCGCCTGGCCTCGGGCCTGGCCCACGAGCTCGGCAACCCCATCGGGGCCCTGACCGGCTTCATCCACCTTCTGCGGCAGGACGATCTCAGCCCGGAGGACAAAAAGCTGATTCTCGACCACTCGGCCCACGAATTGGCCCGCATGGACGGCAGCCTCAAGGAACTCCTGCATTTTTCCCGGCCCGCCCGCTGGATCCCGGAGCCGGTCAACGCGGCCGCCGTGGCCGGCGTGGCCCTGGATCTGGCCCGGCCCCAGAAGTGGGCCGCCGGGGTGTCCTTCTCCCTGGAGGCGGAGGACGAGCGGCCGATGGTGCTGGCCGAGCGCAACAGCCTCTTGCAGGTCTATCTGAATCTTCTGGCCAACGCCGGCCAGGCCCTGGCCGGGACGGCCGAACCCCGGGTGGCCGTCGCCGTCACCGCCGACCAGGACGGCTGGCGGCGCATCCGGGTGACGGACAACGGCCCCGGCGTGGCTCCGGAGGATGTGCCCGACCTTTTCGAGCCCTATTTCACCCGCAAGTCGCCCGGCCAGGGCACGGGCCTGGGCCTGGCCATTTCCCTGTCCATCATCGACGGCTTCGGTGGCCGCCTGGAATACGCTCCGGCGCCGGACGGGGGCGCGGAATTCACCATCATCCTGCCCGCGCCCCGCGACGAGGAATTGCCATGAAATCTCCGGCCGCCCCGGACGAGCTGAAAAAAATCCTGGTGGTGGACGACGAGGCGGCCATGCGGCTGATGCTCGCCACCTATCTCCAGCGGGAAGGCTATCAGGTGACCACGGCCGCCGAGATCCGGACGGCGGAGACGTTATTGAAAAACGAAGCCTTCGCCGCCGTGATCACGGATCTGAGCCTCCCCGGCGGCAGCGGCCTGGATCTCCTGGCCCGCATCAAGGCCCTGGGCCTGAAAGTCCCGGTCATCGTCATGTCGGCCTACGGCTCCTCCGATTCGGCCCTCACGGCCATGCGTTCCGGGGCTTTCGACTACGTCTTCAAACCCTTCCAGCCCGACGAAATTCTCTTCAGCCTGAAAAAGGCCGAGGCCAACCTGCGCCTGACCTGGGAAAACGAGGTCCTCCGGCGGGCGGCCGGGGCGAGCCTGGCGGGCGGCCTGGTGTACAAGAGCCGGGCCATGGCCGAGATCATGGCCCTGGTGCCGAAGATGGCCGAAACGGAAAGCCCGGTTCTCATCACCGGGGAATCGGGCACCGGCAAGGAATTGGTGGCCCGGGCCATCCACCGCGCCTCCCGGCGGGGCGGGGGACCATTTGTGGCCGTCAACTGCGGGGCCATCGCCGAATCCGTCCTGGAAAGCGAACTGTTCGGCCACCTCAAGGGCGCCTTCACCGGGGCCCTCCGGGACCGCGAGGGCCTCTTCCGGGCCGCCGACGGCGGCACCCTCTTCCTCGACGAAATCGGGGAACTGCCGTTGGCGATCCAGGTCAAGCTCCTCCGGGCCATCCAGTTTTCCGAGGTGCGGCCGGTGGGCGGGGAAAACGCGGTGAAGTTCGACGCCCGGATGGTGGCCGCCACCGGCCGCGACCTGGAGACCCTGGTGCGGGAACACCACTTCCGGGAAGATCTTTATTACCGCCTGAACGTCCTCCCGCTCCACCTCCCCGCCTTGCGCCACCGCCGGGAGGACATTCCCCTCCTGGCCGGCCATTTCGCCGCGACCCTGGCCGCCCGCCTGGGCCGGCCCCGCCCCAACCTCGGCGAGGACCTTCTGGAGGCCCTGGCCGCCTACGGCTGGCCCGGGAACGTGCGGGAACTGGAAAACCTCATGGACCGCCTGCTGGTCATGGCCGGCGATCGGAATATCCTGACCGCCGCCGACCTTCCGGCCAAATTCAATGCCCCGCCCCCGGCCGGCCGACCCGGCGGCCCGGCCCCGGAGGACCTGGATCTGAAGGCGGCCCTCCGCCACGTGGAGGCCGGCTACATCCGGGCCGCGCTCCAGCGGAGCCGGGGCAACCGTTCCGAAGCGGCCCGCCTCCTGGGTCTGAGCTATCCCAGCCTGTTGAGCAAAATCAAACTGTATGAAATCGACGTCACCGAAAACCACCCCGAAGGCCACACTGCGGACCGCTGAAAAGCGGCCGCCCCTGGCGGAGACCGACCTCTACCCCCCGCTCAAGACCTGGCTGGAGGCGGCCGGCTACACGGTCCACGGCGAGGTGGGGGGCTGCGACCTGGCCGCCCGGCGGGGGGACGAGCTGGTGCTCATCGAAATCAAGCTGGCCGTCAATCTGGATTTGGTCCTCCAGGTGGTGCGGCGGCAGGAGGCCGCGGCGTCGGTCTATGCGGCCGTGCCTCCCCCCCGGTCGGCGGGGAAACGCTGGCGGGAACTGGCCCGCTTGCTCAAGCGGCTGGAAGTGGGGCTGGTATTGGTGTCGCCGGCTTCGGGGCGGGTGGAGGTGGCCTTCCACCCCATCCGGCAGGAGCGGCGGATCAGAAAAAGCGCCACCCGGGCTTTCTTGACGGAAATGGCCGGCCGGAGCCGCGATCTGAATCTCGGCGGATCCACCCGGCGCCCGCTCATGACCGCCTACCGGGAAGCGGCCCTCCAGGCGGCCGCGATTCTGGCCAGCCTGGGGAACGCCTCGCCCAAGGACCTGCGGAGCCGGGGGGCCTCGCCCAAAACCGGGGACATCCTTCTCCACAATCATTACGGCTGGTTCGAACGCGTGGCGCGCGGGGTCTACACCCTGACCGAGGCCGGCCGGGAGGCCCTGGGCCGGCCCGGCGCGCCGCCGCCCGGCCCGTGAGCTCCCGCCCGGATCAGGTCTCGGCCACGATCCGCCCCACGTCCGTGAGGTCGTAGCCGCCCATGGCCTCGAATTCCCGCTTAAAATCCTCGGAACGCAGAATCTCCAGCACGGCCCGGGTGGCCGGGTGGTCCAGGCTCTCCTTCTTGATCACCAGGTCATACCGTTCCCGCTGGAGCGGAATGAAATCCACCTCCTCCACCTGCTCGGCCGCCTTCTGGTGGCCCACGGCCACGTCGGCCTCGCCACGGCCCACGGCCGAGGCCACGGTGTGGTGGGACGGCCCTTCCCGCAGGTAGCCCCTGACGGAGCGGCCCGCGATCCCCAACAGGCGCAGGTGCTCGTCCAGGAGCACCCGCGAGCCGGCCCCTTTTTCCCTATTGATCATGGTCAGGTCCGGCCGGGCGAAATCCGCCCAGCCCCGGATGTCTTTCGGATTGCCCCGGGCCACGTACAGCCCCTGGGTCCGCAGGGTCAGGCGAACGATCACCGCCGGAATGCCCGGCAGGAGCCGACGCACGTAAGGCCGGTTGTATTCCCCGGTGTCGCCGTCCCACAGATGGGCGCTGGCCGCCTGCACCTCGCCCCGATACAGGGCGATGAGGCCGCTGTAGCTGCCGATGTAGGCCCGCAGGGCCGGCCGGCCCCAGGCGGACCGGGTCAGGTGATTCGAGAGCACGTCCAGCATCACGTCCTGGCCGCAGATGATGAAATGGCCCTCCCCGGTCTCGAAGACCGGACGGGAGCCGTCGCCGGGCCGCTCCGCCTCCGGGGCCGCCCGGTGGGACCGGGCGATGTAGGCCTCCACGTCGGCGGCGGTAAACCGCACCTTCCGCCCCACCTTGTAGGAGTTGATCTCCCCCCGCTTGATGAGTTCGTAGACCGTGTTCTTGGCGATTTTCAAGATGTCGGCCACATCCTGGGCCGTCAGGGCCGTCCGGTTTTCCCCGTCAGTCATATCTTTTTCGCCCCCTTTGACGCGCGCCGGTCTCAAGTATGGGATTACTGCTTGACAAATCACGGTTCATCGGTCTAAACTTAACGAAACACAATGAACAATGACATTATACTCCAACACAGGGCCGCTTTCAAATCGAAACAGTTTTTATTTCATGGCCAATCATGACGAAACATAACAAAGGAGCATGTATGAAAACGCCGCTTTTGGTCCTGCTCACCGTCATCCTTTTCGCCCCTCCGGCCTGGGCCGAGGAATTCCAGGTGGCTGTGGCTTCCAACTTCACCGCCCCGGCCCGGGACATCGCCGCCGCGTTCGAAAAGGAAACCGGGCACAAGCCCATCCTGTCCTTCGGCTCCACCGGCAATTTCTATTCCCAGATCAAGAACGGGGCCCCCTTCGCCCTCCTCCTGGCCGCCGACACCAAGACCCCGGCCAAGCTGGAAGAGGAAGGGGACGTCAGGCCCGGCAGCCGCTTCACCTACGCGAAAGGGGCGTTGGCCCTGTGGTCGGCCCAGGAGGGGCTGGTCGACGATCAAGGCACGGTGCTGAAAGAGAAAAAATTCAAATACCTGTCCGTGGCCGACCCCAAGCTGGCGCCCTATGGCGCGGCCGCCCATGAATTGCTGAACGCCTGGGATCTGACCAAGGCCCTGGAAGGCCGCATCGTCACCGGCAACAACATCGGCCAGGCCTTCCAGTTCGCCGAGAGCGGCCAGGCCGAGCTGGGGCTTATCGCCTGGTCCCAGGTCTGCAAGGACGGGAAGCTCTCCCGGGGCTCGGTGTGGCTGGTGCCGGCCGATCTCTATTCCCCCATCCGCCAGGACGCGGTGATTCTCAAGACGGCCGCGGACAACGCCGCGGTCCAGGCCTTTGCCGATTATATCAAAAGCGACCCCAAGGCCCGGGATATCATTCTCTCCTACGGGTACACCCTGCCCTGACCTGAGGAAAATTTTCGGGCGGCCGTAAAGCGGTCGCCCCCCGATATGCCGCGTGTCTCCTTATAAAAAACTTGCAACGCGTCGGCAGGCGCCGGAGAGGACCGGAGACCTCTCCGGCTTATTTTTCTCAAGCATCCGTTGGCCCGCTGAAGGGATTTTGTGATGATCACTCCCGAAGACCTGAGCGCCATCCGCTTGTCGCTGAAGCTGGCCGGGGTCACCACTGGCCTGACGCTCCTGGTCGGGGCGCCCCTGGCCTGGTGGCTCAGCCGGGGGGATGGCTGGGGCCGCCGTTTCTGCGGGGCGGTGGCGACCATGCCGCTGGTTCTCCCGCCGACGGTGCTGGGCTTTTACCTGCTCGTTTTTTTCGGCCCCTACGGGGCGTTGGGCAAATTCTTCCTCAGCCTGGGCCTCTCGCCGCTGCCGTTCACCTTTGCCGGGCTGGTGGCGGCCTCGGTGATTTCCTCCCTGCCCTTCGTGGTCCAGCCCCTCCAGAACGCCTTCGAGGCCCTGGGGGAGCGCCCCCTGGAAGCGGCGGCCACCCTGGGCGCCGGTCCGCTGGACGCCTTTCTCACGGTCATCGTGCCCCAGGCCCGGCCGGCCTTCCTGACGGCCGCGGTCATGGGTTTCGCCCACACCATGGGGGAATTCGGGGTGGTCCTGATGATCGGCGGGAACATCCCCGACGTGACCCGGGTGCTCTCGCTCCAGATTTACGTGTATGTGGAAAACTTGGAATACGGGCGGGCCCAGGTGCTGGCCGGGGGCATGGCGGTTTTTTCCATCCTGACCATGCTGGTCCTGCAGATGCTCAAACCCAAGCGGGAAAAGCTCGCCCGGAGGGTGGTCCGATGAGCGTCGAAGCCGATCTCAGCCTCAGCTATCCCCTGCCCGGCGGCGGCCTGACCGGCTTCCGCTTCCGCCTGAACCTCCCCGGGCGCGGCATCACCGCCGTGACCGGGCCGTCCGGGGTGGGCAAGACCACCTTCCTGCGCTGTCTGGCCGGGCTGGAACGGGCCGTCGGCCGTCTGGCCGTGAACGGCCGGCGCTGGCAGGACGGATTTTTCTTTTTGCCGGCACACAAGCGCCCTTTGGGCTACGTTTTTCAGGAGGCCAGCCTTTTCCCCCACCTCACCGTGCGCCGCAATCTGGATTACGGGGCCCGGCGGCGCGGCGGCCCGAACGGCCTGGACCTGGATCACTTCATCGCCGTGCTCGGCATCGGGCACCTCATGGAGCGCAAGCCCGAGACCCTTTCGGGCGGTGAACGCCAGCGCGTGGCCCTGGCCCGGGCCCTGGCCGCGAATCCCGAAATTCTGCTTCTTGACGAGCCGCTGGCCGCTCTGGACCGGGACCGCAAAGAAGAAATCATCCCCTACCTGGAAAGCCTGCGGGAACTGACTTTGCCGATCATCTACGTCAGCCACGCCCAGGAGGAAATCGAACGCCTGGCCGATACCGTGCTGCGGATGGAGCCGGGCGGGATTTTAAAAATTTAGACGATAATATCATGGAATCATCAAAAAATATTCAAAAACTTGTCAACAGCAAAACTCGACAGTGCTGTGCTGTTGGGTAAAAAGAAAAACCGCCCAAAGGCGGCTGAAGTGATGCGAAATATGCTAAAGCGCTAATTGCTCTTATCGTTCTTAGCCCTTCCCGGCTTGCGGCTTCCCAGCCAACCTCCTACGACGGCGAGCGCCATCAGGGCTCCGCCGGTTATCGGATAATTCTTATAAATAGCGTAGCCCGCCACAGCGCAGATAGCCAATGCATGAATCAGCGTAAAAATCCGTTGTCGCTTGAGGTCGGCAAAAAAGATCCCCTGCGCCTCATGTCTGGCGCTTTGCTCGCTTTCAGCCATGCACAAAATTCTGTTTGCCGCGCCGGGCAAAATCTGTTCATACCGTTCGAAAGCTTCGGGGTCGGGGAGCGGGCCCTCGTGAGCGTAAATGCTCTGCTCTCCGCGCTTGATATTGACTCGGCAATTAAATATATTTCTCAGGCAGCATAAGCGATGACCGGGTCTTCGAAATATTTTTTGACCCTTTCAGGACGCCGCTGAATGGTCTTCATCGCGGAGCGGACCTTACTTTTGACCTGATCTTTGTTTCG
>JAVBQN010000076.1:0-15240 GCA_031549025.1 Candidatus Adiutrix sp. | reverse complement strand
CCGTACTTTCCTTATCATATCCACCGTCAACATCTCCTTAAACCTCCGCTATGGCATCATAGCGGCAGGCGGCTGCGGTGGGTCATTTTTACGTGCCTATTACACCCTATAGTGGGTCATTTTTGCATGCCGATTTACACTAAAATTTCCTTCATCTTCCCGAAGTTGACGATCATGCGCAGATTTTTTGCCCCGATCATTTGCAGAACGAGGGGGGTCTGTCGAAGCATAGTTATCTGATGATACGGGTCCAGCTTGTCGGGGTAAGCATCAACAGCCTTTTCCCAAGCAGCCACATCCTCAGCCAGGGCTTTATCCGCCGCCCGCACTTCCTCCACTGAAGGCTGATAGAGGGGCATCCCTTCCACTACACCGGCCCGAGCAAAATCCACCCGGCCAAGTTCGGTATTGGCGTCCGTGCCCATGATCCGAGCCCGGATTCCGGCCATGCGGGTGGCGAACTCGGCGTCCCGCCGGGCCTGTTCTCTGGTCCGCCCGGCGGTTATCATCCGCTGTTCCAGGTCCGCCCGCACCTCCGGCCGCACGTTGGCGTTGGCCTTCGGGAGGATATCCAGCGGCGGCCCCATGGCTTCCAGGTCCGCCCGCATTTCCTCGGTCACGGCCAGCGGCTCCACGGTCAGATGCTCCGCCACTTGGTCCCACATGGGGTTATCCACCACGTGCGGCAGCCCCGTCAGGTCCACTTCCAAATCCGTCCCGTTGTCCAAGGCCTCGAAATACTGCTCCGCCGTCACCCCCAAGTGGGCCAGAAAGTCCGTGGTCACCGTCTCCGGGTCAACCCCGGCCGGCCGACCTTGCCCCTCCTGTTCCTGCCCTCCCTGAAAATACGTTTCCAGCACTTTAGGGCTGATATAGGCCCGGTTCTCGCCCAAGCGCTCCAGCACGGCCTGGGCCGCGTCCGGCGGAGTCTCCGGGCCCACCATGCCGCGCAGGGTCTCGGTCAGGCCCTTGACGTTCCGCCGCAGGTCCAGGTTGCCCCGATCCACCATTTCCAGGCGTACCGACTTCTCGGCCGCTTCCACCGTGCGCCGGGTCAGTTCGTCCGTCATCACCGGGTCGCCCTGGCCGCTCCAAGCCTCTATAATCGGATGCACCGCCCCGATGGCGGCCCCGCCCCAAAAGGTCTGCCAGGCGGCCTGACCCATGGCCGAAGCCACATCGCCCCAGGTGGGTTCCATGGCGGTGAACCCTTGCGCCCCATACCGGTCGTTATACATGCGGCCGGCCAGAATCTGCGTGGCCGTCTGCGAGCCCTCCTGCAAGGTTTCGGTCAGAATTTCCGGGGCCATATGCCCGGCCATGCTCCCGATCATCTGCCCGCCCCGGCCGGCCAGCACCCGCTCCGCGCTGGACGCCACCCTCGGCGAGAGCTTGCCCAAAGAACTGACGAAGCCACGGCTCAGACCCCGGCCCAGACCAGGAGTGACCAGAGCTTTGGCCCCGATGTATTCCAGACCCACAGTGGTGCCGAAGGACAGAAGCCCTCCCAGCCTGGCCAGGTTTTCATCCTTCTGCTCCTCGGGCTGGCTCTCCCAGATTTCCCACAGCGTTTCCCCGGCCTCAGCCTCGGCCATGGCCGTGGTGGAGCCGAACAGCCCGCCGCCCGCCGCCGCGCCCGGAATAGCTCCCCACCCGCCGGCCAGGGCTCCCAGAGTGCCGCCGATCACTATGCCGGCCAGCCCCTCGGCCGTGGTGGCCCCGGCCGCCATTCCGCCCACCATGTCCCCGGCGTTGACGCCGAATTCGTTCATCAAGGCCAGGGGCTTCGGCAACTGGAAGTCGATGTTTTCCAACAAGTCCTGAAGGGCCTGCCGCTCCCGCTCGAATTTCCGCCTCTCGGCCAGAAATTCCGGGTCGTCCAAACGCTTGCCCGCGAAAGCATGCTGAAAGGTCTTGCGGGATTCCATGTTCATCCACCCACGCTTGGCCCCCAAGTACGCGGAGACCGGCGGCAGGCTGTAATAGAATTTGGCCGCCGCACTCAACGGCTTGAGCTTGTCGCCGAACACCTGGTGAAATTCCGGCAGGGTCAACAGGTCTTTCAGATCGGGATGCTTCTGCTGAAAAGCCCACACATCGTCCAGGGTGCCGCCCTGAATCACCTGGGGCATCCGGCGGAACTGGTCCGGGGGCAGGCGGCGAGCCACGGAACCAATCAGGGACACGGCCGACTGCACGTCCATCTCTTCTTCCCGCGCCTTGCGGATGGCCTGCCACACGTCGCCCATGCCGGTCGGGGCCCGCCGTGCCGCCAGGTCCTGCTGGAACATGTTCTCCAGCATGTCCGGGGTGGTCCGCTTGCCCGGCTGGAAACTCGCATAGTCCGGGGCCTCGGCCGCCAACTGATTGTTGATGCTCCCGCCCAGCCCGAATTTAACGCCGCTGTCCATATGTCAATCCTCCCAGTCTTCCCAGAATTTCAACTTGAAATTGAAAAGCGGAGGAAAGGTCCCGTCTTTACGCTGGCTGGTCCTGGGCCCCATGGTGAGCTGGGGGAGGTCGCTGTAGGCCATCTTCACATCCTTGACGAATTGAACCATTTCCTTCTCGTCCAGGCCCACGGCATAGGCGACCAGAGCCCCGTCCAGGTCGCCGTTGTTGGCCATAAGCAGCTGATCCATCAGCTTGGCCGCGCCCAGAATACTCTGGGTAGGGTCATCAGGGGCTTCCACGCCCATATTCGCGGCGGCCTGCTGGTTCAGCCCCATCAGGCCCACCGACACCTTCTGCCGGGCCGAGGTAATGGTGCCGCCTTTGCCGCGAACCGCCTGGGCAATCGCCGCCAGAAGATTCGGGTCCACGTTGTAGGAATTTCCGGCCCGCTCGAAAGCCGCCTTGTGATCCGCCACCGGCCCCGAGAGTTTTTTCAGGGTCATCAGGCCGCGGCCCTTCCACTTGTCGGCGTCCGCAGCCATCACTTCCTTCATGGGTTTCCCATCCAGTACCGCCCGTCGAGCCCTGTCAAGGTTGTAGGGCGTAATGACTTCAGCCCCGCCATCCAACCGTTTCCGAGCCAGCTCCCTGATCAACTCACTCTCGGTTTCACCGGTGTATACCGAGGACTTGATGTAATCCAAAGGGCGCTCTTTCTGGTAGTTATTCCACACGGCAGTCAGCAATTCCTGCACTTCCTTCGGTTCCGTCTGGGCGGTCACTTCGAATTCATGCATGGCTTCCAAGGCCACAGTCTTGAAACGTTCCAGGTTCGCCGCGTCGGCCACGCTCTTCTTTTTCCCGTCTCCACCCAGAATAAAATAGGCTGTGCCTTGGGGTTTGAGCTTGTCCGAATTTTTGACGATAAACTGATCAATGGCCTTATTGAGCGCCTCGCCGCCGTCCTCGATCCATTTGTCATACTTGGCCAGGGTTTCCGGCGAAACCAGTTCCCACATATTGTTCTCGCGGATATACCGCCGGAGCCCGGCCGCGTCATACAGCTTACCCCCCAACACGTTGGTCCACACGGCCTTGTCCAGGTTCTTCACATCCTGCTTCTTGACCTCGGCCCATATTCCGGCCTCGTCGTTCAGGGCTTTGAAATAATAGACCTGATCTTCCCGTTCCAGGTACGGGAGGGCTGTCATCAGCTTCTCCTGGGTCAGCGAGCGATTAAGCACGTCCTGATCCAGCCCGGCCTTGAGGTTTTCACGGTAGGCTTTACGTTGCGCGGTCTGGCTTTTCTCCAACTCGCCCAACATCTCGGCCCGTTCCTCGGGACTGAAATACTCCTCGATCAGCGCCGCATCATCGCCCAACCGCCAGTCGTCACCGTCATCCCAGTTGTCCGCCGCACCCGCACCTGTGCCGTCCGATACGACCGGCGCGGACCGCTCTTCACCCGCCGAAGCTGTCGGGCCCGGCAGCACCAGGGGCCCTCCCGGTTTTTCACCCGACGCCGAGGGCGCCACCCCGTAAGCATCCGACACCACGCCGTCGCCAGCGCCCACACCAGGCCCCAGGCTGGCCACCATCACGGCCTGGCCCCCGCCGCCGGGTTCGGAGTCCCCGCCCTGAAAAAGCGCTTCCGGGTCAACAAATTCCCCGTTTTTCCTGACTTTGAAATCCAGGTGGGGGCCGGTGGACTTGCCGGCGTTCGGGTCGCCTTTGGCACCGCCCGACAGGGCGATTTGCTGCCCCTGGCCGACCGAGTCTCCCGCTTTCAGGCCGCCGGTATCGCTCAAATGGCTGTACCAGCTCTCCGTCCCGTCCCCATGGTCAATGACCACTTGAAGGCCGTAGCCGCCCTTGCGCCCCACGAAGGCCACTTTGCCGGCTCCGGCGGACGCCACCGGCGTCCCCACGGGCACGGCATAGTCGATGCCCTGATGGTTGGAACTGCCCGGGCCGTTCGGCGTCTGCGGGGCCGTCCGATGCCCGAAGCCGGAACTGATGCGCACGTTTCCGGCCAGAGGCCTAGCCAGTCGGCCGCCCGATCCACCCGCCGGTCCCGCCCCGCCGCCGGTCTGCATCCGATAGTCGGTCATGACGTTACGGACGTACTTCCGCGTTTCCGCCGGCACGTCGCCTTTACGCCCGCCGGCCAGCCACTTGTCCACCTTGCCCATGCCCCAGTTGTAGGCCATGAGGGCCAAGGGCTTATCGCCGTTGTACCGCTTCAGGAGCGTGGCCAGATACTTGGTGCCGCCGCGCACGTTCTGCTCCGGGTTGGTGGGGTTGGTCACGCCTAAATCCAAGGCCGTGCCCGGCATGAGCTGCATCAGTCCCAAAGCTCCGGCCTTGGAAACGGCATTCGGGTTTCCACCGCTCTCCGCGCCGATTACCGCCTTCACCAGGGCCGAGTCCACCCCCTGAGCCGCCGCTTCCTTCTCGGCCAGGCCAGCCACGGCCGACGGCAGCGCGGCCGAACGAGGCGTCCCCATAATCACCCGTGCGGCCTCACCGGGATTGTCGGCAATCCCCTGGCCGATACGGCTTTTCAGGTTGTTCCGTACGGCTTCCCGGCGCATGGCCTCCGCCTTGGCGACCGCGCTTCGATAGTCCAATCCCTTGCTTTGCCAATACCCGACCTGACGCCGCAGATACGGGTCGGAGGCGGCCATGATCTCCTCCGGAGTCCGCCGCGGGTCCGAGGCGAATTGCAGATACTCCGCCTGGTCTCCCATCATCACCGAGTCCTTCCAGGCGTCCATCTGTCGGTTGCCGTATTCCCGGCCGGCGTTGACGCCGCTCATGGCCACCGCGTCGCCGTGCTGGGCCAGATATATCTGGGCCCGCTCATTGCCCTGCCATTTGGCTTTCAGCCCGTCCAACCGCTCCTGGTGCCAGCCCCCGAGGTCTCGTTCGGCGAAGGCCGCGTCTTGCCCCTGGTATGCCTGGCTGTAGTCGTCGAAATATTTCTGGGCGTCCGCCTTGTACTGGTTGACGTCCTGCAAAAGCTCAAGCTGGAAAGCCTCTTCCCGCTTCCGCACATCCTCGGCGTGGAGCGCATCGCCGACTTTATCCAACCCCCGGGCCAGATTGGCCAGGGCGTCCGGCCACATATTGCCCCCGGCCGACATGAACTCCCCGGCGCCGCGTTTCTGGGCCACGGGCCCGGGATCGCCGGCGGTGTGGATTTGCTCTTTGCTTTCATAGGGAACGATCAGCGCCACAGTTCACCTCGTGAGTCCATCAGGGCTTCGTCTGATTGAATTTGGTGATGCCATCACCGAGCGAGCCCAACAGCGAGCCGCCGATGGAAGTGAAGAGGGCGCCCTTGCCGCTCCCGGCCTGCTTCTTCTGGAAATTCTGCCAGCTCACGTCATTGGCCGCGCGGGTGGCGCCGACCTGGTGACCCCAGGCGGCCATGGCCGCGTTCTGGCTCACGATGTTGGCGTCGTACTGAATTTCCTCCGCGCTCTCACCCAACAATGACAAGGACGATCCTGAGTCCATCTCGAACCCGGAGGCCCCCAGTTGGCTCCGCAGCTCGCCCATTTTCCGGGCCCCGGCCCGGAGGACGCGGCTTCGCTCGGCCTCGCCCTTGGCTATTTAGTTCTGGGCCAACTGTTGCTGTGTGGCCTGCTCCTGGGCCGCGATGGACGCGTTGTATTCCGCCGCGCTCTTCTGGGCTTCGGATTCCGATTTATACTTCGCGTACTGCCCCACCGCGCTCACCACGGCGGAGACGGCCATGACAGCCACGCTGATATCACACATTGCGTACCTCCCAATGGAAGCGGTAAAAGTCTTCGCCGTTTATCTCCACCGGCTCACCGTCCATTACGAACCCGCACCACTTGAGCCACCGGATGGAGAGACGGTTCGCGGCGTGGACGTAGTTCTCCAGCACGGGAAACTCGGCCCGCATCTCGCCGACGAATTCGCGCGAGCGGCGGATGAACTCCAGCCTGGCCACGCCCTCGATAGCATCCGAAGCCAAGAGCCACGGCCGCCCCACCGGGCAGAGGATGCTCCCGGCCCGGGCCACGCCCCACATCAACGCCGGCTGGCCGTCGACCAGTCCCGTCCAGGCTTTATTGGAGGCTTTCAAGCTCAGGGCCAGGGCCTCATACGGAGTGTGCCGGCTGGCGGCCCAAACCTCCCGCCGGTCCGCCTCCCGCAGGGTAGCCGCAAGATAGGCGACGTGTGCCTGCCCAGCTGGGAGTATCTGGTAATCGAGGGATCGAGTCATATGAACGACCTCTTGCCTAACTGGCTGGGAATTGCTATATTTAATACGGAGGTAGAGGTTATGGGAGATATCAACATGATGCCCGTGGAAGTCCGCTTCAAGCCGTCCGGCGGGCACTGGCTCGGCCTGTGTCCCAGCTTGGGACTGGCCACCCAAGGGGAGACCTTTGAGCGGGCCCAGGAAAATCTCCGGGAAATGATCTGGCTCTTCATGGAGTCCTGTCTGCGCCGGGGCGTCCTGGAGCAGGTTCTGCGTAGAGCCGGCTTTACCAAAACCAAAGTCGGCGCGGTCATGAAAGCCGCCGAGACATACCATATGGTGCCGCCAGTTATCGCCGAGACCGCATGCCACGTTTGACGCCCCAATCCTGGAAAACCCTCGAGGCCGTCTTTCTGAAGGACGGCTTCGTCTTTGTCCGCCAGGCTTCGAGTCACCGGGTCTATGAAAAGCCCGGCGTCTTCCGGCCCGTCATCATCCCTCAATATGAAGAAATCGACATCGAAATAATCAGGGGACTCCTGCGGACGGCCGGCATGTCCCGTGATCGCTATTTCAAACTTTTGGGCTGACATCACTTCACATCCAACTGCGGCATAATCGCCAGCACAGTCATAGGCGTCGGCTCGTCGGAACGGACGCACACCGACACCACGTTTTCGGCCAGCGTCGGAATCACCAGATTCTTCGTGCCGGAATACGGCCGGGGCGGCCGGCCGTGGGGCTCCGTCGAACGCCACTTCACAATCTCCATCCGGTCGAATGAAGTCCCGACCTTCGCGCCCACAGTCCGGTGGAACAAAAGGCTCACGGCGTTGATCTGCTTCTTCCGGCCCACGCTGGCCCCTTCCTGTCCCACGATTTCCACGGGCATGGTCTCCAGATCGGCCACATATTCCAGGCCCACGATCACCCGCCCGGCCAGCCGGTCCAGGGCCACCCGGCCGTCTTCAACCACCCGGGACGGACACACCGCGCCATCGGCGAGAATCCCCACGGTCATCCCTTCCAGATGCTCCAGCCCGGAGAGGGCCGCGACCGGGGCCTCCGGGTCGTCATAAATCAGCGAACAGTCCAAAAGCGAATGCCGGGCATAGTCGCCGTCAATGTACTGCTCGGCCAGCATCTCCATGAAATACCGCTCCCCGCGCTTGACCACGGCGAACAGCGCGTCCCCGGCCCCGTCCGGCACCGAGCAGATGGATTTGAATGCACCCTGGGTCCGGTGCCGGTGCCAGGCGAAGACCTCGTGCTCGGATTGATATGTCATGCCCAGAAGCGTCCCGTCGCTCCGCACGGCCCAAACCACACTGTCCGGGTGCTGCTGATAGGTCCAATCCACGATCCGGTGCTGTTCGGTCAGATGCGAGGCCAGGATGGAGCAGTCCGTGCCGCCGTAGGAGTCCGCGCCGAAGTCGTATTTGAGGTTCCGCACCTGGGCCCCCGAGCGGGCCACATGGAGCACCGTGTTCCCGATGATGATGGCCGGGAGCGTGGCCGAGCCGATGTAGCTCTGGGGACGCACCCGGGCGCTCTTGGCCGAGAGCGCCTGGTCCTGGCTGGTGTAGACTTCCCACTCCATGGCCGTGGCCCCCAACACCAGACTCCGCAGGGCGGCCATCCAGCACATGGGCGAAACCTCCCGGCTGGCGATGGTCAATTCCATGGGCGCATCGTCAGTCAGCGGCTCGTACTTGGCGAAGTTCAGATAATCCCCGCTCTTGGAGGTCCAGATGGTCTGGGGCCGGTTGGGGGACGAAGCAAAAATCAAACGCTGTTCGAAAAAGCCCACCAGCCCCGGGTAGTCGTTCTCCGGGAACGGGTCCTCATACTTCGGGGCCCCTTCGGTCAACGACGGGGTTATGTTGTAATCGTGATACGTGAGTTCGCTGATGGCGGCGATGTAGCCCGGCCGGCCGCCGAACGACGATTTATAAATCCGATACTGCTTGGCGCCGTCCACGGCCGCCCAGGTAATGACGACGTAGTCCCCGCCCTGCCAGTTGTTGACAGCCGGGCCGGTCAGCTTGGCGACGGGCGACATCTCGCTTTCCTTCTGATCCCCGTCAACCGCCGAGACGTAATAGGCATAGGGCGTGACCAACTGCGCCGCCGAAGCCGACCCGTCCGACTTTTTGGCGTTGTTGACGAAGCTCACGGTGGGCTTTTCCGGCGCGGCCAGGGGCGGGTCGAAAGTCATGGGCACGAAGCGCCAATCGGTGTGATACCGGCGCATGAGTTTATAGGGCACCACACCCCGGCAGGCGATGAAGAGCACGTCCGCGCTCTGGGCTACGGAGAGGCTCCGGGCCTGGGCCAGGGTGTAGGGCGTTTCGATCTGGAAAACAGCGCCCTCCTTGTCCAGCACGGGACCTTCGGCGGTGAAGATTCTCAGCCACTTCTCGCCGAAGGCCAGGGCGTACGCCTGCTCATTGTTGAACACAAAGCGGATCAGCGCGGCCTCGCCCGGGAGCGAGTCCAGCAACAGAAAGCCCGGCCGCTTCACAGCCCCGCCATGCGGCTGAACCTTGAAATTAAGAAGCGTCCGGCACCCCTGCTGATATTTGGCCATGTCCACCCGCGCCGACAGCGACGGCGACAACTCCCCGGACGTGAACGCGGCTTGCAACGTGAGGCTGGACATCATTCCTCCCCATGGCCGAAGCGGGCCGCCAGCCAGGCCGAGGATACCTTGACCGGCCTCTGCTGGTTCAGGTCCCGGGCAATGGCCTCGGCCATGGCCCGTTCGTAATTCTGTAAACAGTATTCCTGCTTGCGGGTGTCGTTCAGGCGGGCCGAGGCCAGCACGCCCGCCAGCCCCCAGGAGAGGGCGGTGACGAACTCCGGCGGCCATGAGGCCGGGTCCTCCGACCGGGCCACGTAGAGGAGCCGCGCCGGGGCCGCGTCGGTCAAGAGGTCCCGCCCCTCGACCACAAAGCGCCCGCCGCCGGGTTCGTCCATCAACTCCGAGGCCCGCAGACAGTCGGCCGGGAGAGCGTAGCGGCGGGAGTACAGCGGGTGCGGCGCCGCATCCTCTTTCCTGGCCAGGACGGCCCTCTTCAGGGCAAAGCCCCAGTCGTGAGCGGTGAGCGCCATGTCCAGCACCTGCGGAAAGTTGTTGCGACACAACCGCCCCAACGCGCTCTCCTCCCAGTCCGACTCCACCGAGGAAAGCTGTTCCCCGCCCAGCCAGGCCAAGGCCAGGTTGAAAACCGCTACCGTCGATCTCTGTTTCCGCATGGCTCCCCCGCTTTCCTCAGTTGCCCAACACCTGATCGGGTCTTTGCCCTACGGGCAATCTCAGTCTATCGCCTGGTAAGGCGATGATGTCACCGTCTCCACTCCCGCCGGCGTTCCCTCGCCCAACTCGGCCAGCCCGGGCCCGGGATCGGCCGCCTTGGCCGGCCGGCCGCGCTTGGCCGCCGGCTTGGCGGCGGCCTCGACGGACGAAACATCGTCTCCGTCACGGCCTTCGTCCTCACCCACGGCCACCAGGTGATCCGGCAAGACCTGATACGGCTCATGCTCGAACACCTCCCCGGCCCGGCGGAACATACCCCCGACGATGCAGGCCCGCTTGGCTCGATACCTCATGCTACCTCCTTCCCGTCAAGGTATTGCCCCTTGGCGTAGGGCGCGAAGTGGTCTCTGGTGACGCCGGCCCAGACGGTGAGCCCGGTGGCGGTCCCGGTCAGAGCGTAGTCCAGCCGCACATACTTCTTCCCGGCGGTGTCGAGCGGCAGGGCGAAAGCGGCGACCGCCGACAGCTTGTCAGGCTTGGCCAGTTTAAAGGTGGCCACGTCGGTGAACGTGGTCCCATCGTCGGACTCCTTGAGGGTCAAGGTCAGGTTGACGGCGGCCGCGTTCGGGCCCTTGACCAGCGCGGTCACGGTCACCGGCTCCCCCCGGCCCACATACGGCATGACATGCACCTTGGCCCCGGTGCCGGTGGCGGCCGCGGGCGCGTTGTCGAAAAAGGTGGCAAAATTATCGGTGATCATAGATTCCTCTTTCTTTTGGTCGGGGCCGGCGGTTTCTCCGCAGGCCCCGACCGGTTTACGCCGAGGCCGGCAGGGCTTCCTCAGTGGTCAGGAGGGCGTCGCACTGACGCACGGCCGCCCCGTGGAGGAAAGGAATCCCCTTGGAATTGAACAGGTCGCCGTAATGCAGGTTCACGTGCCCCGCGTCGGTGGCCTGAAGCTCCAGGGCGGTCATCACTTCCTGGTTGACATACCAGCGCATCCGGGCCCGCTTCTCCGGCGGAATCTTGTTCTTGGCCATGATGGTCAGGCGGTGCAGGTCGATGAAGCCGCTGTCGCCCTTGGCCTTCACCAGGGCGCCCACGGGGATGTTGCAGATCCGCACCACGCTGCGCCAGTCGCGGACCGAGAGCCCCACGTGCCAGACGTACAGGTCGCTGATGGCCCGGAAGGCGTTGCCGTCGCCGTCCAGGGCGTCGGCTTCGCCCAGGTCCTTGTGGCTCAGGCCGGCCGAGGATTCCCGGGGAAAGATGCCCATGGCCTCGTTCTCACCCCACACCACGCCGAAGATGCTGGTCAGCGCGGCGCCTGTGCCGCCGGCGTCCACCACGTGCGGCCCGTTCTTGTAGGCGTATCGCGGGGCGAAGCCGTGGATGCCTTCGGGATTGTCCTTGACGTTCCCGTAGAACAAAGCCGTGGCCACTTCCTGACGCATGGCCTCCATGTGGGCCTTGGCCTCCGAAAGACGGTAAGGCGCGAACTGGGCGCCGTAAATCTCCTTAAAGGCGGCGTCCACCAGGCTGCGCGACTCCAGGCGGCCGATGGGGTCCTTGACGATGGTGACGCGGCTTTTGGAAGGCGGCACCCCCTTGTACAGCTTCCGCCAGTACGGAGTCGGGAGGGCGGTCCGCAGGGCGGTCTGATTGCCGTCCAGGTCGGTGGCCTCCTTCCAAGGGATGTCGTCGAGGATGGTGTTCTCCGCGTTCACCAGTTCGATGATGTTGTGGGCCTTGCCGTCCTTCTTGAAGAAGGTTCCCCACTCGGCCAGAGTGCGGACGGTGGACCCGTCGATGTTGGGCGCATACGCCATGGCGTTTTTTCCTTTCTTTGGCTCATGGGCCTACAATGATGCTCTCCCGGACGGCCAAGCCGCGGCAAACGACCAGGCCGCTCGGAGATGGGTCCAGGGCAACCGCCCTGGTTAGTCGTTGGGCCACATCCGCTTGTACAGCGGCACTTCCGGGGCCCCGGCGGTTCCCTGTCCCCGCACGGCCGGCTCGGCCAGGGCCCGGCCGACCTTGGCCATGAAGTCAAACATGGTCGGGTGGGAACCGATCCGGGTATCGTTGATGATGTCGAAGAGTTCGGGCGAACCGAACTCGGCCAGGGCCCGCTGGGCGTGGGACAGGTCTTCCTTGTAGGTGGGCTTGCCCTTGATTTCGTTCACCCAGCCGCGCTCCGCCTCCAGCACCGCGTCCATCTGGGCCTTGCGAAAGGTCTCCTCACCTCCGGCCATCTTGGTCGCGTAGAGTTCGGCCAGCTTCTGGGCCTGGCCGGCGGTGAGCTTCAACTCGTGGGCCGTCTTCTGAAAGTCGCCCAGAAGCGCCTGGTCAACTTCAACGCCGTCGTTGAATTTTAAGGCGTACCCTTCGGGCTTCTCCGGTACAGCCACCGCCGGGTCGCTTTCTTTTTTCTGGCCTGCCTGCTCTTCCAGCAGTTCGGTCGCGGTTTTATGCGCGTTGTCTCCTTCCGGGGTCACACCCGCGGTCAACACGCTTTCCGGCAGTCCGCCGTCATTCTCCGGCGCCGCCTGGCCGCCGGCATTCACATCTTCACTCACCGTTCCCCTCCTTCAGTTTTGAGGATTCCAAGAGCAGCCGGGCGAATTCTCCCGGCGCCGTGTTTTCAATTTCACCGAAGAGCCACAGACCCACGGCCCGCAGCCCCTCGTTATAGGCCGTGGCCAGGGCGTCCCCGGGCGCGTAGGACGGCGCGATAAAGCTGGTCGCGCCCAATATCCGCCGCAGGACCCGTCGCCCCTCCGGGGCGCTCAGCATGGCCCGCAAATCTTCTCGGTCCTGATCATGCGTCTTACTGGACAGGGACATTCCCGTCGCCTCCCATAGCCCCCAAAGCGGCCGCCAGCGCCTCCGGCGGCAGCCCGGAGTCCTTCAAAGCCTTGGCCCCGGTGGCCGCCACACCCGCGCCGGCTTGGGCGGTCTGCATGCCCTGCATCATCTGCATCTGCTGTTCCCGCTGCGCCCGAAGCGCTTCCACTTCCTCGCCGGACCGGATCATCTTCGGCGGCACGCCGTTGATGGCCGCCACTTCATCAATGGCCTCGTCCAGATTGATCTTGTCCGCGACCTTGGGGTCGATCTGGGCCAGTTGGCCGGCAAAGGCCACGGTGTTCTGAATCGCGGTGAGCCCCGCCTGCTTCTGGGCCAGGGCCAGGATGGAAATGAACTCGATCTTTACCTCCTGGCCCTGAAGCTCTTGCGGCGGCTCGGGAATCAGGCTCTGCCGGCTCATGATGCCGAAAACCCTTTCGATCAAGGGCTGGAACAACTCGCTCCGCAGCCGGTCCAACACCGGGCCTAAGAGCAGCATCTTCTCCGAGTTTCGTTCGGCCACTTCGGTGGCGGTCATGCGCCTATCCACCTGATTGATCATGAGGAACAGGTCGTTAAAGAACATTTCCCGGATCTGCTGCTTGAGCTGGCCCCGCAGATTTTCCGCCCCGGACAGGTTGGCCCGCACCTGATACAGCGGCTGGAGGGCGTTCTGCCCCTGGGTCAGGGACGACACCCAGTTGATAGCCCCGCCGCTGGTGTCCACCGGCGGCTTCAGCCCGCCCGAAGTCGAGCCCAACAGAGGCGGGTCCACTTCCTTTTCCAGGGCCAGCCGCGCGTCGCGGGTGATCCGCTGAAGCATCCGGCAGTCGCCCAGCGCGTCCATGGCCGGGGAGGACCCGTACACGTCGCTGGCCGTGGTGTTCCACCGCGGGCACAGCGCCGGGAACTCGAAATAACCGGATTCCTCCAGCACCTCCTTCCCGGCGTCCCCCTCCAGCAACATGTAAACCGACAGCCACGGCCGCCCCCGCCCGTCCTTCCGCCCCTCCCGATGGCCGGGCCTCGGCTCGATCAGGTGCAACACGGTAATCCACTCGGGGTTGTCGTTCTCGGCCATGTTCCTGATCCGCTCCGGAGCGGTCTCGGGCCAGGCTTCGGCGATCTGGCGGGCGCTCATCCGCACCCGGCGATACAGCGTGTCCACCCGGCCGGCGGCGTTCGTGTCCAGGCAATACTCGCCCACGGTCAGCGTCCGGCAGCGGAGAGTCGAGGTCGCGTCCTCCTCCACCAGCATCACGCCCGTGCCGAAGGTGCCCAGTTCGTCATACTGAAGGTGCATCTGGTCATAGAAATTCGAACGGTTGAAAACGTTGACCATCCGCTCGTACACGTAATGAAGCCATTCCTTCACCCCGGCCAGATGCGCCACCGCCTCGTTTTCCAAAGTGAGGGAGAACCACGGCCGGGCCGGCGAGGTGAGGCCGGACTGCATTCCGGCCGACAACGTGCGCCGGGCCAGAATGCCCAGGTCATCCTCCAGCCGGTTCATACGGTGCCCGTCGTTGGTCCGCTCCCCGGCGTCCAGGAACCGCGACCGCCGGGGTAGGAAGTGCGTCGCCAGATCCCGCCAGTGGCTTTCCCACCCGCGCTTCCGCTCCGTCTCCAGGCTCTCCAGCCGTCGCCGCCAGTGCTTCAATTGGTCGCTCGTGGCCATGGTGCTTCTCTTTATTCGCCGAGCAGTCTTTTTCCGCCGGTCCGGGCCTGCCCGGTCACGCCGAGTCCGCCGGTCAGGACGGTGTCGCCGCGACCGCTGGCGGCCAGCCGGCGGCGGCGCTCTTCATCGCCGGCACTCTTGGCCGAGGTGTCGGCCTCGATGGGGGCCACAACCGCCGGAGCGACCGGCGCCGGCTTTACTTTCGGGGCTTTCCCGCCACCACACATACGCATCTCCTTTTGTCAGTAATCATAGAGGTTAGAGGTCTGCACAGCCTTGCGAGGCAAGGTCATATGCACCTGAGGAAATACCGCGCCCAACTCCGGCTCCACGATCCGGGCCAGGCAGTCCAGCATGTCGTCGTGGCCGGCCACGGGGAAGGCCATGAATTCGTCGTCCAGAAACTCCCGGGTCAGGTCGTGAGCCCGCCCTTCCAGGTCAAGGTACAGAAGCCGGTGCGGGAACCACACCCGCCCGTTTTCAAACAGCGGAATCAAGCGCCGGATGCGGTCTTTCTTCGGTACCGCGCCCCCCAGGGTTTGGATGCCGAAGTGATAATGCTCCCGGTCCATGCGTTCCTTGAAATATTCCACATCGGCCTGGAGCCCATACTTCTCATACCCCACGGCCAGAGGATTGTGCTTGCGGTGCAAATCAAACAGCCGGTCGCCGCGCTCCTTGTAAATCGGCATGCAAAAATGACCCACTATAGGGTGTAATAGGCACGTAAAAATGACCCACCGCAGCCGCCTGCCGCTATGATGCCATAGCGGAGGTTTAAGGAGATGTTGACGGTGGATATGATAAGGAAAGTACGGA
>JAVBQN010000073.1:0-27573 GCA_031549025.1 Candidatus Adiutrix sp. | reverse complement strand
CCGTACTTTCCTTATCATATCCACCGTCAACATCTCCTTAAACCTCCGCTATGGCATCATAGCGGCAGGCGGCTGCGGTGGGTCATTTTTACGTGCCTATTACACCCTATAGTGGGTCATTTTTGCATGCCGATTTACATTTATAGGTTTCCCGGCCGCTGACACCTTCTTCTAAGCCACCGAGAAAACTCTCATCTACTTCGACCTCACCAGAGAGCAAGGAGCGGCCAGGGGTGACCATTGCATGCCGGATTTTATGTAACCAAGTCCAAGCGGTCTCGTAACTGCCAAGGCCGAGAATGCGTTGGAGTCCAAGGGCGCTGGCGCCATTTTTCTGCGTGACAACCCACCAAATGGCGCGAAACCAAACCGTCAATGGCGTTCGTGTGCGATCAAATATGGTGCCCGCCGTTACACTGGTCTGGCGGCCACAGGACGAGCATTCCAACAGGGCATTTCCAACAGGCCAGGCTTTGTCGTGCGAACAATGTGGGCAGATAAAACCATCAGGCCATCGTAGCGATACCAAATAGTCGCGACATGCTGCTTCCGTGGAAAAACGTGATTCAAGTTCCATAAGTGTCCGGGGATAGCTTTCCATAGCCGAAAACTGGACGGCATACTGCAACCTTAGTCAAGGGGATACCCAAACGGCGGAATTATACGGCTGCCAGGTGGAGCCCGGCGCGGCTTCGGCCATGGCCGCCGCCGGTCTGGCCTACCTGATGGGCGGCACTCCCAGGCAGTCGATGGCGGCGGCCTCCTGCGCCATTCAGAATATTCTGGGCACCATCTGCGATCCGGTGGCCGGGCTGGTGCAAATTCCCTGCATCAACCGCAACGCCATGTCAGCGGCTAATTCCGTGGTCTGCGCGAATCTCATCATGGGAGGATTCGACCCGCTCATCACCCTGGACGAAGCGGCGGAGACCATGTTCCGGATCGGCAAGCAACTGCCGGGAGAATTACGGTGCACCTGCAAAGGCGGGCTGTGCACCACCGCCAGCGGGCAACGCCTGGCCGCTGAGCAGGAAATCCGGGATAACCAACGTTAGCCAGAACTTTTCATCGTCCACCGGCTGCAGGGCCGGACGAGCGGCCTTTCGCTCCCCGGCCCGGTTTGTTATGTGTTCAGCAGTTCAGATATTTTTCGACCAGTGCTGAGGCCTCCGGCTCCAGAGGCGGCTGCACATACGCTGCCAGACGCTTGTGAACAGCTTCTCCGGCCTGTTCGGCCAAAGTCTTGCGGCCGGTCTTGACCCAGGCGTCGTAATAACCATGGAGGGACAGGCCGGGGACGAACAGCGTCTTGCGCACATGTTTGACCGTATGCGCCGCCGCCAGATACTGGCCGCCGTGATCAATGCTCATAATGGCCTCGAACCCGAAGGTCTGGTCGTCAAGGCTGAGGTCGGTCAGCATATGCCGCGCCGCCTTGATAGTCTGTTCGTCCAACAGGAATTTTTCATAGCCGATGATGTTGAAGGAATCCAGAATGCCGCAGGCGTGAATGATGAAATCCATGCCCGAAGCCAGAGTGGCCAGCATGACCATGGCCGATTCGGAGCCGGCCGCGTAATCGGTTTCCTTGCTGTCGGACAGCGTCCCGCCGCCCCGGCAGGGGATCGCGTAAAATTCGCACATCGCCTTGGATAACGCCGCTATTTGTCCCGCCTCCGGCGAGCCGATGGACGGGGTGACAAAACGCATGTCGGTGGAGGCGGACACATTGCCGAAAACCACCGGCAGGCCCGGCCGGATCAATTGCGCCAGAGTGATGCCGGCCAAAAGTTCGGCTGTGGCGGTGACCATCAATCCCTGCATAGTGATGGGCGCGGTGGCCCCGGGCATGGCCCCGCAGCCGAGGATGACGGGCTGTCCGGCTTCGGCGAAGGCCCGGATGCACCCGGCCATGGTTTCGTCAAAAGACAGCGGCGACAGGGCGCTGGCCAGCCCCAGGGCCACGTATTCGCCGTCGTCAGCCCGGTATACTTTTTTAATGAGATCGAGCGCCTCCCGGCAGACGGCATAACCGCCGCTGGCGCTCATGGTCGGCTTGGAGCCGTATTTCAACACCGTGGCCAACTGATACATCAACACCTTGTCGCCCGGCACGTCCATGGGCGTGATCACATAGGGGGTCGACATGTTGATGACGTCGCTGGTCTGCACCAGCTTGATGAAGTTGACCAAATCCTCCCGCGAGCCCTCGGCCCGCTGGTTCCCCTTGAGGGTGAAGACCGGGCCGTAGGCCGGGCAGAAAACAGGGGCTCCGGCGCCGACGGTCACATCGTATTGACGGTCGCGGCCGCGCACTTGAAAATGTTTCGGGGCCATTTCCAGAGCCCGCCGGACCTCTTTTTCCTGAAAATAGACAATCTGACCGTCGGTCTTAAATCCGTGGCGTCGGAAAATTTCAAGCGACGATTCACAGCCGAATTTGACGCCTTTTTCCGCCAGCACCCGCATAACCAGGTGATCGATCCGGCTGACGACTTCCTGGGGGATATTTTTAACAAACATGCTCATTGGTTTCTCCTAAAAGATCCGCCCGGAGCGGCGTCCCGGCCGCTTACCTCCGGGCGAACCGCGTTTGCCGACAAGCTCATCTCAAGCCAGAGGCAAGCGCCTTTTCTTTTCACCGCCATCAATGGTGGCGAAGTGATCGATGGGACCATTCTTCACAATATCGTCGTAGGCCCACCGCAAATCCTGACGATTCAAAGTCACGCCCAGACCGTGGCCTTCCGGGACCGGCACCAGATTGTTGCGGGGACGGAACGGCCCTTCGTTGATGACGTCGTTGACCTGCCAGCGGAACAGGGATTGGCTCGGCTCGGTCAGCCAGGGCATGGCCGCCACCATGTGCAGATAGGCGGCCGACGCGATGCCCGCGTCGCCGGAATAACACCAGAAAATGCGGCCCATGGTTTCGCACGCGCCGATGAAGCGGATGGTCTTGGATATGCCGCCCAGGACGGCGAAGTTGGTGACAAAGGCGTCCGGAGCGCCCAGGGCCACGGCCCGGGGCAGGTCCGGAATGTGGGTGGAAAGCATGATGGAAAAGTGCTTGCGCAGTTCGGCCATTTCCTCGAAAGTCGCCACCGGGTCTTCATAGTTGCGGACGTTGTAGGGTTCGATTTCCCGGAAAATGCGTCTGGCTGTCGGCAGCGACCAGCCCATGTTGGCGTCCAGGCGGATGGTGGCCCCCGGTCCCAGGCGTTCCCGAATGGCTTTAACCGTGGCGATCTCCAGGAGCGGATCACCCTGGCAGAGCTTGCCTTCGAAGACGGTCGAGCCGTATTCTTCGGCCATTTTCTGGCAAAAATCGGCCACCGCTTCCGGGCTGCGCTCGCCGCCGACGCCGTCTTTTTGCAGGCGGAAACCGAAGTATTCGGTGAACGGGGCCGCTTTGCGGGCCGCCCCGCCCAGGAGCATATACAGCGGCTGTTCCCAATACTTGCCGCGCAAATCCCACAGGGCCATTTCAATGGCCCCGAAGGCCTTGACCACCGAGGCGTCGTCGGTGTTCTGGACGATGCGCCATTCCGGGAGAACCAACTGTTCCAGCGCCGCGATATCCAAAGCGTCGCGGCCGATGAGCGCCGGCCCCATGTGCTTATTGATCAGGTCGGCGCAGTCGGGCGAGGGGGCCTCGCCCAGGCCGGTCAGGCCCTGGTCCGTTTCCACTTCAATGATGGTCTTGGAGGTGCCCGGGTACAAGCCCACCGACCACATCAGCGGCGCTTCCAGATAAATGTTGACCGGCGTGGCTGTGATTTTGACGATTTTCATGCCTTCCTCCAGCCGGCTTCGAGCTTGTCCAGCTCGGCCGCTACTCCCTCGGGCAGCGGAGCCGGTTTGTGGGCCATATATTTCAGGGTCAGGTCGCGAAGCCGATCGCTGAATTTTGGGGCATCGGGCTTATTGGCCATGCTGCGGTCGAACAGTTTTGAGTAATACACATCCTTGAACCGCTTGAGCGTACTGGGGTGCTGCAAATAGTTCCCGCCCGGGCCGACCTGGTCGATGACCTCCACGGCCAGGGAATCCTGGTTCACTTCCAGCCCCTTCATGAACTGGTTGACCATGCCCAGGATGTCGTTGATCATGACCATGTATTCCGGCGAGGCCATCGAACCGTGATCCATCCAGGAGCCGCAGTCGTGCACCAGACTGGAGCCCGTGGCCGCCGCCGACAGGCATTGGAAGGTGGCCTCGATGCCGGCCTGGGGATCGATGTATTTCGAATCGGTGGCGCCGGCGGTGGAGAACAGCGGCAGGTCATAGAATTGCGCCATCTGGGCCACGGCCCCGATCATGAGGGCCTGTTCGGCCGAGCCGTAGGTGAAAATGGTGGTGCGCATATCCATAATAGTGGTTTGGGTGCCGTAGACGAATGGCGTGCCCGGCGCGATGACCTGGGACAAGACCAGCCCGCTCAGGCTTTCGGCATTGCCCTGCACCACCGTGCCCGCCAGGCTGGCCGGGCTGGTGCCGCCGGCCTGGGGCGCGCTGAGGATGATCAGGGGGATGCGGTTTTCACAGCAGTAAATGACCTTCTCCACCGCCGGGCCGAAATAGGTCAAGGGGCTGATGGGCTCGGAGTAATGAACGATGAACGGGGCTTGCTGAAATTTATCCTGGCCGCCGGCGATGATGACGGCCATTTCATGGACGGCCTTCAGGGCGGCCACGTCGTTGCAGCAGAAGACTAAGGGCTTGTCGCAATTGGTGAGGGCGGTTTTGATGATCAGGCGGTCGGCCAGATTGGCTTCCTGATCGCTGGCCATGCCCACCACCATGGACCAGGTGTAATTGGGCAAGGCCTCGGCCACCCGGGCGTTGTAGGCGCAGTGTTCCAGCGTGAACGGCAGCCGTCCCTTGACCGGGTCCAGGAAGTCGAGGCAGTCCAGACTGGGCCCGAACCAACTGTTGCCGCCTTGCAGAAAAACCTCCCGGCGGCCGTCGCGGCGACCCAGGGTGAGGCGGTGCGGGGCGCGGCGCAGGCATTCCTCCACCAGCGAGGCGGGGATGCGTACCCGGTTACCGTTGACCCGGCAACCGGCGCCGTCAAGGTATTCCAGAGCCTTGGGATGGCTGACGGCGATGCCGGTGCGTTCCAGGACTTCCAGGGAAGCCCAGTGTATTTCCTTAATCTGCTCCGGGCTCAGGACGGTCATCTTGGGGCGGAATTTCAAGTCAGGGATGCTGATGGTCATGATATGTCTCCTCAATATGGTGATCTGATTGTGGCCGGCGGTGAGCGCGCCTCCGGCGGGAACGTCTGAATCAGGCAGGCGTCCTCTAGGGGCCCCGCGCCGGGTCGGCGCGGGGCGTTCATTGATGTATAAGGGCTAGGGGGCCTTGAAGCCGGTGACCGCGATGTCGGGCGGATAAATGATGTGGCCGACGCCGTCTCGGTCATACTGCAAAACCGGGAAGAAATAACCGTCCGCGCCGACCACCGGATCGGGCACCGTTTCCGGCGTATAGCGCAAAGACTTCATGATGATGGCCCCGTCCTCTTTCGTGTAGGCCAGCTTGCCGGTCAGAACTTCGCTGACGAGAACCTCGTGGATTTTCTCCTTGTTCAGCTCGCCGTGCTTTTCCAAGGTCCGGTTCAATACTTTGATCAACAAGCCGACGCCGTCATAGGCCAAGCCGCCCGAAGAGGGGCTGGGCTTATACCCGGCGCGGGCTTCGAATTTTTCCGCCCAGGCTTTGGCTTCCGGGGTGGTCAGTTGGGGGATCATGTCCACGACGCCTTCGCCGGCCGCTCCGGCCATGTCGTACCAGTTGCCGACCCAGCCCATGCCGTCAGCGACGATGACCGCCTTGAGGCCCACTTCCTTGGACTGCTTAATCAGCGCGCCCATACCCGGATAGTTGCAGGTGCCGGCGATGACCGCCACTTTTTGAGAGCGATAGCGATTCAAGAGAGAATAGAAATCGGTCTGGGTGTTGGGAAAATAATCCTCGCTGACCACTTCCCAGCCGGCCTTGCTGAAAACTTCCTTCAAGGCTCCGCCGGCGCTCCGGCCCCAGTCGCTGTCTTCACCGTAAATGGCGATGGCTTTCTTCTCCGGCTTCCAGTCGCCCTTGGCGATAGCCGCTTCCACGGCCTCCACATAGCCCTGCATCAGGTTGGCCGGCACAGGCCAACCCTTGGTGGACCAGTACGAATATTTTTCCGGATCGCTGTGGTATTTCTGATTAACCACCTCGGTGGCCCCGAAACCGAAGAAGTGGGGAATCTTGTAGACGGCAACCAGGTCCATCAGCGCCACGGAAACCGAGCTGGCCCAGTTTAAGACGCCCACGTCAATGCCCTTCTTGTCCACCGCCTCGGAATAGGCGCTGGTGGCCTTGGCCGGGTCGTACTGCGAATCGATCCAGACCGGTTCCAGCTTGTAGTCGCCGACCTTATAATTGATATTTTCCAGCGCCATTTCCGTGGAAATCTTGAACTCGGCCCCGACCTTGGCCTGGGCGCCGGTGAAGGGTCCGACCACGCCCACCCGGAGCACTTTCTCCTGGGCCGAGAGGCCGGTGGTCAATACGCCGAGGGAGAACATGGCCAGGGTGGCCAATACCAGAATCTTTTTCATAAAACCTCCTGATTTGAGAGTTCGCCGGACCGGGCCGGCCGCCGGAAAAGAGGCGGAGCGATCCGTCGGCTGTGATGTACCAAGGACTTTCATAATGGTTTTAGTTTTTCCAAAACCTCCTTTCCGCGACGCGGGCATCCCTCAGTATCCCTGACCGTCAGATTTTTTTCTGTCCTCCCGAGACGGGAGATACCATTCAAGACAATTGCCGACTTATTTTCCGGGCGGTGGGAGTGATCGACAATCCTCCTTTACCCGTGCATCTCAGAGAAGCGGGGAGGCTCCGCCCGACCTCGTCCATGGCCGTGATGACCTCACCCAAAGGCACGACCGGGTCAAAACCGGCCAGGGCCAGGTTGGCCGCGCTCCAGGCGTTGCTGACGGCCAGAACGTTCTTGCCCAGGCAGGGCACCTCCACCCGTTCGGCCACCGGGTCGCAGGTCAAACCGAAAATGTTCTGCAAGGCCAGGGAAACGCCGGCCAGGTGGGCAGCCACGTCCGCGTCCATCAAGGTCAGGAGCGCGGCGGTGATCATGCCCGAGGCCGAGCCGCACTCGGCCTGGCAGCCGCAGACTTCGGCGGCGAAGGTGGAACCGGAGGCGATGAAGACGCCCACCAGGCCGGCCGACAGGAGAGCCTTGACCAGGCGCTCGTCGTCATGACCGTAATGATCGCCCATGGCCAGGCAGGCGGCGGGCAAAGCGGCGCAGGAACCGGCGGTGGGCGCGGCCACAAAAACCCCGAGGCTGCTTTTAACCTCCATCAGCGCGGCCGTATACCACAGCATCCTGTTGAGCAGCCGCCCTTCCAGGAGCTTGTCCTCAGCCAGCATCGAGCCGTACTTGAGGGACTGCGGCCCCAGCATGCGGTCCTGATGCGTGGTGCCCTCGAGGCCCCCGGCCAGGGATTTCCGCATCAGGGCCAGAAGCCGCCGCATTTTTTCCAAAATTTCATCCGCTGAAACGCCGCCCCGTTGGGCTTCATATTCAACGGCCAACTCCCAGAATTTCGCCGCCCCCGGCCGAGCCTTGAGCATTTCCTCCGGTGTCAGAAAGGGCACCTCCAGGTCGCGCCGCGACAAAACCGGCAAGACCGGCCGCAGTTGCCTGGCCCGGAGAACGGCGGGATGCGCGGCCAGGGCCCGCCAGGCGTCGTCGTCCATAAACCGGCCGGCCTTGACCTGAATCAGCGAGCGGTCGTCCTTGTCGTTGGTTATGACCTGGTCGGCGTGGGCCAGCGCCGCGCCGAATTTTTCCAGCACTTCTCCGGCCCGGCCGGGCCGGGTCCAGATCAGGCTCTCACAATAATCACCCTTCATGTCCACGGGGAACCCGTCTATTTCCAGAATCTCAATCATGCCCCCGCCGGTGGAAATGGCCACCATGCACAGGCTCTCCCGGTCGTTTTTCAGGTCAATCCAGTACGTGTTGGGATGGGGAGCCGGAAAGGGTTCGATTTTGAAGGTCACCCGGCACCCGTTGTCCTTCAAAGTTTTTCCGGCGGACAGCAGCCCTTCGTCGGCCGGGTCCAGCCCCAGGAGGCCGCCGTACAACCCCATATCCGCGCCCTGGCTGTGATAGGTGGCGGCGAGCGAGCCGTCGGGGTCGAAGGTGAACACGGCTTCCTGGAAGACTCCGTCCATAAGATCGCGGGCCAGAAGGCCGATACGGACCGAGGCGGCGGAGTGGGAACTGGAGGGCCCCCGCATGACCGGCCCCAGGACGTCGTTGAAAATGCTGGGGCAATTCATTTCGCGCCTCCGGTGAGCCAGGCAATCGCGGGATACTTTTTCAGTCGGTTGATCACGCTTTTATACAGAGCCGCCGCGCCGCCGGGGTAATAAATCATGATCAGGATGAGGATAAGGCCGTAAATGATGAGATTTATCCCGGGGTAGTCGGAAAGCGAAGAGCGAATGAATTCCATCAGAATGAGGAAGGGAAAAGCGATGGTCGCCCCGCCCCAGAGGGAAGCCCGCCCGCCGATGTAGGATATGGCCAGGATCTCCACGGTCTTGGAGGTGTGCATGATGTCCGGGGTGAGTATACCGTAATAGTGGGCGTAAAATCCCCCTAAGACCCCGACCAGGGCGCAACTGGTGGTGAAGTTGAGAATACGGTAAAACACCGGGCTGATGCCGGACGTGCGGGCCGCGTCCATGTTCTGGCCGATGGCCTTGAAGGCCAGGCCGATATGGCCGCGCACGATGACGGAGCAGATGATGTAAAAAGCCACCAGCATGGTCATGACCGTATAATAGTACGGCACGTTGGAACCGGTATCGAAGAGCCTGGCGGTCATCAAGCCGGCCGGCCCCCGGGTCAGGAAGACCAGTTTGATGGCCAGGCCCATGAGGGCCAAACCGACGAACCAGGCCAGACAGGCGGCGAATATGCCCCGCAGGCGCAGGGTAATGATGCCGGTGAAAAAGCCTAGAATTCCTGACGCCAGGCCGCCGATGAGCATGGTCAGCCAGGGGGACAGGCCGTATCTCTGGCAGATGATGGCCGAGGCATAGGCCCCGACGCCGGAGAAGGCCATTAAGCCGAAATTGACGATATTGATGTAGCCGGACGTGAAATCAAAGGCGATGGTCGCCGCCGCCACATAGGCGGCCACAGTCAGCCAACGAAGAATATAAGGCGCTTGAAAGGCCGGTATCAGCGGCAGGCTGAACATGAACAGCAAGGCCAGCAGGGCCAGCGGGTTCAGCCCCAGCCGGGCCAGAAAGAGGTTCAGGGGATCGCGGCCGCTGGAAACGGCCGCTTGGGCGCTCATGGGATTAACGGTTTGCGTGTCGGCGGAAATCATGATTCTCTCCTTATTGATCCAGAACGCCCCGGACTTCAGAGCCGAGAATGCCGCTGGGCTTGAAAATCAACACCAGCATGATGAAACCGGTGGGGATGACGAAATCCCAGCCCGCCCCGATGAATTCCACGGTCAGTACTTTGAAGATGGCCACCATGAAAGCGCCCAGAAGCGAGCCCATGATGTTGCCCATGCCCACCAGAATGACCACGAACCAGGACATGTACAACGGTTCCAACCCCACGGCCGGATAGGAGGGATACATGAAGAGAAGGCTGGAGCCGGCCAGGGCGGCCAGGCCGCAGCTCAGGGCCATGGTCAGAGTGATGATGACGGGCATATTGATGCCCACCATCAGGGCGCCGGTTTCATCCTGGCTGACGGCCCGGATGGCCCGTCCGGTGCGGCTGAAGCGCATGAACAGCCAGAAGGCGACGATGGTAAGCAGGCTCAGGATCACCGCCGCCACCCGGTCGCGGGAGATGAAGACGTCCATGATATCCAGGGGCGCACCCGGCCAGTAGGCCACGATGCCCTTGAACTGGCTGTCGAAAAGCAGTTGGTGCAGATTGATCATAACCACGCTCAGGCCCACGGTGACCAGAAAAGTGTTCAAAACCCAGTTCTCCCGGCTGCGGGCCCGAAGCGGCTTGAAGATCAGCTTTTCCACCACCACGCCGATGACCGACCCCGCCAGAAAAGCCAGAAAAATGCCGATCAGCGGAGCCAGGAACTGAATGACCGCGTGGGGGTGCCCCTGGAGCCAGTTGTTGACCGGGGTAAAAAAGTAATAGCCGACCAGGGTACCCACCATGAAGAATTCACCGTGGGCGAACATCCCCACATTCATGACCCCAAAGATCAAGGACAGCCCCAAAGCCATGATGGACAGCATCCCGGCGGTGACCAGAACATTGATGAGCACATACGGCCCCCTGAGCCAGGTGGCCAGGGCCAGTAAAATCAAGCACAGGACAACGGTCGTCCCGGCGGCCGAAAAAACCTTTTTGAAGCCAGGATTCGCTTTTTGATTCATCGTACCTCCTCCTTTTTATCTGGAGCGCGACCGGAAAAAGGTACAGCTTCGCCGCCGCCGGGGGCCGCCCAGGGCCGATCCGAGGCGCCTCGATCCTTACTGACCGATTGTTCCTTGTCCGCGTTCTTCTTTTACTGTGTGACAGCGAGAAACTCTCTATACGCCTAAATACGCCTTCTTGACATGTTCATTGGAAGCCAGCTCCGCGCACGTCCCGGCCACGCTGATGGCCCCAAACTCCACCACATAGCCCCGCTGGGTGCAGGCCAGAGTTTTGTTCACGTTCTGTTCCACCACCACAATGGTCATCTCCTGTTCGTTAAGCGTGCCCAGGGCTTCAAAGACCTTGTCCGTAATCTTGGGGGCCAGCCCGAAAGACGGCTCGTCCACCAATAACAGAAGCGGATAGGACATCAGCGCCCGGCCGATGGCCAGCATTTTACGCTCCCCGCCGCTCATGGTGCCGGCCAACTGTTTGGCGCGTTCCTTGAGCCGGGGGAAAAGATCATAGACATATTCAAGGCGGCTTTGCAGCCGGTCCTTTTCCCGGATCAGATAGCCGCCCATTATCAGGTTCTCATGGACCGACATGTTGACGAAAAGGTTCATTTCCTCGGAAATGTAGGCCAGGCCCAGGGCTGCGACCTGGTTGGCCGGGAGCCCGATGATGTCCTGGCCGTTGAAGGTCACAGCTCCGCTCATCGGCTTCAGCAAACCCGCGATGGTTTTCAGCGTGGTGCTCTTGCCCGCCCCGTTGGGGCCGATCAGGCAGACGTACTCGCCGCGTTCCAGGCCGAAACTCATATTTCGCAGAACATGCAGAAAGCCATAGCCGGCGTCGAGATTTTTCACTTCCAAAAACAATCCTCACCTCTCAGGGAGCCCGGAGTTCGGGCGGAAACTACGGATCAGTGGCAGGGACCGGAACCGAAATACGCTTCCAGGACATCTGGATTATTGGCCACTTCCAGGGTCGGACCCTCGGCGATTTTAGTGCCGAAGTTCAGCACAACCAGCCGGTCGCAGACATTCATGATCAGCTTCATGATGTGCTCGACCATCAGGATGGTGATGCCCTCCGCCTGAATCTGCTTGATGAGCCTGATCATGTCGCCCAATTCGCCGTCGGTCAGCCCGGCGGCCAATTCGTCGAGAAACAGCATTTTCGGCTTGGTCACCAAGGCCCGGGCCAAATCAACCCTTTTAAGCTGCACGGTGTTCAGCGTTTCGCAGATGCTGTCGGGAGACTGGTTCAGTTGAACAAAATCCAGGGCTTCGAGGCTCCGGTCGGCCAGGTTCCGGTGATCTCCCCGGTGGGACAACCCGAAAGTGGCGGCGGTCAGGACATTTTCCAAAACACTCATTTTAGGAAACGGCCGGGGAATTTGAAAGGTGCGGGACAAGCCGATGTGGCACATTTTTTCCGGCGCCCAGCCGCTGGTGTCGTGGCCGTCGAAGAGAACCCGGCCGGCCGTCGGCGGGTTGAGCCCGGCCACGGCGTTGATGAAAGTCGTCTTTCCGGCGCCGTTCGGCCCGATCAGGCCCACCACTTCACCCGGCTCCACCCGGATGCTGACCTGATTGACCGCCGCCAGCCCGCCGAAATGTTTGCAGAGTTCGACAGTTTCCAAAATGCTCATGCTACCTCCAGACGCCCCCGGGCATGCGCTTCCCATCCCGGATTCAGGGCACACCAATGGCGCACCCAAATCCGGTGATACCAACAGGGGCTGTTACTATCGCGAGACTTCGGTTGATGAGGGGCCTTCGGCCGGGCCGATGGTCAAGTGGACCCGATGCTGAGGCGACTACTTAACAATGATGTTTGGGATGCATGTCGGCGGTCATAAAGCCGGCCGCCAGGGGCTCCTCCATTTTTTTGGCAAACCTATCCTGTGCCCGAACTTACCCATTCCCTTGAGCCATTCGGGGCCGGGCCTGAATTCCGGTAAAAAACTACGCCATGAGAACAGCGTCGAAAAAATTACGATACGGTCAGCTCAAGTTCAGGAGCGGCGATCAACTTTTCAATTCTAAAATTGTAATGGCCGCGCATGGCCGTCAGGGTCTGTTCGACATCCCCGCTCTTGATCTTCTCCAAAAGTACCGCGTGGGCCTGAATAAAATCGTCCCGGTTCTCGAACATAGGGACTCCGGCGTGCAAGCAGACCCGCATATGTGAGGCCAGCGGCAACCAGGTCATCAACAGCGGAGCATTGCCGGAAAAGGTGCAGATGGCCTGGTGAAACCCCAGATCGGCATTGATTAAATCCACCGGGTTGGCCGACAGTCTCATGCCCTGGATGCAGTTCTCCAGAACCGCAATGCGTTCCGGGGTCAGGTTCTGCATCATCAGGCGGAGGCCCATCTCTTCCAGAGAAAAATGCACCTGCAAAATGTCCTGCATGTGGGCATTGGTCACCGGAGTGACCCGGACCCCTTTGAAGGGTTCAAAGGTGACCAGTCCGATTTTTTGCAGCGACCGCAAGGCCTCCCGAACCGGAAAACGGCTGATGCCCAGGTTCTTGGCCAGGTTGCTTTCGTTTATTTTCTCGCCGGCCTTCAACAGTCCGGTTTCGATGGCCTTGAGAATTTCATCATAAGCCATTTCCGTCAGGGTCTGCCGGGCGACGTTATTAATAGTTGCGGTCATTTCTGCACCTCAGTTTGCTGAAGAGCAATATAACCTAAACAAAATGGAAGCGCAATCGGATTCGGTCAATTTGTAAATTGTTGACTATTTTCAAATTACAATACACCGCCTTCTGTCACCTGTCAAGCCTAGAATTGAAAAAAAACGCCCTATCTATTACCCCAATAAATTTATAACGTTACTTGTGGAGCGTGGCATGATCGTTGCGGTTAGTTATATTGTTGGAGTCTTCTTCGCTTCAGATAGTGATTGGCATCATTTGGGGATCGATATGAGCCCACGAACGATCTTTATGTGCAATTCATTTATTGCCATTTTCCAAATATGTGCGTAATGGAAAGAATATGGTGTATCGCAGACGAACTTTGCTCGGAATCTGCGAACCCAATGGTCGGAAGAACCCGTGGGATTGGCCATCTCCAGTGCTGAAAAAATCCGGGCAGCCATACGGTAGTCAGGTGGCTCGTTGCTTCTGTCTTCATCCGCACCTGCCAACAGAGAAATCGCACCTGTGTGGATTCCACACAAAGCTTCCATAAAGAAACCCCGCCAACATTGACGGGGCTTGACTGATGAGGGTAGTATAGCGTCGCCCGCCTGAACGAGAGAGGATCAGGGGTAGCGCTATATTCCAAAGTGTTCAGTTGGTATACTCGACAGCCAGGAAATCATGTGTCTGCCCACCGGCACCATGGCCTGCCCGGATTTTTACTGCCTGTCCGGCCGCATCGGGGCAGTTTAACCGATTTTCACCAACACCATGGTCAAACCCAAGAGTCGCGTTTTGCCGACGATGTTGGCGGCCTTCTGCCCGCCTTCATGTGCTCCGGAGTCCAAATCAGGCCAGGATAAGGTAATAACCGATTACGATAAGGCATAAAACCGAAATGACGGGAATGGTCCTCTTAATCAAGGAAGCGACCTCCACCTTAAAAAAGATGGAGGACAGGAAAAGACAAATATGGGAGATGGAAACCTGCATGGCCAGAAAAGCCATGGTGGACAAAAGGACCAGGAGGGGCACGCCGCCGTCGGGCATGGCCACATAAGCCATGGGAATGCCGATGGCGGCGACGGCAGTGGCTCCGGCGACGACTGAACCGATGAAAAACACCAGGCTGAATATCAGATAATCCGGCAGGGGCAGCCGGGCCAAAAGATGCGGCAGCGCGTCGACCGCTCCGGACGTCAAGGCGAAATCCTTGAAAATGAGTATGAAGATGGTGCTGAAAATGATCTTTGATTCAAAAGACGATTTGAAAAAGGGCTTGATCTGTTGAAATTTGAACCTGTTGACAAAAAAATACAGGATGATGACGAATATGGTGACCAGGTAGACGTCCACGTGTACCGAGAGGACCAGGAGGATTATGGCCGATATCGGCCAGAGCGCCAGAAGGATATTCCGGAGGTCTTTCAGCTTCTCCTTCTTCGGCGGCAGACCGGTCTCTTTGGGCAGCTTGATCAAAACCATGAAATAGCCCGCCAAATAAACGGCCGCCGCCATGGGCAGCATATACAGCACAAATTCACCGGCCGGAACTCCCGCCAATTCGCAGGCCAGGACGATGGCCCCATACGTCGGCACGAACGCTTCGGGAACGTGGCGAAAGTAGCTGGTCACGAAGTTCTTGTCCTCATTATTGACACTGTCACCGTAAATTGATTCCACCATGGCCCCGCCGATGATGACCGCGCCGGGACTGGGCATGAGGCCCACGCACATCGGCGCGGCGGCGGCGCTGAGGCGCTTGTTGTTGGTGATGTTCAGGAGCGACGTTTCCGCCAGCGATATATGCCCCTTAAGCTCCATCATTTTTTGGAGGAAGGTCACGGTGTAATAAATGGCCACGATGGCCAGAGTGCTTCGGGATAGCACCGACTGGACCGCCAGTTCCAAGGCCTCCCGGGGATCGAATTGAAAAAGACCAGCCAAGAGAACACAGCCAATTCCAAAGGCAACCGACAAGCTCCGCTTGAATGAGAAAATCAGAATAAGCATTACCAGAAAAACAGCCAACAGCTTGATCGCTTCCATACCCTATCGTCGTGGCTCCTTGAAATCCGTCTCGGCCTGTTCCTTGAGGAAAAAATACATTTCCTGAAATGCCCGGCCCGTTTTTTCACACAGCGTCTTCACGCTTTCACTTCGATGGTGCGGGCCAGATTGTCGCCTTTACGGAACTGTTCGATGCCGTTGGCTTTGGACTCTATCGTTTACCATAGACAATGTATACAAATGTTATTCTAGAATAAATATCTTTATAATCAATATGATAATGCAAAGTAAATCAAGAGTCCAGAATGGAGTCACAAAATTATACTGCCTGTATACTACTTTTGCCGATGATGGAGTGGGGTTCCAAATGGGAGGGAATGAGGTCTTGTCGCGGCGGGTGGTCAGTCAGATCAAAACCGCTTAAGCCAGTTCCATAGGCCAGCGCGGTTATGGCTACGCCCCGATCTTTAAACTGTAATGCGGGAATCGTAATTGGTCGGCGTGTTGAAATAGCGGCGAACATCAGCGTCGCTTAAAGTCGCCACGCGTATTTGGTTTTATGGGCACCGGAATGACGATTTCGTTTTGGGCCTCAACTCATCTGATATCTGGTTTGATCACTTCATCTTTGACGGTGAAGGTCAGGGTGGCCCCGAGGCAGCATTCGTCCTCTTCCAGGGTGAGGCGGCGGTCGGCGCGGGACACGGTCACGGCGGGCCGGGCGGCCCCGGCCATCAGGGCCAGGTTCCGCATGTGGGCTTCCATCTCCCGGATGGCAATGTCCGCCAGTTCGTCGACGGTCTCGCCGTCCACCAGCCGGTGCGGCAGAAACAGCCGGAATCCGGAGAAGCCCGGCAGGCTGTGAATCTCCACCTGGCGCTTCAGATAGACCGGGGACGCGGCCGCGCCTACGGCGCTGGCGGCTTCGAAGCAGGGCGGCACGATGATGCGGCCGTGCAGATATCGGCCCAGAAACGGCATCAGGACATTGACCGGTGCACCCAAGAGGATCACCGTGTCAAGGCTCCGCACCGATATTTCCATGTTCCCGGCTTCCCGTCGGCCGAAGGCCGCACCTAGAAGGCCCTGGGGCCCGAACTCGGCCGGGTCCAGAGGCAACCCTTGACGGCGGAAGGCGTGGCTGATGATTTCTTCGGCCAAGCGCCGCGCGAACTCGTCCAGCACCATCTTGGCTATCTGGTCGGGGGCCGTTTTCTGGCGGAGCCCCAGGAGTTCGGCCCCCAGCACGGCCGCCTCCCGGTTGCCGTCGCGGTACAGGCCCAGGATGGCCATGGCGTCGGTGGGCGTGAAAGCGGCGATCTGCACCGAGGGGTGGCGCAGGCCTTCCAACCCAGCGAACTGGTGCCCGTCCGCGAAGGATTTGGCCAGGTATCGGGCCAGCGGCAGCGGGGTTTCCCGTTCCAGGGCTTGGCGGATGCGGCGTTCATCGTCGGTCATATCCGGCTCCGGCGGCAGACCCGGCAGGAAAAAGCAGCCGGCCTGGCTGGCAGGAATCCGTTCGTATTGCTGGACTTGCAGATCCTTGACTACCTGGGGCCAGTCGCGGGCCAGACGACAGAGAGGCACCACCCGACGGGGGCCAATGGTGACCCGCCCATCCCGCTCGAAACGGACCAGGCTGTCTCCGCCCAGGCCGGTGGTCATGTTTTCCACGGCCACGGTCATGGTGTTCCAGTCGCCCACGCGGGCCCCGTCGGGATTGACCTCCGGGAGGCCATCTTTGATCAGGGCCAGGTCGGTGGTGGTGCCGCCCACGTCCACGGTCCAGAGGGCTTTTTCCGCCGGCGTCAACAGGCCCTGGGCCAGCACCCGGGCCCCCACCAGGCTGGCCGCCGGGCCGGAGACCACGGTTTCGATGGGTCTTTCCCGGGCCCATTCCTCGCTGACCAGGCTGCCGTCGCCCTTGACCACCAGAAGGCGGGCCGCACCCAGCCCAGCCTCGGCTGCCGACTCTTTCACTGCGTCCAGAAGCCTCCGAATGATGACCACCAGCCCGGCGTTGAGCGCGGCGGTGGCTGCCCGGCGCACGGCGTCCAACTGGCCGGTCAGGTCGCGGCCCATGGTCACGGGCTTGTCGGACAAGGACTTGATGATCCGGGCCGCGCCCAGTTCATGGCCGGGATTCTTGACGCTGAACAGGCCGGACACGGCCCAGCCCTGAACCACGGGCTCCAGCGCGGCCACCTCCCGCCGCAGGGCCTCCTCGTCTAGGGGCCGCTCCTCCCGTCCGTAATAGTCGTGCCCACCATCAATGAACACCAGTTCGGTCAGCGGCAGCCGGGTGGCCATTGCCGTGACCGCCTCCTGCCGGCGGTCATAGCCGATCATGATCAGCCCCACCCGGCCGCTCAATCCCTCGGCGATGGAGTTGGTGGCCAGGGTGGTGGAGAGGTGGAGGCGGTCCACGGCCGCCAGTCCGCCGGGCCACTCGCGCCGCCCCAGTTCGGCCAGCGCCCGCCCGATGCCCAGGCTCAAATCGTGGTGAGTGGTCTCCGCCTTGGCCGAGGCCAGAACGATACGGGTGGCCGGGTCGAAGATCACCGCATCGGTGTGGGTTCCCCCGGTGTCAATGCCTAAAACAAGTTTTCGCATGGTAGAGTATCCGGTTTCAACTCAATACGGCCCCTAATTCGGGCGGTCGGTGCTGATGACGATACTTCGCCGCCTTCCTGGTAATCCGGTCTTACCCGGCAGCGTCATGTAGGTCGCGACCGAGAAAACGACCAGCCCGCCCGCGATTTCATTGGCGGTCGGGATTTCGCGCAGGAGCAGCGAAGCGAACACGATGGCATAGACCGTCTCCAGGCCGGCGATGATGCCGGCCGTACTGATTTTGACCCGCTTGAGACCCTGGACGAAAAGATAATGGCCCCCCGCCGCGATGACTATTCCGGCCACGGCCAGCCACAACAGATCCGTCGCGGAGAAAACCGGCCGCAGCAGGCAGAACACGGGTATGGACAAGAGCCCGAGGGTCAGGTGCTCATAAAACACGATGACGAAAGTGTCGTATTTCCTGGTCAGGTCCCGGTTTAAAACGGACATCAAAGCGTATCCCAAGGTGGCGACCAGGCCGATCAGCAGCCCCGGCAGGGTGCCGGAGGATTCTTTCAGCACGCCCCAGGGCACGGTGATGAGTATGCCCAAAAACATGAGGATCGCACAGCCGACGGTTCGCGGCGCGAGCTTTTCGTCAAAAAAAAGCGGCTCCAGAAAAGCGGTGAAGATGGGCAGGGTCGCGAAGGTTATGACCCCGATGGCCACGGTGGAAAGCTGGATCGCCTGGAAATAGCCGAACAGGTGAACGCCGAAAAAAAAACCCGCAGCTATCGTCCGCATCAAGTCGCGCCCGGAGTTCAGTCGCAATTTTTTCCGCGCCGCCACAACCACGATCAGCAGAAAGGCGGCGGACAAAACCGAACGCCCTCCGGTGATGACCAGCGCGGATTGATCGATAAGTCTGGCGAAAAGTGCCGAGAACCCGAAAAGAAGCACCGCGATGTGAATGAATATCAGGCTTTTGGTGTGCTCGTTCATAGGGGCACCTCATGAGGTCAAGCCGCACTCATTCCGGTCCTGATTGAATGTGGCTTGACCTGAAAAGCTCCGAACCCGCCGGAGGGGCATCTAAAAATCGGCCTCACACATGGCCGTAAAAATCACGGTGGGCGACCACCGACCAGGCGAAATCCAGAAGCGTGGACCAGCTGTAGACCGGCATATCCAGTTCGCGCTGAATGGCCCGGCCGAACGGCTGCATGCCGGTGCATTCCAGCATGATGGATTTGATGGAGGGATTCTCTTTGACAAAGCGGCGGCAGAGCTTGACCATATCCCTTTCCGAAGCTTCATACTCGGATTCGGGCACGGCCGGGCGGCGGGAATAATCCCACAGCTTGTCGAATTCCGGGCAGTCGTCCTCCGCGCCGATGATTTTGTAATTGGAGCCGGGCACGATGCCGACTTTTTTCAAATGATCCTCGGTCAGACAGGGCTTGCGGAAACAGACGATGCCCACATCGTTTTTCGGGCCGATGGTGCGCTGAATGACGGGCACCTGCAAAAGGCTGGACATGAAAACGGGAATATCCACCGCTCCGGCCACATCCTCCTGGAACCAGGCGAAATAGCCGCATTCGGCGGCGATGGCCCGGCAGCCCATGCGTTCCAGCCGCTGGGCCGCTTCAATGATGGGCGCGCGGCAGGGCGTCTTGTCCGGGTCGAAGACCAGCATCTTGATGTCCACGTTCTGGACGAGGTCGTATTGGACGGGAAATCCCCAGGCCGAAGCGTTGCGGACGTCGCCCGGAAAACCGGGATAGACGTCGTCGAGAATCATGATGCCGAGCCCCATGCCGTAGCAGGTATGGTTCTTGCGCGTCTTCATCAGATTGATGGAACGATCATGTTGTCGGGACTGCATGGTTTCCTCCTGTATGTCGTGGATGGTGATTCCCCGGCGGGTTCAGCCGCCGGGGAGCCCCGTTTTTCAGATGGTCTTGAATTTGGGATCGGTGGTCCAGGTGGCCTGCATCTTGTCGAATTCCTTCAGCACGTCGGCGGAGAGGGGCGCGGTCTCCTTGGACATCATGGCCAGGGTCTTGTCGCGCAGGCGGACGTCAAAGGTGCGACCGCCTTCCTCGATCCAGTTTTCCATAAGGCTCCGGTCCCACAGGTCGGAGTAGAACACTTTTTTGAAATTCTTCAGGGTGTGCTTCTCCCGCAGATAGTTGCCGCCGGGGCCGACCTTGTCGATGACGTCGGCGGCCAGAGCTTCCGCGCTCACTTCCAGGCCGCCCATCATCACTCGCACGTTGGAAAGGATCTCGTTGACCATCACCATGTAGGCCGGGGACACGGTCGAGCCGTGGTCGATCCAGGCCGCGCAGTCATGAATCAGGCCCGAGCCGATATAGGCCGAGGTCAGGGTCTGCAAAGTTGCTTCAGCGGCGGCCTGGGGATCGGCGAATTTGGCGTCGGTGCAGCCGGCCGTGCCGAAGAACGGCAGGCCGTAATACTGGGCCATCTGGGCCAGGGCCCCGACCATGATCGACAGTTCCGGCGCGCCGTAGGAGAAGATGGAGGTCCGCATGTTCATGACCGTGGTGTAGGCCCCGTAGATGAAGGGCGCGCCGGGGTTGACCGCCTGGTGCAGCACCAGGCCCGACAGCGATTCGGCGCTGCCCTGCACCACGTTCCCGGCCAGGGTGGACGGAGCCGTGCCGCTGCACTGGGGCGCCGGAAAGTTGATGAGCGGAATGCGGTTTTCCGCGCAGTACATCAGCTTCTCAATCGCCGGGTCGTAATAGACCAGGGGCGAAATGGGCTCCGAATAGTGGACGACCAGAGGCGCGACATCGAAGACTTCCTTCCCGCCCTGGACCAGGAGGGCCATCTCGTAGGTGGCCTTGACGCTTTCGAGATCGTTGCAGCAGAAGACGAAGGGCTTGGTGGTGTTTTCCATCACCCGGCGGATGATGACCTTGTCGGCGCTCTCCGGCGGATGATCGTCGGCCATGCCGATGACCATGGTCCAGGTGAAATTTTCACAGGCTTCGGCCAGGGAGGCGGCCTGGCGGCAGTGTTCGCTGGTGAAGCGGGTGCGTTCGTTGGTCGTCGGGTCCTGCCAATAGATGCAGTCCAGACTGGGGCCGAACCAGTTGCGGCGGCCGCCGAGGGTCACGGCGGTCTGACCGTGGCGGTTGCCGAGGTTGATGCGCCGGGGCGCGGTGCTCAGGGCCTTCTGCACCATCCAGGAGGGGATGCGCACCCGCTGCCCGTCGATCCGGGCCCCGAGGCCATGCATGATTTCCAAGGCTTTGGGATGGCTCATCTGCACGCCCGTGCGTTCCAGCACGTCCATGGTGGCCCCGTGAATGCGGTCGATCTGGGCGTCGTTGATCATCCGCAGTTCCGGGGTGAAACGAAGCTCGTCAACGTTCATTCCCTTTGTGGTCATATCATCACCTTTCTTAAGTATTGTGAAAGCGGCCGGGCCGGAAGCCCGGCCGGACAACGTCTTACAGCGGCAGCCAGGTGCCGATGCCCATTTCCTTGGCCCGCTTATAAATGATCGGGGCCACGGCCATGTCGTCCAGGGCCAGGCCGAGGTTGGCGGCGAAGTTGCGCTCCTTGGCGGTTTCGCGGCCCTTCTTTTTACCGACCACTATCTCGCCCAGTTCGGCGTGCAGGACCGGGCAGTTCTGGAAATAGCCCAGATCGTCCTTGTAATGGTTGTACTGGCCGATGTTGTCGGTGGTCCACTTGTCGGCCTGGGCCAGGGCGGCCCGGGACCAGGAGGAGTCAAAATCGACCAGCGAGGCGAAAGCGCCTTCGGCCATCCAACCTTCTTTGACCGTGTCATAGGGCTTTTTCAGAATGGGTCCGCTGGAGACGATGATGTCCGCCCCGCGCACGGCCTTTTCCGGATCGGGGCAGGCTTCGGCCTCCAAACCCAGAGTGCGGGCGTAGGCCACGAGCTTATCCATCTGGCTCGGCAGCGGATCGTAGGCCCGCACCTTCTTGAGCTTGAACTGGGCGTGCATGGCCTCCAGGTTGGAATGCCCCTGCACCCCGCAGGCGATGACGGCGATGGTCTCCGATTCGGGCCGGGCCAGGTATTTGGCGGAAATGGCCGAGGCCGCGCCGGTGCGCTTGGTGGTGATCCACCGGCAGTCCATCAGCGCGTAGATTAAGCCGTTCTCCACATCGTTCAGGGCCAAGAGGCCGGTGTTGTAGGGCAACTGTTTCTGAAGATTGCCCGGATACCCGGCCACCCATTTGATGCCGGCTGAATTCATGCCCGGGATGTAGCAGGGCATGCCGTGAATATAGTTGTCGCCGCCGGTCCCGGGGTGAATGGCGTTCTTGGGCGGCATCTCGGCGCGGCCGTTACCCATTTCCACAAAGCCCGCTTCCACGGCCGCTATGACTTCAGGCATGCTCACGTTGACTTTCATCACATCTTCAAAACTCAGGTAGAGAAACTTTTTATCCATTGTCTGTATGCTCCTGTATGATTCCGGCGGACCGACCGCCGATCGATCCGGCCGGGGCGGTGGACCCGCCCCGGGTCAGGTTGATTACTTGCCGTTAATGGCTTCGCCGTTGACGGTGACCAGGCTGACCTTGTCGACGTCTTTCTGGTTCTTGAGCCAGCGGATCAGCCCGACGCTCATGATGATTAGCACCACCAGGATCGGCAGGCCGCAGATGATGGAGGTGGTCTGGAGACCCTGGGTGCCGCCGCCGGCCAGGGCCAACCAGGCGGCTGCGCCCATGGCCAGGCCCCAGAATATCTTCATGCTGCCGGGAGCCTCCAGGTTGTCGCGGCTGGAGCCGAAGCCCTTAGTGGTCATGGCCGCCGTGGTGGAGGTCACCGAGTGGGCGTTGGTGATGAAGGACAGGGCCACCATCACGATGGCGATGATATTGTTGAAGCTCGACAGGGGCATCTGATCGAAGAGGGCGAACAGGGCCACTTCGTTGCCTTTGTCGGCGATGGCCTGGCCAATGCCGGCGCCCTTGAAGTGATCGAAAAAAATGGCCGAGCCGCCGAAGAAGGAGAACCAGACGAAGGCGAAGATACAGGGCGCCACCAGGTTCACCGTCACGTATTCGCGAATGGTGCGGCCGTAACCCAGGCGAATGAGGAAGAGGCCGGTGATGGGCGCGAAGGCCAGCCACCAGGCGTAATAAAAGTCGCTCCAGTTGCCGACCCAGCCGGTCTTGAACATGGGTTCGGCGTACAGGGACATACCGACGATGTTCTGGAAATAACTGCCGATACCGGTGGACAGGGTCTCCAATATATGAATGGTGGGACCGAAGACCAGGACGAAGGCCAAAGTATACAGGTATATGTTCAGATTCCACTTGCTGAGGAAGGCGATGCCTCGCTCCAGGCCGGTGTAGCTGGAAAACGTGTAGATGGAGGCCATGACGCCGACGATGACGGCGTACACGAACTGGTTGACCGGGACGCCCCAGAGATAGTTCATCCCGCCGCTGATCTGCATGACGCCGAAGCCCAAGGAGGTGCAGACCCCGCCGATCACCGCGAACAACGTCAGGCTGTCCACGGCCGAGCCCCACCCGCCTTTGGCCTTGTCGCCGATGAGGCCGTAGAGACCGGAACTGACCTTGAAAGGCTGCTTGCTGTTATAGAAAGCCACGGCTATGCACAGCGAGGCGGCGGTGTAGATGCCGTAGGGGTGGAAAGTCCAGTGGAGGAAGGTGAAGCGGAAAGCCCACTCGCCGGCCAGGGCGCTTTTGGCCTCAATTCCGGTGAAGGACGGCGGGTTGAGGTAGTGGCTCATGGGCTCGACCACGCCGAAGAAGCAGATGCCGATGGCGATGACCGAGGTCAGGGAAATGGCGAACCAGGTGACAAAGGACATCTCCGGCTTGGCCTCGGGTCCCCCGAGCTTGATGTTGCCGTAACGGCTGAAGCCGGCCCACAGCGCGACCAGCAGGAGGAACGTGCTGCCCATGGTATAGAACCAGCCGAAGTATTCCAGGGTCCAGTTCAGGACCTTGCCCACCACCTGACCGAACTCGTCTTTGTAGATGAAACCGAAAATGATGCCCGCTACCAAGGGAATGGCTGCGGGAAGAAAAATCCGTAAATTCAACATGGACAGGAGGCCGGGCTTCCCGTGATCCGTTGTGGCGCTCATCTCTGGGGCTCCTTTGCGGTAAATAAAAGATGCGACAGTTCGGCCTATTTGCGGCCGCGTTCCTCTTTCTGACGTCCGATCAACGTTTCAATATCTTTTTCCAGGCCGGAGTCGATGGCCGGCTTTTGGTAGGCCGCGTCCCGGCGGGCCAGTTCAGTCTGGCAGCGGGCCAGGATGTCCCGCCCCCCGGCCTTGCGCCAGCCGGCTTCGTCATATTTGTTGAAAACCGTCGGCGCGAGGAAGGCCTTGCGGCACAGCTTCATGGTTTCCGGCCGGGTCAGGTAGCTGCCCCCTCCGCCGACCGCGACGATGCCGTCCACGTCCAGGGTTTCGGGGCTGATCTCCAGGGGCTTCATGGCGGTCAGGACGTACTGCCACAGTTCCTCGTCCATGATCCACTTTTCAAAGGAAAGCCCGATGTAGCCGCCCATCATGCCGAGCGCGTGGAGGACGAAATGGACTCCGCCCCGCATGGCGTTCAGGGCGCTCAGGGCTCCTTCGGTCATGGCCTGGCCGTCGGGCGTCAGGGAATCGGTCAAAGAGCCGCCGGTGCGGCAGGGGAGCTTGTAAAACCGGGCCAGGGCCAGGGTGGCGGCCGAGATTTGCAGGGTCTCGGGATTGCCGACCACGGCCGCGCCGGTTTTCATGTAAATGGGGCAGGACGTGGTGCCGTAGATGACGGGGGTGCCCGGCCCGGCCAACTGGGCCAGCACCAGGCCGCCCAGGATCTCGGCGTTCATCAGGGCCAAGAGGCCCGGCAGGCGGATCGGCCCGGAGGAACCGGCCAGGATCATGTTGAGAATAATCAAAGGCTGGCGATGCCGGGCATAGGTGATGATGGCCCCGGCCATGTCGTCGGCGTAGGCCAGGGGCGAGAGGGGGTTGATCAGGCCCAGGGCCAGATGCTTTTCGCGCAGTTTTTCTTTGCCGCCGGCGATCAGGGCCATGAGGTCCATGGTGTTTTCGGAAGCCTGTTCGTCGTCGGTGCTGCCCATGAGGGGCTGGTCGCTCAGGGTCAGGCTCATCCGGAGCATGTCCAGATAGGCGGTGGCGGCCGGGACGTCGGACGGGGCCACATATTTGAAGCCGGTGACGTCCGCCACCGGAGAGGTTTGATTGAGCTTGACGGCCCGTTCGTAGTCGGCCAGGGTGCCGGCCCGCTGCCGGCCGTCGGCCTCGACCACGAAGGGCGGCCCGTAGGTCGGCACCAGGACGCGGTCGTCCCCGCCGATCCAGCGGGAGCGCTCCGGGTTCCGGGCCGTCAATAGGAAACGGTCCGGAGTGCTCTCCAAAGCCTTCAGCACTTGGGATTCCGTCATCATGACCCGCTGGCCGGAGATCTGGAAACCGTTCTTCTTAAAAAGTTCCAAGGCGCCGTCATGATGGAAGACCACGCCGGAACGGTCCAGTATGGCCATCGAAGCCTGGTGTATCTGATTAAGGTCCGTTTCCGTCAGGGCGGGTTGCCGGTCATACGTCATAAGGCCTCCTTAAGGGCACAAAAATCCCTCTCCCGTCGCCCGCGAGGCGGATGACGGCATGGTGTGGTGGAACTGGGCCGGCCATGGCCGGCCTGGGCGGATTGATCCTGCTGGTCAACGGTTTTGAATATGCGGTCTCATATTGGCGAGCGTATTATGCATATTTGGGGCCGATTTATCGGAGGGTTTATAACAGGATGAAAACAGTGAAGAACAAGGATCGGCGGAATTTTCGGTTTTTGTATTTTGTAAAAAAATACTTTACAAAATAAAAGGTCCTGTTATTTTATAAAAAAGGAGAAAAGCCGCTATGCTCAATTTCGGACTGGAAGAAATGACCCGGGATATCAGCGAGACCGAACTGTTCGCCCAGCTTTTTGACGATTTCCCAGAAGGCGTGATGGTTCTCAACGTCCATACGGTGCTGGTCTATTACAACAAAGCCCAGGGGCTGATCGATGACCTGGAGCCGGAACAGGCCCTGGGGCGGACTATTCTGGATTTGTACCGGGTCGGGGACAACACCAGTTTTCCCACGTTGCGCTGCCTCTTCTCCCGCAAGCCGCTGGTCAATTACCCCTGTTACTACTTCACTCACCGGGGCAAACTGATCAACTCCATTCACAACGTCTTTCCCTTGCTCAACCAAGACAAGCTGGTAGGCTGCATCTGCTTCATCCACGAGTATGGAGAAATAGCCGGTCAGTACAGCCTGGCCCTCAGCGCCGCGCCCGACGAGCGGTCCGACGCAGTCAAGCCCGCCAAGGCCACTAAGCATACCTTCAATCAGATTGTCACCCAGGACCCTCTCATGCGCCGCAGCCTGGAAATCGCTTCCCAGGCGGCCAGGACGCCTTCACCCATCATGCTGTACGGCGAAACCGGCTGCGGCAAGGAGATGTTCGCCCGGGCCATCCACGACACCGGCGACCGCCGCCAGAAGCCGTTCCTGGCTCTCAACTGTGCCGCCATCCCGGAGAGTCTCTTGGAGGGTCTTTTGTTCGGTACCGTCAAGGGGGCCTTCACCGGGGCCGAGGACAAGCCCGGCATATTGGAAATGGCCGACGGCGGTACCATCTTTCTTGATGAGATAAACTCGATGCCGATGGGGCTCCAGAGCAAGATGCTGCGGGCTATTCAGGAACAGCGGATACGGCGGGTGGGGGGAGCCAGGGAAAAAGAGATTTCGCTGAAAATCATCAGCGCCTGCAACGTGCATCCGCAAAAAGCGGTCACCGATGGGCACCTGCGGCCGGATTTGTTCTTCCGGCTGGGAGTGGTGCTGATCGGCATACCGCCTCTGCGGGAACGCCGGGGGGATATTCCGATCCTGGTCGAGTATTTCATCGGGAAACTGAATCAGCGGCTGTGCAAAAAGGTAAAAACCATTTCGCCGGCGCTGGTGGAGGCGTTCGGGCAATATTACTGGCCCGGCAACGTCAGGGAACTGGAGTATGCTTTGGAGGGGGCCATGAACCTGGTCCGCGAAGAGGATATCCTGGAGCCCGCGCATTTCGCCACTTCTCTTATCGGCGGCATGCTCAATGGTCCCGGTTCGGCGTCGCTTTCGTCGGCGGTCTTTACCTCGGGGTCGGCCGATCCGGCGGCCACGGGCAGGGACCCCGAAGAGGTTGGCCGCCTTTTGGCGGCTCTGGAAGCGGCCGGGGGCAAGGCGGCTGACGCCGCCCGCAGCCTGGGCATATCGCCGCAACTGATGAATTATAAAATGAAGAAGTATGGACTGAAAAAGAGGCTCAAGGTAACCGTACGGTAGCCCGGTGGGGTTTTGACCCGGCGTTGTCAGCCGCATTAAAAAAGACCGGAATTTCCGGCCTTGTCATTTTTCAGTCAGGCTTCAGCTACAGCCTCGACGGCGATCTTGGCTCCCAAAGCGAGCGCCGCGGCCTGGACGGTGGCTCTGGCCGGGTACTCTTTGCTGAAATATTCGGCATAGATTTCATTGACCGTTTTAAAATCAGCCAAATCGACCATGGAGAGACCGACGCGCACGACTTTATCCAGGGAAGAACCGGCGGCTTCCAAAACAGCCTTGACATTTTCAAAGCACTGACGAGCCTGATCGGCTATGGATTCGGGCAGGGTGCTGACGCCTGGCGCCAGGGCGATCAAAGCTGAGACATACATGTCAATAGGCATTTAAAAATGACCCAGGGTAGGCATTGAAAAGTGACCCACCTTGGTTGTGGTCTTTTTGTGGTTTTTTCCTGATTGTGTGGTCCGGGGGTCGCGTTGTGCGGGCGGGGGCGAAGCGGAGGGAGGCTT
>JAVBQN010000008.1:0-15700 GCA_031549025.1 Candidatus Adiutrix sp. | reverse complement strand
CCCGCAACCTGATGGGGCGCAGAAGAAACTATACAGGTCAGCACTTCTGGGCACGAGGATACTACGTTTCCACGGTGGGCTTGAATGAAGCGATGATACGGCAGTACATCCAAAATCAGGAGAAGGAAGACCGCCGCCTTGACCAACTGACGCTGTTTAAGGACGAGTAGCAACTCGCCGCTCATGAGCGGCAATACATTCACACCGCTTCGAGCGGTTCACGCCTTTACCAGCCTCCGGCTCTGCCGGAGGTTATTGACTTACGTTGGCGCACCCTGAATCCGCCAAGAAACGGGAAGGAATTTGTTTTCTCTGGTGGAGTGCATAAAGAGTTTGAATAACAAAGACACCCTCATAAGCAACCCGGGTTCCGGTGTTCGCGTTGAAAAGACCGGTGTTGAACTCACTTACAGCATGGGGGCCTGGGGCTCGTTCTCATCCGGGATGACTCCGGTCCCCTCGTACCAACGGACGCATTGCTCCAGAAAATCAGGCTCGACGGCCAGGCGTTGGAGCAGCACCCGGGCGGAATCCTCCTGCGGCACCAGGGCCTGCCAGCTCCGGAACCAGGAACTGAGAGGAGAATCCCAGCGGGCGCGGAGCAGGATCAGGTCCCGCCGTTCCTGGTCCGTGGCCAGGGCGTCCAGGATCTCGCCGGGCGCGCTGTCGCCGTAGCCGGAAAGCACCAGGGCTTCCCGGTCTGGAGGCGGCGTGCGGAAAAGGACCGTGGCCCGAGTGGTCAGCCAGCGGGGATGAGCCAGGAAGCGCCCGCCGACGTTGTCGTCCCGGTTCGGGGTGAGAGTGTTGCGCCATTCCATGAGCGGGGCGGCCCCGGCCACGTTATACACTTCCTGGCCCGGCGTCGCGGCCGTCCTCTGGCTGAATTCCTCAATGGGCCGGCCGCCGGCCGCCGCCAGAACGCGCACCACCCGCCCGGGTCGCAGCCCCGGCCCTTGAGCGTGGCCAAAGGGGGCCACGGTCAGGTCGCGGCCGTCGACCGTTACCGTCACCGTCCGTCCCAGGCCATTGTAAATGACCAAGCGGCTCTGGCCTAGTTCCCGGGCCTGCCAACTCAAAAGGGCCAGAATCAGACCGGCCAGGAGACAGCGTCCGAACCCCACCCCCAGCCGCCCCGCCGGGGAATACACTCGCTCCGGAGGCTCGGGGGGCCGGAAAGGAGCCGGATAGTCGGCCGCCGGAGCCGGGGCCGGAGGCGCCGTCCCCAGCGGCACGCCGGAGGATGAGAAGCGATCCAGACACTCCTCGGCGGCCAAGAGAGCGGCCAGAGCTTTGAGTCTCAATTTTTCCAAAATGTCAGACAACTCGTCAGCCGCCTCAGACCAGTCGTCCAGCCAGGATTTGAGATTGAGGGCCCCGGGCGGGGCCAGAGAGGCGGCCGGGCCCGGAGTCCCAGGCCGGACTTCCATTTCCGGCGTCAGTTCCAGGCGGGCCAGCCGGTCGGCCAGGTCACGGATCACGGTGAACAGACCGACGGCCACGCTGACCATGGCCGGGGCCTGGGGCGGCCCCGGGTCATGGCCGGCCCGGGTCGGCGCCCCTGCCCCGAACCGGCGGCCCTCTCCCCGGAGCGCGCCCACGGCCAGATAAAAATCCGCGCGGGCCAGGTCCAGGGTCTGACGGCCATGTTCGGCAAAATGGACCAGGCCGGCCAGGCCCAGCAAGGCCTCCGGCCAGCCCTGGCCCGCACGCCGGGCCACCGCCAGGTGGGAACCGCGACAGCGGCGGTGATGGGCGGCCACCCGCTTTCGCGCCTGCTCGAGCCGGTCCTCAAGGTCAAAAATCGCGCTCTCCACCCGCCAGGTGGGCACGGGCCGGCCGTCCAGCCAAAGAATGCCCTCGTCCCGCCGTTCCGCCAGAAGAAATTTCAGGCGATCCCGCTCGGTGGCCGCGAGCGCGGCCTCCTGCACCTCCCGCCCCAATTCCGGGGAATAGAACAAGTCCGGACTCTCTCCCCGGCTCTGGCCAAAAAGCTCTTCCACGGTCCGGCCGCCCAGGGCCGCCGGCAGGTCCAGATAGACTCCACCATACCGGGGATTAAGGTGGGGGGCGGTATAGAGCCCTTCACCCCCAACGACGGTTTCCGGCGCCGGCCAAGCGCCAGCCGCAATTTGGCCCGGCCCTTGGCCGTATTCCGGATCGTGATACACCCGCCGCAGGGCGGCCAGAATCCGGGCCAGTTCGACGGCCGTCGGCGGATCGCCTCCGGACCCGGCCAACTCCGTGGCCCGTCGAAACAGATCAAAAGCCACCCGGCGCTTGTGATCCGTCAGTTCGTCCACCGGGCCGGGATCGCCCCAAGCCTGCCAGGCCCGGAAAAAAATAAAGCCCCACAGGCGCAGAAACTGCCTGGAAGGGCTCAGGATCAGAGAGAACAGCCGGACAGGCCAGGTCAGTGGCCTGGGCAGAGCCCCGGCCAAGGCGCGCAACCCCAGATCCAGAGGGCTGCGATTGTCCAGAAGCAGGGTCAGGCGGGGGATCAGGGTCCAGCCGGCCAGGCGGGCTTCAGCGGCGGCCAGGAGGGCTTCCCGCTCCTCGGCCGTGGCCGCCGCCGCCAGGGCCGGGCCGGTTTCCACCCCGCGGCCGGCGGGCAGGAACAACAGGACCACGGGGGCCGAGAAAAACCGCTCCCGAATGAAGACCGGCGGGGCGCTAGGTCGCCGCGGACAATACCACACCCCCTGGACCAGATGCAGGCCCAGAAGAAACAGCAGCGCGCCGGCGATCCCGCTGGTCGGATCACCCTGAACCAGGGACGGCCACAGACGCGCCAGGGTTCCCCAAAGGACGGCGGCCAACCCCAGCCAGGCGGCCAGAAAACAGGCCGCCAACGCCGGCCCGGCCCCAAAGGCCCGGCGACTGTTGCGGGGTTCAGCTCGGCTGGCCATGGCGCATATCCATCGGAATCATTTGTGGTACGGCAGGTGGTTGAGGATGGCGTACGCTCGATACACCTGTTCCAGGATGATCAGCCGGGCCAGTTCGTGGGGGAAGGTCATGGGGCCCAGGCTCAGCCGCAGATCGGCCCGGGCCAGCGCCTTTTCGCCTAAACCCCAGGGCCCGCCCACAGCCAGGTTGACCGCCTTGACGCCGGCCAATTGGAGGGTTTCAAATTTGGCCGCCAATTCGGTGGAGGACAACATCCGTCCTCCGAGATCCAGGGCCACCAGAAAATCACCGGGCGCGCAACGGTCCAGAATCCAGTCGGCCTCCCGGTCCCGGGCCCGGGCCTCGGCCGCCGGGCCGTCCCCGGGCGCGGCGGCGGCCGACTTCAGAATATGTTCCCGAACCTCGACCAGGGGCTGGAGCCGCTTGAAATACCCGGCCAGGCCCTCGGCCAGAAATGATTCCCGGGTTTTGCCCGGAAAGAGAAAGTTGAGCTTCATCCGGCCTCCCTGCCGAGGGAAATGTCAGGCCGAAACCGAAGTATCCGCCCCCAAATAAGATAAGGCCGGCCCCGGCCGATGGCAAGTCAGGGTCGCGGCCAGGGGGCTCCGCCGCTGGCGCGCCGGGCGCCGAACGTGCGCTCCAAAGCGTTTTGCGCCGCAAAAAATAGCCCCATTCAGGGCAAAACGCGGGAAATGGCCGCGGTCACCGGTTTCGAGCGGAGGCTCCATAGCCGATTCAACCGCAAACGGCTCTGATACTGCGTTGTTGGCAGTTTTGGGGAATATACGGAGAGCGACCGCCGAAATATGAAGGGATATTCGTCATACTGAAAACGGCAATAAAAAAGCGGCGTCATCTAGACGGCCGCTGAAAAACCCCACACTCGCCGGCGTTTGCTGCCAGGCCTGACCCCTCAGCATCCGCGAACCTTTTAATGATGTGCACGTGAGAAAGAATTTACTCTAAATTACGGCCATTGTCAATACTTTTCTGCATTTTTTCCGGGCTGGTTTCAGTAAAAAAAAGAGGGATTAAAAATGATCATATTTAAATATAATTAACAATAATTATAGCACACAATATATCTCAAACTGGCCGCCGGGGTCCCCCCCCAAAATTGTTTTTTTCCCCTATTTCCACTGCCAAGCCTGCACGGTGGAGTTCAAAAGCCGTGACGAAGCCCGGGCCCGGGGCTACAGGCCGTGCCGAGGGCGCCAGCCATAACCGAAAGAAACGGCGAAGCCGCGCGGCCCCGCCGGGATTTTTGGAAATAGCGGAAAAGACGCCGGACGCCGGGAGAACGGCCGGCAGAGCCGGAAACCCCTGGCGCGCCTCACCGGCCGCCGGCGGGGGGGATCCACTGAGCCAGGGCTCCGAACAGCTCCGGCAGATTGATGGGCTTGGTGATATGGCCGTTCATCCCGGCCTGGAGGCTCAACTCGCGGTCCCCGCTCATGGCGTGGGCGGTCATGGCCACCACCGGCAGCCGGTCGAACCGGGGATTGGCCCGAATCCGCCGGGCGGCCTCCAGGCCGTCCATTTCCGGCATCTGGATATCCATCAGGACCAGGTCATAGGAAGCCGTCTCCAGTTTTTCCAGGGCTTCGCGGCCATTATTGGCCACCTCCACCACCAGGCCGGCTTTTTCCATGATTTTGCGGGCCACCAGTTGGTTGACCTCGTTATCCTCGGCCAGCAGAATCCGGGCCCCCTTCAGGCCGGCCACCAGGTCGGCCGCCTCGCCGGCGGCCGGGGCCGGGGCCGGCCGGGCGGCCTCCGCCGCCCGGCCGGTATTCGAGGTAGCCCCCGGCTCCCTCCGAGCGCCATGGGCGTCGAATCCGGCGGCGGGGTCGGCCGGCCTGAATGCGGCGGTAAAAACAAAGGTGCTGCCCTCTCCCAGGCGGCTCTCGCACCATATTTCCCCGCCCATCATTTCCACCAGTTTTTTGGAAATGGCCAGTCCCAGCCCGGTGCCGCCGTATTTCCGGGTGGTGGAGGAGTCGGCCTGGGTGAAGGGGGAAAACAGCCGTTCGACCTGTTCGGGGCCCAGGCCGATGCCCGTGTCCCGCACCGCGAACCGCAAACGCGTCCGTCCCTCGGCCGGCGGGGCCGCCTCGGCCACGGAAACGGTGATGGAGCCCTGGGCGGTGAACTTGACCGCGTTACTGATCAGATTGGTCAGAACCTGCCCCAGGCGGACCGGGTCGCCCGTCAGGGCGGCCGGGAGTTTTGGGGCCAGATCCAGGGTCAGGAGCACCCCTTTCTGTTCGGCCGGAGGACGGTTGGCGGCGATCGCGGAATCCAGAACCTCGGTCAGGCGGAACCCGGTCTCCTCCATTTCCAACTTCCCCGCCTCGATCTTGGAGAAATCAAGAATATCGTTGATGATCCGCAAAAGGCCCTCGGCCGAATCCCCCACGCGGGCGAGATAGTCGGTCTGCTGGGCGTCGAGGCGGGTGTCCCGCAGGAGGTGGGTGAGCCCCACGATGGCGTTCATGGGGGTTCGGATTTCGTGGCTCATGTTGGCCAGAAACTCGCTCTTGACCCGGGTGGCCACTTCGGCCTGTTCCTTGGCCGCCAGGAGGGCCGCCTCGTTTTTCTTCTGGGGCCGCAGATCGCGGATGTAGCTCAGAAGGCAATCGGCCCCGTGAAACCGCAGCGGCAGATGGCTGACTTCACAGGGCACCGGCTCGCCGCCCCGGGTGCGGAGCACCAATTCCTCGCGGGCCCGCCCGGACTCCAGCACCAGCCGGAAGGTGTGACGCCAGTGGGCGTCGATAAAGCCGAACCGTTCGGGCTCCTCCCGGAACCCGGCGGGTTCCTCCACCTCCAGAAGGGCCAGGACTCCGGGGCTGATCTGCTCGAGCCGCCCGTGGTTCCAGACCACATAGCCGTCAAGGGAGGCCATGAAGACCGCCCGCATGATCTCTTCCAAATCCTTTTTCCGGGCCGCCTCCTCCTCCAGTTGATTGGTCTGCTGATAGAGCGCGGCCAGATGGTCGCTGAAGCGGTCCAGGAGGCCGGCCATGGTGGAGATTTCCGCGATGTTGATGGGCGGCGGCTTGGAATCGAGCCGGCCGATCTGGATCTCCTTGAGCTTTTCGGAAGTCCAGCGCAGGGGTTTGGTGATGTAGACCTGAACCACGGCGAAATAGAACAGGATGGCGCCCGCCATGAGCCCGAAGAGGATGTAGGTGGTCAGGGTGGTGGCCAGGGTGGCCTCGAGGATGGAACTCAGAGCGCTGTTGATGGAATGCTCGGAACCCAGCCGAACCTCGTCCCGCATGGTTTTGAGCACCAAATCGATATCCTCCCACAAAGTCGTGGATTGGGCGTGCAGATTCCGTATCCGCACGGCCGTATCCTCGAAGCGGGTCAAGGTCCTTTCAATATCGGTGTAGGCGGCGTTCAGTGTATCGTCGCTCGCCCCGCGCTCGGCCAGGATCCGGTAAAAAATCTGCCGTACCATGGCCAGATGGTCCAGACATTGCTGGTGGAAGGCCTCTGGTTTCATCGTCAGCACGGTCTCGCGGGGGGTGGTCAAATTATCGAAAAAAAACTGGAAAAGCTGGCGGTGGTCCTGGTGGTCATCCACTCGGGCCGCCAAAAATTCCAGAGCGGCCAGATAATTCCTCGATTCCTCGCCCAATTCGCTGGCCAGGCTCTCTATCCGGTCGCGATTCCGGACCAGTTGGTCTATGGCCTGGGACACCTTCAGCCCGTCGCTCCGCAGGCCCTCGTCGGAAATGAAGATGGATTCGGCGACCAGGGCCCGGGCGTTGATGCGGGCGTTGCGCCGCGTGCGGCGGTCGTCGGAAATATAGGCGATTTCAGTCAGCCGCCGCAGGTTTTCAATGTTCAGGAGGGCTTTTTGGTTGTCCACGAATTCCGGCAGCAGACGGCCCTGCACCTCCTCGGTGAGCCCCTGGACCGACCGGATGTTGGCGATCTCCTTGATGCCGATAAGCGTCACCGCCATCAGCAGGGTCAGAAAAAGAACGGCGAAGAAAACGGCAATGGTGGCGCTCCAGCGCCTGCCTTCCGATCGCGGTTCCGGCGGAGGGTTGGTGGAGGGCGTGGGCACAGACCTACCTTTACCCGAGGCCGCCGGGCGCGCCGACGGCCTCGAACCTGGGGCCGGCGCCTTCCGGCCCCGGGTCGGGCCGAAAGGCGTCGGTCTCAATACACGTTGAAATCAAAATACTTGATATTGATGGCGTCGTATTCGCCGCTCAAACGGAGATCGTCGATAGCCTGGTTGATCTGGTCGCGGAGTTTTTCCGACCCTTTGGGCAGCACCATACAGGAGCCGTCGTCCAGGTGGACCGGCTCGCCCACGATGTCCAGATTCAGGCCCTCGTCGCTTTTCAGGTAATGGTAGCCCGGCAGGCCGTCAATGAAGCCCAGGTCCGCCGACCGGTCGCCGACTTCCTTGACGATATCCTCAAACCCCTTGACCGGCACCACCTCTATGCTGTCGCCATAGGTGCGGCGCAGATAGTCCTCCTGGTTGGTGCTGGCTTGCACGGCCACTTTTTTTCCTTTGATGGTTTCCGGGGTGATATCCTCAAAAGTGCCGGGCAATTGCAGAAAAAGGCTGCTGGACCGGAAATATTTATTCGTATACAGGATCCGCCGGGCCCGCTCCTCGGTATAGGCGAAACCGGCGCTGCCAATATCCAGCTTGCCGGTTTCGAGTTGGGGAATGATTTCATCAAAAGGCACCGCGACGATCTCGCAGGTGATCTTCAATTTGCCGCACACCGCCTGGGCTATATCCACGTCGAACCCGGCCATTTTACCCGTTTTCTCGTCCTCGTAGGAAAAGGGCGGATAATAGGTGTCCACAGCCACCCGGAAAACCCGATCTTCGGACCGGGCCGGGACCGGAATCAGCAGCAGGACTAAAAGTACGGCAAAAACGAAGCGTTTCATGGCGAGTCCTTTTCTGGCATGGATACCCCGCGGGACGCCGCGCGAGGCCGCGGCGGATGGCTTTCTACAGGTTGACGAAACTGGACCTCAATAAAATTGGTCAGAATATCACCATGTTCCTGTGTAATTATATAACAAAAAAGTTATTTGTCAACTGACTGGACCCACCAGGAGGGCAAGAGCGTGTTAAAGGCTTTGGAACTGGCGTACCAATTGCACGAGATAGCCAGGATCGCGGGCGGCCATTTTACGTTTTCGGCTTATTCCGGCTTTTTTGCCGCTGTCTTTTTTAAATAAGTCATGCCCGTGATTTCGCCAAAGCCCGAAATCACTGGACTTCAGCGGCCGGGAACAGACTTCCAAAGTCGCCGGGGTGATATCAACCCCGCCGGCGGGCCAGGGCCAGGGTCACCAAACCGTCGGGCCGGTGGGGACGGCCGTCGAAGCCGCCGAAAAGCTCCACCTCGGAAAAATCACCGGCCAGGAGTCCCGCCAATTCCACCGCGCCGATAGGCCGCAGGGGAATTTCATTTTCCAGGCGCGGCCCGTCTTTCAGTTCCAGAACGGTCCGGAAACCAACCTCATCCGCCCGCCATTCATAAAAACGGCGAAAGACGGTGTGGGCGGTCTCGATGACCGGCAGTTCCGTCACCCGGTTCCGGCCGAGGTGGTCATAATTGAGAATCTGAACGGCCAGCCGGCCCCCGGGCCCCAGCACCCGGGCGGCCCCGCCCAGGAAACTTTCCAGCTCGAAGGGCCCGGCCAGGTGCGGCAGGGTGTTGCCCAGGCAGACCAGGCCGTCGAAACGGCCGGCCGGAAATTTCAGGCCGATGGTCCGCATGTCCCCCACCCGGTAGTCGATTCCGGGGGAGGCGTGGTGGGCCCGGGCCTGGGCGATGAGATCCTGATCCAGATCCAGGGCCACGATCTCCCGCCCCGGAGCGGCCAGACGGACGGTGCGCAGCCCCGTGCCGCAGCCGGCCTCCAGGAGGCGTTGGCATCCGGCCAGGCGCCGCTCCAGGAAATTCATTTCCCCCGGCTCCAGGGCGAAAATTTCGTCGTAATACGGGGCCAGATCCTGATAAAAACTCATAATTTTTCCCTCAATCGTCCGAACCGTGCCGGCGGCGATCCCGGCGGATCTGATTTTTCCAATCCGGGGAGTCGCCGTGTTTGCCTTTTTTCTTGCCCCGGTGCACTTCCGGTTCCGGGGCGGCCAGGGGAAAGGCGCCGGGCAGGTCCGGCCGTTCCTTGGGGGCGCGGGGCGCGGGCGGCTCCTCGTCCTTGGGCGGCACGGGCGGGCCGGAGAGGAATCGGGCCGGCACCTCGGCGGTCAGCCACAGAAGGTCCGAATAGGGAGTGAACACGGCGCCGTTCTGGCGGGCCTGAACGGCCTGGACGGTCACCAGGACCGGAACGGGGGCCAGGCGGCGGCCGAGACGCAGGGCCAGATCGCGGTCGGTCCACAGGCGGACCGCCGTCTCCCCGGGCTTGGGGAACAGGCCGCGCTCGTGGATGACCGGCCAGGCCACGGGCTTCAGGGGCACGAACAGGGCTTTGGGCATTTCCGAGGCCGGCGGCGCCTCGGGCGGGAGACTGGACAGGCCCGGCTTAAGGCGGATGGACTGATCCGCCGCCTCGAAAGGCGACTGGTCCCCGGGCTGGTTGACCAGCATCATGATCTGGCCTTCCCGCACCCCGCGCCAGCCGTCCTCGTCATGGAGTCCGGCCAGGAGGGCTTTGATGGGTATGAAGCCCCCTTCGTCGGGATAGAGGCCGAATTCGTCCGGCCGGCACCCCAGCACGTAGCGCAGGAGTTTTTCCAGGCTGTCCTGCTTCTGAATGGTTTTTTGAGCCATATTCCCCCCGCTGTGGTATCATAAGTGAAGTGATTATAGCCTAAAAGAGGGTACATGTTCAAAAAATTCGCACGAATCGAAAACCGGACCGAACGTCTGGAAATATTCAGCCTCCTGCGGTTCAATCTGCTCGTCTGCCTCCGGCTGGCGGAACTGCTGGCCCTGGCTCTGCTGATCGCCGGCCTGGGCTGGTTCATCGGGGAGCCGCTTACGGCCCGGGGCGGCCGGCCGGGCGGCATCCTGGCCATAATCCTGATGCTGGGGCTCGTGGAACTGGCCCGCCTGCCCTTTCTGGCCGCGCTGAGCGCCCTGGCGGCCGATTTCGGCCTGGATCCCCGTCCGTTCCGGCTCCGGCTGGCCCAGGCGGCCGGGCCGGAACTGCGCCGGCTTTTGGCGGTTGGGGCGGTTTCCGCCCTGCTCTACTGGGGCCTGACGGCCCTGAACCTCTGGCTGTGGACTCTGGCCGCCTTCCTGTTGGGGGCCGGCCTGGTTCTGCTGAACGCCTTCCATCCCCGCCTTTTGCGGCCGGAAACCCGGCGCGGCCCGCGGGATGGGGAGCTGCCCCCCACCCTGGCCATCCGCCTGGACCACTGGGCCGCCAAAACCGGCCTTTCGGCCCGCCGCCTGCTCATCGCCACCGACTTCAGCCCGGAGCTGAAAGCGCCCGCGCTTTCCGGCTTCGGCCCCACCCAGCGCCTGATTATCCCGGAGCGGGCCCTGGCCGCCTTCACCCCCCGGGAAATGAGCCTTCTGGTGGTCATGGCCGCGGTGGGGGCCCTGGTGAAAGTCTCCGTGAAAATGCTGCTCCTGCGGTTCTGCGCCCTGGCCGTGGCCGTGCCCCTGGCGGCCATCCTCATCAGCACCGTGGGCACGGGCTGGTGGGGGTATCCCCTGGCCACGCCGCCGACGCTCGTCGTTCTGGTCTGGCTGGCCGTCTGGCTCGGCCTGGGCGTGGCCGAATTCACCATCCGCCTCACCCGCCGGATCCTGGAGCCCCAATTGGCCGCCGCCGCGACCACAATCCTCAAAGACGACGAGGCCCTGGTCTCGGCCCTGACCACCATGGCGGAAAAAAACCTGGAAGAGGAAAATCCTCCGGCCTGGCGGGAATGCCTGCGGTCCCGGCCGAGCCTGGCGGTCTTCCTGAAACGGGCCCGCTATCACCAGCACCTGGCCAAGTTCAACGGCTGAGAAGCCGGACGGACCGGCCGCCAAGCCAGCCCACGCGCCTGTCGCCATAATCGATATCGGAGGTATCACCATGGTCTCCGTCGGACGCCTCACCCGGGCCGAAGTCGACCTTTCCGCCATCCGCCGGAACGTTTTATCTTTCAGATCGCTCATAGCCCCAACCACCCGCTTCTGCGCCGTGGTCAAAGCCGACGGGTACGGCCACGGCGCCGCGGCCGTGGCCGGCGCGGCCCTGCGGGCCGGGGCCGACCACCTGGCCGTGGCCATCCTGGACGAGGCCCTGAGCCTGCGCGCGGCCGGCTTCACCGGGCCCATACTCATCCTCGGCCACACCCCCGCCCGCCAGGCCCACCTGGTGGCTGAAAACGGCCTGACCCAGACCATCTACAGCCTGGAGCAGGCCGAGGCCCTGGCCGGGGCCGCGGACGCCCTGGGCCTTTTGGCCAAAGTGCATCTGAAGGTGGATACCGGCATGGGCCGCCTGGGCGTCACCCCGGACGCGGCCCCGGATTTCGCCAAAACCGTGGACCGGCTTCCCGGCCTGATCACGGAGGGCGTCTACACCCACTTCGCCCAGGCCGACAGCCGGGACAAGGCCCACGCCCTCAAACAGTTCGACGCCTTTCGCGGCGTCCTGACCGCCCTGAAGGACCGGGGCCTGGACATCCCCGTCAAACACTGCGCCAACAGCGCGGCCACCCTGGACCTGCCCGAAACCCATCTGGACATGGTCCGCGTGGGGATCAGCCTCTACGGTCTCTCCCCCTCGGCGGAAACCACCCGGCCCATCGACCTGACCCCGGCCATGCGGCTGAAGACCGGCATCGTCCTCTTGAAACGTGTCCCGGCCGGCACCCCCTTGAGCTACGGCTGCACCTGCGTCACCGAGGTTCCGTCCGACATCGCCACCCTCCCGGTGGGCTATGCCGACGGCTGGCCCCGGTCCCTCAGCGGCCGGGCCCATGTTTTGGTGGGCGGCCAGCGGGCGCCGGTGGTGGGCCGCATCTGCATGGACCAGTGCCTGGTGGACGTGACCGGCATCCCCGGCGTGGCCGACGGCGACGACGTGCTCCTCTTCGGCGGGCCGGAACTGCCGGTGGAGGAGGCGGCCGGCCTCCTGGGCACCATCAATTATGAAATGGTCTGCCTGGTGGGCAAACGCGTGCCCCGGGTCTATTTCGGCGGCTGATGGCCCGGCGTAACAATCAAAAGCGACCAAAGGGCCGGCTGGGATGGGGATTGGTTCTCCTCCTGGCCGCTTTTCTGGCCGGCCGCTCCGGCCTAAACGCTCCCGCGTCCGAGGAATCGGCCCCAAGCCCAGCTGAAAATCGAAAAAATATCGCCGGCCGGGTGGTCACGGTGCCCGACGGCGACACCCTGACCCTGCGGACGGACGGCGGCCGGGAAGTCAAGGTGCGCCTCTTCGGCATCGACGCCCCGGAAATGGACCAGGACTGGGGCCGGCCGGCCAGACGCCTCCTGTCCGGCCTAACGGACCGACGGACCGTGCGGGTGGAACAGTACGGCCGGGATCAGTATGGCCGGGTGGTGGGGCGGGTGTTCGTGGAGGACCGGCCCGTGGACCGGGAAATGGTGGCCGCCGGCCGGGCCTGGGTGTATGAACGATATTGCTCGGCCCCCCATTGTGATCAGCTGCGGGCGGAGCAGCAAGAGGCCCGGCAGAAGAAACTCGGATTGTGGGAGGATAAAAATCCGGAGCCGCCTTGGATCTGGCGTCGCCAGCACCGTCGGTAGGACGCGAAACGGCCGGAGAACCCTGCGGTTCCCCGGCCGAAACGAACGGCGTGGAGATGTTTTCAGCGCATGAAGTTGGTCAAAATCTTCTTCGTCTGGGCCGGCGGCGGCACGGCCACCCGGCCGTGGTCCATCAGCTTCAGCAGCCAGGCCATGTTGGCGGCCAGCACCCGTACGCACTGAAGCCCCTCGTCGTCCCCGGCGGCCTCGCCCGGAACCATGCCGTAGACCTGGGGCCAGTAATTGCCCGAAGCCACGAACATCTCGGTAATACCGAAATATTTGTGAATCTGTTCCAGGGCGGGCAGGGAGCCGGCCCGGCGCACGGCCGTCACCGCCGCGCCGACCTTGTGGCGGAACAGGTAGCCGCCGGCCGTACCGGCGAAGAAAGCCCGGTCCAGAAAAGATTTCAGGGTGCCGTTGATGCCGGAATAATACACGGGCGACCCGATGAACAGGCCGTCAGCTTCGAGCATGCGCTTGATCCAGCCGTTCACGGGGTCGTCGGGAAAGCGGACACATTCCCCGCTCCGCTTCTTGGCGCAGCCGCCGCAGCCCACACAGCCGTGAATCATCTCGCCGCCCACTTCGATCTTTTCCGTGGTCACTCCCTCAGCCTGAAAAACCTCCGCCGCCGCGTCCAGGGCCAGGGCGGTATTGCCTTTGGCCTTGGGGCTGCCGTTGATCAGCAAGACTTTCATGAAAACCTCCCTTACGTTCGGCCTGGAATTTGCGAACCGCCGAACTGTTTTCACTATACCACAAAAGACGCCCTTCCCGCCAGAACCGGCTTCCGGCCTGACCGGCCTCCGAAAGTGAGTCCACTTTCAGTGAGAGTGTGGCGCTGACCGGCCTCCGAAAGTGGATTTGTTTTCGGGGGCCGGTCAGTGGCTAATCAGCTTCTCGGTGAGCATATGGGTAACCCCTTTGTGAGCATCAGCAATACTCACTATATCACTCACAAAGACGACTGGAAGCAGGCAGATTTCCATGGAAGTCGACAGACTCAAAAATCCCTTAAAATCAAGAGCCCGCTTAGCCTTTGCGGAACTAAGCGGGTCTCTCTGGAATTATTACTCCGGCGACTGAATAAGTCATGCCCGTGATTTCGCCAAAGCCCGAAATCACAGGAGTAGGAGTGGAACAGTCTTGTAAGGTGGTGATATTGAATCGTTTAATCAAGCCTCGCTTTTAAATACCGCCATAAATACCGTCTTTTTTCGCCGCTGGGCAATTCGTTTCACACTTGGCTGGACAGGTTCCGCAATCACTGCACCACCTCGCACCCCGCCTAATGTGGCATAACCGCCCCCCGCTTGCAAGCGAAATCCCGTCATGCTCCAAGGCAAAAATCTCTCCAGCCTTTGCCCCAAGACCGTCACCCCGATCACAGCACAGAGTTAGCTTTGCTGGCCCCGGTCGGTCAGGCTACCAGCCAATCAAGTATTTCACAAATTTTCTCCAAAACTCCACACGAATGACGGAACGACGGTCTCCGGTTTGGAAGCCCTGAAGACTCGACCCGCCCCGCCCATGCCGGACGGCAGTTGGAGGGAAGAAGAAAGAGACCGCCAAAGGAAGAAAGCCCCGGCTTAGGCATGGTGGATACTTTTTATCCATTGCTCTGATGGGCTGCTCGTCCTCAAATCTGGAGCCAGCCCCGCAATCTTGCGGAGACAGACTGGGACACGGTCTGATATAGGCTCGTATTTCTCGAGGACAATAATTTTATTATTAATAATATTGAGCGCTTACCTTGGGGATCTGTCCCGCCTTGCCGATGCCTCAATAGCTTGTCCCACCATTGTCCCGCCTGTGGGACAAACAAATTCAATAATATTATCATCTTACACGTTTTGTCCCGCTGTCCCGTTTTACTAGGGGGTGGGACAGTGGGACAAGCTTCAAATCATCGGTTTGATGCCTTCTTCCTTTGGCGGTTCCAAAGATCTTTTGAAAGCGGGGCGGCCGGAGATGGCGGCACCCAAGGGCGGCAACCGATATCATTTGGGGGTATTTTTAGACGCCTAATTTATTAACATATTGATTAAACGAATAATACGTGCTCAATTGTAGTCCGACTAGAGCAATGCAAGTAATTACGATGCATGACAGGTAATTATATGACATTTTTGAGCTTGACTCTATGTATGTTATTGCTTTATAATACCTGTAATGCACTTTGAGGAGGTGACGCAATTATGGTTTTGACTGATGAAGAGAAGGCCACAAGAGCCTTTACCGTGACTGATGCCGCTGAGTATCTTAATCTTGATCGGAGAACAGTCCTAAAACTTCTTAACGAGGGGACGCTCAAAGGCGTCAAAATCGGTCGCGATTGGCGTATTTCAAAACTGGAACTTGACCGCCTTCTACGAGGCGAATAATGAACCGGCCTGGCTGGGAGCTACAACCTTCCCAACCAGGCCTAACAACCACCCTTTTCAAAGGAAAGGATAGAGCTATGAGTAATCTACAGCATCCCGCCCGGACGCGCAAGCCCGGCGCATCCCCTGACCCCTCACCTTTGGCGGCCCCACATGCAACCGTCAGCGTCCCGGAGCCAATCCTGATCGACTATCTCATCGACCACCTGCTGGTCGAGCACCTGCTCATTGAGCGGCCCGTGGACCTCCAACCGGACCGCATCCTTGAGCTCATGGCCGATCACCTGGCCGACCTCCCCCTTGAACGCGAGATCGCCATCCCTGTTGAAGAGTCCCTGGACCATTTGCTTGATCACCTTTTTAAAATCGAGATGGCTATGGAAGATGACGAAGACGATGAAGACTGGGAGGTGACGTCATGACGGCAACTGACAAAGCACAGGAGCACAAGGGCGGCCCGATTCTCTACATGGTCAGCAACGAACACGACGGCCCTGCCGGCTCCATCAAGCCTCTTTCCCTTGGTGAGGTGGTTGTCAATAATGGACGCCATCTAAGCGGCAGCCGGCATGTTGTCGGCTTGCAATTTCTGGTTGAAGGCGGCCGGCGACAGGTAGCCCAGGGTTTTCTGTATTCGCTGGCGATTGTAGAAAAGTTCAATATATT
>JAVBQN010000052.1:0-9074 GCA_031549025.1 Candidatus Adiutrix sp. | reverse complement strand
CCCCACCAGAGGGCTGGGAGGGCCCACCCGCCGGCCCCGCGGGCGCCGCCCCGCCCGGCCGCGCCCCCGGCCCCCGGCCGCCCCCGCACCAAGCGGGTCGCTCCGCGGGGCGCCGCGGCCCCCCCCCGCCCCCCCGCGCCGGAGGAAATGTACGCCAACCGCATGGTCCACCTCAACCAGAGCCCCGAAGCCAAGGTTCAGAACAGCGCCCCGCGTCCGGACTGGCACTGGCGCCAGGTGCGGCTGTTTTATAACGAAACCGTGGCCGCCGACCAGGAAGTGCGCCTTTACCTGGTTCCGCCGGCGGTCTGGCGGTTGCTGGGGGTGCTGCGGGTGATCCTCATGGCCGGGTTCGCCCTGGTGATGCTGGAACTGGTTGGCCGCCGGCGGCCGGCCGCGCCCCAAGCCCCGGAGCCGACGTCCGGCGAGGCCCGGCCCGCCCCGGCGGCTCCGGCCGCCGCCGTCCCGGCTCTCCTCCTGGCCGCGGCCCTGGGGCTGGCCCTGCCCTCCCCGGCCCTGGCCCAGGACGGCTTTCCGGCCCGGGAGATGCTGGACGACTACCGGGCCCGGCTGCTGGAACAGAAGCCCGTCCCCGAACCGGGGCTGCCGCTTCTGCTCCTCAAGCCCGAAGCCGAGCGCCTGACCCTGGAATTCACGGTGGAAGCCGGACGCGAGGCCATCGTCAGCCTTCCGACCCTGGACCGTGACGTGTTCCGGCCCGAACGGGTTCGCCTGGACGGGGCCCGGGATCTGCCGCTCCTGGAGGACAGCGGCCGCTGGCTGGCCCTGGTGCCCGAAGGCCGGCATCAACTGGTCATCGAAGGCCGGCTGAAGAAGGTCTCCGCCGTGTTCCAGGCTTTTCAGATCAATTTTACGGAAATGCGGCCCCAGCGGACCGTGGTGGCGGAAAACCCGGCCTGGAAGGTCGAGGGTCTGGAGCGCGACGGCCAGTTGGTCGGGGGCGCCCTCTACCTCGCCGCGGCCGACGGCCGGGTGCCGGCCGCGGCCCCGGCCGAGGACGCCGGGGACGGCCTGGCCGTGACCCTGGAGCCCTTTTTCCAGGTTCAGCGCACCCTGTCTCTGGGGCTGGAATGGCGCGTCCACACGGTGGTCCGGCGCCTGACCCCTTTGGGCGCGCCGGTGAGTCTGCGCCTGCCGCTCCTGCCCGGGGAAAGCCCGGTGACGGGCGACCTCCGGCCGGACGGGGACCGGGTGACCCTCAACTTCGGCCCCCAGGTGGACCGCCTGACCTGGGAATCCAGCCTCAGGATCGAACCGGAAATCCGCCTCACCGCCGGCGAGGGCCCCTGGACCGAAAGCTGGTCGCTGGACGTGTCCCCCATCTGGCGGGTGGTCCACCAGGGCCTGGCGCCGATTCACAACACCCGGGCCGGCTTCTGGCAGCCCCAGTGGCGGCCCTGGCCGGGCGAGAGCCTGACCCTGGCCGTCGACCGGCCCCAGCCCGTGCCGGGCCAGTACCTGGTCATCGACCGGGCCGAAATGCAGATCACCGTGGGGGAAAACAATCGGCTGGGCCGCCTGAACTTCCACCTCCGCACCAGCCAAGGCGGGCCCTACAGCTTCAGTCCGCCTCCGGGAGTGGAAGTGCGGGAATTCACCGTGGACGGCCGCTCCGTGCCCCTGGCCCCGGCCGCGCCGAATGGCCCGGACCCGGCCGGGACTTCGCCGGCCCTGACCGCGCCCCTGACCCCGGGCGAGCATGAGTTGGCCGTTTCCTGGGTGCACAACCGGCCCCTGACCACGGCCGTGACCACCCCGCCCCTGGACCTGGGCCTCCCCACGGCCAACCTGACCCTGGGCCTGACCTTGCCGGAAAACCGCTGGATTCTCTGGACCGCCGGACCGCTTCAGGGGCCGGCCGTGCAGTTCTGGTCCCTTCTGGCGGTGATGCTGGGGGCGGCCTTCTTTCTGAGCCGCCTGCGCCTTACGCCTTTGGGCTGGGTTTCCTGGTTCCTTTTGGGGGTGGGGCTGATGCAGCTCCACATCGGCGGCGCCCTGGTGGTGGCCGGCTGGCTCTTGGCCCTGGGCCGGCGGCGCCAAGGGGGGCCCGAGGGACGCCGGCGCTTCAACGCCGCCCAGTTCGGGCTGGCGCTCTGGACCGTGGCCAGCCTGGTGCTTATCTACAAAGGCATCGAATACGGCCTGTTGCGGAACCCGGATATGCTCATCAGCGGCGGCGGCTCGTATGGCCAGAACCTGGTGTGGTTCACCGACCGCGGCGACGGCCCCTGGCCCGTGGGCCGGGTCTGGTCCACCCCGGTGTGGGTCTACAAGGCCCTGATGCTGGCCTGGTCCCTGTGGCTGGCCGTGTCCCTGGTCCGCTGGCTCAAATGGGGCTGGGGCGCCCTGACCCAGGAAACGCTGTGGAAAAAACGGCCGCCCCGTCCTCCCCGGCCGCCGAAAGCGACCCCGGCCGCCGCCGGTCCGAAGACCGGCGCGTCGGCTTCTTCCGAAGAGGCTTCATCATGACCCGAGAAAAAAATACCATGGAAAAACTGGTGGAGGAACTGCAATATCAGGTTCCCCTGAAAGACACCACCGATCCGGGCGACCTGGTCATCATGCTGCGCGAAAACGACGACGGCCGCGTCAGCATGGTCTATGCCCGCATCATGGGCTTTGACCGCGACCTCTCCAAACGCGACGAATGGTGGCACGTCCACTTCGTCTTCCTGGAAGTGCCGCCCCTGCCGCGGACCATCATCCTCCAGACCGCCCACTTCACCGGGAAGGAAATCTTCACCATGGGCGGCCGCAAGGTGTTCATCAAGGCCGTCAACTTCGCGGTCTTCAGCGAGGAGAAAGGGCCCGAACCGGTGCGCGACGACCGGGTGGAAAAAAACGAGCCGCCCAAACCGGGCCGGCCGGCCTTGACCCTGATTAAATCAGAATGAGCCCCGCCAAGGCCAGGACGTTGATCACCAGGGCCAGGAGCACGGCGGCCGAGCCTTTGTCCTTGGCGTTTTTGATAAAATCGTTGTACCCGGGGGAGACCAGGTCGCAGACGTCTTCGACCGCGGTATTGAGGAGTTCGGTCAGGGGGATCAGGAAAAAAACGGCCAGGAGGGCGCATTTCTTCCACAGCGGCCAGGGCACGAACGGCAGGACCAGCCCCAAAAGGACCAGCCCCAGGGCCTCCAGCCGAAAAGCCTCTTCCTTGACAAACGCGTTCTTCAGGCCGGCCCAGGAATAGCCGAAAGCCCGGACCGCCCTGGCGGGGATGTTTTTCAGGGTGCTCAATATCATGGTGCGGTCTCCAGTCCGGTCGCCTCGGCGGGGATTACAGTTGTAGTTCACTTTCCGGTACGTTATAATGGAAACGATTGGTTCCGTCAATAGCAACCCGGCAACGGCAGAAGTTGCTGCCCGGCCTCCGAAGTCCAGTAATTTCGGGCTTCCCGAAATTAGGGGTATGACTTGTTTAGTTGCCGGAGCCCTAATATCCAGGATGAGGTCAGGCTGATGAAAGTCAAAACCAGATGCAATCACTGCGGCAAACTGTATTACGTCGCCTCTGAGTATCTCGGCAAAACCGCCCAGTGCAAAAGCTGCCAGAATTTCTTCCCGATGGTGCCCTTCGAAGAAGAAGCGGCCGTCCCGGCCCCGCCGATTCCCGTTCAGGCGGCTCCGGCCGCCCCGGCCCACCCGGCCCCGCCCCGGGCGGTCCCGGCCACTCCGGCCCGGCCGATTCCGATCCAGGCGGTCCCGGCCGCTCCGGCTCCGGGGTATGGCGCCCCGCTCCCCGCCGCCCCGCCGCAGACGGCTGCACTGCAAATGGAACAGTTCCGGCAGGCTCCGCAGTTCCAGCAGGCTCCGCAGTTCCAGCAGGCCCCGCAGTTTCAGCAGGCCCCGCAGTTTCAGCAGGCCCCCCAGTTTCAAGAGGCTCCGCAGTTTCAGCAGGTCCCCCAGTTTCAAGAGGCTCCGCAGTTCCAGGAGGCGCCCCAGTTCCAGCGGCCCCCCCAGGCGCCTCAGCCGAATTATCCCGGCGCGCCCGAGGACAACGTCGGGATGGGCGGCGGATACCAGAACCAGCCGGGCCAGATCAGCTCCCTGTCCCAGAAGGCGGTCTGCCCCAAATGCCAATTCACTACCGAAATCCCTCCGGTGACCGGGAGCATGAAGCTGCGCTGCCAGAAGTGCGGAGCCAGGTTCAAGGTCAGACGCATGGCCCGCATGAAACCCGGCAAGCCCGCCACCTACCGGCAGGACCGAATCCGGGCCCTCGTGTCCATCCTGGTGCTGATCCTTTTGGGGGCGGGCGCGTATTACTACGTCATCCCCAAATTCTTCCCGGAGCTTTTCCAATAACCGGTTCACCAGAGCCCCGCTGATCGGCCCGGCCGGCGGATCGCTTTGAAAGAGAGGAGCCCAAAGTGAGGATTTTGATCGTCGGCGGCGATGCCGCCGGTATGAGCGCCGCCAGCCAGATACGCCGCCGCCAGCCCAACTGGACGGTGGAAGCCTTTGAAATGGGCACTCGCACCTCCTACGGTCTCTGCGGGTTGCCTTACTACCTCGGGGGCCTGGTGAAAAGCGTGGACCAACTGGTCACCCTGACGCCGGAGCAGCTCGAACGGGATCGGGGCATCAAAGTTCATCTCCGCCACGAGGTGGTGGCCGTCAACCCCGCCCGGAAAAGCGTCACCGTGCTGGATCTGTCCACCGGCCAGCGCCGGGAGGAGAGTTATGACCAGTTAGTCTTGGCCACCGGAGCCGAACCCATCGTCCCGCCGGGCCTGGAGCCGGGTCCGGCGGGCCTGTTCTACCTTCGCGGCCTCGACGAGGCGGCCCGGATCAAGGAAGCCATGGCCGGGGCCAAGCGGGCCGTGGTGGTGGGGGCCGGATACATCGGCCTGGAAGTGACGGAAAATCTTGTGGCCGCCGGGCTGGAGGTGATTCTCCTGGGCCGGCAGCCGGCCCCTATTTTCGAGCCTGAACTGCAAAACCTGGCCCGGGCCGACCTGGCCCGTCCCGAGGTCGAGTTCCGGGGCGACACCGACGCGGTGGGGCTCCGGCCCGCGCCGGGCGGCGGCCTGATCGTGGACGTCAATCAGGGTCCGCCGGCGGTCGGCGACCTGGTGGTGGTGGGCACCGGGGTACGCCCCCGCTCGGAACTGGCCGCGGCCGCCGGCCTGACCTTGGGAACCCGCCAGGCCATTGCCGTGGACCGCCGGCAGCGGACCTCCAACCCCTTCATATACGCGGCCGGCGACTGCGCCGAAGCCCACCACCTGGTGACCAAAAGCGGGGCCTACGTTCCCCTGGCCCTGACCGCCAACCGCCAGGGCCGGGTCGCCGGCATGAACATCTGCGGGGCCGAAGAAAAGGCGCCGGGCATTTTGGGCACCTCAGTCATGAAAATCTTCGATTTGGCCCTGGCCCGGACCGGCCTGGGACTGGAGGAGGCCCGGAAGGCCGGCTTCAAGGACGTGGCCAAAACCGTCGTCAAGCAGGCCTCCAAGCCCGGGTACTACCCCGGTTCATCTCCGGTGACGGCCGTGGTGATTTTTGAAAAGCTCACCGGCCGCCTCCTCGGCGGTCAGCTGGCCGGGACGGTCGAAGGGGTGGGCCAGCGCATCAACACCCTGGCCGCGGCCCTGACCGCCGGCCTGACGGTCAAGGAAGTGGCCAACCTGGACACAGCCTACGCCCCGCCCTTTTCCCCGGTCCACGACCCGGTGGTGATCGCCTGCGAAATCGCGGCCAAGGGGTAATAGGCCGATTCCGAACCGCCGGCTCCACAGCGGCTTTTCAGGCGCACCGCGTTGAGAGAAACGGCATGTGACGCCAAGAGTTTCGGCGATACGGACTGTTTGAATCTCAGGCCGGAGCCGGGCTGAAGCGCCTGCCTTGATGGATCGCGGCCTTTGCTCAACGGCCTTATCAGGGAAATTACACAGCGCGAGGCTTGACTTTTCCCCGGGAGCGGCTACAATGGCGACGTCGAGGCGTTGTCTGGTTCCACTCGGTGGCGCCTGAGATCAGCCGGAGGGATGGCCGAGTGGTTTAAGGCGGCGGTCTTGAAAACCGTTGGGCGCAAGCCCCGTGGGTTCAAATCCTACTCCCTCCGCCAATCAATAATCTTTTTTAGTCCCATATCGTCCCGGAAGTCATTAAAATTAAAGGCTTCCGGGTTTTCTTTTGTCTAGCGTCGCCCCAATTGGTCTCTTGACATCCCATAAATATGACGGTACTCTAGACGGGAGTTTAAAAATTGACGGTATCGGCGGTAATTCTATGGAAATTGGGAAGCTGACAGACGTTAAGATTCGGGGGCTAAAACCTGGCCCAAAGCCCGCCAAGCATCCCGACGGCGGGGGGCTCTATTTGGTAGTAACTCCGGCCGGAGGCAAGCTCTGGCGCATCGACTACAGGTATGAGGGCAAGCGCCAAACCCTGTCTTTAGGGGCCTGGCCGGTGGTGGGACTGGCCGAAGCGCGGGCCAAGCTGCTGGCCGCCAAGGTAGAGCTTAAGGCGGGCGTGAACCCGGCAGCCGAGAAGCAGGCCCGGAAGCGGGCTAAACAGGCGGAGTCCCTGACCTTCGAAAAGGCGGCGTTGGCCTTCCTGGAGTCCAGGAGAGAAAGCGGTTATGATGCCCGGGCCACCGATGACATATTGAGGCGACTACAGAAGCATATCCTCCCGGCCTTGGGCGCCCTACCCCTGGGGGAAATAACGGCGAGGGAACTTCTGAATGTTCTTCTTGGCGTCCGGCGGCTGGGGATTGAAGAGACGGCCAGAAGGTGTAGACAATATGTGAGCCAAGTCTTTCAATTCGCCATAGTCCGAGGATGGGCTGAACGGAACCCGGCGGCCGATCTGCAAGGTATTCACGAACTCAGGAGAACCAACCAAGTCCGGCACCAGCGGGCCGTCAAAACGCCGGCCGAATTGGGCCGCCTACTTCTGGATATTGAAACCATCTCGGATACTCTGGCCGGGAAGGCCCTGGACTTGGCCCCCTATGTTTTTGTGAGAGCCAGTGAATTGACCGGAGCCCGTTGGGCCGAGGTGGACCTGACTTCTTCCTTTTGGCGGATTCCGGCCGAACGCATGAAAGCCAAGGGAGAGCATATTGTACCTTTGGCCCGCCAAGTTAAAGAACGTCTCGAAGCCCTGTATGAATTGACCGGTGGTGGCCCTTGCCTCTTCCCGGGCTTTAAAGACAGCCAAGCCCCAATGAGGCCGGAAACCACGCGCATGGCTCTAATCCGTCTGGGCTATGGGCCGGGAGCCCTGGTCAGCCACACCACTCACGGCTTTAAAAGTGTGGCCAGCACCTTCTTGAGGGAGCGCGGCTTTAACCCGGCCTGGATTGAAATACAGCTGGCCCACGGGGAGCGCAATAAAGTGGTGGCCGCCTATAACCATGCCGACTACATCACTGATCGTCAAGCCATGATGCAGTCCTGGGCCGACTACCTTGACGAACTGAGGGAGGCGGCCAGGGCCGAGACCGAGGCTTCCTTTTTGGAGGGTTCTTGATCTTGCAGAAGTGAGGACACGAATTTCCCGCCTCTAGTTCTGGCCTGATCCACCAGGATGAACAGCCGTACCCTTACGGCCTGAGGCGGGGAAACAATTTAAGGGGCAACTGAAGGGAGTTGGATAGATGGTGTTGGAAAAACGGGTCTCTTTCCCGGAATCTCAATTGGTTAAAAGGGCTGATTTGTACGAACGATGGTCCTGTGAGCCTTATGTTGCTGAACCGCATACCACAATAGAAGAAATTGCGGAACTTTGCGGTAAGGGCGCCCTGAGAACCTACTCGCATATCAAAGGCCCGATAAAAGGAATTATATATTGTGTTGCTGTCGACGGGATACAACTTCGCAGTTCTTTTCCCCATAATGACCTTTATTACGAGGACGAGCACGTTGCTTATTTCCTACTCGAAGATGTCAAACGATGTGAAGAAAAATACCCAGACTTTCTTGGCAGCCCCGCTGCTGACAATGCCACCCTCGATGAGGACCCCTTCGCCAATATTGCGCCACCCGATCCTCAAGAGGAAATACCGGAAGACAAAGTACCCAATCGAAAAATCACACAGTTGTTGCGCGTGATTTCTGCAACGAAAGTTGCTAAAAGGTGGGGACTGGGAGCGGCGAATCTTCAAGAGATGGTTAACAAATCTAGGCGCAGTCAGTTCCACCATCTACCGGTTTATACTTCTCCTCAGAAACGCATCCGCCCCCTTGACGGTCAAATGGTATATTTTTGTAGTGGTCCATATTACGGTTTCCCAGAGGAATGGGGAGAGTTTGACCTTGAAGGGCATTACTTCAATGTCGACGATGTGGAAGACTATGAGGCGGCGCACCCTGAAGAGGTATGGCCCGTTGTGCCAGAGGACCAGACCGAAGAAGAATCTGAATTTCTGGTGGCCGATGATGTGCGGAAGGAACTCGGTATGAGCCCCAGCCAATTCATAGACATACTTAATGGCAAAAAAGGGGCGCGCCTTATCACGTCAGATGAAGATTCATACAATGTCTATTGGGACGAAAATAACCCTTACCGAGGGGAGAGGGGCAATTTCTTCACAACAGATAGACTTGAAATTCTTCCTACACTTTTAATACATCGCGTTGACTTTGAAACATATCTGGCTGAACGGCAAGCGACAACGAAACCCGCGTCAAATACTTCCACCATGAAAGCCCAACTTGTCGACGCCTTGGCCGAACGTGACCTGCTGTCGGAAACCCTGGAGGCTGCGAACGCCCACATAGCCGAGTTGGAAACAGCCAACTCTGCCCATGATATGGCTTTACAGGAAAGAGACGCCCAAATAGCGGCCTTACAATCCGAAGTCAAAACGGTACGCGAGATCATCAGCCAGAACGGGGCCCTGTCTGTGGTGGTTCAGATGCTTGAAGGTAAGAGCACCAAGGAAGATGTAGCAAAATTTTGGTTCATCCGGTTAAAGCGTACTCGGCATCGTGAATGGCCATGATTCTGAGTTTGAAGAAATCGAGGTCACGGAAGCCATAAGCCTGGCGTTTGAGAGTTTTGATTTTGTTGTTTGTGCCTTCCAGAGGTCCGGACGA
>JAVBQN010000079.1:0-38983 GCA_031549025.1 Candidatus Adiutrix sp. | reverse complement strand
TACTTTCAATTACCACTTCGGGATGGATTGGGAAGATCAGCTCTCCCCGGCCATGGTGGCCGAGATGCGCACGGTTGATGGCTCCCGGCATGAGTTCGTGAACCGGCAGAACGAGATCATCCTGGCTTACCAGGCCAAAGAAGGTGCTTATAACATCATCCAGCGCGGCTCTGGCGGGGCGAACATCTTCCTGTTCCAGATCACCAACGGGTTTGGTGAGCCTGTGGCCGGTCAGAGGGTGGCGGTGAGCCTGCCGGGCGGAGTGACCATGGAGCCCTCCGGGCTTTCGGCCGGTATTCTGAGCAGCGATGTCAACGGCCAGATTATTTTGCGGCTGAGGTCCGTGCCGGCGGCGGCCCTGCCGGTGGTGGCCACGCTGACGGCGGGCAAGACCAGCCGGACCTTCACCTTGGCTGGGGCGTCAGCGACCAGCGGCCTGCGCTTGTCCGTGCCGTCGTTTGACCGGGCGAGCTTCGTGACCGGCAATGATTTGTTCAGCACGGCCACGGTGACGGCCACGGCTTGGTTGAACGGGGTTCAGCAGACCATCAATGCCGGGGATATAACCTGGGAGGTGGTATCGACCGCCATCAACGGTTCCCCGGCCTGGTGGAAGCGTGCGGCAGGCGCTTTCAACGGTTTGACTTGGGGAAACACGGCTATGTCTTATACTGGCGTTGGCTCCCACGATTCAGAAAATACAATGAACGGCATCGTGCCGAACGCGGCCACGGCGACCTTGACGGATATAATCGGCAGCCGCACGGTGACGCTGAAGGCGACGTGGAACGGTGACCCATCCCATCCGCAGACGGTGACGGTGACCTTTGGCCCCGGCCCGTTGTCGGTGTTTGGCAATCTATCGGGTAGCCGCCAATGGGCGGATAACGTTATAGGTGCGGCTAACAATTTCCCGGCCGCGAGTGCCTGTAGCGGGTCGGTGAATGGGAGTACTTTCTCTTCGGGTGCGGGTTGGTCCGGGCCGATTGATACCAATTATTATTACGCGACAACTTCCAAATTGCCCACAGTGGCGGAATTGCAGGCCGTGGCCAGATATCACGTCGATTTTAATCCTAATGGTAAGGGTGCGGCTTTGGCGGCCGGCTGGCCTGTCGACCTCTACTGGACGGGAGAGGTCCACGTCGCCGGCTCCTTCGCGCGGGTCGTGGACCGCGATAGCGGCTCCGTCAGCGACCGCGCCTTCTTCCTCGACTTCCTGGTTGTCTGCCGCCCGTGAGGGTGAATTAAAATAGCCTTTTTACCTTTCGCCCGAAGGGCGCTTATGGCTTTAGTTCCGCCTTTGTTTTGTCTTTAGTTTGCCTTTAATCTTAAAGCCACCACGCAGTGGTCGGCCGCGATTTTTGAAAACGGGAAGTGGGCGGCTTCAACCGATGAGGCGGCGGGAATAGTCGAAGGGGAGGCCCACGCAGTCCAGGCAAAGCAGCCGGCCGTCGCGCACCCGCAGATTCGGCTCGGCCGTCGATTCCCCGCACTGCCCGCACTTGCGGGAAGGCCACAGGGAGGCCTCCGGGGGCCGGGGCGCCCGGGCCGGGCCCTGGGTATACAGGTCCTCCCGGGGGCCGGTGAGGTAGTGGCGGATTTTTTCCGGCCGGCTCTGGCCGGGCAGACCCGTCCCGTGCCAGAAGTAACGCCGGCCCCCGGGCTCGGCGCGGGAAAAGACGGTGAAGGCGTGCTTGCCGCGCGTGAACACCCACAAATTCCCCTTGCCCGCCGTGCAGCCCAAGACCGCCTGGAAACCGTCCACCCCGCAGGCGTCGGTTTCGGCCGCCACCGCCAGTTCCTCGTCCCCGGCCCGCGAAACCCCCGTGTCTTCAAGAAAATCCAGGGCCAGGCGGACCCCGATGGCCAACCCCGGGCAGCTGTGCCCGTGGAACCTGACCGCCTCTTCCCACCAGTCTTCTCTCGAGTTCATAACGCCTCCTTCAATGGTGACGGCCGCCGTCGCAGTCCCCGCCGCTCGAATGGCCGCCGCAGCCCGCGCCGCCGATGAAATCCCGGATAAATTCCAGTTGGCGGGCCTCCATCCGGGCCAGGGCCGCGGCGGCCGGGAGCCCGGCGGCCAGGAAACGGGTGACGCCGCCCTCGTCGGCGAGGATGAGGAAGGGCTCCTCCTCGATGGGCCCGCAAAGAATCCCCTCGCAGTCCCAGTGGAGCACCCGCCGGGCCAGGCTCGCGTCGCCGTCCGCATCCCGCGCGGCCACCTGGAGGAGCCGGCCGTCGTCGGCCTCGACAATCAGCAGATAGGGAGTCTCGGCGAAGAGGGCCGGAACCCGGCCGGTCAAGTCCGGCCTATCGGAAGCCACCGCGATTTTCATAGTCGTTCCCCACTCGATGAATGCGGCGTGGACGCCCACGCCCCGGAAACAGTGTAGCCCCTTCCCGCCCCGAGGTCAAATGCGGAAAAAATACCAGCCGCCCCGGCCGATTTCGGCCGGGGCGGCTGGGGCTTTCGCGGGCTGACCGGCCGCCGGTTATTTGTTGTCCTTCACTTCTTCGAAGTCGGCGTCCACGACGTTGTCGTCCTGGGCCGGGCCGCTCTGGGCGCCGCCGGCCTCGGGGCCGCCGGCCTGGCCGGCGCCGCCGCTGGCCTGGGCGTAGACCTGCTCGGCCAGCTTGTGGCTGAGGGTGGTGAGGGTCTTCATCTTGGTTTCGATGACGGCCTTGTCGCCGCTGTCCAAGACGGCCTTGAGGTCGGCCACGGCGCTTTCCACTTCACTGCGGGTGGCCGCGTCAACCTTGTCGCCGAGGTCGGAGAGGCTTTTCTCGGTGGCGTAGATGAGCTGGTCGGCGTGGTTGCGCGCCTCCACCACTTCCTTCCTGGCCTTGTCCTCGGCGGCGTGGAGTTCGGCGTCCTTGATGAGCTGCTGAATCTCCTGTTCCGACAGGCCGCTGGAGGCGGTGATCTGGATGGACTGTTCCTTGCCGGTCCCCAGGTCCTTGGCCGAAACGTGGACAATGCCGTTGGCGTCGATGTCGAAGGTCACCTCGATCTGGGGGACGCCGCGCGGGGCCGGGGGGATGCCCACCAGTTCGAAGCGGCCCAGGGTCTTGTTGCCGCTCACCATTTCCCGCTCGCCCTGGAGGACGTGGATGGACACGGCCGGCTGGTTGTCGGCGGCCGTGGAGAAGATCTGGCTCCGGCGGGTGGGGATGGTGGTGTTCTTCTCGATCAGCTTGGTGAAGACGCCCCCCAGGGTCTCGATGCCTAAGGAGAGCGGGGTGACGTCCAGAAGCAGCACGTCCTTCACGTCGCCCTTCAACACGCCGCCCTGGATGGCCGCGCCCACGGCCACCACTTCGTCGGGGTTGACGCCCTTGTGGGGATCCTGGCCGAAAATCTGCTTCACCTTGGCCTGGACCTTGGGCATGCGGGTCATGCCGCCGACCAGGATGACCTCCTTGATGTCCCTGGCGCTCAGGCCCGCGTCCTTCAAGGCCGTCTGGCAGGGGCCGACCACCCGTTCGATGAGGTCGTCCACCAGCGCTTCCAATTTGGAGCGGGTGAGCTTGATGTTGAGGTGCTTGGGCCCCGAGGCGTCGGCGGTGATGAAGGGCAGGTTGATGTCGGTCTCCATGGCCGTGGAAAGCTCCATCTTGGCCCGCTCGGCCGCTTCCTTCAGGCGCTGGAGGGCCATCTTGTCGCCCCGCAGGTCGATGCCGGATTCCTTCTTGAACTCGTCGGCCAGCCAGTCGATGACCCGCAGGTCGAAGTCCTCGCCGCCGAGGAAGGTGTCGCCGTTGGTGCTCTTGACTTCGAAGACGCCGTCGCCGATCTCCAGGATGGAGATATCGAAGGTGCCGCCGCCGAGGTCGAAGACCGCGATCTTCTCGTCGGTCTTCTTGTCCAGGCCGTAAGCCAGGGCCGCGGCCGTGGGCTCGTTGATGATGCGAAGGACGTTCAGGCCCGCGATGCGGCCGGCGTCCTTGGTGGCCTGGCGCTGGCTGTCGTTGAAGTAGGCCGGGACCGTGATGACCGCGTCGGTGACCGTCTCGCCGAGATAGCTTTCGGCGGTCTGCTTCATCTTGGTCAAAACCATGGCCGAAATTTCAGCCGGGCTGTAGTCCTTGCCGCGCGCCTGCACGGCCGCGTCGTCGTTGTCGGCCTTGACGATCTTGTAGGGCACGATGTCGAGGTCCTTTTTGACCTCGGGCGCGTTGAACTTGCGGCCGATCAAGCGCTTGACCGCGAAGATGGTGGCTTCCGGGTTGGTGACGGCCTGGCGCTTGGCCACCTGGCCCACCAGGCGCTCGCCCGACTCGGTGAAGGCCACGATGGACGGCGTGGTGCGGTTGCCCTCGGTATTGGTGATGACCTTGGGGTCGCCGCCCTCCATGATGGCCACACAGGAGTTAGTGGTGCCCAGGTCGATGCCGATAATTTTAGACATGTGGATTCCTCCCAAAACAAAGTGTCGATAGTCTGCGTCAATATCGATTCCGACCGCCAACAGCGGCGGCCGGGCAAAAATTCAATTATTGCCCCTGCAACTGAATAAGCCGTGTCCGTGATTTCACCAAAGCTTGAAATCACCGGGCTTCATCGGCCGGGAAGCGACTTCGCCACTTGCCGGGCCAATAATCCTCGACGCGGCCCCGGCGGGGTCAGTCGACGGAGGCGGCCACCATGACCTTGGCCGGCCGGACGAGGCGGTCATAGAGAGTGTAGCCCCGCTGGACCAGCTGGCTGATGGCGCCCGGCGCCAGGTCCCGTTCCGGGATCTGGCCCAGGGCCTCGTGGAGGTTGGGGTCGAAGGCCTGGCCGCGTTCGGAAGGCACCGGGGCCACCCCGTTTTCGGTCAGGACGTTCATCAGGCCCTTCAAGGTCATGCGCACCCCTTCGGCCAGGCCGGCCACGTCGGCGGGCGCGTCGGCCCGGACATAGCCCAGGGCCAGCTCCAGGTTGTCGAGGGCCGGCAGGAGCCCCCGGACGATTTTTTCGGCGGCGAAGCGGACCTGTTCCTCACGTTCCCGCTGAAATCGGCGCCGCATGTTTTCGGTTTCGGCCGCGCAGCGCAGGTAGAGATCCTGAAATTTCTGGGCTTCCTCGGCCCAGTTTTTTTCCGGCGCGGCTTCCTCCGCGGCTTCCGGGGCAGTTTCCACCTGGGAAGTCAGTTTTTCGTCGGTCATGAGGGACTCCATCATAATGAAGGCGGCGACCGCCGCCCGATATTCCAAACATAAGACCGGCTCGGGCACATTTCAAGGGAATCACTAAAAATTCGCCCCGTTTCGCCCCGGCCCGGTCAAATTGAGATCATTCACCGTCCAAAAGTTCGCTCACCACCCGCGCGGCGTAATTCACCACGGGCACCACCTCGGAATAGTTCAGCCGCTGGGGCCCGATGACTCCCAGGGCGCCCACGCCCCGGTCGCCCCGGGTGTAGGGCGAGGCCACCAGGGCCAGGCCGGAGAGGGCCGCGGCCGCGGCTTCCCGCCCAATGACGATGCGCACCTGGCCGCTGTCGGCCACCTCGTTCAAAAGGCTCAATATCCGCCTTTTGTCCTCGAAGGCGGTGAAGAGGGCCCGCATGGCCTCGGTTTCGGCGAACTCGGGGTATTCCAGCAAATTCCGCCGTCCTTCCACGTAGACCGCCCGGTCCGCGTCGGCCTGGCCGGGCTCGTCCTCACCGGAGGCCTGGGCCAATTCCAGGGCCCGGGCGTACAAGGCGTCGAAGGCCCGCTTTTCGGTTTTCATGCCGTCCAGGATTTTCAGCCGGACTTCGTCCAGGGTCAGGCGGGCGCAGGTTTCGGCCAGGTAGCGGTTGACCTGGTTCAAGTCGTCCTGGCTGTAATCCTCGCCGGTGGTCAGGACCTTGTTGCGCATCAGCCCGTTTTCGCCCACCAGGATGGCCAGGGCCTCTTTGACGCCCAGGCGCACGAAATACATCTGCCGCAGGGGAAGCCGCTCCAGGGCCGGGGCCACCACCACGCCCATGTGGCGGGTGATGTTGGACAAAACCTTGGAACACAACGACAGCACGGCCTCGGCCTTCGGCTGGCCCCCGGTCATCTGGCGGTCGATGAGGGCCCGCATTTCGTCCGAAAGACGGCCCACGGCCAGGATTTCGCCGACGTAGGTCCTCAGCCCTTCCTCGGTGGGGGCGCGACCGGCCGAGGTATGGGGTTGGGCCAGGAGGCCCAGATCTTCCAATTCAGCCAAAACTTTGCGCACGGAAGCCGACGACAGGTGGAGTCCGTGGCGCTTGACCAGCGCCTCGGAGCCCACCGGCTCGGCGGTTTGGATATAGTCGCGCACCACCAGTTCCAAAATAGCGCGCGCCCGTGCTGACAAGGGTTTGCTCATGTGGCCATCCCCCAAAATCGGCGGTTCCGCGTTGGCTGTCGTAGAGATTGAATCGCCGGGCCGAAAATAAGCATTCGAGGGACCATTGTCAAGAACGACGGCCGCCTCGAAAAAAAACACCGGCGCCTTATTCAGGCGCCGGTGTCGATCCACCCCTAAAACCAAGCTGTCCGATAGGCTCTGGCGGCCTTCACCTCGCGGCCGGCCACCGAAAGCGGTCTCCTACTTCAAGGACTCCTTCAACCCTTCCACAGCGTCTTCGGCCATCAGCTTATGCACCTGGCCCATGGGGTGCCAGTCGTCATACCACATGTATTTGTAAGGTTCGGGAAAAGTGTAGGTGCCCCGCCAGGGTTTGTCGAAAATCTCGAACTTGAAGCCGGGCTCCCCGTTTTTGATTTTGGCGAACAAGGGGTCGGTCTCCAGATAATACACTTTGACCTCGGGAAATTCCTTGGCGAATCCTTCCAGAATCTCCTTTTTGGTGGCCGCGTTCATTTCATTGACCGCCTTGGCCCAGGGATCGTGATATTCGGCGTACTGCCCGGCCAGGTAGCCGGGGGACATGATCACCGCCGAGGTCTCCCGATACAGGATATGCCTGGCTCCGGCCCGGGCCAGCCTGGTCATGGCCAGACGGATGTTCTTCGCGCTCTGGGCCGGCGGGATGGGATCGGAAACCCAGATGTCGTTGGAGCCGCACATGATGGTGAAGAGGTTCTTGGAAAGATCGGCCTGCCCCACGGTTTTGAGGTATTCGTCGATTTGCCACTGGAGTCCGGACCACTTCATATCGGGCAGGTTACAGTTGCGTTCGTCACTCATGGCCCCGCCCCAGGCCCAGTTGTCATGGGCATCCGCCAGGCCCAGCATCTGGGCCAGATACTCCACCCAGGTCCAGGTGTTGGTGGCCCGGGCAAAGCCGTGGCCGTCGGCAAACGCGTTATCGGAAAAACTGTCGCCAAAGGCGACCAGCGAGGTGAACGGCGTTTTCAAGGCCTGTTTCTCCTGGCCAGAAGCCGCCCACGCCGGGGAGACCATCAGCGCCATCACCACCAATGTCATCAATACTGCTTTTTTCATACTGCCCCTCCTGGGCATAAAAGGATGCGGGGTGGACGATCATACTGTGAACATTTAATTCTTAATAAGAATATTATATCTCGTCTGGATTGACTTGTCAATCGGCGGTTCGAAGCGGTTCCTCCCGCCTCCATACCGGTCCCCGGAAAAAATTCGCCCCGCCGAAGATCCGGGCGAAGCGGATTTCAGCGGGGCGTAAGGGCTTTATCTGCCGGAAGGGCGCGGCGTGAATCCGGTCAGCCGTGGACTTCTGCACCGCAGTAGGGGCAGTAGGAGAGGTCGGCGATGGGGAGCGGTTTGCGGCAGGAGTTGCAGAAATGGGGCAAAGGGGCCAGTTCGACGATGAGTTCGCCCGCCCGCACGGGCACCATCTGCTTGGTGGTTTTGAAGTCGGCCCGTTTGAGGACCCGTTTCACCACCCCGCCCACCGGGGCGTTGACCGCCTTTTCCTGCTTCATGATGGAGATGTTGAAGATCTCCTGGCCGGCGGAGACCACGTCGCCGGGCTGGACGTACATCACCCACAAGTCGCCGTTGGACGGCGCGGCCACCTGGAAGGGGTCGTCGGGCCGGGCCATGAGAGGGCCCTTGGCGGCGGCCGAGCCGCTGGCCTCTTTCACGGCCACCTCGCTGCGCATGATCTCCGAATCCAGGACGTAGCGGACCGAAGACAGGCCGTGGGCGTCGGGCTTCTGGACATCGCGCAGGACGAGCTGGTGGGGCTTGCCGGCGGTGTCGGTGAAGTGCATGGTCTGCCCCAGCTCCAGGCCTTCGAACCAGACGTCCAGGGGCAGGTTGTTGGGGTTCCCGTAGTTCTGCCGGAAGCGGATGGTCTTTAAGGCGTCGGCCGGCTGGTTGAGGAACATGACCAACTCCTCCTCGGTGGGCGGCCGGCCGATGGCCTGGCGCAGGGCGGCGGTTTCCGTGGGGAGGTCGATCTCCTCGAGGTGCTCGAGGGGCGAATCCTCGGTGCGCTCGGCCAGGGCTTTTTCCCAGGCGTCGTCGCCGAAAGCGCTCCGGTAGACCCAATCCGGGGGGAAGCCCAGGGGCAGGCGGCCGAAGCGGCCCAGAAGCAGGTCGCGGAAGGCGTCGTTGCAGTCGCGGTAGATGATGAGGCGTTCCCGCTTCATCTCGTCATCCAGTTGGTCCTCGGGCGTCTCGGACACGGTTTCCAGCACCTCCAGAAGGTGCCGGACCGCCTCCAGGCCGCCCCGGTTGTAGGCGGCGGTGACGCCGAGGAAGGCCGTGTTCCAGGTGATCTGCGAGCCGGGGGTGACGTCGTGGTAGCGCACGATGCGCCGGGCCCCGGCCAGGAAGCGCAGCATGTACGGCAAAAGCTTGATGTAGCCCTGCTTCATGGCCCCTTCCTGCGAGGACGAAGTGGCCCCGCCGGGGAGGCCGTGGCGCACCACGTCGTGGTCGATGCCTTGAAAATACGGGGCCACGTAGCGGTCGTAATAGGGCATGATCTGCTTCAGGACGAAATTGGCCTGGCGGACCATGTCGCGGTCCACCACCACGGGGAGGTTCAGCTCCTCTTCGATGTAGGCGCTGGTGGCCAGGACGTCGCCCTGGCCGTAGCTCCGCACCGAGGCGCCGAGAGCGGTGTCCACGATCTGGGCGCCGGCTTTGGCGGCGGCCCCCACGCTGGGGACGAAGAGCCCGTCGGTGTAGTGGCGGTGGTAGTGGAGCACCAGTTCGGGCCAGCGCTTCTTGAGGGCGCGGACCAGTTCGCCGATGAAGCGCGGGGGGCAGACCCCGGCCATGTCCTTCAGGCCCAGGGAGATTTCGCGGGTGACGGCCTTGGGGGTGAGGTTTGAGGCATCGGCCACCATCTTCAGCACGGCCTCGGCCGCCTCCAGGTAATGCGCCACCGTGAAGCCCGGGCCCCAGCTTAAGGACAGGGCCGGCTCGAAAAGCACGTCCTTATGGCCCATCACCACCCGGGCGAAGGGCCGCATGTTCTCGGCGTGGTTGAGGAAGTCGAAGCAGCGCACCACGTGGAAGTGGCGGCAGATGAGCTCCCCGGTCATCTCCATCAGCCCGGCCGGCTGGGGTTTGTAGCCCAACACGTTGGTGGAGCGGATGAGAATCTGCTTCATGGTCTTCGGGGCGAACTCGTTCCACTTGGCCGCCTCGGTGAAGGGATAGGTCATGTTGGCCAGCATGGCCACGTGGAAGTGGGCGCCCCCGCCGGTCTCGAGGGAAAAGAAGTCGCAGTTGTCCAGATACGGCCCCACGAGCTGATCCTCGGCCAGGCGAAAACGGTTGGAGCTGTTGGACTGGGTGACGTCCCGGCAGGTGGTGTCGCAGAAGTGGATCCGGCCCGAGTCGCGGACGTAGTCCAAGAGGGCCCGGCGGTCGCCCCGGGGATAGGGCGAAGGCTTGGTGCGGTTTTCGGTGGGAATTTTGGGCAGCACCGGGTCGAAATGCGGCAGGCGCGGGGTGCCCGCGGTGCGGTATTCGCCCAACTGCACAAAGGGGTTGTGCCCCCGCACCGAAATTTCGGCGGCCAGCTTCGAAAGGCGCACGGCCTCGGAAGCCAGGTCGCTGTATTCCATCAGTTCAGGGTGGCGGGCGATAAAGCGGGTAGTGAATTCGCCCTTGCGGAAGTCGTCTGTTTTCAACAGCGACCGGAGAAAGGGCATGGTGGTTTTGAGGCCGCCCACGATATACTCACCCAGGGCGCGTTCCATGATGCCGATCACTTTCGGCCAGTCCTGGCCGTAGGTGATCAGAAGCGCGCCCGCCGAATCGTAGTTGGACGGGAACTCGTAACCGGCCGTGAGGTTCGAATCCAGCCGCACTCCGGGTCCGCCGGTGGAGACGTAGCGGGTGACGAGGCCCGAGTTGGGGGTGAAATCGTGCTGCGGATCCTCGAGGTTGATGCGCACCTGCATGGCCGCCTGGGCCGGGTGGGTGTTGCCTTCGGTGAAGCGCAAGGGGGCCCCGAAGGCCACGGCGATCTGCTCTTCCACCAGGTCCACGCCGTAGCGGATTTCGGTGATGCCGTGCTCCACCTGGAGGCGGGTGTTGACCTCGATGAGGTAGGGCTGCAAATCCGGGGTGACCAGGAATTCCACGGTGCACAGGGAATAGTAGCCCACCTTCGACACCAGGCGCCGGGCATAGCCCTTCAGGGCCTGGCGCAGTTCGGAGGTGAAGGCCGGCCAGGGCGAGGGGGTGATTTCCACCAGCTTCTGGTTGTTGCGCTGCACGGTGCAGTCGCGCTCGTCAAAGGCGAAGATGTTGCCGTACTGGTCGGCGATGATCTGGATTTCGATGTGCCGCACTTCGGGCAGGAACTTTTCCACATACACCCGGGGGTTCCCGAAGGAGGCCTGGGCCATGGTGGAGGCTTTGAGGAAGGCGTCTTCGAGGGCGTCCTCGTTGTGGACCTCGATGATGCCCTTGCCGCCGCCGCCGCCCTCGGCCTTGAGCATGATGGGGAAGCCGATTTCGCGGGCCACCTGGCGGGCCGTGGGGACGTCCACCGCGCCGTCGGAACCGGGCACCACGGGGATGCCGAGGCTTTTGGCCAGCTTGCGCACCTCGACCTTGTTGCCCAACAGGTTCATGGATTCGGCGGTGGACCCGATGAAAGTGATGCCGGCCGCCTCGCACAGGCGGGGGAAGCGCTCGTCCTCGGAGGCGAAGCCCCAGCCGGGGTGGATGCCCACCACGCCGCGCTGTTTGGCCAGGGAGACGACCAGTTCCAGATCGAGGTAGGCCCGGGGGTCTTCGCCCAGGAGCATCAGCTCGTGGGCCGAGGACGCGGCCGGCGAGGCCTTGTCGATGTCGGTGGCGGTCATGACGGCGATGGCGTCGAATCGTTCCTTGAAGGCGCGGCAGAGGCGGCGGGCGCTGATGCCCCGGTTGGCCACCAGAAGAGGCTGTCTTTTCAGTTGTTTCAGGACGTCGTCGAATGTTTTCATGAGCCTCACCTTACAAAGTCCGCGAATGTATTTGGAAGTAATCGGCCAGACACACCGTGCCCGACCACAGATGGAATTCGCCTTCGGCATTGGCCAGCCGCAGATAGCCTTCCGGTCCCAGGCCGACGATACGGCCGGTGAGGCCGGATTCGGGGGCCGGGGGCACGGACGCCGGCTGGGCCACGGTGACGGTCCGGCCGCGCCAGTGGAGCAGGGCTTCGGCGGCCGGAATCAGGTCGGCCAGGGGCCGGCTCTGAAATTTTTCATTATACAACATAATGAACTTTTTAACCAGAGCCGGCCACAGCGCGGCCGGCCCCCCGGAAAACGGCAGGGCCGAAGGCCCGGGCGCGCCCGGATCGCGTTCGGCCGGCCAGTCGCCGGGGGGCGGGGAGCCCAGGTTGAAGCCGATGCCGGCCACCAGGCGGCCCTTTTTCGATTCCAACAGGAGGCCTCCGGTTTTACCGCCCTCATAGATGAGGTCGTTGGGCCATTTCAAGCTCACCGGCCAGCCGAAATCCTCCAACACTCCGGCCAGACCGAGGGCCAGGGCCAGCGACGCGCCGGGCCCGTCGAAGGGCGGCTCGACCGGGAGACGCAAAGCGCCGTAGATGTGCCCGCCCGGCGATTGCCAGACCCGGCCCATGCGGCCCCGGCCGGCGGTCTGGCTTTCCAGCAGCACCGCGCCCCACACGGGCAATCGGTCCTGGTCGATGAGGCGCCAGGCCACATCCATCGACGAGGTGCCCGGGCCGCACAAAAACAGAGGGGACCGGCGCTCCCCCGCTTCAAGGCTGATGGTTTCGCGAATGTCGATTTGAGGAGAGGTCAAAGTCGTGGTTCCGGAAGGCCCCGGAGAAAGGGCCCCCGGGAAAATAAGGTTCAGGCGGCTAATTCATCCGCGAGGACATTGATCATGGCCCAGATGGCGTCCAGGGGCAGGTGGTAGTGGGCGTAGGAATCAAAGGTGTAGGTGAGTTCGGCCGAAAATTCCTCGTCGGCCGGGTGGAGGATGCAGCCCACGGTGATATGCGGCAGGACCGGGCCCCGGCAGGCGAAGCCGGAGGTCCGGGGATCGCGGTCCAGACCCAGGTGTTCGGCTTTTTTGAGAAAGCCTTCCGGGTCGGAACCGAATTTTTCGGTGACCGGGGCGGTCAGGAAGGTGTGGGGGCCGGTGAAGAACATGGCCCCGCCGTTGAGTTCGCGGCCGGTGACCATCTTGCCGGAAAGGCCCAGATCCTGGGCGTGGGCCAGGTAGCTCAAAAGGACCAGAGCTTTCTGGAAGCCGGCCGGCCGGTGGTTGGGCGGGCCGGTGATGGCCCGGCCCGCCACATCCACCAGGTAATAGCCGCCCATGTAGGGCGCCAGAAAGCCCCGCGCCGGGTCGTGGCGTACGCCGGCGGCCGCGGCCGCCGCCTGGGGGGAGCGGCGTTCCACATCCTCCCACAGGGTCGGGCCCACGTCGGCCACCGTGCGATAGATGGCCGCCTCTTCCGGACAGCTGGGCCGGTTTTCGGCCGTCTTATTCACAGCAGGAACAGCCGCCGCCGCAAGTGGGGGCGGGGGGAACCGGCCGTTCGCTTTCCACCACGAAGCCGGAGTTGCGGCCGTCGTCCTTGAAGTCGATGGTCACTTTCCCGACCAGGTCGTAGAGTTCGCGGGTCATGAACAGTTCCAATTCGCCCGCCTGGGCGGTGATGTCGCCCACGTCGGGCTGGTCCAGGGCCAGGGAAATCTGCCCGCCGGAGCCGCTGCAATCGCACTCGGGCAGGTAGACGCGCACTTTGGGGTCCACTTTGTTTTCGGCCAGGTAGGCGCTGAGCTTTTCCTGGGCCACGGGGGTTATGTTTATCATGAGGGCTCCTTGCGGGATATCGAATACTGTGGCGAGCCGGGCCGGGCCCGGCGGGTTTTCAGGTCGTCAGCATATAAAATAAGGGCCGCCCGGCGGCCGGTCAAGCCCTTTCCTGCTATTCATTGTACCCCATTTGGCGCCGGAACGTATAGCACTATTTGCCGACTTTGGGTATAATGAAAAAAATACCCATAAGGAGCCCCACGGATTATGCCTTCGGTTTATTTCGCCGGGCCCGATGTTTTTCGGGCCGATTATCAGAAACATTGCGGCCTGGTGCGCCGCCTGTGCGCCGAGGCCGGGCTGACCCCCCTCTGCCCGGGCCTGGGCGAGGCGCGCGAGTCCCTGGGCATCTTTCACGAAAACCTGGGCCTCATCCGCCGGGCCGACGCGGTCGTGGCCAATCTCGACCCTTTCCGGGGCCCCAGCGAGCCGGATTCCGGGACGGTCTTCGAATGCGCTTTCGCCTTTTCGTTGGGCAAGTGCGTCATAGGGGTCGTGACTGACCGCCGTGATCTGGTGACCAAGCTGCGGGCGGCCGGGGCCGTCGCGGACCCCGGCTCGGGCGGCTATGTGCACGAGGGCTGGCAGGTGGAGGATTTCGGCCTGCCTTTGAACCTGATGCTCAGCCACGCCCTGGCGGCCACGGCCGGGAGCCTCGCGGAGGCCGTCGACCTGGCCCGGGACCGGCTGGCGGCCCGGGCCGACGGGCGCTGACGACATTTTCCGGCGCCCTCTTGATGATTTTCTGAAAAATGGTTATTGTAGGCAGGATAGGGAAGACGCCGGCCAGGGAGGCCGGAGTCGGCTCGAAACGACTTGAGGCTTTGCCCTCTGAAATGAGAACGCGCTATGTCCACCGCCCACGCCCCCCTCACCCGCGAAGAACTTGACGGCCGCCTGCACTGTTTCGGCGAATTCGACGCCGCCGACGGCATCTGCCTGAAATCCTGCGCCCTGAGCATCAATTGCGCCATCGCCAAAAACAAATACCTGGGCTTCCAGCTCATGGACGATTCGGCGCTCGGCTTCGGCCGCCGCTTTGACTACGACACCTACGAGGCCGAATAAGCATGAGTTCGTCCCGGCGCATCCGGCCCGCGGCTCCGGGCCGCGGCCGCTCCGGACACGCCGGCCCGAGGGCCGGTTTTTCGGCGCGGCTGGCCGCGTTGCTCCTGGCTCTGGCGGTCCTGGCGGCCGTCAGCGGGTGCGCGGCCAAGGACGGGCGAAGCTGGGCCGACTTGTCCCAGCGGGGAGCCGGGTCCGATTTCCAGGCGGTCACCTTCGACGTGCCGCCGTTCACCTTGGCGGGCCTTTTAAAGGGCCGGCCCGGCCAGTCCCGGGACCTGGTGGTCTATCTGGAGGGTGACGGCCGGGGCGTGGTCCGGGGCCGGGTCACCGAAGATCCCACGCCCAGCCGGGCCATGGGCTTTGAACTGGCCCGTTCCGATCCGGCGCCGGCGGTCTTGTATCTGGCCCGGGTGGGGCAGTTCCAGCCTTCGCAGACCGGGCCGGACTATCAGGCCTACTGGTCGAACAAGCGTTTGTCCGAAGAGACCGTCAGCGCCGCCGACCGGGCCATCGACCAGGCCAAAGCCCGAATCGGGGCCCAGTTCCTCCACCTCGTCGGCTATTCCGGCGGCGGCGGACTGGCGCTCCTCCTGGCCGAGCGCCGCCCCGACGTCCTGACCGTGGCCACGGTGGCCGGCCTTCTGGATACCTCCTGGTGGGTCCGGGAAAAGAATTTCCAGCCCCTCACCGGCTCCCTCAATCCGGCCGATCAGGCCCGGGTGCTGATAAACACGCCCCAGGTGCACTTTTACGGCACCGACGACGCCATTATCCCCGCGGCCATGAGCGCCCACTTCCAGAGCCTGGCCCCCTTCGCCAAGTTCAAGCGGGTGGAGGTGCCCACCAATCACTGGCGGGCCTGGCCCGAACTGTGGCCCGGACTTCTGGACCGCTACCTCCTTCCCTGGCGGGCCCGCACCCTGGCGGACCGGGGGGAGGCCGTCACCTCGATCTGAACGTATCGCCCCCGGCTTCGGCCCGGTACCATTTTTTGCGCATAAGGAGAGCACTATGGCGGGAGTCAACAAAGTCATCCTCATCGGGAACCTCGGCAAGGACCCGGAAATGAAATACGGCCAGACTTCGGGCAAGGCGGTCTGCCGCTTTTCCCTGGCCGTCAGCGAACGCCGGGGCGGCGGCGAAGAGCAGACCGAATGGTTCAACATCGTCTGCTTCGACCGGACCGCGGAAGTCGCCAATGAATATCTCAGCAAGGGCCGGCAGGTCTATATCGAGGGGCGTCTTCAGACCCGCAAATACCAGGATCAGAGCGGGCAGGACCGGTATATGACGGAAGTCATCGCCAACCAGATGACCATGCTCGGCGGCGGCCGCCGCGAGGCCGGCGAGGAATACGGTTCCGCGCCTCCGCCGCGCCGCGAGGCCCCGCCCCGTCCGGCGCCGGCCAAGCCCGCCGCCAATCGGCCGGCCATGGACGACGACCCCTTCAGCGGCGACTTCGGCCCCCCGCCCACGGAAGACGACATGCCTTTTTAATTCCTTTCGGCCGCGCAAAAACCCCGGGGGGAGCTGATTGTGAGATCAGCTCCCCCCGGGGTTTTTGCGCGTTCGGTTTTCAGCCCTGTTTTTCCTTCGCCTCCAGCGGCCCGGCGGGCGGGTCGCATTGATTGGCGGAGGCCCGGCCGCGGTTTTTCTCGATTTCGCCGTAGGCCTGATGAGGCTCGAGCAGATACTTCAGGCAGATGTCGGGCCGGAGGGGCCGGCTGTAGAAATAGCCCTGGATGTTGAAGCAGCCCAGTTCCCGCAGCTGCATCAGGTGCGGTTCGTCCTCCACGAATTCGGCGACGAGCTGAATGTCGAGGCTCCGGCAGAGGTCGGCGATGCTGGTGACGATTTCCCGGCTGGAGCGGCTGACCAGGACGTCGCGGCTGAGCATGCTGTCCAGCTTCAGGGAATTGATCCGGAATTCCTTGAGATAGCTCAGGGAGGTGTGCCCCATGCCGAAATCGTCGATGGCCAGCTTGAAGCCCCGCGCGCTGAAGCGCTCCAGCACTTCGCGCCCGTCCTGGCCGCCGATGGCGACGGATTCGGTCACCTCGATCTTGAGGTTGTTCACCGGAACCCCGTATTTTTGCAGCAGGGCCAGGGTTTTTTCCGGCAGTTCCAGATCGTCCAACTGACGGGCCGAGACATTGACCGAAACCACCACGTGTTCGGCGCCCGGGGTTTTCCGCCATTCGGCGGTCTGGCGGCAGGCCTCCTCGATGATCCACAGACCCAGCCGGCCGATGAAGCCGCTGTCCTCGGCCAGGCTGATGAACACCGGAGGCGGCACCAGCCCGATCTGGGGGTGGCGCCAGCGCAGCAGGGCTTCCACCCCGTAGGCCAGGCCGGTGCGGCTGTCCACCTGGGGCTGGTATTCCAGAAAAAATTCGTGCTTTTCCAGGCCCCGCTCCAGGTCCTGGGCCAGGAAGCGAGCCAGGCTCCCCACCGTGTCCGGGCTGGACAGGAAACGCGGCCCCTGGTCGGCCACTTCCCCGGTCGAGGTGACCTGGACCAGCTTTTTGAAGGTCTTGTCGAACTGCTCGGCCTTGAGCCAGTTGTCCAGGGAGACGAACGGCATGTAAATGGCCGTGGACAGGGCCAGGCAGAAGAGCTGGAGCAGCACCCCGGCCACGGATCCGGTGGCCAGCCAGCCGCTGATGAAGACCGGCACGTTCCAGGCCACCTCGTTGACGGTCAGCGGCACCAGGCCCGTGAGGTTGGCCAGGTAGGCCACGGTGGTCAGGACCAGGGGCACCAGGAGGAAGGGAATCAGGAACACCGGGTTCAGCACCACCGGCAGGCCGAAAAGGAGGATTTCGTTGATGTTGAACAGGGCCGGGACCAGGGAGATGCGGGCGATCTTGCGGGCCCCGTTGTCCCGGTGGCGCAGAAGGCAGGCGATAAGGAGGCCCATCGTGGAGCCGGAACCGCCGATGGAGGTGTAGCAGTCGAAAAAAGGCTTGGTGAAGATGTGGGTGGGCGCCTGCCCGAGGGCCAGGGCGGCCTGGTTGGCGGCCACGCCCGGCAGATAGAGCTCGGTCATGATGGGTTCGAGCACGTTCGAGCCGTGGATGCCCAGAAACCACAACAGGTGCCGCACCACGCCGTAGACCGTGGCCGTTTCCAGCATGCCGCCGCCCATGCTGTCGAAAGGCAGGTAGATCAGCCGGTAGATGGCCTCGTTGATGTCCCCCACACCCAGAAGATGGGTGAAGGTTTTGAGGGCCGCGAACACCAGGATGGTCAGGAAGCCGGGAATCAGGGTGTCCATGGCCTGGCTCATGGTGGTGTCGCCGCTGGAGGAATGGAAGACCACCCGGAGGGCGTCGAAACCCAAGAGCCAGCGGAAAATGGAGCCGGACAGAAGGGCGATGAGGGTGGCCCACAACAAACCGTGGACCCCCAGCCAGAGGGCCGGGATGGCCGTGCCCCCGCCCTCCAGGCCGCCCGGCTCCAGAAACAGGCTCCCCGGTTCCATGGTGCACAGGAGCGAGGCCACAGCCACCAGGGAGACGATGGAGGGGTTGATGCGGCGGGAGGGATGGACGCTGTTGTAATGCTCGGAAAAGCTGTTGGAGATGGAAATGGTCATGATGACCGAAAGGAAGCCGAGGGTGCCGTTCCAGACATAACCCCCGAACGAACGCCATTCGGGCCCGAAGGCGCTGATCATGAAATCCTGGTAGGCCGGCAGGGGAAAGGAATTGATCAGGACCGCCACCGTGCCGGCCACAATGACCGGCAGCGAGAAGGTCAGGCCTTCCCGGATGGCCGTCAGGGTCGGATTTCCGAACAACTTTTTGAAGTTGTTAAGAAAATCTATTGTCCAATCACCTTGGACATCTGGGCGGGTCGTGGGTTTGTCCACTTCTCTCTGGCCTCATATTTAAAATATAAAGTCGAGCGGCAGATCGCCGGTCAATTCACCCATGGCCGGATCAGCCCGTAAAATGGTGTTGGCCCGGCCGGAGACGAGCACCCGGTCGCCGGCCGCCACTTCGGCCCGGAGGCGGCAGGCGCGGGCGGTCTGGTGGTATACTTCGAGCCGGGTCCGGCCCATTTTTTCGGCCCAATACGGGGCCAGACAGGCGTGCAGGTCGAAAACCGGCAGGTCCGCCGGGGCGTCCCCTCCGTCCCGGGTCAGGACCCGCACCACATAGCCGGGCAGTTCGGAAATTTCCAGGGGTGCGCTGAGGGTCAGGCGAGAGGCCAGCGAGGCCCGGAGGGAGAGGGCGGTCTCGGAGAAGAAGGCTTCCAGGCCGGCTTGGCTGCGGCCGCAGATGAGGAGGTGCTCTTCGTCCACCCGGAAAACCGCCTCAAGTTCCCCCGGCGGGAGACGCAGGGCGGCGGCCAGGCGGGTCTCCGTTTCCGGGCTTCTTTCAATTCTTCGGCGGGGCCGGACCAGACTGAGGTCCCCATCGCCGTCCGGAGTATAGAGCACTTCGGTCCGGCCGCCCCGGCCGTGCAGGTACACCGGCCGGTCAGGAGGGGCCAGGCCGGCGGTGAAGAGGGCATGGCCCACGGCCAGCGCGGCGTAGCCGGCGGAGTCGAGTTCCCTGATCGGGGTGAAATAGCGGACGATGAATTCATCCTGGTGCGGGAGGACATAGGCCGTCACCGGCAGGCCCATTTCGGTGGCCAAGGCCTGCAGAAAGACCTCCCGCCCCGGGTGGCGCAGAATGGCCACCCCGGCCCGGCCGCCGGAGAAAAGCCCGTCGGCGAAGGTATCTATCAGAAAAATTTTGACAATCATTCCGTACCCGTACCCGACAACCAGGATGTCGCCGCCTTCGCCGCGAGAGCCCCCGCGGTCCGGAGGGGGCTTTTAGGAGAGCGGGGACCGGTTGCCGGCCGAAACCGGCGCCACCGGAACCAGGCCGGTGGGCAGCACCTGGCGGCCCAGGGAGCGTTCCAGGGTGGCCCAGGCCAGGTTGTAATTGTAGAGGGCTTGATAGTGGTTGTACTGAGCCTGGGAGTAACGGGTCTGGGAGTCCAGCACTTCCGTGTTGGTGGCCACCTGTTCGAGGTAGCGTTCGTTGACCATGCGCAGGTCCTCGGCCGCGGAGACCACGGCCTTGGCCGAGACGTCGATGTTCTTGCCCGCGGAGAGCAAGCTCTGGTAGTTGCTGGTCACCTCCAGCTTGGTGTTGTCCTCCAGGCTGGTGAGGCTGTTGAGAGACCGGTTGAGCTCGACCTTGCTCTTTTCCACGTCGGCCTTGACCCGGCCCCATTCCCAGAAGTTGAAGGTGGCCACCGCGGCCACGTTCCAGCTGGCGTCGTCGGTGGACCAGCCGCCGTGGGCCCGGCCGGAGTTCCCGATGGAATTGTTGGTATACGTCACCCCGATCTCGGGATAGTAGCCGGAGCGGGCCACATCCACGTTCTTGGTCGAAACCTCCACCTGGTTGCGGCCCAGGCGCATTTCCGGGCTTTCGGCCAGGCTGGTGTTCAGGCACTGCTCCATGGTCAGGGGGAAGGGGGTGTAGACCAGGGTGTCCACCACGGAGATGGGGTTTTCCACGGGCTGGCGGAGGAAAATGTTGAGCCGGGCCTTGGCCACCACCAGGTCACGGTTCAGGGCGGTCTCTTCCTGTACGGCCTTGGCCAGCTCCACCTCGGCCTCCAGCACCTGGTTCTTGGGGACCATGCCGACGTCGAAGAAGTTCTGGGCCACGTTGAGGTGGCTCTGGAGGTTCACCACCGAGGTCTTGGCCACGTCCAGGGCTTTTTCCGTGGCCAGGATGCTGTAATAGGCCTGCTTGACCGAGAGAATCAGATCTTCCCGGGCTTGGGTCTTCTGGATATCGGCCGCGGTCACGCCCAATTGGGACAGGAGATAGTTGGCCCGGTTCCGGCCGCCGGTGAAGATCGGCTGGGTCACCTGGGCCTGCCAGGAATACAGGGTGTGCCCGCCGTTACCCGTCAGGACGTGGGAGCCGGTGGCCGCCATGTCGTTGTACTTGGTGGCCGCATAGTTGGTGGAGGCTGTGGGCAGGAACGCGGTGATGGCCTGCCACCGGGTCCACATGGCCCCGACCTGGCTCTGGTCGGCGCTGTCCAGGATCGGACTGACTCGTTCGGCCATGGAGATGCATTCGGGCAAAGTCAGGGCCCGGTTCGGCGCGGCGGGGATATTCAGGGGCGCGGCCGGATCTCCTTGGGGGCTGAGGGTGGCTTCGCCGAAAATGGTTTGGGGGGTGGGGGCTTCCGCCGCCGGGGGCAGCGAAATTTTGGTCCGGGCGCTTTCCGCGCATCCGGGAACCATCGACAAAGTCAGGCCCAATCCGGCCAGACCCAGCCACAGCGTGAAACGAGACATATGGAAAACCTTTCTCCTTGAAGAGACTCCCGTTGGTCTGAAAAAACGATGCCTGCCGGCTCGCTTCCCCGGGCCGTTCGCCTGTAACGGGAAGAGGTTCGTTCCGTTGGCCGGCCTCGCGGCGCCGCCCCACCATATTGCCCAAGGTGAGGGAGCCGCCGGGGGGAGGCCGCCGGCAACAAACCTGGGGGCGCCGTCCCCGCCCGTGGGGCCGCGGCCCGATCCCGGCCGCGTTTTGGCGGCGGAGGGCCGGCTGGTTCGGTTACTTCAGGGGGAGAAAGGGCGCCCACGAATCCACAGGTATAATACCTGTAAATCGTGAAGATTTCAAGCGCGTCCCCAAAGAAATATTCCGCCCGGCCCGGCCTGTGGCCTTTCAATATATGGTATTCACTGAATAAATAAAGCCCAAACAAATGTGTTTGGGCCGGCCCGACAGCTTGGGCTGAACAGTTGGCGGCAAAGCTTGATGAATACAGAAAAACCAAGCCAACGTCATGCTGTTAACTTGGTTTTTCTTGCCAAAAACAAATATTGCGTTTAGCTTAGTTCTTGTACCGCGCTTCAGCTTCAGGCAGGTATTTCTGGATGTCGGCGATGCGCTTCTGGTCCGAGGGGTGGGTGGAGAGGAAATCGCTCCCCTTCTTCCCCGAAGCGGAGGCCATACGCTCCCAGAAATCCACCGCCGCCTTGGGATTGTAGCCGGCCATGGCCATCAGGGTCAGGCCGATGCGGTCGGCTTCGCTCTCGTGGGCCCGGGAATAGGGCAGCATAATGCCCACTTCGCTGCCCAGGCCGTAGGCGGCCATGGCCACGTCGCTGGTCAGGGCCGAGGCCCCGCCCGCGCCCAGGCCGATGCTCAACAGAGCCCCGCCCATCTGGGTCATGACCTGCTGGCTGGCCCGCTCGCGGCTGTGGTGGGCGATGGCGTGGGCCACCTCGTGGCCCATGATGACGGCCACGCCCGTTTCATTCTGGCAGTAGGGCATAATGCCGGTGTAAAAAGCCACCTTGCCCCCGGGCATGCAGAAGGCGTTGACGTCGGCGGACTCGATGAGGTTGAACTCCCAGTTGTAAGACGGAATCTCGGAGGCCAGGCCGTTTTCCCGCAGGTATTGTTCGGCGGCCTGGCTGATCTTGGCCCCCACGGTGCGGATCATGGCCGTCTCTTTCTGGTTGGTGGACAGGGGGCCTTTCTGGACCATCTCCCGGTACTGGGAGGTGGCCATGGTGTTCAGTTCGGAGTCGCTCACCAGGCTGAGCTGGCTGCGGCCGGTGCCGGGCACGGTGGCGCAGGCGGCCAGGGCCAGAACCAGAAGGACGATGAGGGAGCCCTTCTGAAAGAGGGACAGGCGGCGGAACAGATCGCGAGTCATATCTAATCTCTCCTAGAATTGTCGAAATATATGGCGTGGCCCGGAACCAGGCTCGGCGGCGGATGCGTTTTACGCAGCATTTCTCTACATTTTACTTACCCACCAGCGGCGACCCGCAGCCGAGCCGAAAGTGCGATTTTGGCTCGGCGAGCAACTTCATCGTCCTCGCCGCCAGTCGCTTCGCTCCGTCGCCCTTCGGCCGACCAGACCGAGAACCGCGGTATTTTACGACCCGCCCTTGATATGGTCAAGTATTTTAAGGAAGGTCTTGGTATCGGCGGCCCCTTCCCAATACCCCTTCTCCTGGCCCTCGGAATCCAGGAAGGTCAGGGTGGGCAGCACCGAGGCCCGGTATTTTTTCTGAAGCCCCGTGGGATCCTTTTCCACGTTCACGCTCACGGCCACAAAAAAGGGGTCGAAGGCTTTCTTGATTTCATCGCTCTCGAAGACTTCCTTCCGAATCTGGGTGCAGTAGCGGCACCAGTCGGCCCAGAAGAAGACCATGACGAATTTCTTCTCGGCGGCCGCTTTTTTCAGGCCCTGGTCATAGTCCAGGAATTCCAGGCCGGCGGCCCGGGCGGGGGCGGCGGCGGTGAGGCAGAAGATCAGGGCGGCCGTCAGGGCCAGTGTTTTGCGCGTCATTGTCGCTCCACGAATTACATACAGAGTATTGGTACGGGCGGGTCTCAGACCGGGGCCAGCCGGCCGCTGATGACCAGAATCCCCAGGGCGATCAGAAGGCCCCCCAGCACCTGGCCCGCCCGCCGCAGAAAGGGGCGGACCCGGGTCAGAAAATGCAGGGCCGCGCCCCAGGCCAGGGAAATGGCCAGGAAGGGCAGGCCCAGGCCCAGGGAATAGACGGCCAGAAGAGCCAGCCCGTGGCCGGCCGAGCGTTCCAGGGCGGCCAGGGCCAGGATGCCGGCCAGGACCGGGCCCACGCAGGGGGTCCAGCCGGCGGCGAAACCCAGGCCCACCACAAAGGAACCGGCCAGCCCCAGGGGCTTGTCGCGCAGGTGGGCCCGATGCTCGCGCGATAAAAAAGCCGGGGCGATGAGCCCGGTCAGGTAGAGGCCGAAAAAGACCAGAAAGGCCCCGGCCAGGTAGCGCAGCACGTGGCTGTACTGCCGCAGGACCTCGCCCGCCGCGCCGGCGACCGCTCCCAGAAGACAGAACACCAGGCCGAAACCCAGGACGAAGAAAAGCGTCGGCAGGAACAGCCGGGTGAACCCCCGGCGTTCCTGGTCCGCGGCGGCCATCTGGTCCAGGCTCAGGCCCGTGATCAGGGTCAGCCAGGCCGGGATGAGGGGCAGCACGCACGGGGTGAAGAACGAGAGCACCCCGGCCGTCAGGGCCGCCCACCAGGTGACGTCGGTTGCAAAGAGGGTGCCGAGATTCACAATGGATCCGATATCGTCAGCGACGCAGCCACCGCTCCGGGATCGCCTCGGGCAAAGGCGTCCGGCCCTCGGCCGCTTCCCGGCCGAGGTAGAGGTTGCAGTAGCAGCGGCCGTATTTGGCCACGTCCTCCTCGCGGAAGACGCAGGGGCAGATGATGTCCGCGTCCCGCTCACGCTTCCCCGTGGCCAGGCGGCAGGGGCAGGAGCCGTAGCCGTACCGGGCCTTGTTGGTCAGGACCCCGGCCAGAATTGCCACCACCCACTGGTGATCGGGGTTGAAATAATACCCCTTCTTTTCCTGGACGGGCTTGAGAGCCTGATACAGTTCTTCGGGCGTCGTCGGCGGGGAAGTCATAGCGCCGCCTTGGCCTTGGCCGCCATCTGCCGGAGATCGTCCTCCCGGTCGCCCACGATGACCTTGGACCCGAAGACGATGGTGGGGAAGGTTTCGGCCGGGTTGTACTTGGACATTTCGTCCAGGGCCTCGTCCATCTGGGCGCCGGGCAGTTGATCGACGTCCACATGGTCGTACGGGCAGTCCAACTCGTTCAGCAGTTGCTTGACGTGCCGGCAATGGCCGCAGGTGGAGAGGGCGTATATGAACAGCCGGGGGTGACCGTCATTCCGGTCCGGATCATAAAAAGCCATGGTTCCACTTTCCGGGCGCTTGGCCCGTGGTTTTTCTCCTCGTCACCGCCCATGATCATCATAATATGCTTCGGGGCGCTTGTCCACTTCAAAAAAGCCCCGTTCCGCCGGGGCGGAGCGGGGCGGGAATGGGGCGGCCCGGGGCCGGGGCCCGCGAAAGGCCGGGGTTTCAGGAGGTTTTGTCCGTGGGCGGGGCGTCGGCCGGCGGGATATCGGCCGGCGGGGCGCCGGCCGTCCCGGCCTCCGGGGCGGAGGGTGCGGCGGCATCGGCGGCCGGGCGGTTTTCAGCGGCGGGCGGAGCCGGGTCAGGCTTTTGCACGGCCCGGCGAAAATTGGCCAGTCCCTGGCCCAAGCCCCGTCCCAGTTCGGGCAGCTTCCGGCCGCCGAAAATAATGATCACCAGAATGACGATGATCACCAGCTCCCACGCGCCTAAATTCCCTATCATATGGCCGCTCCTTATAATAACCCGGCAACTTCGGAAGTTGCTTTCCGGCCCCCGAAGTTCAGTAATTTCGGGCTTCCCGAAATTACGGGTATGGCGTATTCAGTTGCCGGAGCAACGGCTAATGTTTGAAAGCCCGCTGGCCGGTGAAGACCATGGCGGCCTGGGGGGAGGCCTGGTTGACGGCCTCGATGCATTCCCAGTCCCGCAGGGAGCCGCCGGGGTGGGCGATGGCCGAGACGCCCTGGCGCAGGGCCACATCCACCCCGTCGCGGAAGGGGAAGAAGGCGTCGGAGATCATGACCGAATCCTGGAGGCCGGCCTTGACTTCCTGGGCGGCCAGATCGATGTCCTTGAGGGCGGCCTTCTTGGCCCGCTTGTGTTCCACGGCGAGCTGGAGTTCCTTATAGGTCATTCCCTCGTGGCGCTCCCGGCAGAGGGCGTCGGCGTAATTGCGATACGCTTTGAAGACGGCCATTTCCACGATGCCCACCCGGTCCTGGCCGCCGGCGCCGATGGCGACGGTCTGGCCGTTCTTGACGAAGAGCACCGAGTTGGAGGTCACGCCCTGTTCCACGGCCCAGCCGAAGACCAGATCGGCCAGTTCCCGGGCGGTGGGCTTGCGTTCGGCCTGATAGGGCCGTCCCTGGTGCTCGGTGGCCGCGGGGAGGAAGTCCTTGGCCGAGCGGATGGCGTTGACGGGCGACTGCTGGATGATGAGGCCGCCGTCCATCAGGCTTTTGATGTCCAGGAAACGCCGGGCGGCCAAATCGGACAGGCGGTCGATATTCTTGATCTTGAAGATGCGCAGATCCTTTTTACGGCCGAGTATTTCCAGAGCCCCCTCTTCGAAATCCGGGGCGGCCACCACCTCCAGGTAGCGGCTGTTCATGGCCTTGGCCGTGGCCCGGTCCACGGGCCGGTTGACCACCGCGGCCCCGCCGAAGGCGGCCACCTGATCGGCGGCCCAGGCCTTTTCAAAGGCGCTGTGGATGGTGCGGGCCCAGGCCGCGCCGGAGGGGTTGTTGTGCTTGATGATGACCGCGGCCGGCTTTCCCCCCAGATGGCGCAGGATGCCGAGGGCCGAATCCACATCGGTGAGGTTGGTCTTGGAGGGGTGCTTGCCGCAGCCGAACATCATGTTGGCGCCCGGGTCGCCGTCGGCCAGGGCCGAGACCAGGGCATCCCGGGGGCCGACATATTCCACCCCGGTCTGGGCCAGGTGCCCGTTGACCAGGCGGTAGAGGGCCGCCTCCTGCCCCGGGTTTTCCCCGTACCGGAGACCGCCTTCCACCAGGGCGCCCTCGTCTGATTTGATTTTGTAAACCTGTTTATGGTAGATGAGGGAGGTATCGCCGATTTTCAGGGAAATTTCGGCGGGAAAGTGGTCGTGCATAATTTGGCGGTATTGCTCTCGGCTCATGGCGTCTCCCTTGCCCGGATGTGTTTGGATCAATTATAGGGGAAAAATAGAAAATTATGAAGCCCCGGATGGAACTTTTCGTGGAAAAACTGGTGCCGGGCGGCCTGGGGCTGGCCCGGACGGGGGAGGGCCAGGTGGTCCTGATCCCGGGCGTCCTCCCCGGCGAACGGGTGCTGGCCGAGCCTGGCGAGCGGCTGCGGGGCGTCTGGCGGGCCCGGGTGGCGGAGGTGCTGGAGGCCGCGCCGTACCGCCGGGAACCGGATTGTCCCCTGGCCGGCCGCTGCGGCGGCTGCGATTTTCTGCACGTGGACCCGGGACGGGCCCTGGAATTGAAAAGCCGGGCCGCCTTGGGAGAACTGGCCGACGGCCTGGGATTGCCGTTGGAATTGATCGAATCGCCGACGCGGGAAAGGTATCGTATCCGGGCCACGCTTCACCTGGGCCGGCGGCCCGACGGATCGTGGGGAGTGGGATTTTATGACGCCCGGCGGCAGTTGGTGGAACCGGCTGAATGCCGCCTCCTGGCCCCGGAGCTGACGGGTCTCATGCTGGCCCTCCGGGCCTGGGCCGCCGGGGCCGCGATCCCGGCGGCGGCGGAAATCAGCCTGATGCGCGGAGCCGCCGGGCCGGGCCAGATGGTCGTGGTCACGCCCGCGATTCCGCCATTGGTTGGCGGGCGTCGCGGCCGACCCCGCCCCGCCCCGCCCGCCTCCGGGTGGGAACGGGCGCTGGATAATCTCCCCGCCTTGCTGGCCGATCAGGCCCTTCCCGAGGCGGCGGTGTTTCTCCGGGCCGGGGCGGGCCCGGTTCGGCGGCTGTCTCCGGCCGGGCCGGACCGGATCCCGGCCGCGGTCTGGCCCGCCTGGGGCCTGACCCTCCGGGCCGCGCCGGGCGGGTTCACCCAGGTCAATCCCGGGGTCAGCCAACGGCTGGTGGAAACCATCCTGGACCTGGCCGCGCCCCTGGCCCCGGGCCGGGCCCTGGACCTCTACGCCGGCCTGGGCAACATCGGCCTGCCCCTGGCCCGCTCGGGCTTCGCCGTGACCGCCGTGGAGGAGGCCCCGGCCGGGGCCCGGGCGGCCCGTGAAAACGGGGGCGGCGTCCCGGGCTTCACCGTCATTCAGGATTCCAGCGAAAAAGCCCTGGTCCAACTGGCCCGCCAGAGCCGGACCTTCGACCTGGTGGTGCTCGATCCGCCCCGGGCCGGCGCCCGGGATCTGGCCCCGGCGGCGGCCGCCCTCAAACCCCGGTTGATCGTCTATGTGGCCTGCCACCCGGCCGTCCTGGGTCGGGACCTCCCGGCTTTCGTCTCGCTCGGGTATCAGCCCCGCCGCCTGGTGGCCCTGGACATGTTTCCCCGCACCAGCCACCTGGAGGCGGTGGTCGCGTTACAGCGGGGCTGAGGCGTTTTGCGGGGGATGTCCGGCAAAATCAGTGAGGCGGGCGGTGGTATCAGTAGACCTTCTTCTTCTTGGCGGTCCGGGGATCCTCGAACTGTTCCCACTCGCTTTTGACCGCGCCGGGATTCATGGGGTCGAAACGTTCGTATTTTTCAAAAGCTCTGGAGCGCGCTTCCTCTTCCTTGATTTCCTGAATGCGTTTCATCTCCTGCTCCCACTCCCGTTGCTTCTGGGCATTCCGGCCGGTGTCGGTCTGGGCGCACACCACATCCGGGGCCAGCGTCAGGCCGGCCCAGAAAAAGAGCGCCAGCACGTGGAGCGGCACCCGGATGAACCAAGGTACAGATATGGCGCCCTCCTCCCGGCCTGACGGGGCGGCGGCCAAGACCGCCTCAGTCGTGATGGTGTCCGCAGGCCCCGCCGCAGCCCAAAAGCCCGGCCGTGGACAAGAGTTCCCCCACCAACACCGTTTCCATCAGTTCCAGAACTTCATAGGATACGAAAACCGGGGCCGAGGAATCGAACAGCACCTTGGCTTCGGCCGGGAACTCCTCGTCCGCCTCGAAAAACACCACCCGCACCGGGAAAAAGGGCAGGTCGTGGAACAGCCACGACTCGCCGCCCGACGGAGCCGTCCCCTCGGACCGGCCGCCGATTTTTTGCGCGGTTTCGCGGAAGATATCGTAGCGGTCGCCGAATTTTTCCGCCAGCGGCTGGATGAGATTGTCGCTGGGGCTGGCCCCGGAACTGACCACCCCGGTCAGGCGCCCGATGGGCAGGTTTTCCCCGGTCAGGCCGCCCCGTCCCCGGCTCATCAGATAATGAGCCAGGACGCTTTTGTGGTTAGGGGTCACGTGGCCCCCGTCCAGGGCCTCCACGGCCAGACGGCTCACCAAGTAGTCCCGCCCGAAAAACCGCACCGGCACCCGCCCCTCGGTGTCCACGGTCAGGCCCAGGGCCGGGGCCTGGCTTTCGAGATCGGTTTCGGCCAGGAAGGCCATCTGGTTCAGGGAATACTGTTCCCAGTTGCTGGCTGATTTGGTCCGGGCCATGACGGTTTCCTCCTTCAGGCGCGCAAGGCTATCGATATTTTTCATGTACAAACACTTTGTTTATTGTAAAAGAACTGGCCATGAAAAACAAGGAGTTTAAGTATGTTTCTCATGAATGTGAGCGCTTTGCCGGCCCTGGTCACCTCCCCGCCATATGTTGGGGCACGCTGGCCATTCGACTCCCCCATATGGCGGTGCAACCGCCACCCCTCGACACGCGCCCGACGCGCCGTTGGCCAAGTCGGGCCAATCCCGACCGCTACTGGGCTTCCGTCAAGCTTTCAATACGCGCCCTCCCCCGGGCCGCGTAGGCCCGCCCCCGATTCCACCCCCGCCACCCTCTCGGCCGACCAAGCCGCGGCCGCTCTCCCCCTCGCTCGGAGACGGGTCCAAGGCCCGGCCCTGGTGGGGTTGACATATGGGTGGGGGCGGGTACAATAACGCAAGCGATTTCGCAGCCAGCCTGAAAGTAGAAAGGTCCCCCGTCCATGCCCAAGCCTCTCCCCGCCCAAGTTGTTTTAGAAAACGGCCGCCGGTTTTCCGGCCACAGTCTCTCGGTTTCCGGCCGGCTGGCCGGCGAGGCGGTCATCGTCTCCGAATACGCGGATTACCAAGGTGTTTTACGCGACCCGGCCCTGGCCGGGCGTGTTGTATTAATGACCTATCCGCACGTGGGCAACACCGGCTGGATCGGGGAAACGGCGGACATCCAGGCCGCGGCGGTGCTGATGGCCGAATATGAGGACGTCCGGGCCCCGGGCGGCCTGACCCTGGCCGAGGCCCTCGCCCGGGCCGGGGTGCCGGCCGTCGGCGGCCTGGATACCCGGGCCCTGGCCAAGGCCCTGACGGCCGCGGATCAGCCCCGCCTGGCCCTGTCGGCCGACGACGACGATCCGGATGCGCTTTTGAAGCAGCCGGCGGAGGCCTCGGGCCGGCCCCTCCATTACGGCGTGGGCCCCACGCCCTCGGCGCCCCGGCCGGCCCTGGGACGCCGCACGGATTTGAAAAAAATCCTCATCATCGGCTCGGGGCCCATCGTCATCGGCCAGGCCTGCGAGTTCGACTACTCGGGCGTCCAGGCGGCCAAGACCCTCAAGGCCGCCGGCTACGAGGTGGTGCTGATCAACTCCAACCCGGCCACCATCATGACCGATCCCGAACTGGCCGACCGCACCTACCTCGAGCCCCTCAAGCCCGAATACGTGGAGGCGGTCATCGCCCGGGAGCGGCCCCAGGCCCTTCTCGCCACCATGGGCGGCCAGACGGCCCTGAACCTGGGGATGCTGCTCACGGAACAGGGCGTTCTGGCCAAATACGGGGTGGAACTGATCGGCGCGGATTATGAAACCATCAAGCGGGCCGAAAACCGCGACACTTTTCGCGAAACCGTGACCGCGGCGGGCCTGCGGGTGCCCCGGAGCGGGGTGGTGACCGATATGGCCGAGGCCAAGCGCCTGGCCGCCGAGATCGGCTTCCCCATTATTGTCCGGCCCAGCTTCACCCTGGGCGGGGCCGGCGGCGGCGTGGCCTGGAACCAGGAGGATCTGGCCGACATCGTCGACCTGGGCCTGGGGCTCAGCCTCAACCATCAGGTGTTGCTGGAGGAATCGGTTCTGGGCTGGAAGGAGCTGGAACTGGAAATCCTCTGCGACCAGAAGGGCGAGATGGTGGTGGTCTGCACCATTGAAAACGTGGATCCCATGGGCGTCCACACCGGCGACTCCGTCACCGTGGCCCCGGCCCAGACCCTCACCGGGCCCGAAATCGAGCGGCTGGTCGAACAGTCCCGCCTGGCGGCCCGGGCCCTGGGCCTCCGCAACAGCGGCTGCAACCTCCAGTTCGCTCTCAATCCGGACACCGGCGAACTGGTCATCATCGAGGTCAACCCCCGCGTCTCCCGCTCTTCGGCCCTGGCCTCCAAGGCCACGGGCGTTCCCATAGCCAAGATTTCGTCCCTCCTCGCCGTGGGCTGGAATTTAGACGAAATTTTGCTGGAAATGACCGGCGAACCCCTGGGCTCGGCTCCCCTGGCCATCGACTACGTGGCCGTGAAAATTCCCCGCTGGAATTTCGAAAAATTCCCCGGGGCCGTGGACGAACTGACCACCTCCATGCGGTCCGTGGGCGAGGTTATGAGTTTGGGCCGCAGCTTCACGGAGGCCCTCCAGAAGGGCTACCGGTCGCTGGAAATCCCCGTCAGGGGCCTTTTGGGGGACCCCAAAAATCCGGCCCTGGCGCGGCCCGTGGAGCGCGAGACGTTGGAACGTAGGCTGCGCACCCCCAATTCCCAGCGCTTCTATTACCTCGTTCAGGCCATGCGCCAAGGCTGGAGTGTGGACGAGATTTGCGAACTGACCGGCATCACTCCGTGGTTCCTGGGCCAGTTTGAACTTTTGGTCAGGATGGAGGAGGAACTGCGGGCCTTCGAGTGGGCCGCCCTGGCCGAGCCCCGGAACCCGGAGGACGCCGACCGCCTGGCCGAGGCCCTGCGGCGTTTCAAAGCCCACGGTTTTTCCGACGCCCAACTGGCCTTCTACGCCGGGTGCGACGAAGACCGCGTCCGCGAGGCCCGCCGGCGTCTGGGCGTGGGGCCGGTCTACAAGGCGGTGGACGCCTGCGCCGGGCGCCTCCCGGCCCACAGCCCCTATTACTATTCCACCTACCACAGCCTGGAGGAAGAGGCCCGTCCCGGCCAGCGGGACAAGGTCATCATCCTGGGCGGCGGGCCCAACCGCATCGGCCAGGGCCTGGAGTTCGACTACTGCTGCGTCCACGCGGCTTACGCCCTGCGGGAGCTGGGCTGCGAAGCGGTGATGATCAACTCCAACCCCGAGACCGTGTCCACCGACTACGACACCTCGGACCGCCTCTACTTCGAGCCCCTCACCTTCGAGGACGTCATGGGCGTCATCGAGGTGGAAAAGCCCAAAGGGGTCATCATCCAGTTCGGCGGCCAGACCCCGCTGAACCTGGCCGAGCGCCTGGCCGCCGCGGGCGTCCCCATTCTGGGCACCAGCCAGGAGGCCATCGACCGGGCCGAGGACCGGGAACGCTTCACGGCCCTGATCCGCGAGCTGGGCCTGTCCCAGCCCGAGCACGGCAACGCCCACACCCTGGGCGAGGCCCGCGAAATCGCCGCCCGTCTGGGCTACCCGGTGCTGGTGCGGCCGAGCTACGTACTGGGCGGCCGCAACATGCGGTTGATCCACTCCGAGGCCGACCTGGTGGAATACGCCCGGGCGTCTGACAGTTTTTCCGAAAAGCACCCCTTATTGATCGACAAATTCCTCAGCGAGGCCCTGGAACTGGATGTGGACGCGGTCTCCGACGGCTGGGAAACGGTCATCGGCGGCATCATCGAACAGATCGAGGAGGGCGGCATCCACTCCGGCGACTCGGCCGGGATCATCCCGTCCAATTCCCTGGGATCCCATCAACTGGAGGAAATCCGCCGGGCCACCCGGGCCCTGGCCCGCAGCCTTCAGGTGGTGGGCCTGATGAACATCCAGTTCGCGGTCAAGGGCCGATCGGTGTACGTGCTGGAAGTCAACCCCCGGGCCTCGCGCACGGCCCCGTTCGTCAGCAAGGCCACGGGCCTGCCCTTGCCGCGCCTGGCCACCCGCGTGGTCATGGGCAGCCGCCTGGCCGATCTGGGTGTCAAGGAAGTCACCATCCCCTACGTGGTGGCCAAGGAGGCCGTGTTCTCCTTCGACCGTTTCCCGGGCGTGGATCCGATCCTCGGCCCGGAAATGCGTTCCACGGGCGAGGTGATGGGCATCGATCCCTCCTACGGCCTGGCCCTCGGGAAGGCCATCAGCGCGGCCGGCACCAGCCTCCCGACCTCGGGCCGGGTTTTTATGAGCGTGCGCGACGACGACAAGCCCCTGGCCGCGCGGGTGGCCCGCCAGTTGGCTGACCTGGGTTTCACCATCCTGGCCACGCCGGGGACGGCGGCCTACCTCAAGCAGAGCGGCCTGGCCGTGGAACTGGTGAACAAGGTTTCCGCCGGCCGGCCCAACGCCCTGGACCATTTGAAAAACAATCGCCTGGACCTGGTCATCAACACCACCATGGGCCGTCAGACCGTCCTGGATTCCGAGAGCATCCGCCGCACGGCTTTACTCTGCAAGGTGCCCATGATAACCACCATGGCCGGGGCCGTGGCCACGGCCGAGGCCATCGCGGGCCTCAAGGGCGGCGGGGCCACGGTGCGGAGCTTGCAGGAATACCACCAGGGCTGAGGCCGGGCTATGTCCGTCACCATCTTCCTGGTGGGCCCCCGGGCCGCCGGCAAAACCACGGTGGGGGAACGGCTGGCCCGGGACCTGGGCCGGCCGTTCGTGGACCTGGACCGATACCTCGAAGCCCGCCATAACCTGACCACGGCGGACATCGTGGCCCGATACGGCTGGCCCGAATTTCGGCTGCTGGAAAGCGAAGCCTTGCGTGAAGCGGTGCCGGCTGAGCCGGCGGTGATAGCCACCGGCGGCGGAGTGGTGTTGGACGAGGCCAATCGGCGCTACCTGCGGGAGCGGGGCCGGGTGTTCTGCCTGTCGGCCCCGGCGTCAGTGCTGGCCGCCCGCCTGTCCGCCGATCCCCAGTCCTCTCAGCGCCCCAGCCTGACCGGCCGGCCCCTGTCGGAGGAGGTGGCTGTCGTGCTGGCCGCCCGGGAGGCTCTCTACCGGGACGCGGCCCACGAGATCGTGGATGCCGCCGCGCCCGTGGAAACAGTGCTGGCTGACATTCTCGCCCGATTGCTCAACGCCTGATTTCCGGCACAATCTCCCACACTATTATTAACCCGGCAACTTTAGAAGTCTGTTCCCGGCCGCTGAAGTCCAATGATTTCGGGCTTTGGCGAAATCCCGGGGACAACTTATTTAGTTGCCGGAGTAATAACATAAAATGGCTTAATGGGGCGATGGGCCGGGACGGTGAGATGCTCCCATCCGGCCAGACGAAAAACCACATGGCTGCCGCCGTCATGGGTCCATTCGATGCCGTAAAAATCCGCAAGCGTTTGAAGGTCCTCAACGCGCCAGTCCCCTTGGGGATTGCGTCGCATCTTTTCGATTATTTTTTCGCGTTTTGTCATAAGCGGCTCCGCGTAAAAAGCAATTTAATAGTACCATATACGATACTAAACAATCAAACCGTCCGGGCGGGCTTGAACTGGCGTGGTATGTGGCGTATCCGGCCCTGGGTTTTCCGCGGGCCGACGTGCCGGTGGAAAGTCACCTCGCGGACCTGCTCCTGGTGCCCCTGGCCCTGGCCGGCGGCGGCGCGTTTTTGACGGAAAACCGTCCCGCCACACCCGCGCCGTCATGGACCTGTCGCCATTGTTTACGAATCTCAACGCGCGCGCCTCACAGCACACCGCCAAAGCGTGGCCCGTACATATTCAGTGAGGATACGACCATGATCACCGCCAAGGAAATGAACGCCCTGGGTCTGCCGAAGCATCCGTCGGCCATGCCTGTGGCCCTGAAGACCGTCAACCAGACCGTCGCGGCCGGCGCGGACGCCCGCGCCATCCTCGAGCGGCTCGGCCGTCTGATCGCCGGCCCGGCCGCCCTGCGCCACGACGAGCACTCGCCCCCCTGGCCGAGGCCGTGCAGGCCGCGTTTCCGGCGGGCCTCCACTGCACGCCGCGCGCCACCCCCGCGCCCTGGAAGCAACTCGGCGGCGGCGGCGGAAACCATTTTGTGGAATTCGGCGAGCCGGCGCTGGAAGCCCCGGCCCTGGGCCTGGGCCTGGAAGCGGGCGTCTACCTGGCTCTGTTGAGCCACTCCGGCAGCCGGGGCACCGGCGAGGAAGTGGCCACCCGCTACAGCCAGATCGCCATGCGCCTGCGGCCGCATCTGCCGCCGGAACTGAAGCATCTGGCCGGGCTGGACCGGCGCGGCGCCGAAGGTGAGGAATACTGGGCGGCCATGCAGCTCATGGGCCGCTACGCGGCCGCCAACCACGAGCTGATCCACCGCCACGTGCTGGACCATCTCGGCGCGGAAGCCCTGACCCACGTGGAGAACCACCACAACTTCGCCTGGGAGGAAGAGCACGACGGCCAGACCGTCATCGTCCACCGCAAGAGGGCCACCCCGGCGGGCGAGGGAGTCTTGGGCGTGGTGCCCGGGTCCATGGGCAGCGCCGGCTTGGTGGTGCGCGGGAAGGGCAACGCGGAAGCGCTCCGCTCCTGCTCCCACGGCGCGGGGCGGCGCCTGAGCCGCTCGGCGGCCATCAAGAGCCTGGACCGCGCGGTCGTGCGCCGCTACCTCGAAGAACGGGGCGTCCACCTCATCTCCGGGGTCCTCGACGAAGCGCCCATGGTCTATAAGGATATCCATGAGGTCATGGCCGCCCAGAGCGATCTGGTGGAGACTCTGGCCCGCTTCGAGCCGCGCCTGGTCAAGACGGCCCCCGACCCGCCGCGTGCCGCCTCCTGGATGGTCAAGAAGGCTGTTCCTTTGTCTGGCGGGCAAGTCCCACACTCCGGTCATCAGACCGGAGAGGCCAGCATCCAGTCTTCGCATATTCCTCCACGGGGCGGCGCGGTTTATAAAGACAATCGAAACTCAGAAGGTGTGGTCTATGGGTACTTCGCTGTAACCGCCGAGCCGGCGCGTTGATGGCTTTCAGTCATTAAAATAAAAACGATTGACTTTTATTCGGTTTTGGGCTATAAAAACGATCTGTGCGTGCGGGAACGCCGTCAGGTCAGGCGTTTCTGACCCATATGAGGCAAGGGTCCAAGACCTCGGGAGCGGCCTCCAGAGCCGGCCGTACCCGGATGATCCACGGAAGTGGAGTGATCTTTGGCCGGCCGTTATGTGGGTTGTTAACTCAGTCGGTAGAGTATCTGCCTTTTAAGCAGAGAGTCGCGGGTTCGAGTCCCGCACGACCCACCACAATTGAATAATCTTGCCGACTCGGCCGCTACCAGACTCAACCAGGGAGAATGGTTCAGAAGCCGAATCGGAAGAAAAACCCGACGGAGCGTTTGATCCGTCAATGCGTCTGAAAAGTCGCCGGGTACATACCAAGCGTCCCCATCGTCTAGCCTGGTCCAGGACACCGGCCTTTCACGCCGGCGACAGGGGTTCAAATCCCCTTGGGGACGCCAAATCAATATTCCGCAAGGAATCAAGAAGGTCGAAAGCCCACGAAAATCAAGGCTTTCGGCCTTTTTCTTTGCTTCAAGCGGGTACCTAAGGCGGCTTGAAAGTACGCCCATTTGCGGGTATTATTCAGGGTATCAGTTTTTGCCCTGGAGGTTGATACCCGCATGGCCCAAACCCTCACTGATACAAAGCTCAAATCGCTAAAGCCCAAGGACAAGCTGTACAAGGTCACTGACGGCACCGTTGGCGGCCTTCACCTGGCCGTTTCCTCGACCGGCAACCGGGCCTTCCGTCTCTCCTTCCGGTTCCAGGGCAAGGAGCAACTCCTGACCTTGGGCGTGTACCCGGAGATGAGCCTGGCCGAGGCCCGGGAGGCCGCGATGACCGCCCGGAAGTAACTGGCCCAGGGCCAGAACCCGGTTCTTCTGAAACGGGAAGCCAAGGCGAAGGTCATGGCCGATACCCTCACCTTCGAGGTCATTACCCGCAGATGGCTGGAGATCAAAAAGCCGGTTTGGTCCCCCGGCCGCCTCAGGGATATTGACCAAAAACTGCAACGCCATGCCCTGCCGAGAATTGGCGACAAGCCCGTGGCCGAGGTCCATAAAAATGACGTCAAGGCCATATTCGACACCCTTCAAGCCGAGGGCAAGTTCGAGACCCTCAAGAAGATCAAGGGCCTGATCTCCAATATCCTTCAATACGCGATGGCCCTTGAAATCCCAGGCCTGGAGGGGGATTGTACCGCCAACTTCAAGCGGCAATACAGCACCCCGGCCGCCAAACACCGGGCCGCCCTCACAAAGCCCAAAGATATCGCCGGGCTCATGCAAGCCATAGCGGCCTATGAAGATATCAACGTGATGACCTCCTTGGCCCTGAAGTTTTCCGCCCTGGCGTTTTGTAGACCGGGTGAGATCAGGAACGCCGAGTGGGCCGAAATCGACTTGAACGACAAGCTCTGGCGCATACCCCCCGAAAAAATGAAAATGGGCCAGGCGCACCTGGTCCCCCTGGCCAGCCAGACAATCGGCTTGTTGGAACGCTTGCATCCAATATCCGGGCATACCCGATTTCTATTCCCCAATACCCGGTCCAGCGATACCGGCATGAGTGAAGTGACCGTCCTGGCCGCTTTGCGGCGCTTGGGCTATACCAAGGATCAAATGACGGCACACGGCTTCCGGGGTATGGCTTCGACCATCCTAAACGAGAAGGGTTTTAACCGCGACTGGATTGAGCGCCAACTGGCCCACGGGCCGGGAGACAAGGTTCGGGCGGCCTACAACCACACCGATTTCCTGGAGGACCGCCGGGTGATGATGGAGTGGTGGGCGAATTATCTGGATCAACTGGAGGGTAATGGCTATGTCTGATATTCATCGTATTTGGCGGAAAATACTGGCCAGTGAAGATCAGGACTTCTTGCCGACGTGGGTTTGGTTGAAATTGAAAGAGATTGCCCAGCGTATGGACGCCACTGATTTCTCCGGAGATCAGTTGAGCGTGAGCAAAAAGCTCTTTCAGGCTTTAGGGTATGACGACTGGCAAGACCTGCGCGAGAGCTATGAGATGAAAGAAGACCTTGAATTTCTTAAAACCGTCGTGGAAGAGGCCAAGCGTTCACATGGCGGTATAATGAACCCTTTGTATGAGGAAAGAGGGGATGACCTGAAAAAACGAGTTGACCGGACAAGGACCCGGCTGGGCATTGCGCCCTTTACTCATGTGGATGAGCTATCTAAAATCCAGATGGAGAAGTTGTTGGATTGTGATGGGGAATATGGAGAGAGACCTCTGATTGATCAATACGTATCCGAGCAAACGGCTGTGATAGCGAGGCAACGCGCCCGGAAAGCGGCGAAGAAAAAGGGGAACCGACCTAAAAAGCCATGACAATTTTTCGTGAGTTTCTGTCCTAGGCCTTACCCTTTAAAACGCATAGGATACCTCCTATACGCTGTATGAACAGCGGAACAGGAGGTATTTTTTTTATGGCCGAGAATAGTAAATTTCGGTACATCCGCAAGTGGGAGCTTTGTGAGTTGCTGGGCGGGGTAAGCCGGTCGAAGATTGAACGTGATGTTGCGGCGGGCATACTTCCGGCTCCGTATCGACTTGGGGCGCGGATGGTGGCCTGGCGTGCCGATGAACTTGAAGAGCACCTGAAGTCCTTATCACCTATCACTGACGCCTACGCGAGTCGGCGAAAGAACAAACGCTGATACGGTCCATGCGTCGTAACAAGCCGCCAGACCACCATGATCAACAAGAGGCCGGGGCCGAGCGTACACCGCCCGCCCGGCCCTTTAATAAAGTAACAATCGGGTCAAATAGAGTTAAGCATGGGCCTTATTCTACAAAGACTTCAGAGACTCTACTATATGGGGTCTTGTTTGATCAAATATGTATGACTTTCCAAACTCCGGCTTGGGGATTACTGGAAGCATTCGACGGCCTTCTTGGGATCGATTCCGGGTATAGGCCCCGTAGCCGGGAAGGGGATGAACTCGCGACAGGGACTATGTATCCGTTTGATATCAGGGTTAGTGACTTTACCAAATACGGTTGGGCTCGCCTTCAATTCCCTGGTACTGAGGAAGCTTTCACGGCTGTATCATGTATTTCCGCTTCTATCCCTGTAAGGAGAAATATTCAGTCCGCTGAGCTTGCCTTTGATTTCCCAACTGATTGTGCCTCCGAAAATGAGGTGCTGGTTCCTCTGCGGCAACTAGCGCTCCACCTGGTCCCGAAGCATAGGGGGCGCGCCCGCTTCGTTTTTCAAAAAGGTAAAAAAGTGAAACAGTGCCACGACGGAGCAGTCAATGGCCTTCAAACCTTTTATATCAATAGCCTGGATGAAAAGAAATCCACCAAAGAGAAAAGGGTCCCCGCCAAATTCCGATCCAAGGGGACCAAAGTCTATTCCAAGGAAATCGACGGTACTTGGTTCGTCAGATGTGAGATTACCCTTTTCCGCGATGCCTGTAGAAAAGTGATCTCTCATTTGCCCAATGAATGGGATCAGTTTTGTGATATTTGCAACCGCGCCGAGTTTTCAGATTTTTGGAGGCTTATTGAGGTTGACCGGGAAGCCTTCAGAAAAAGAGCCCGGGAGCTGGCCAACCGCAAACCATCCGAGAGAGTACCGGCCGGGTTACATGCCCTTTTGGAGGGGATGAAAGGCGCGTCGGCTCTGGACCAGATCATTTGCATGAAAAAAATCGCCAAATTACTTCGATCAAAGCACCTTGAACGGGAACTCCCCACATTCTATCGGGAGCTTACCCTTGAGGAGGTCTTTGATCGGCCATTGCCCGGAGAGAGCCGGTATCGGTGAGAAAGAATATCACCCTATGCCGGATAAACAACCATCACTAAAATTTGGTTCATCCGGTTAAAGCGTACTCGGCATCGTGAATGGCCATGATTCTGAGTTTGAAGAAATCGAGGTCACGGAAGCCATAAGCCTGGCGTTTGAGAGTTTTGATTTTGTTGTTTGTGCCTTCCAGAGGTCCGGACGA
>JAVBQN010000068.1:0-19284 GCA_031549025.1 Candidatus Adiutrix sp. | reverse complement strand
GCCGCATAGGCCCGCCCCCGATTCCACGGTCCTCCCCCTCCCGGCCGATCAAGCCCCCGGGCCGCATAGGCCCGCCCCCGATTCCACAGTCCTCCCCCTCCCGGCCGATCAAGCCCCCGGGCCGCATAGGCCCGCCCCCGATTCCACGGTCCTCCCCCTCCCGGCCGATCAAGCCCCCGGGCCGCATAGGCCCGCCCCCGATTCCACGGTCCTCCCCCTCCCGGCCGATCAAGCCGCCCCCGCTCTCCCCCTCACTCGGAGTTGTCCCGGCGCGGACCACGCGCCTAGAAGCCCATGGCGGCGCGGGCACGCTTTTGGGCTTCGAGGGCCAGGGGGGTGTTGGGGACCAGGGTCGAGGCCCGGCTGTAGGCTTCGGCCGCGTCCTGGGGCTTGTTGAGGCGGACGTAGGCGTCGCCTAAGGCCATGAGGGTCTCGGCGTCGTTGGGATCGATCTTGGAGGCGTTGTTGAGATAATCCACCGCTTCCGCATACTTGCCCTGGGCTATGTAGACCCGGCCGATGAGCTGATAGCTCTTGGCATACTCCGGGGCCACTTCGGTGGCCCGGGTCAGGGCGGCCAGGGACTCGTCATAGCGGCCCATTTCCAGATAGGTCAGGCCGATGTTGGAAAGCGGCAGATGCTTTTTCTGATAGGTCAAATCCTTGAGGCAGAGGTTGAACTCGCTCAGCGCCCGGTCGTAATCCCGCTGGGCCAGATAGACCAGGCCGAGGTTGTTGTGGACATCGGTGCGCGTGCTGTTGAATTTCAGAGCCTTCTGGTAGCTCTCGATGGCCAGGTTGTATTCCTTGAGGCCGTAATAGGTGAGGCCCAGGAAGTTCTCCACATCGGCGCTTTTGGGATCCAGTTCCCGGGCTTTCAGGAGCTCGGGCAGGGCCTTGGTGTATTCGCCCTGCATCAGGAGAGCCGTGGCCAGATTGATCTGGGCCTTGGCCTGTTCGTTGGTGGCCGGGGCGGACGTCTTGGAAGAGGAAGTGCCGCCGGAAGAGGAGCCCAGAAAGGAGAGACAGCCGGTCAAGGCCGGGATCAAGGCCACCACCAGCGCCAGGGAAATTATTCGAATATTCATCATCCACACCTTATCGTCGTAAAAAAAACTGATCGCCGCCTGAACGGCGGTTCAAACCACCTTGTTCAGCGGGTATTCGATGATGCCCTCGGCTCCGCGTTCCAGGAGCCTGGGGATCAATTCCCGCACCACGCTGTCGGAAACAATGGTTTCCACGCTCAACCAGTCGGTCTGGTAGAGGTGGGCGACGGTGGGGGCGTTGAGGCTCGGCAGGAGCTCGATCACCGAGGCCGCGTCCCGCTCCCGGACGTTCATCTTCAGACCCACCAGGCCGTAGGCCCGGAGAGCGCCCTTCAAAAGCAGGGCGATCTGTTTGATTTTATTCCGCTTGAACTCATCTTCCCAGGCTTTGGGGTTGGCGATGAGCTGGGTGTTGGTCTGCATGACCTCGCTGATGATCCGCAGCCCGTGGGCCCGGATGGTCGAACCCGTCTCGGTGACCTCGACCACCGCGTCGGCCAGGCCGGCCACCACCTTGGCCTCGGTGGCCCCCCAGGAAAAGGAGACATCCACCGGAATGTTCTGCTCGGCGAACCAGCGGCGGGTGACGTTGACCAGTTCGGTGGCCACCCTTTTGCCGGTCAGGTCCTCGGGGGCGCGGTACGGGCTGTCCCCGCCCACGGCCAGGACCCAGCGGGCCGGACGGTAGCTGGCCTTGGAATAGAAAAAGTCGTCGACCACCACCACGGGGCTGTCGTATTCCACACACCAGTCCTTGCCGGTCAAACCCACGTCCAGGGTGCCGTCGGCCACGTAGTGGGCCATTTCCCGGGCCTTGGCCAGGCTGCAGGTGATCTCCGGATCGTCGATATCCGGAAAATAGTTGCGGGAATTGACATTAATGTGCCAGCCGGCCCGGGCGAACAGTTCCAGGGTGGTTCTTTCCAGCGATCCCTTGGGCAGGCCCAAGGCCACTTTCCGTTCCATCAGTCCACCAACCTGAAATTTTTATCCGAACCCAGTTCGCAGTGGAAACAGGTGCGCCGGCCGGTGTGGCAGGTAATGCCCCCGACCTGTTCGATCTTGACCACGATGGCGTCCCGGTCGCAGTCGAGATACATGGCCTTCACCTTCTGCACCCGGCCGGAGCGGCCGCCGCCCTTATGCCAGAGCTCCTGCCGGGAGCGGCTGAAATAATGGACTTCCCCCGTTTCCAGGGTCTTGGCGAAAGATTCGCGGTTCATATAGGCCAGCATCAGGATTTCTCCGGTTTCGGCGTCCTGGGCCACAGCGGGCACCAAGCCGCCGCCCTTGTCAAAGTCCGGCTCGATTTTCTCGGTCATGAGTTTGCCCTTTCCATCAATTATGTATAAATTAATATCTTTTGTAGTATAGCGTACCATCAGAAAGATGGCAAGCGTATTATGGCCCCAGGCCGGCCTAAAATACCAGGGGCACCACTTCGAAGCGGTTCACGTCCACCAGGCCGGCCTCGGTGAGTTTGAGGCTGGGGATGACCGGGAGAGCCATGAAGGCCAGGGTCATGAAGGGATCAAAACCCTCGGCCAGGCCCAGGCCGCGCACCGCGCCCTGGAGCTCGGCCAGGCGGGCCCCGATCTCGGCCAGGGGGCGGTCGGACAGAATGCCGCCCAGGGGAAGGGCCAGGCTGCCGAGCACCCGGCCGTCCGCCACCACGGCCAGGCCGCCGCCGAGACGCCGAATTTCCTCCACCACCAGGACCATATCCGCGTCGTCCATCCCGGCCGCCACCAGGTTGTGGGAATCGTGGGCAATGGTGGTGGCCACGGCCCCGCGCTTGAGGCCCAGGCCTTTCAAAAAGCCCAAGGCCACGTGGCCGCTACCCCGGTGCCGCTCGAAAACAGCCATCTTGGCCAAATCGGCGGCCGGGTCGGCCACAAAACAGCCGCCCACCGGGGCCGGGGTCAGCACCAGGTTGTCGGTGACCAGTTCGCCGGGATTCAGGCCGATTACCCGCAGGTGGGAACCGGCGGCCGGCACCCGGAAAGTTTCCGGGGTCACCGGGCCCAGTTTCAGGCCGGTGCGGACCTTCTCTTCATCCACGGGCCGGGGCGCGGGCCAGAGGCAGCGGCCGTTTTCGGCGGCCAGACGGCCGTCCTTCCAAACCCGGCTGGGGCGGAAATTTTCCAGATCCGGAAACAAAACCAGGTCGGCCCGGAAGCCGGGGGCTATGGCGCCCAAATCCTTGAGGCCATAGTGGACTGGCCCATGGAGCGTGGCCAGACGCAGGGCCTGGATCGGATCCAGCTTCCCTTCCCCCACGGCCAGGCGCAGGAGGTAGTTGATGCTTCCCTGGTTCAAGAGGTCCTCGGTGTGGCGGTCGTCGGTGGCCAGAAAACAGAAAGGCGCGGTGAACGCATTCACAGCCGGAAGCAGATTGAGAAGATTCCGCGCGGCCGAGCCCTGGCGCAGCATGACGGCCAGGCCGCGGCTGAGGCGGTCCTCGGCCTCCTGAACGGTGGAGCATTCGTGATCGTTGCGGATGCCGACGGAAGCGTAGGCCGACAGTTCCGGGCCGGCCAGGCCGGGCGCGTGGCCGTCCACCTGGCCGCCGTGGGGCAGACGCAGCTTGGCCAGCACCTCGGGGTCCTTGGCCAGGACCCCGGGAAAATTCATCATCTCGGCCAAACCCAGCACCCGGGGCCGCCCCAGAAAGGGCGCCAGATCATCGGCCGTGAGCTTGGCCCCGCCCCACTCCAGGGGCGTGGCCGGAACGCAGGAGGGCAGCATGACAAAGACGTTGACCGGGGCGTCCTCGGTGGCTTCCAGAAGATAATTGAGGCCGTCGAGGCCGGCCACGTTGGCGATTTCGTGAGGATCGGCCACAATGGAGGTGGTGCCCAGGGCGGCCAGGGCCCGGGTGAACTCCTGGGGCGAGGCCATGCCGCTTTCAATGTGCACGTGCCCGTCGAACAGCCCGGGGGTCAGATACCGCCCCTGGGCGTCGAACTCCTCCAGTCCCTGGTATTCACCCACGGCCGCCACCCGGCCGCCGGCCAGGGCCACATCGCCGGAGTCGAATTTCCCGGTGAAGGAGTTGAAAATTTTGGCGTTTTTAATGACCAGATCCGCCGGCCGCCGGCCGAGCGCCACGTCGATGAGCAGTTCCAGGTCGCGAGTTCCCATGTTGCCTTCCCCCTCCGGCGGTATTCGAAAAGTATAGCACAAGTGCCGCATTTAAAACAACTTGCGCCAGGGCACGCGCCCTGGACCCATCTCCGAGCGAGGGGGAGAGCCGCAGCGGCCTGGCCGGCCGAGTGGGGACCGGCAGTGGAATCGGAGACGGGTCCCAATCGCCTTGCCAGGCGATAAAGCCGGGATTGGCTGTCAGGCAATGAGGCAACCGCCCTGGCTACCAGGTGGATTCGCCGAGTTCTTCGACGCGTTTGAGGCGGGGGCCCAGACGGACGCGGTAGTAGAGGGTCAGGAGGAGCCCCAGGAAGACGGCGGTCAGAGACCCCAGATCGAGGTAGAAAAGGTGAAAATCGTCGTAAAAAAATTCATAATCCCTAAAGAAGGAGAGCCGGGAGACCAGCAGCCCCCAGGACCCGGCCAGGGTCAGGAGGAAAGAGAGAATCAGCCGGCGAATCAGTCCCCGCAGAGCGGGACCGTTTTTTCTGCTCATAGTCGAACCTCATTCAGGCGGCGGGCACGCCGGCCCCGGCCTCACCACCAGTCCAGGCCGGCCAGGGGATGGGTGGAGACGTGCAGGCAGAAGGGTTCCTGGGACCGCTTGAAGGCGGTCTTTTTCAGGGTGCTGAGGACCCAGGCCACGGTCAGGGCGGAGTGGCCGCCCTCTTTGGTCACCTGGGAGCCGCTTTGGCCGCCCTCGAGGTGGCGGTGAAGGATGTCGTCCAAGAGGGGATAGGGGGGCAGGCTGTCCTCGTCCTTCTGGCCGCAGCGCAATTCGGCGGAAGGGGCCCGAGTGATGATGCCCTCGGGGATGCGCTCGCCGTCCCGGTTGAGGTGGCGGGCCAGATCGTAAACCCGCACCTTGTAGAGATCGCCGATGGGGGCGATGGCCCCGCAGGTGTCGCCGTAGAGGGTGGAATAGCCCATGGCCGCCTCGCTTTTGTTGCCCGTGGCCAGAAGGAGGCGGTTCTCCCGATTGGCCATATACATCAGGAGCACGGCCCGGATGCGGGCCTGGATGTTTTCCGCGGCCAGACCCGCGGCCTTTTCGTCGGCCGGAGGACAGAGCAGAAACGAGCGGGCGAAGGACTCCCGAAGCTGCTCGATGGGCAGCGTCAAGAAGGCGATGCCCAGGTTCCCGGCCAGTTGCCGGGCCAGGCTTAAACTCTCGGGGGCGTTGAATTCCGAAGGCATGGCCACGCCCAGCACATTGGCCGGGCCCACGGCCTCCACGGCCAGGGCCGCCACCACGGCCGAGTCGATGCCGCCGGAAAGGCCCAGCAGCACCCGGCCGCAGCCGGTCGAGCGGATATAGTCGGCCAGACCCGTCACCAGGGCGCGGCGCAGCACCTCCAGCGGCGGCCGGATGGGGCGGGGCTCCAGATCGGGCAGATTTTTGGCCTCGGGATCGAGAATAATCACGGTGTTGTCAAAACCGTGGGCCCAGCCTTTGAGGCGGCCGGCCGGGTCAAAGACCCAGGTGGCGCCCTCCAGAAGGCGCGGGCCCTGGCCGCCGACCGCGCTCACGTTGAGCCGCCAGGCCTCGGCCGGGCCGGGGAACGGGGGGGTATACGGCTCCCCCTGGAAGAGGTGATCGCGGAGGGTGATGAGGATATCCACCGGCCCGGCCGCGCGCGGCGGCTGGGTTTCGTCCCCGGTCCAGAGGCTCAGACGGCGGCCGGCCAGTTCCCATTGGGTGGCGCCCTCCAGTTCCCCGGCCGCGCGGCTGAAAAGCTCCCGTCCCTCCCGGACCGCGAAAACGCGTTCGCCGACGGTCCCGTCGGACCGGAAGTCCAGCGCGGAGGAGGCCAGGGCCGCCCGGGGATGCTGAGCGGAGATTTCCAGAAACTCGGCCCAGACCTTTTTCTGCTGCCCGGCCAGGCCCGGCCGGCTCCGGGCCGTTGGCCCCAGGCGGCCGGAAAGAATCAGGGCCGGGAACACCACCAGGTCCGCTTCGGCCACATCCCGGCTCTTCAAGACGGCTTTGACGTATTCCAAATTTTCGGCGGGCCGGTCGCTCTTGACCCGCCCCTGCACCAGGGCGATGCGCATGGTCAGTCCTCCTCGCTCCCTTTGGCGGCCCGGCGGTCCAGGTCCCGCAGGAAGGCCAGCTTTTCGGCGATCTTTATTTCCAGGCCCCGGTCCACGGGCCGATACCACCCCGGCTCACGCATACCCTCGGGGAGGTAGGTTTCCCCGGCGGCGTAGGCATTGGGCTCGTCGTGGGCGTAGCGGTATTCGCGGCCGTGGCCCAGTTCCTTCATCAATTTGGTGGGGGCGTTGCGGAGGTGGATGGGCACCTCGCGGGTCCGGTCGTTTTTGATGAAACTCCGGGCCCGGCCCAAGGCCAGGTAGCCGGCGTTGCTCTTGGGGGCCACGGCCAGATAGAGAATCGCCTGGGCCAGGGCCAGTTCGCCCTCGGGCGACCCCAGCCGCTCGTAGGTGTCGGCCGCGGCCAGGGCCACCTCGGCGGCCCGGGGGTCGGCCAGGCCGATGTCCTCCCAGCTCATGCGGATGATGCGGCGGGCCAGGTAGCGGGGATCGGCCCCGCCGTCGATCATCCGGGCGAACCAGTAGAGGGCCGCGTCCGGATGGGAGCCGCGCACCGACTTGTGGAGGGCCGAAATCTGGTCGTAAAAATTGTCGCCCCCCTTGTCGAAGCGCCGGAGATTGAGGCTCAAGGCCTCCTGGACGAATTCGGCGGTGATCCGGTCCGTTTTGGCGGTGCGGGCCGCGGCGCGGCATTGTTCCAGGAAATTCAGAAAACGCCGGGCGTCGCCGTCGGCATAGCCCGCCAGGGCGTCCACCGCGGCCGGCTCGAAAGTCAGATCGCCCAGGGCCCCGGATTTCAGGGCCCGGTCCAGCAGTTCCTTGAGCTCGTCATCGGAGAGGGGTTTTAAAATGTAGACCTGGGCCCGGGAGAGCAGGGCCGAGTTGACTTCAAAGGAGGGGTTTTCCGTGGTGGCCCCGATGAGGGTCACCAGGCCGGATTCGGCATACGGCAGAAGGCCGTCCTGCTGGGCCTTGTTGAAGCGGTGGATTTCGTCGATGAAGAGGATGGTGCGCTTGCCCCAGGCCAGGTTGCGCTCGGCGAGGTCCATGGCCGCCCGGATGTCCTTGACCCCGGAAAACACGGCCGAAAGGGAAATGAATTCCCGGCCGAAAGCCTGGGCGGTCAGCCGGGCCAGGGTGGTCTTGCCCACGCCCGGCGGGCCCCAGAGAATCATGGACTGGAGTTCGCCCGATTCGAAGGCCAGGCGCAGGGGCTTGCCCGGGCCCAGAAGATGCGTCTGGCCCACCACGTCTTCCAGGCGGCGAGGCCGCAGGGCCTCGGCCAGGGGGGCTTCGGGTTGGACGTGGACGGAGAAGAGATCGGACACGGGGGTTCCTTCGCGGGCCGGTCCGGGGCTCAGTTGGCCGGCGCGCCGCCCGCCGCCTCGGCCTGACGAACGGTCTGGGCCCGCTCCAGGGCCCGGGTCAGCTCATCCTGATAGCGTTTGATGAGGGTCAGTTCATCGGCGGTGGGACGGACGAACTCGGGCAGCCCGGCGTGGCGGGGATCGTCCGGCCGGACCAGAAGCGACAACCCCACGGCGACCTTGGTGGTGACGTAGGCGAAGCGGTCCTCGGGCCAGCCGCCGATGGCCTTGACGGTTTCGGGCAGGCGGCCGGGATCGTCGCGCAGCCGGTAGATGGGCTCGGCGTTGGACAGATAGAGCCGCACATCATCCTCGGTGAGGGGGGGCTGGCGGATCATCAGCTTTTCCAGCTGCTGCAGGATGCGGTCGTCGCCCGGCAGCCCGGGTTTGACCGCCGCGGCCGAAGGCCGGGACGGGGAACGGGGGGCGGACTGGGCCAGAGCCAGAGAGGAGGCGGCCAAAAGGCCAACCACGAGGAGGCCGAAAACCAGGTTATGAGAAAAACGAATCATGGGAGACCTCCCGACATCAATTCGACGGCTGGGCGGCGGCCCGCCGGGCCTGGCTCTGAGCCTGAACCAGGGACCCCAGGTTGCGGGTCACCAATTGCAATTCCCCGGTGGAAGGGCGGAGAGAGGGCGGCACGTTCTGTTCTTCCAACTGGCCGGGGCTCATCAGGCCGCTGACCAGGGCCTGGGTCACGGCCACCTTGGCCCCGACGTAGACCGCCCGCCGCCGGGTGAGGCCCGATTGCTTCAAGACCGCCGCGGCCTGGTCGGGGTTCCGGCCGTCCGGGCCGGCCAGGCGGGGAGTCAGATAGACATAGCCGTCGATGTCCCCCTGGGTCAAGGGTCCCTCATTGGCCATGGCGGACGGGTCCGGCATCGGCGCGGGGGTCTGGGCCCGGGCCTGGACGCCGGCCCAGCCGACCCCGATCAGCAACAGGGCCAGCAGCAGACCGAATCCGGCCCATGAGCGCCTCTCCCCGACCCGGCCGAAGCTTTTCAGAATGACGGCGGACATGCGGCAGCCTCCCGTGCGGAGCGTGGACGCGAGAAAAAAAGGCCGGCGCCGGCGCCGGCCTCATCGGGCGAGCCTCGGAGCGACAACCGGGGTTCAGGGAGCGGTGGCGGCGCCGCCGACATTGGGGCCCTGGTAGGCTTTTTCCAGGATGGCCCGGTTCTTCTTCACCAGGGCCAGGTCCTTGGCCGTGGGCCGCAGCACCTTGGGGATGCCCTGGGCATCCAGTTCCGCATCCACGTCCACCCCGGGCTGGTCGCCCAGCATCAGGCCGAAGGAAACCTTGGTGACCATCAGGATCATCCGGGGCTCACTCAAGCCCGCGTCGGTGGCGACCTTCAGCGCGGCTTCAGGGCTTTGCCGGCCGGCCTCGTTGAAAGCCGGCAGAATCCGGGCGAAAGTCTCTATGTCGGCCTGGGTCAGGGGTTTTTCCGCCTCCAGAGCCTTTTGCATCTCCGGCGGGATACCTCCTCCGGGCGCCTGGGCCAGGGCCGGGGCGGCCGCCAAGGCCAGCGCCAGCGCCAGCGCCAGGGCCGGCAGAATTCCAAAAAGCTTCCGTTTCATGGAATCCCGGTCTCCTTACTTTTTCTTGGTCGCGGCTTCGGCCGACTGCTTTTCCATGGCCGCGGCCAGATCCATCATGACCTTCTGCAGGGCCTCGGAGTTCTTCTTGACCAGGGCGATGTCCGCCTCGGTGGGATGAAGCACCGCGGGCAGTTGGTCAATGCCCATGGCCTCGGCCGGCATCCCGGCGGCCCGAGCCAGAGCCAGGGGAATCTTGGTGAAGACGAAGAAATAGCGCGATTCGCTCAAGCCGGTGGATTTGGCGAAATCCGCCAGGGCATCCGGGCTCTGCGTATAGTTGGGCGCCTCGGGCATCTTTTTCAGATATATATCGATGTCCGCCTGGGTGAGCGGTTTTTCCTTGGCCAGGGCATCGGCGATCTCCGGGGGAACCATCATCCCACCGGCCGGGGCCTGGGCCAAGAGGGGGGCGGCCACCACGGCCAGGGCCAGGGTCAGAACCAGGGCCAACAGTTTATGAGACATGACAACTCCTTGAAAACCCGTCCGGCGCATGTCGGGCGGGCAAAATGGACGGCTCCGAAAGGCGCCGTCACCAAACCAACGAATCTGCATCAACACAGCCCCCGGTAACTGAGCCGCCGCGGCGACCGTGGAGATTGTCCGAGCCGTCGTTCCGGAGTTGCCGGCGGATTATTATTGCTCCGGCGACTGAATAAGCCATACCCGTGATTTCGCCAATCGCCGGGATAATAAAAACCCGCGCACGCGCATATGCATCCCGCGCCGGCCGCGCGGACAGCGCGCCTCAGCCGCCCAGATAGGCCTTGCGGACCCCTTCATCGGCCAGGAGGTCGTCCGCCACCCCGCTGAGGGTAATGGCGCCGGTGGTCAGGATATAGGCCCGATGGGCCACCCGGAGCGCCAGATTGGCGTTCTGCTCCACCAGGAGAATGGTGGTGCGCTGCTCCAGGTTGATCTGTTTGATTATATCAAAGATATTCCGAATGATCAACGGGGCCAGCCCCAGGGAGGGCTCGTCCAGCAAAAGCATGCGGGGCCGGCCCATCAGGGCCCGGGAAATGGCCAGCATCTGCTGCTCCCCGCCGGAGAGGGTGCCGCCGGTCTGGGCGGCCCGGGTGGCCAGGATGGGAAAAAGGGTCATGACGTAGTCCAGGTCGTCGGCCACGCCCTTTTTATCCCGGCGGAGGTAGGCCCCCATCTTCAGATTTTCCAGCACCGTCAGGGCCGGGAAGATGTGGCGGCCCTCGGGCACCTGGATGAGGCCCTGGGCCACGGTCAGTTCGGGCCGCTGGCCCCGAATGTCGCGGCCGCCGAAGATCACCTGGCCGCTGCGGGGCGGGGTGAGGCCGGAAATGGAGTTGAGGGTGGTGGTCTTGCCGGCGCCGTTGGCGCCCAGAAGGGCGATGATCTCCCCTTCCCTGACCTCCAGGTCGATGCCCTTCAAGGCCTCGATGTTGCCGTAATAGGTGCGGACCCCTTGGAGCGTGAGCATCATTCCTCCCCCAGATAGGCCTTGATGACCTGGGGATCATTCTTGATCTCCACCGGCGGGCCGGAGGCGATGACCCGGCCGTATTCCATGACGTACACCTTTTCGGAAATACTCATCACCAGGCTCATGTCGTGCTCGATGAGCAGAATCGACAAATTCTCGCGGTCGCGGATGAGGTGGATCAGATCCTCCAGTTCGCGGGTTTCCCCGATGTTCAGGCCCGCGGCCGGCTCGTCCAGCAAGAGGAGCGACGGCCGGGTGGCCAGAGCCCGGACGATTTCCAGGCGCCGCTGGGCGCCGTACGGCAGGTTCTTGGCCAGATCGTTGACCGCCGCGCCCAGGCCGTAGCGGTCCAGGAGGCGATAGCTGTATTCGGCCATCTCCCGCTCTTCGGCCATGGTGCGCCGGTCGCGCAGCAAAGCCCCGAAAAGCCCGGCCTTCATGCGGCAGTGGCAGCCGATGAGGACGTTTTCCAGCACCGTGAGATTGTTGAAGAGACGGATGTTCTGGAAGGTGCGGGCCACCCCCAGGGTGGTCACCTTGTCCGGACTCAGGCCGGACAGGGAAACCGGCCGAGCCTCGGGGCCGGCGCCGGCCTGGAACGTGACCCGGCCCCGGGTGGGCCGGTAAATGCCGGTGAGGCAGTTGAAAAAGGTGGTCTTGCCCGCGCCGTTGGGCCCGATGAGGGCGGTGATGGACCCGCGCTCGACCTGGAAGTTGACGTCGTCCAGGGCCACCAGGCCCCCGAAGATCATGGTCACTCCGGCGGTTTCGATGATGGGGGCCGGCCGGCGGTCGGCGGCCCCCGGAACGGCCGGGGAGTTGGCGGCGGTCATCGCTCGTCCTCCTCGCTCCGGGGCACGTAACCGCCTTCGGACGGCTGGCCCGGGGCCTTGGCCGCCTTGTAGACATAGGCCTGGCGCACGCTCTGGATGAGGCCGCCGGGCCGGAAGACCATCATCAAGACCATGGCCGCGCCGAAGAGAAGCATCCGGTAGTCGGAAAAGGCCCGCATCGCCTCCGGCAAAATGATCAGCACCACGGCCCCGATGATGACCCCCGGAATGGAGCCCATGCCGCCGAGGACCACGATGGACAGAATCATCACCGACTGCATGAAGGTGAAGCTCGAAGGGTTGATGAACGTCACCTGCGAGGCGAAGACCACCCCGGCCAGGCCGGCCCAGGTGGCGCCCAGGGCGAAGGCCGTGAGTTTGGTGCGGGTGCGGTCGACGCCCATGGCCTGGCAGGCGATTTCGTCTTCACGCAAGGCCAGCCAGGCCCGGCCCAGGCGGGAGTTCTCCAACCGGAAGACGGCCAGGATGGTGATGACGACCACGGCCAGGATAATGAAGAAGATCATGGCCTTGTTCAAGTCCATGCTGGGGTTCATAAAAGGCCAGACCTTCTGCAGAAAGGGCTTCACCGTGGCGTTGAGGTCTATTCCGAAAAAACTCGGGGGGCTGATGTTGGGAATGCCCCGGGGCCCCCGGGTGACGTCGCCGAGGTTGACCAGGACCAGCCGGACGATCTCGCCGAAGCCCAGGGTGACGATGGCCAGATAGTCGCCCCGCAGCCGCAGCACCGGAAAACCCAGAAGGAGCCCCAGGACCGTGGCCGTCAGGGCCCCCAAGGGCAGGCACACCCAGAAGCCCAGGCCGAAATAATGGTTCAGGAGGGCGTAGGTATAGGCGCCGATGGCGTAAAAAGCCACATAGCCCAGGTTCAGAAGGCCGCTGACCCCGACCACGATGTTCAGGCCCAGGCCCAGGGTGATGTAGATCAGGGCCGTGGTGAGGATGTTCACCGTGTAGGGCGAGGCCCAGGCCGGGAGCGACACCAGGACCAGAACCACCAGAAGCAACCCCTGATTGCGGTATCTGGAACCCAGGACCACGTCCACCCAGGTGCGGGCCGGGCCGCGTTTGGCCCCCGGAGCCGGCCCCTCCAGCTCGGCCTCGGCCTTGCTGCGGCGAAGGAAATCCCGCCGGGCCAGGAGGAGGCGCCACAGGGCCGACAGGACGAAACCGCCGACGGCCACATAGCCCAGAAGGGGCCAGCGATAATCGATGGTGCCTTCGGCGGAATTGATTTTAAAAACCAGCATCGGACAGGTGAGGAGACACAGCCACAGCGCGGCCAGAAAAGAGGACTTCAGTTCCCGTCCCCAATCCACCCCCGGGCGGTCCGTGGCGCGGTTGGCGTCATTCTGGGTCATCATCAAACCTTCTGCATCTGGGAAGAGCCCAAGAGGCCGCCCGGCCGGACGATCAGGATAAAGATCAGGAGGATGAAGGCCACCACATCCTCATAGTCGCTGGAAAAATAGCCGGCGGCGAAGCTCTCGGCAAAACCCAGCACCAGGGCTCCCAGAACCGCGCCGGGGATGCTGCCGATCCCGCCCAGGACGGCGGCGGTGAAGGCCTTCATCCCGGCCAGGAAGCCGATGTAAAAGTCGATCTGCTGCATGTAGCAGCCGATCAGGAGGCCTCCCACGGCGGCCAGGCTCGAACCGATGACAAAGGTGGTCGAGATGACCCGGTCGATGTTGACCCCGGTCAGGCGGGCCATATCCTTGTCCTGGGCCACGGCCCGCATGGCCATGCCCATGCGGGTGCCTTTGATGATCAGGGTCAGGGCCACCATGAAACCGGCCGTGACCACCCAGATGAAAAACTGGGCCTTGTTGACGATATGGGAGATCGGATCGAGGAACGCCAAGTCCGGGATCAGGTCGGGAAAAGTCAGAAAGTTGGGGGTCTGGACCAGTTGCACGTAATTCTGGAGAAAGATGGACATGCCGATGGCGCTGATGAGGGGCGCCAGGCGGGAGGCGTCGCGCAGGGGTTTGTAGGCGATCTTTTCCACGGTCCAGCCGTACATGGCCGAATAAAGCACGGCCACCGCGCCCACCGAGACCAGGAGCCCCCAGCCCGCCAGGCCCAGGTGCCCCAGGATAATGGAGGCGATGAGGGCGGTGAAGGCGCCGATCATGTAGATCTCGCCGTGGGCGAAGTTGATGAGGGAGATGATGCCGTAGACCATGGTGTAGCCCAGGGCGATGAGGGCGTAGATGCTTCCCTTGGTCAGGCCGCTGATGAGTAGGTCGCGAAAATAATCCATATGAAGAAACCGTGGGCGGCGGAGGCGGACCCGGCCATCTCACCGGGCGGACGCCGTAACGGGGAAAGGGCCGGGATCGGAACGGCGGAGGCGCCCCGCCGGGGGCGCCTCCGCTTTAAGGGCGGATTACAGTTCGACTTCCACGAACTTGCCGTCCTTGACCTCGTACATCTTGAAGCCGGCGCCGATGACGTCGCCGTGTTCGTCAAAGCGGATGGGGCCCATGGCCGAATCCACGGTGTCTTCCTGGAGGTGCTTTTTGATGGCGTCCAGGTCGGTGGTGTTGCCGGTCTTCTCGATGGCCGCGAGCAAGGCCTCGGTGGCCCCGGCCGCATACAGGAAGTAGGTGCCGGTCTCTTCGGAGTGACGCTTCTTGTGGTCCTCCACCGCGGCCTGGGCGGCCGGGTTCTGGCTGAGGTCCACCTGGCCGGTGGCGAAGGAGCCCTCGGCCGCGGGGCCGGCCATGCTCAGGAAGCGGTCGTCCTTCAGGCCGTCGGCGCCGATGATGACGGTTTCCACCTTCTTGTTGCGCATCTGGGTGGCCAGCTTGGAGGCGTCATTATAATAGCCGCCCCACAGCAGAGCCTCGGCCCCGCTGTTTTTGACCTTGGAGATGATCGCGTCATAGGAGACCTGGCCGGAGGTCACGCCTTCGAACAGGACGATCTCAATGCCGCTGGCGGGATCGGCGTCGATCTCGGCCTTGGCCAGGTCGGCCAGGGCCTTGCCGTAGTCGCCCTTGTCATGAAGGAGAGCCACCTTCTTGAAGCCCTTCTTCTTCAACAGCTTGATTTGCAGGCTGCTCTGGGCGTCGTCGCGGGGGGTGGTGCGGAAAAAGTACGGATTCGCGCCGTCGGTGGTCAGACTCACCTCGGTGGCCGAGGGGGAAATCAGAAGAACCTTGTTGCCGTACACGGACAGGGCGCTGCGGGTGGCCCCGGAGCAGGTGTGGCCGATACCCACGGTGAGGCCGCCGCCCATGAGCTTGGTGGCCGCGGTGGAAGCCAGGGCCGGATCGCAGCCGTCGTCTTCCTTGACGATTTCAATCTGACGGCCCAAAACGCCGCCCGCGGCGTTGGCTTTCAGGACCGCGTATTCCATCCCGTAAAAGCCGGACAGACCGTACGAAGCCAGGTTCCCCAGGAGAGCCCCCCCGAAACCGATCTTCAGGGGTTCCTTGTTTTCCTGAGCCCCCAAAGCGGCGGCGCCCAGGACCATGACCGTCGCCATCAGGGCGACCAGAAATCTGCGCATGACGATACCTCCTCGAAAAAATCCCTTCATGTTGATGACGTGGTCGTTACGCCGACCGGCGAATCCGGCTCCCCGGCGGCCCTCCGGCCCTCCGGCCCTCCGGCCCTAAAAGACTTATGATTACCCTAAAACGGGCTTACAGTCAACGGGAAAAACCGGCCAGGCGCCCGAAAAGTCGCCGCCCCCGGCTTCCGGCGCTCTCATCTCCGGCCATCATCGAGCGATTCCCCCAAATATAGCGCCCGGCCTGCGGAGCTTTTTTCCACATCGGCCCCTGGCCGCCCCGGTGTTCCGGCCCCCGGCTCCGAAATAAAAACAGTTTCATTTTCAGCATGAGTATATTATATTAATGAGAGATTAGAGACTTCGTCGTCCGTCGAGCCGGCTGGCTCAAGCTGAGTTTTGGAGGGAAGAGATGCGTTGTCCCAAATGCGGCTATAACAGCTTCGACCATTACCTGACCTGCCCCAAATGTCGAAAAGATCTGGCCGCTGTCCGTCGGATGCTGAACCTGACCGTCCCGCCCCCCGGCGCCGTCAACTTTTTTCGGACGGCCGGCCAACGCCTGACCTTTCCCGAACCGATTCTGGGCGCCGACAGCCTGGGCGCCTCCATCGCCCCTCCCCTGACCTTCGGCGGGCCCGCGTCAATCATTCCGGCCGGGGACCTGGCCGAAGAAGATTTCCTCCTTCCCATCCCCGAACCCATGCCAACTCTTTCGGTCCAGAATTTTTCGGCGTTTGAGGCGCCGGCTGACCTGGTGCCTATTGAAGCCCTGGAACCCATCGAAGACCTGGAACCATTCGAAGGTCTGGCCCCCATCGAGGAACTCGGCCCGGTGGTGGAAATCACTCCTTTTGAGGACCAGCCGCCTCTCACCCCTCCGGCCCCTCCGGCCCCTCCGGCCGAAGCGTCCCCCTTCGGGGACGTGGAAATGCTCGACCTCAGCCTCGAAGATTTCGACCCCCCGCAGCCGATTTCCGCGCCGCCCGCGGCTCCCGCCCAGCGGCCGACGCCGGCCGCGGCCCCCAAAACCGACGATGAACTCACTGTTTTGGTGGAGGAAGTCAACCTCGACGATCTCGACGGCAAACTTTGATGAAATCCGGCCCGTCCCCGGGCCGCAAGGATACTTCATGACCCCCGCTCTCTCTTCCCTGGACCGCCTCATTTTTCCCCTCGACCTGCCGGACTGGCCTACGGCCGCCAAAATGGCGAAAACCTTGAACGGCCACGTGGGCTGGTTCAAAGTCGGCCTGGAACTGTTCATCGCCGAGGGCCCCCCGGTTCTGGCCCGTCTGCGCGAATTGGCCCCGGACACCAAAATCTTTCTCGATTTGAAACTGCACGACATCCCGGCCACGGTGGGCCTGGCCATGGCCGCCGCCGCCCGGTTACAGCCGGAAATGATCACTGTCCACGCCCAAGGGGGCGAACCCATGCTCCGGGCGGCCGTGGAACGGGCCGGCCAGGCCTTGGTGCTGGCCGTCACGGTCCTGACCAGTCTCAACCCGACGGATATGTCCGAACTGACCCCCGAAGCCCGTCAGACCGGGGCCCTGGTGAACATCCTGGCCGGCCGGGCCTTGGCCGCCGGCTGTCACGGCCTGGTGGCCTCGGGTCACGAGGTGGCCAGTCTCCGCCGCGCTTTCGGCGCCAAACCCCGGTTGGTCATTCCCGGCATCCGGCCGGCCTGGGCCCAGGTGGCCGGTGATGACCAAAAGCGCACCGCCACCCCGGCCGAAGCGGTGCGGGACGGGGCCGACTACCTGGTCATCGGCCGCCCCATCCGCGACGCTCAGAACCCGGCCGAAGCCGCCGACCGCATCGCCGCGGAACTGGGCGGCTGACCCGCCTCCACCGTGCCGCGCGTCATTTCCGGCCGCTTCAAAGGTCTGCGGCTGGTCAGCCCGCCGGGCCGGTCCACCCGGCCCACGGCGGACCAGGTCAAGGAAGCCGTCTTTTCCCTTCTGGTCAGTCTCCCTTTTGATTTTGAAGGCGCCCGGGTGCTGGATTTTTTTGCCGGCAGCGGGGCCCTTTCCCTCGAAGCCCTGAGCCGGGGCGCGGCCTCGGCCGTCCTGACCGACCACGACCCGACCGCCCTCGCGGCCGTCCGCCGTAATCTCGCGGCCGCCGATCCCAACCCCGCGGCCACGGTCCTGCGGGTCCGCTGGCCTGGCGGGTTCACCCGCCTGCCGTCCGCCCCGCCCTTCAATCTGTTTTTTCTGGACCCGCCCTATGAGGCGCGGGATCTGCCCCGGCAGCTCCTGCTCGAAGTCGCGGCCCGGAACCTGGCCGCGCCCGGGGCCCTGGCCGTCTGGGAGCAGGACCCGGACACTCTGGGCAGCTGGACCGAGGCCGACGTCCGCCCGTGGACCGTACTCAAGACTCGCGCCTGGGGCCGCCGGGCCGCCGCTTTTCTCGAATTTCCCTCGGAGGTGCCCGCATGACCGCCATCCGCTGCCCCTGGGCTCGCGACCCCCTGGAAATCGACTATCACGACCGGGAGTGGGGCCGGCCCGAGCACGACGACCGGAAGCTCTGGGAAATGCTGGTGCTGGAAGGGATGCAGGCCGGCTTGAGCTGGCTGACGGTGCTCCGCAAACGCGAACATATGCGGACCGTACTGGACGGGTTTGATCCCGAGAAGATGGCCGCCTATGACGAGGCCAAACAGGCCGAGCTATTGGCCGATCCCGGCGTGATCCGCAACCGGGCCAAGATTCGGGCCCTGGCCACCAACGCCCGGGCTTTCCTCCGCATCCAGGAGGAATTCGGATCCTTCGACCGCTACCTCTGGGCTTTCGTCGACGGCCGGCCCGTGATCAACACGTGGCGCGAGATGACGGAAGCGCCGAGTGAGACGCCCCTGTCCCAGGCCCTGAGCCGGGATTTGAAAAAACGGGGGTTTACCTTTGTCGGGTCCACCATCTGCTACGCCTATCTACAGGCCGTGGGCCTGGTCAACGACCATGCGCCGGGTTGCTCTTTTCGCGACCGGCGGGTCTTCTGAGCATCCGGCGCGCATCTGCGAACCGATCGTTTTCCGCTTGACAAAAACGGCCAAAAAATGGAAAATGGCTTCTTATTCGGGTCGGCCGATCCGGATACTCCCGGGGATGTAGCTCAGCTGGGAGAGCGCGGCGTTCGCAATGCCGAGGCCAGGGGTTCGATCCCCCTCATCTCCACCAAATTACATACCAAAGAAGCCCGTCAAAGTCTGAAAAGCCTTGACGGGCTTTGGTTTTAATACGATATGACTTCCTATATGGTCTCACGAAATCTGTTGACTTCCAGCATAAAAGGGGGCAACATTAGGGGCAACACGACCTCGTTTAAAGGAGATGCCCCCATGCCTCTGACGGATACTCAGATTCGTTCTGCAAAACCGAATACAAAGGCGTTGAAACTTTTCGACGGAGGTGGGCTGTATTTGGAAGTTGCCCCTTCTGGGGGCAAGTGGTGGCGGCTCAAATATCGCATTGAAGGGAAGGAAAAACGCATCTCTTTGGGCGTCTATCCCACTGTGGGCCTGAAAGAAGCCAGAGAACGCCGGGAACAGGCCAAAAAGCTCTTATCGCAGGGCATTGACCCCTCCGCGCACAAGCAGGCCGCCAAAGCCGCTGTTAAGGCAAAAAGCGAACACTCCTACGAAGCGATTGCCCGTGAATGGTTTGCCAAGTATTCCGCCGGATGGTCTGAAGCAAACAGGGTGAAAGTGCTGGCCCGACAGGTCAACTATATTTTCCCCTTCATTGGAGAAAAGCCCATAGTAGAAGTAAAAGCGCCGGAGCTTCTTGAAGCCTTACGCCATATTGAAAAGCGTGGTTCTCTGGATACTGCCCACCGTGCATTACAGGATTGCAGCCGTATTTTCCGTTACGCTATCGCCACAGGCCGAGGTGAGCGTGACACCGCCGCCGATCTTCGTGGTGCGTTACCTCCGGCCAAAGGCTCCAGCTTTGCCACAATAACCGACACAAAAGCCGTAGGCGCGATACTCCGCGCTATTGACGGATACGCAGGCGGCATTGTGGTAGCCTCCGCTCTCCGCTTGGCTCCGCTGGTATTCGTCCGTCCTGGCGAGTGAGGTAGGCTGTAAAAAATGGACGCCATAGATCATAATGGAGACCAGGAGGAATTATGACTATGGAAAGATTACCGAGAGCGCGATACACGAGTGAATTCAAGGCCCAAGCAGTGGCGATGGCCGAGTCCGATGGTCTGG
>JAVBQN010000055.1:0-7923 GCA_031549025.1 Candidatus Adiutrix sp. | reverse complement strand
CCCCCCCCCCCCCCCCCCCCCCCCCCCCCCCCCCCCCCCCCCCCCCCCCCCCCCCCCCCCCCCCCCCCCCCCCCCCCCCCCCCCCCCCCCCCCCCCCCCCCCCCCCCCCCCCCCCCCCCCCCCCCCCCCCCCCCCCAGTCTTCATCACTTCGCGCGTTCGAGGTATTCGCCGGTGCGGGTGTCGATTTTCAGCATGTCGCCTTCGTTGATGAAGAGGGGCACCTGAACGACCAGGCCGGTGGAGAGGGTGGCGGGTTTGGTGGCGCCGGTGGCCGTGTCGCCTTTGACGCCGGGGTCGCTTTTGATCACTTCCAGGTTGACGGTGGTGGGGAAGTCCAGGCCGATGGGCTGGCCCTGGTACATGCTGATCATCAGATGCATGTTTTCCAGGAGGTAGAAGCGGTTGTCGCCCACCTGCTCCTCGGAGAGGTGAATCTGTTCGTACGTTTCCTCGTCCATGAACACGTAGCCGTCCTTGGGGTCGGAATAGAGGTACTGCACGTTCTTTTCTTCCAGGTCGGGCCGTTCCAGTTTTTCGCCGGAGCGGAAGGTTTCCTCCAGCACCCGGCCGTTGACCAGATTTTTCATTTTGGTGCGGACAAAGGCCCCGCCTTTGCCGGGCTTGACGTGCTGAAAATCGACGATGATCCAGGGTTCGCCTTTGAAGGTCACTTTAAGGCCCCTGCGGAAATCACTGGTGGAATACATTCATTATCTCCTGTCGGTATGGGCGTGGCCCGCCGGGGTGCCGGGCGGGCCGATTGGGGTTTGTACAATGGTTATCTGGTTCAAGGTTCGTTTTTCGGGGTTTGGGCCGGGGTCAGAACCACTCGGTGGAAGCCGCCCTGGCGGAGGGCGTCCATAATCTCGGTGACCCGGCCATGGGGCACCGCTTCGTCGGCCGAAACCACGATGACCGCCTCGCCGCCTCGGGCCCCGCCGCGTTCCAGGTCGCGGGCCAGGTTTTTCAGGGTGACGGGCTGGCCTTCGAAGAAGAGGCCGCCGCCGGCGGTGAGGGTGAGCGCCAGACGCCGGGCCTTATCCGGGGCCGGGGATATTTCCGGGACGTTCGGCTGGCTCCGCTCCCGGCGGCGCTCGTCGCCCAGGTCGGGTTCCTCGGACAGGCGGTACACCACCTCGCCGGGCCGGACCAGCCCCAGTTTCTTGCGGGCCTCGTCCTCGATGTAGGCCTGGTCGTTTTTCAACCGCTCCAGCTTCTGGCGAAGGATGCGGTTATCGTCCTGAAACACTTCGATTTCGGCCTTCAGCTTCTGTATTTCCCGTTCCAGTTCGCCGTGCTTGATGAACCCGTCGCCCGAGATGGCCAGATAGATCAAGCCGCCCACCGCGACCAGAGCCAGGAAGAACAGGCCGTATCGGCTCCAGACCAGGCCGGGCAAAGTCCGCAGGGCCGCGAACGGGGACCGGCGCGGCGCGGAGGCGGTATCCCCGCCCTCGGCCTCCAGGGGCCGATCCAGGGGCTCATTGGCGCTCAACGTTGTTCTCTCCCCGGGGTTCCGGCCGGGCGGCGAAGACCACCCGGTTGTAGCCGCCCTGGCGCAGGGTGTCCATGATCTTGATGACCCGGCCGTAAGGCACCGTCTCGTCGGCCGAAACCACGATGACCACCTCGCCCCCCCGGGCTCCGCTGCGTTCCAGGTAGCGGGGCAGGCTCTTTACGGTGACCGGCTGGTTTTCAAAAAAGAGGTCGCCCGCGGCGGTGAGGGTGATCTCCAGGCGTTCGGCCTTCTGCACCTGCACCCGGGCTTCGGGGTCCACGGCCGGCAGGATCAGCTTCAGGCCCGGCAGCACCGCGAACTGGGTGGTGACCATGAAAAACATGACCAATTGCAGCACCACATCCACCAGCGGGGTCAAATTGAGGTTGACATCTGTGGAGCCATGGTGGGATTTGGGGGCGCGGCGAAAATTCATTGTGCGGACTCGGGGGCGGCCAGGGCTTCCAGGAGATCGGTGGACAGGTCTTCCAAATCCCCCGTCAGCCGTTCGGCCCGACTCTGGAGAAACCGGTGGAGGACCAGGGCCGGGATGGCCACGCACAGGCCGGCGGCCGTGGTCAGGAGCGCCTCGGAGATGCCGCCGGCCAGGAGCCCGGGGTTGCCGATGCCCTCCACGGCGATGGAGTTGAAGGCGTTGATCATGCCCGAGACCGTGCCCAGGAGACCCAGGAGCGGGGACAGGGAGGCCACCAGGTGCAGAGCCCCCAGATGGACGTGGAGTTCGGCGCCTTCCCGGCGGCCGGCTTCCTCCATGGCGTCCTTGAAGAGGGCCCGGCGGCGGCCGGCCAGCTTCAGGCCCAGGGTCACCAGGCGAGCGGCGGCGGTGTCGCCGCCCTGGCTGACGAGGGCCACCTCGTCATAGCGGCGCCGCTCCAGGAGCCCGTTGACCGAGGCCAGGAAGGCCCGGGGAGCCACCCGCACGCGCCTTAGGGCCCACAGCCGTTCCAGGACCAGTCCCAGCCCGGCCAGGCTGCACACCAAAATGGGGTACATGACCCAGCCGCCACGATTCATGAGGTCCGCTAATAAATCCATGCTTGTATCCCGTGTCGCCGACGCCCTTGGCGGGCGTGGAGTTTTTCAGCCGATCATTGGCTATTTTTTTTGGACGGCCTTCAGTTCCAGGTCCAGGATGGCCTTGGCCGCCCGTTCGTTTTTGGGATCGATCTCCAGCACTTTTTTATAAGCCTGGAGGGCCCGGTCGTTCTTCCCCAGGACGGAAAAGGCCGAGGCCGCCGTGAACCAGGCCTCGGCTTTCTTGTCCGGGGCCACTTCGGCCGCCCGCCACAGGCTTTGGGCCGCTTCCGGCTTCTGGTTCGTTTTGGTCTGTCCCTTGGCCAGGAGGCGCCAGGCGGCCGGGTCCTTGGGGGTCAGTTTGGCGCATTCTTCGGCCGTCTTGACGTAGCCCGCCCAGTCCTTGGCGTTTTCCTGGGTGTTGAGCATGAGTGTGCGGTAGACGGTTTTGGAGGGATCCAGGCGGTACAGGGCCATGGCCTCGTCCAGCATCTCCCGTTTCTGGCCGGTCCGCTGGTAGGCGATGATGAGGTAGTCGCGGGCCTCGGCCTCCTTGGGGTCCAGGGCCACCACCTTTGTAAAAGCCTCGATGGCCTGGGGCCAGCGCTTTTTCTCGAACAGCAGCACGCCCAGGTTGTACGGCAGTACCTTTTCGTCTGGTTGCTGGGCCATCATTTCGGTGTACTGCCGGATGAGTTCGTCCTGGTCCTTGATCGTTTCCAGAAAGTCGATGAGGGTCAGGCGGATGACCTGGTCCTGCGGCTCGCGCTCCAGAATTTCCAGGTACTGGGCCTTGGCCTTGGCGTTCTGGCCGTCTTCCCGCAGGGCCAGGGCCAGTTCCTTCCGCAGCTCCAGATCGTCCGGGGTCAACTCGAGGATTTTGGTCAGCTCCTGACGATAGAGGGCCCGTTCGCCCGTGGCCGCGGCCAGGCGGGCCAGGTTGAGGCGGGCCTTGACATCCTCCGGCGCGGCCTTCACCGCCTCCTGATAGGCGGTCCGGGCCTCGTCGTATTTCCGGTCGCGGTACAGGAGCTGGGCGATCATTTTATAGGCGTTGGCCTTGTTGGGGCCCGGGGGCAGCAGCTTGGCCAGGGACTGCCAGGCCGTCAGCCGCCCGGCCTCGTCGCTCGAGTTGTCGTACAGGGCCACGATTTCGGCCCAGATGCCGGCGCTTTGCTCCGGGGGGGAAACTTCCAAGAGGCGCTTGAGGGCGGTGATTTCCCGGTCGGTCTGGCCGCTTTCATGGTAGAGCCCGGCCAATTGGGTGAGGTGCCCGGCCGCCTGGTCCGAGGGGGCGCCCTGGGCCAAAAGTTCATAGATTTCGGCCGCCTGGGCCGCCCGCCCGGTCGCCTGGTAGAGCTGGGCCATCTGGAGCTGGTAGGCCGCCGGGGACCGCCCCTGGCTCCGGGCCAGGTTGATCAGGCGGCTGAGGGTGCCCAGGCGCCGGTCGTTTTTCCCCATCCCGGTGTACAGAGCCAAAAGGCTGTCGAGGATGGCCTGGTCCGGTCCGGAACGGACCAGTTCCCCTTCATAAATCTCGGCCGCCCGTTCGGGCTGGCCGGCCTCGATAAGGGCGGCGATGAGCTTGTCGCGCAGGTGGACGGAGCCGGGGTCGAGGTTCAGGGCCTCCCGGTAGTTGTCCGCCTTCTCGCCGGGATCGGCGGCCGCGTCGCCGCGGGCGGCGAAGTCCAGGGCGGTGAAGCGGGTGAGGATATTGAAGACGGCCCGCACTTCGTCCCCTTCCCGCACTTCGAGGCGCAGTTCCTTGGGACCCTGAAGAGCGCCGCCCAGGAGGGCCAGGGGCGCGGCTTCGGCCCCGTCGGTGACCCGGGTTATCTCGAAATCGGGGGAACTGAGGCGCAGATCGTAATTCCGCCAGCGGCTGGTGTCGAGGCCGGCCACGGAAAACCGCTGCCCCGGATGGATCTCGATGGTGCCGCCGGGAGGGAGTTCCACGTTCTGGCGGTTGACCGCCAACACCAGGCTCCGGATTTCCAGGGGCTGGTTCGTCAGCCGGCCGTGGAGCCGGGCCACGGACTCCGGGGCCAGGATCATGGCCAGGCCGCCGGCCGCGACCAGGGCCAGGATTCCCAGGAACAGGTACAGCCAGGCGTATCCGCGATTGGGTTTGATGACCCGGTCGGGGGTGATGGCGTCTAGGTCAATATCGTGAGGTGTACCTGTCATGGTGCGTCAACCGAAAATATCGAAAAATCGCGTCCGGGCCGTTTTTGGTAAAAACGGCTCCTCCCTATAAACCCAATATATATACCATATCCCGGCCCTCAAGGGAACCTTTAAAAACATACCTGTTTTTATCCTTGACTTGGGAGAACTCTTCCCCTATAATTTCAGGTTCCAAGTTCCGAAGCGTCCGTGGAGGTTCCTTAATATGTACGCAGTAGTGAAAACCGGTGGTCTGCAATACCGGGTCGAGCCCGGCCAAGTGGTGCGGGTCAACAAGCTGGAGGCCCAGGTGGGCGATACCGTCTCCCTGAGCGAAGTCCTTCTGGTCAAGGACGGCGACACCCTGAAAGCCGGCGCCCCCTTGCTGGACGGCGTCACCGTCACGGCCACCGTGGTCGCCCAGGATCGGGCCAAGAAGATCATCGTCTTCAAGAAGAAACGCCGTCAGGGTTACCAGAAGAAACAGGGCCACCGCCAGGACTACACCGCCCTGAAGATCACGGCCATCAACGCCTGAGGAGATTGAACCATGGCTCATAAAAAAGCGGGCGGCTCCAGCCGCAACGGACGCGACACCATCGGCAAACGCCGGGGCGTCAAGCGTTATGCCGGGCAAACCGTCAAGGCCGGCAATATTCTGGTGCGCCAGTTGGGCACCAAGATCCACCCCGGCCAGAACGTGGGCCTGGGCCGGGACTATACCCTCTTCGCCCTGATCGACGGCGTGGTCAAGTTCGAGCGCTACGGGGCCGACCGCAAGAAGGTCAGCGTCTACCCCGCCGCCGCCCCCACCGCCTGAGGCGGGGCCGCGGCCATCGCCGTTTGACGCGTTTGCCGTAAAGCCGTCTTCCTTCCGGAGACGGCTTTCTGCGTTGGCCGGAGAAATCCATGCCCGATCCGGAACCGACCGACTTCACCAAGGCATTTCTCGAGGCGGGCTTCCAGCTCAGCGAGCGGGATCGTCTGCGCGACCGCTTCCTCCTGGGCTCGGCCCCGCCCCCACGGCCCGGCCGCCGCCTGTCGGCCGGCGAGAACTTCCTGGCCGACGTCCTGGCCGATCCGCATCTGGCGGCCGCCTGCGCCGGGTTCTTTCCGGCCGTGCTGGGCCTTCCGGCCCCGGCCGGCTTGGAGTCCTTCGTCCCCGGCGAACTCCTGCCCTGGGGCCGCCGGCCGCCCGCCGGCGATCTGGCCGACCCCCTCGAGGGCGTCGAAACCGAGGGCCTGAACCTGGTGCGGGATTTCCAGGGTCGCGTGGCCGCCCTCCTGGCCGGAGCGGCGGTGAGCGGCGCGGCGCCTTTGGTGCCGGACTACGTCTATTCCCACACCCTGGACGGCCGGCCCATCGTTTTCATCGACGAGCCGGATTTCCGCATCGACGAAACGGCCGTCCGCCTGCCCCGGCGGGCCGGCCGGGTGCTGATCCTGGGCTTTGTCCGGGGGCCGGAGATCATGGGCATGAATCCCGGCCTTTCCCGCCTGCGGCCGCCCGGGGGCTGGCTTAACTGGCCGGGCCAGGCCGCGGCCGTCCTGAGAATGGCCGATTTCCTCAAATCCCTGGGCTGTCTGGCCCTGCCTTCGGCCGGGGGCCTGATGCTGGCCGACCACCTCGGCGCCCTGGCGGGTTTGGGCGAACTGGGCCGCCAGGGCCTCCTCATCACCCCGGAATACGGACCCAACCTGCGCCTTCTGACCATCATCACCGATTTTCCCTTCGAGTTGGGCCAGCCCGCGACTTTTGGGGTGGCCGATTATTGCGAAACCTGCCAGCGCTGCATCAACGAGTGCCCGGCCAAGGCCCTGACCGAAGGGCACCGCCGGCCCGGCCTCTACCAATGGCCCGTGAACCGCCGGGCCTGCTTCGACCACTGGCTGGAAAAGCGCGACCCCTGCCGCAAGTGCATCGAAGTCTGCCCCTACACCCGGGAACCACTGGTGGGCTCCCCCGGCGGCCAGGGCACGTGCCCTGGACCCATTTCCGAGTAGCGGGAAGAGCGGCCGCGGCTTGGCCGGCCGGGTTGGCGACGGCCGTGGACTTGGGGGCGGGCCTATGCGGCCCGGTGGGGCGGCCCGTATCGATAGCTTGACGAACGTCCAGAGGCCTCAGTTCTTAGCCCGACATTGCCGGATAGCCGTTGCGGGTGGCGAGGCCTTTGGTGGGCGAAAATTTTCGGAGAAAACTTTCGCCCACCAAAGGCCGGTCCTGATGGCGGGTAGGCGTATTTGCCATTTTCGGCTGTATATGTTACGATTTTACGACCATGCAAAATATCCGGTATGACGATATCCTTACCTTCCGGCCGGCGGTCGCCCCGGAAGGCTCCGTTCCCCTTTGGCGGTCGCGCCGCCGCCCAGACTCATGAGGGTTTGTTTTTATGAGCACTCACAGAATACGTTTTCAGCCTGACAATATCGTGGTCGAAGCCGAGGCCGGCGAAACCCTGGTGGATGTGGCCGCCCGGGCGGCTTTGCATATCAACGCTTCCTGCGGCGGCGAGGGCGTCTGCGGCCGCTGCCGGGTGGAAGTGCGGAAGGGCGGGGTGGATTGCCCGTCGGGGCCGGGGGGCTTTTTGAGCCCCGAGGAATACGCCCGCGGGCTGCGCCTGGCCTGCCGGTCGATAGTGGCCGGGGAGGCGGTCGTTTTCATTCCCCCGGAATCGCGGGCCGACGCCACGGTGTACGCCGACGCCCTAGCCGAGCTCGAGGTGACCCTTAAGGAGGCCAGGCCCATGTGCCGCCAGGTGGAACTGGCCCTGAGCCCGCCTTCGGGGGCGGACAATCTGGCGGATTGCGACCGCCTGATGGAAGCCTTGCGGGCCCGGCCGGGCCTGGAGACGGCGGAACTGGACCTGCCCGCCCTGCTGGAGCTTCCCGAAGCCCTTCGGGAGGGAGAGTTCCAGGTCGGGGTGACGGTTTTCGAAGAGCCGGGCCGGCCGGCCGGCCGGGTGGTGGCCGTCCGGGCCCGCCGGCGGCCGCGGGTTTCGTACGCTGTGGCCGTGGATATAGGCACCACCACGGTCTGGGCCCGTCTGGTCGATCTGGAGACGGGCCGGACCGGGGCTTCCCACGGGGATCTGAACGGGCAGATTTCGTTCGGGGAGGATGTGATCAGCCGCATCGTCTTCGCGGCCAAGGGCGATGGCCTGGCCCGGCTCCGGGAGCGGGTGCTGGGCACCATCAACCCTTTGATCGACCGGGTGGCGGC
>JAVBQN010000081.1:0-19188 GCA_031549025.1 Candidatus Adiutrix sp. | reverse complement strand
GGCCCTTTCATGGCTTCTCCTGACCGTCTTTTTAACCGCCTTTTGGCGCTTCTTCCTTCTTTTACGGTCATATTATATCACCAGCTCGAGAGACTTTAAACAGTAATATCAAATTGTTATATTATTTTTAAAGGACGACTACGTACTCCCACCTCTGGGCGCCCGCCAAGCCTTCGACCCCACCGGTTCCCGGGCCGCACAGGCCCGCCCCGGTTCCACGGTCATCACCAGCCCGGCCGACCAAAGCCGCGGGCGCTCTCCCCGTCACTCGGACATGGGTCCAGGGCCGGGCCCTGGTGGGTCCAGGGCCCGGCCCTGGTCAGAACTTGTTGATGCCGCTGAAGTCGAGGTCGTTCATGGCCTGGCTGAGGGCTTCGCTGAGAACGGTGGCCCCGCCGGTGCCGCCGATAAGCTTCATGCGGTTGGCGGTGGCTTTGGCGTTGCTTTTGGCCACGGAGTTGGCATCGCGGTAGATGGCGGAACTGAGGGACACGGTGGCCACCAGGTCCTTGTCCATCAGGTCGATATCCATCTGCTCGATGTTGATTTCCATGGTCAGCTGGGCCCCGGCCCGCTGCTTGACGGCCGTCACGCCCTGGGACTGGAGCCGGCGGGCGGCGGATTCCCAGACGGCCTCGGGGGCGGAGAGGCTGGTCATGGCCACCTTGGAGCCGTTGGGGAGGTTGACGGTCAGGTCGAAGCGACCGCTCCGGAGTTCCTCGAAGAGGCCTTTTTCCTTGGCCGTGTCGCCGACGAGGTCGTTGTTGTAGCGCTTGTCGTTGACCACCAGGTAGACGGTGTAGTTCTTCAGGGAGGCGGCCGAACGGACGGTGTAGGTGACCTCCATGGCCTTGGAACCCACGCAGGCGGTCAGGAGAACGGCCAGGACGGCCACCAGGGCCAGGCCCGGAAAAAGGCGTTTCATAGTCTCACCTCAACATGATTGGTTTTTCCACGCAAAATAATAGAGGATGCCGGCGGTCATGATGGCGTGGTCGATGGCCCCGGATAAAACCAGGTCCCTCAATTCGTCGAGGGGCACGGAAATCAATTCCAGTTCCTCGTTTTCGTCAAAGTCGGTGGGCCCGGTCAGGCGGGCGCCCTCGGCCAGGAACAGGTGGGCGGTGTTGTTCTGCACGGCCGGGTTGGGCCGGAAAGAGGCCAGGTGAATCCAGCGGTCGGCCGTGTGGCCGGTCTCCTCCTGGAGTTCCCGCCGGCCCGCCGACAGCGGGGATTGGCCGGGTTCCACCACGCCGCCGGGGAGCTCCAGGCTGAAGCCGTCGCTCCCGAAGCGGAACTGGCGGACGAGGAGCACCCGGCCCTCGTCGGTCAGGGCCAGCACCTGCACCCAGTCCGGCACGTTCAGGACGGTGAAGGTTTTATCCCGGCCGTCCTTGGGGGAGCGGCGCTTCTGGCGGCCCACGGTGAAAACCGGGGTGTCGAGCACCGCCTCCTCGGCCAGGAGCGGCCATTCGCGGGGCGCGGCCATCAGCCGACCTGAACCTTTTTGTAGCGCTTCTTGCCGGCCCGGAGCGTGGCCTCGCCGGACGCCAGCCAGGCCGCGCCGGAGACCGGCTCGTTTTCGGCCTCGGCCGCCACCTGGGTCTCGTCGACGTAGGCCCCGCCCTGGCGGATCAGGCGGCGGGCGTCGCTCTTGGAGTCGGCCAGGCCCGCCAGGACGAAGAGCTCGGCCACGGTGGCCGCTTCCAGATCGGCCCGGGCGACCTTGACGGCCGGGAGGTCGGCCAGGGCGTCGTCCATAGTCAGCTTGGCGATGGCCGAACTGGTCTTGACCTCGGAGGCCCCCTCGGCCGCGCCGAAAGTGCGGATGGAGGCCAGGTAGGCCTGGGCCGCCTCCTCGTGGGAATGGACCGTGGCCGTGATTTCGTAGGCCAGGATTTCCTTGACCCGGTTGACGAGCCGGCCCTCGGCCAGGGAGCCGAGATGGGTGGTTTCTTCCAGGGGGAGGAACGTGAAAAGATTCAGAAGGCTGGCCGTCTGCGAATCGTCCACGTTGCGCCAGAACTGGTAGAAGTCATAGACCGAGGTTTGATTTTTGTCCAGCCACACGGCGCCGGCGTTGGTTTTGCCGAACTTGGCCCCGGTCTTGGGATCCAGCAGGAGCGGGATGGTGAAGCCGTAGGCCTCGCCGCCGTTGACCCGGCGGATGAGGTCCACCCCGGCCACGATGTTGCCCCACTGATCCTGTCCGCCCATCTGGAGCTTGTTGCCCTCGGTTTCGAAGAGATGCAGGAAGTCGTAGGCCTGAAGGATCATGTAGTTGAATTCCAGGAACGTCAGGCCGTCTTCCAGGCGGGCCTTGTAGCTCTCGGCGGACAGCATGCGGTTGACCGAGAAGTGCCGGCCGATTTCCCGCAGAAAATCGAGATAGTTGAGCGGCAGCAGCCAATCGCTGTTGTCGACCATCAGGGCCCGCCCGCCCTGGTGGAGGCTGATGAACTTGGCCGCCTGGGGCCGGATGCCGGCCATGTTGTTCAGAATGGTTTCGCGGGTGGAGAGCTTGCGCTGTTCGCTGCGGCCGCTGGGATCGCCGATCATGGTGGTGCCGCCGCCCATGAGGGTGATGGGACGATGGCCGGTGCGGTCCAGCCAGGACAGGGCCATCAGGGGCAGCATGTGGCCGACGTGCAGCGAAGCGGCGGTGATGTCGAAGCCGATGTAGGCGGTGACCACTTCCCGGTCGAAAAGTTCGATCAGGCCGGGCTCGTCGGTGCATTGATACACAAACCCGCGCGACTGCAGAATTTTGTACGCGTTCATCTTTTCCATAGCCGAAAACTCCCTGTCATTGATGGTCGGCGGCCCCGGATCCGATCACCGGGACCGCTCGCCGTTTTCCTCGTCATCCTCGTAATCGTCGTCCTCATATTCCTCGTCGTCGAACTCGTCGTATTCCTCACAGTCGTCATCACAGCCGCAGTCCGGCCCGTGCTCGTGATCCCAGCCCTCGTCCTCGGTGAGGCGTTGCTGGTGGCGGGCCAGAAGCTCCCAGGGGGTGACCTGCTCCCCGCCCACGGGATCGATCACCGGGACGGCCAGGGCCGCCGAGGACCGCTCGTCCACAGCATCCAGGAGGGCCTGGAATTCAGCCTCGGCCTCCATGAGGACCGCGTCGGCCTCCGGCCCGTCGGCCCGGAAGCATTTTTCCGACAGGAGCACCATCCGGGCCCGCTCGCTGAGAGCCTGTCCGGTCTGGGAAAGCCACTCGAGGAAGGCGTGGGCCCCCTCCTCCCGCGTCCAGAGGTCGCCGCCGAGCATTTCCACGAACAGGAGATCCTCCCGATAATCCGGCGCCTGGGGACCGTCCTCCCAGAAAATGTTGGGCGGGGTCAGGCGGCCGGTCAGGAGATCCACGGCGTAGGGGGCCAGGAGGAAGCCTCGCCGCAGATGGGCGATGGCCGTGGGGTAATCGCCCCAGCTGTAGGAGAGATAGGCCAGGCTGTAGTGGGCCGTGGGCCGCCGCCCGACCTGCTCGCGAAGGATGGACTCGGCCTCCTTCGGCCGGCCCGCCAGGATGGACAATTCCCCCAATTCCCGCCGGCGCTCGAACATGTCCTCGGGATCGAAGGCCAACTGACGGTGGGAAGCCTCCAGGGCGGCCTGGTAGTCGCTCTTGGCCAGAAGGGATTCCACATACCCGGCGTGGCAGCGCAGGAAGCACTGGACATCGGAATTATCGGTATCCAGGGGCCCCTGGAAATCATCGGGCAAAATTTTCAGCGCCGCCTGACAGCCCTGGGCGTACAGTTCAGCGGCCTTCTCCTCCTCATCGGCTTCCTCGAGGAGCTGAGCCAGGACGGCGTAGCCGCGGAGAAAAAGCGGATCCTTGCCGATCATGGCCTTGATGGTCCGGCGGGCTTTCTTGGCCTGCCCCGGATCCTCGTCGGCGGAATCGGCCAGATCGCGCAACCGGGTCAACTGGCGGGCGGCCGCGTCCTCATCTTTGGGGACAAAAACGCCCCGGCCTTCCCGCACTTGAAAAATCATTGACATGATACCCTCGCTTGGTGTGGATGTGACCATCCGATTCCGTTTTTCCGTCGGGACCGGCCGACGGCGCCGCCGAACCCGGGGACTCTCAGGCGCCCTGGTCGCGGAGGAAATGATAGGCGTTCAAGGCGGCCCGGGCCCCGTCGGCGGCGGCGGTGACCACCTGGCGCAGATCCGTGTCCCGCACGTCGCCGGCGGCGAAAAAGCCGGGCCGGCCGGCGGCCAGACGGGCGTCGGTGACGATGGCCCCGCCCGGCGTGGTTTCCAGAAAGCCGCCCAGGAACTCGGTGTGGGGCACGGTGCCGACAAAGATGAAAACCCCCTCCACGGGCAGATCCGTTTCCTCGCCGCCGCGGACGTCCCGCACCCGCAGTCGTTCCACCCCGGCCGCGCTCCCTTCCACGGCCACGGGCACATGGTGCAGGACCGGCTTTATCTTGGCCAGGGCCAGGGTTTGCTCCACCACCCGGGCCTCGGCCCGGAACTCGCCCCGGCGGTGCACCAGGAAGACCTCCTCGGCAAAACCGGCCAGATAGACGGCCTCTTCCAGGGCGGTGTTGCCCCCGCCCACCACGGCCACTTTGCGGCCCCGATAGAAGGGGGCGTCGCAGACCGCGCAGTAGCTGACGCCCCGGCCGGTGAAATCGGCCTCGCCCGGGACGCCCAGGGGACGGAACCCGGCCCCGGTGGCCACGATGACCGCGCCGGCCGCCAATTCCTCTTCCCGGGTCAGGACAAGGCGGCGTCCGCCGTCCTCCTTCAGGCCCGTGACTTCGGCCGAAAGGAATTCCGCGCCCTGGCTGAGGGCGTGTTCGTGGAAGCTTCGGCCCAGCTCAAAACCGTTGACGCTCAGCGTCCCCGGCCAGTTTTCCACCACATCGGTGCGGGCGATCTGCCCGCCCGGGGCCTCCCGCTCCACCACCAAAACCGAAAGTCCGGCCCGGCGGCCATACAGGGCGGCGGTGAGGCCGGCCGGCCCGGCGCCGAGGATGACCAGATCATAGCGCTTCATAAATATACCTGCCAGAACCCGTGTATTTGGCCCCTTCCGGAAGAAGCGGCTCAAGGTATGGTATCACACTTCGCCGGTCGAGAAAAGCCCGGCGGTTCGCCGCCTTGGCGGCGGGGCGGTATGCACCGGCCTGAAATAATATTAAATTATACCATAATTGAATATGAATTGCACGATATTTATGAGCATTTACCGAACGACTCCTGGCGGGCCCCAAGGCACTCTTTCCAACCGCCGACGAAATATTGAAATTTGCCAAACCAGGGCCGGCGTGGTAACATGGATCGAAGTGACCTGGCGTCCATGTTTTTTCGAATCGGTCCGGGCCGCTCCAGAATCCACCGCCCTGGTTGGTTGTCAGTTATGAGCGACGAACTTCTGAACGAATTTATTTTCGATTCCCGCGAGCATCTGAGCACGGCCGGCGCCCAACTTCTGGACCTGGAAAAGGAGCCCGGTTCCCTGGCGGCGTTGAACGCCCTGATGGGCACCATGCACACCATCAAGGGCAACAGCGGCTTCCTGGACCTGTCCCATTTATATGAATTGATGCACCACGCCGAGAGCCTGCTCCAAACCGTGCGGGAGCGGCAATGCGCCTGCCCCCAGAGGACCATCGACCTGCTCCTGCAGGTGCTGGATACGGTGGAGGCCATTGTCAACCGTCTGGAAAACGGCGATAACGACCAGGTGGATTGGCTGGAGAGCCTGACCGAGGCCCTGGCCGAGGCCGAAGCCGGCCTGGAAACTCCCGCCGAAGCCGCTCCGCCCCCGGAAATGCCCCGGCCTTCCTGTTCCGCCGCGCCTCCGGCCCCCTCCCCTTCCCCCGGCCGGCCCAAGGCCGCGCCGCAGTTTGTCTGCAAGGACAACCTGGCCGGCAAAATCAACCTGGTGCCCTTCCGGGACGGCCAGTTGGCCGAAGATGAGGAAAGCTTTCCGGCCAAGGTCGCGGCCATGTTCCAGGCGGGCCTGCGGGGGCTGGTGGTGGATCTGCGCGGGGTGGCCAATTTTTCCAGCCGGGATCTCAAAACCCTGATGGCCGCCGGTCGCCAGCGGCCGGACCGGACAGCGGTCCTCCTGGACCCCGGCGCCCAGGAATCCCTCCAGCGGGTGTTCCGGATACTGCGCCTGGACGATTTTCTCCACTTTTTCCCGGACCGGGAATCCGCCCTCGACTTCATCAAATCCGCCTGATCGCGGATTTTTCAGAAAACCTTGTCCCTGCTCCCCGGGCCCGAGCCTATCGCCTCGTTGGCCTTTTTTTTGCTTCCCAATGTCCGGAGGCGGGGTTCCGAGGACTCCCCATTCTTTTATATGGAGGAAAGGACCAGCGCATGCTAAGAAAAGATCGGCCCCTGGTGGCCGTGGTCGGCCTGGGGTATTGGGGCCGGAACCTGATGCGGGATTTCTATCGGCTTGGCGCGATCAAAAGCGTCTGGGACGCGGACGCGGACCTGGTCCGACAGCGCCTGACCGAACACCCCGGCCCCGAGGCGGCCCCGGATTTCGAAGCCATAGTCAATGATGACGATATTTCCGGGGTGGTCCTGGCCACGCCGGCGGCCACTCATTTCGCCCTGGGGCGACGGGTTTTGGAAGCCGGCAAACATCTCTTCGTGGAAAAACCCCTGGCCCTGACCCTGGCCGAAGGCCGGGAACTGGCGGCCCTGGCTCAAAACAAACGCCTGGCGCTCATGGTCGACCACCTTCTCCAGAACCATCCGGCCTATATAAAACTGCGGGAACTGGCCGAGGCCGGCGCCTTGGGCCGCATCCGCCGGATCGTGTCCCGCCGCCAGAGTTTCGGCAAATTGCGCACCGAGGAAGACGTCTGGTGGTCCTTCGCGCCCCACGACATTTCCATGATTTTAGGCCTGATGGGCCGGCTTCCGGAAAGCGTGGCCTTGAGCGGCGACGCCTGGATCAGCCCGGGTCTGGTCGACGCGGCCGAAGCCCGGCTGGATTTCGGGGGCGGAGCCACGGCCCACATTTCGGTCAGTTGGCTCCACCCGGCCAAGGAGCACCGCCTGATCGTGGCGGGCGAGGAAAAAATGGCCGTGTTCGACGACACCCGGCCCTGGGATGAAAAGCTGCTGCTCTATCCCCACCGGATCACCTGGCCCCACCAGCGGCCCGTGGCCGAACCCGGCCCGGCCGAGGCCGTCCCCCTGACCGAGGCCCAGCCCCTCCGGGCCCAGGCCCGCGATTTCCTTTCGGCCATGGCCGGGGAAAAGACGCCGCGCACCGACGGGGCCGAGGGCCTGGCCGTGCTGTCGGTTTTGGCCGCCGGGAGCGAATCGCTGAAAAACGGGGGCCGCCCCCAGTCCCCGCCCGACTCCGCGCCCGACTATTTCGTCCATCCCACGGCGGTGGTGGAGCCCGGGGTGAAGATCGGGGCCGGCTGTAAAATCTGGCACTTTTCCCACCTGTTGGACGGCGTGGAATTAGGGGAAAACTGCAATCTGGGCCAGAACGTGGTGGTGGGTCCCCGGGTCCGGGTCGGACGCGGGGTCAAAATCCAGAACAACGTGTCGGTCTACGAAGGCGTGACCCTGGAGGACGGGGTCTTCTGCGGGCCGAGCATGGTCTTCACCAACGTCATCAATCCCCGGGCCGACATTGTGCGGAAAGACGAATACCGCCCCACCCGGGTGCGACGCGGCGCCTCCATCGGGGCCAACGCCACCGTGGTCTGCGGCCACACCCTGGGCGCCTGGTGCTTCGTCGGGGCCGGGGCCGTGGTCACCGCGGACGTGCCGGACCAGGCCCTTATGGTCGGCAACCCCGCCCGCCAGTACGGCTGGGTCTGCCGCTGCGGGCATCGGCTCCCCGAGAATTTTATTTGTGATCGCTGCGGGCGCGGCTACGAGCCGGGGCCCGAGGGTCTGAGGCTGCGGGAGGAGAAAGCATGATCGCCTTCATCGACCTGAAAAAACAATATGCCGCTCTCCGTGACGACATTCAGACCGAAATAATGAAGGTCCTGAACGAGGGGCAATACATCCACGGCCCCCAGGTGGCCGAACTGGAGGCCGCTCTGGCCGAATACGTGGGCGTCAAACACGTGGTGGCCTGCGGCAACGGCACCTCTTCCCTGGAACTGGCCCTGATGGCCCTGAACGTGGGGCCCGGCCAGGCCGTGTTCTGCCCGGCCTTCACCTTCATGGCCACGGCCGAGGTGGTCGCTCTGCGCGGGGCCCGGCCGGTCTTCGTGGACATCGACCCCCGGACCTACAACCTCGACCCGGCCGACCTCCGGATCAAGATCGACGCCGTGCGGCGCGAGGGAAAATTCGAGCCCCGGGGGATCATCCCCGTGGACCTTTTCGGCCTCCCGGCTGATTATGATGCTCTGGAACCCCTGGCCGCCGAGCACGGCCTCTTTATCCTCGAAGACGCGGCCCAGGGCTTCGGCGGCGCCCGGCGCGGCCGCCGGGCCGGCGCTTTCGGGCGGATGGGCAGTTTCAGCTTTTTTCCGGCCAAACCCTTGGGCGGCTACGGCGACGGCGGGGCCCTGACCACCGATGACGACGGCCTGGCCGGGCTCTTCAGAAGCCTCCGCACCCATGGCTCGGGCGGGCACAAATACGAACATCTGCGCCTGGGCGCCAACTCCCGGCTGGACACCCTCCAGGCGGCCATCCTCCTGGCCAAGCTTCGCGCGTTCCCCGGGGAACTGGAAGAGCGCCAGCGGGTGGCCGGCCTCTACACCCGGCTTCTGGCCGGGCACGTGCCTGTGCCGGTCGTGCCCGAAGGGAGCCTGTCCTCCTGGGCCCAGTACACGGTGCGGGTGCCGGCCGGCGAGCGGGACCGCATCATGGCCGAACTGAAGGCCGTGGGCATACCGACCATGATTTATTACCCCCGGCCCCTGCACCTCCAGCCGGCCTTCGCCTATCTCGGCGGCCGGGCCGGGGATTTGCCGGCCTCGGAAACGGCGGCCGGGGAAGTGTTGAGCCTCCCCATGCACCCGTATCTCGAAGACGTTGAAGCGGAAAAAATCGCCGCAACGCTGACCGCATCTCTGGAGCGGCGCGCCCGCGCCTGAAAGGGGCCTGAAATGTCCGAATCCCGCCGGGAAAAAGAGTTCCTGAAAAAAATCGACGACCGCACGGCGGTCGTCGGGGTGGTCGGCCTCGGCTATGTGGGGTTGCCGCTCATTCTGACCTTCGCGGAGGCGGGCTTCCCCACCCTGGGCCTGGACGTGGACCAGGCCAAGGTGGACGCCCTCCGGAGCGGCCGCAGCTACATCGCCCACATGCCGGACGAGCGTATCCAAAAAGCCGCGGACGCGGGCCTCCTTACGGTCACCGCGGATTTCGCCCGTAGCGCGGAAGCCGACGCCCTCATCATCTGCGTGCCCACGCCCCTGACCGTGCACCGCGAGCCCGATCTCTCCTTCGTCACGGGAACCCTGGAAAGTTTGAAACCCCACCTCCGGGCCGGGCAGTTGCTCTCGCTGGAAAGCACCACCTACCCGGGCACCACCGAGGAAGTGCTGCGGCCGGCCGTGGAGGACCGGGGTTTCGTATTGGGCGAGGACTTCTTTCTGGTCTACTCCCCCGAACGGGAGGACCCGGCCAACCCCAGCTTCGGCACGCCCAACATTCCCAAGGTTCTGGGCGGGGCCACGGAGGCCTGCGGCCGGGCGGGCCTGGCCCTGTACGGCCAGGTGATCAAGAAAATGGTGCCGGTCAGCTCCACCCGGGCGGCCGAACTGACGAAACTCCTGGAAAACATCTACCGCTCGGTCAACATCGGCCTGGTCAACGAACTGAAGATCGTGGCCGACCAGATGGGCCTGGACATCTTCGAGGTCATCCGGGCCGCGGCCACCAAACCTTTCGGCTTCACCCCCTTCTTTCCCGGCCCGGGCATCGGGGGACACTGCATCCCCATCGACCCCTTCTACCTGACCTGGAAGGCCCGGGCCTACGGCGTGCACACCCGCTTCATCGAGCTGGCCGGGGAGATCAATCAGGCCATGCCCCTCAGGGTGGCGGAAAAGCTGGCCCTGGCCTTGAACGAGCGGGGCCGGGCCCTTAAGGGCTCCAGGGTGCTCATCCTGGGCCTGGCCTATAAGAAAAACGTGGACGACGTGCGGGAATCGCCCTCGGTGGAGGTGATGGAACTCCTGCGGGAACGGGGCGCGGAGTTGAGCTATCACGACCCCCACGTGCCGGCTTTTCCCCGGATGCGGCGCCGCCACTTCGATCTCCGGAGCGTGGATCTGACCCCCGAAACCCTGGCCCAAGCCGACGCGGCGGTGCTCCTGACCGACCACGCCGCCTTTGATCACGCCTTCATCGCCCGCCACGCCCGCCTTATCATCGACACCCGAGGCGCCTTCCCCAAGGCGCCGCACGTGGTGGCAGCCTGAGCGGCCGGAGCCTCCCGGACCGTCATTTTTTGAAATGCTCCCGGCGCAGTTGGTGTTTCTTCATTTTATACACCAACAGCTGCCGGGAGATGTCCAGCATCCGGGCCGCCTGGGCCACGTTGCCGCCGGCCCGGAAGAGCGCTTGGGAAATCATGCTCTTTTCGCGGTCCTTCAGGGTTTCCAGGTCATATCGGCCGCCGTGGTCGTCTATGCCCACGGGGGGGAAATCGAATTTCCCCTCACGGCTCTCAGGCGCGAATCCGCCCAGGGTTATTTTGGGCGAGAGGCTGAAATGGTCGGGCAGCATCGCGAGGGTGACGCACTCCTCGTCGCCGGCGACGTTGAAAACCGCCTCGATGATGTGCTCCAGCTCCCGCACATTGCCCGGCCAGGTATAGGCCTGGAAGGCGTCCATGACCTCCGGGGAAAAGAAGCGCACCCGCCGCCCCAGGAGCGCGTTGTATTTCCGGCTAAAATGCTCGACCAGGAGGGGCAGGTCCTCGGGCCGCTCCCGGAGCGGCGGCAGTTTGATGATCATGACGCCCAGACGGTAAAAAAGATCGGCCCGCAGCCGGCCGCTTTCCAGGACGTCTTCCGGCGGCCCGCTGATGGCGCTGATGATTTTGATGTCGAGGGCCAGTTCGCGGGCCGAGCCGACCCGCCTGATCTTGCGGTCCTGAAGCACCCGCAGGAGCTTGGGCTGAAGCTTCAGGGGCATGGAGTCCAGCTCGTCGAGAAAGAGCGTCCCCTGGTTCGCCTCTTCAAAGAGGCCCGGTTTTTCCGTGGCCCCGGTGAAGGCTCCCCGGGCGGTGCCGAACAGGAGGCCTTCCAACAGCTCCTGGGGTATGGCCGAACAGTTGATGGCCACGAAATTCCGGTGGGCGCGGGGCGACCGCTCGTGCAGGGCCCGGGCGAACATCTCCTTGCCGGTCCCCGTTTCCCCGGCCAGGAGGACCGGCGACGGAGACGACGCGGCGTTTTCCCCCAAGGCTGCCGCTTTCCGAAAGCCGGGGCTCCGGCCGATGAGTTTTTGAAACGCCCCTTCACCCTCCGCCTCTTTCGGGGGCTGGCGGCGCTTCCCCTCTCCGGCCGCCGCCGCCTTGACCTGGTCCTCAATCATATAGATCGCCCCCACCCCCGATTCGGCGGCCGACAACGGAACGCGCGTGATGGAGACGGCCCGGGGCCGGCCGTTCGAAGAACAGGAGCCGGACCAGGAGCACGGGGAATTCTCGTCGGCGCGCGCGGCCAGCACGGCCGGCCATTCCTCTTCCGGGTAGACCGCGAATACGGAACGCCCCAGCACCTCGGCCGATTCCACTCCGTCCCGCTCCAGCTGCGCCCGGTTGCAGAAGACGATCCGGTGATCCGCGTCGGTGACCATGAGGCCCAGCGGCAGGCTTTCGAAAAAAGCCCGCAAGGGCACCGGTCCGTCGATCACGGCCTGTATCATGGTTTTTCCAGAATCCATAGCACGCTCGAAAGATTTTTCATTTTTCCCGATCGATTATAACAAGGGCTCGCCTTTCTGTCACCCGGGCTTCCCGGCAAAGCGAAAAAAAAGAGAAAAAATTTTTTCGTTTTGCTTTTCTTTTTGGTTTCACAGTCGCCTATCCAGGATACTATCTCATTGATATCAGCATATTAGGCACCTGGAAAAATGGCACGGGGTTTGCATTTCACACTGTCGTCATGTTCGCCACAGTCGGCTTTTTTTTACATGAGCGAAAGGTGCGGCTATGAATTTTTTCGCGCGGGATATGGGCTGGCTGGACAGCCGCCAATTGGGAAGAATTCATACCGCCAGCCTGGAAATACTCCGGGAAACCGGCATGGCCTTCAATTCGGCGGACGCGCTCTCCATATTCAAGGCCCATGGACTTAAAACCTCGGGCGACACGGTGTATTTCACCGACCGAGTCATCGAGCGGTGCCTGGAAACGGCGCCGAACGAATTCACCCTGCTCGCCCGCAACCCGGCTCACGACGTCGATTTTTCCCTCGACAGCCAGGTCATCGCGCCCGGCAGCGGCGCCGTCCATGTGGTCGACCATCAGGGGGGCCTGACCGCGCCGACCGGCGCGGACTTTATCCGGGCGGCGCGGCTGGCGCAAGTGCTGCCGCAAATGCGGCTGTGCCGCCCCCTGTTTCTGCCGCAGGACATCCCGGCCGACCGGGTCCACGCCTGGATGATGGCGAACCAGATCCTGCACCAGGACAAACCTTATTTTCTGATGGTCGCCGACGACGTCCGGCTGCTGGGCCTGGCCTTTGGCAAGACCGAGGAGCAAATGAAAGAATCGGCCCTGATCGGGCGCAGCTACGGGCTGTCCTCCGTCAATATCATTTCGCCCCTGTTTATGACCGACGAGGCCTGCCGCAACCTCATCACCTACTGCCGGGCGGGCGTCGCCTTCAGCATCACCTCCATGCCGGCCGCCGGCAGCACCGCGCCCTGCTCCCTGGCGGCGGCCGTTCTGCTGCAAAACTGCGAAAACCTGGGGGCCCTGGTCCTGTCGCAACTGGTCTCTCCGGGACACCCCGTGCTGTACGGGGCCATGGGCGGCCACAGCAACATGAAAAGCCTCGGCGCGGTGTATGGCGGCCCGGAAAACCGGGTGGTGGAATTGGCCGGCTGCCAGTTGGCGCGCTATTACGGCCTTTTGTCGCGGGGGGACGTCAGCGTCACCGACGCCCCCGTCTCCGACTTTCAGGCCGGCGCCGAAGCCATGTTCCAATTTTTCAGCGCCGCCATGCGGTCCGTGAACCTGCTGCCGGGCTGCGGCCATCTGGGCAGCTTCATGGGCGGCAGTTTGGAGAAAATGATTCTGGACACTGAATTGATCGAATACGTCCGGGCCCTGATGCGACCCCTCCGGTGCGGCGAGGACGACCTGGCCCGGGAGGCGATCAAGGCGGTGGGGCCCAAAGGCAACTTCCTGAACCACCCCTTGACGTTCAAGCGCTTCCGAACGGAATTCCACGAACCGCTGGTCTTCGGCCGGGATTCCTATGAGCGATGGAAAAAAAGAGGACGCCCCCAGGCCGCGGATCTGGCCCACATAAAAATAGGGCCGTATCTGGAGAAATACCGACAGCCCGATATTGACCCGGGCCTGAGAAAGGCCCTGGCGGCCTTCAGTTGATGTGGTTCGGTTCCCTCCCGTCACGCGGTCGGGGCGCTTCGCGGCGGACTATACTTTTATGTGAACCCAACAGAGCGGAGGTGGTCATGCCTTTAGCCGAAGAAATCGTCGAGTTCATCACGCAAAAGGCGGCCCGGGCCAACCAGCGGGATTTTTACCGCCGGCCCCTGGTCGGGTTCTCCTCGGCCGCCGATCCTTTATACGCCGGGATCAAGGAAATTGTCGGCCCGCATCACCGGCGGCCGGAAGAGGTCCTGCCTGAAGTCAAAACTCTGGTTTCCTTTTTCCTGCCTTTTTCCCAGAAAGTCATCGAGGCCAACCGGCGGGAGCCGGAAATCCCCGCGCGGGAGTGGGTGGATTCGTACGCCCACGCCAACAGCCTCATCGATGAAATCAGCCGGGAACTGGTGGCCGCGATGGAAGCCCGGGGTCTCAAAAGCGGGATGGTCAATTCGACCGACAACTATGACGAGGCCACGCTCAAGGCCCCCTGGTCCCATCGCAGCGCGGCCTTTGTGGCGGGATTGGGCCGCTTCGGCCTCAACCGGATGCTGATCACCCCGGTCGGCGCCGCAGGCCGATACGGAACCGTGTTCCTTTCGGCGGAGCTTCCGCCGTCGGCTCGCCCGGAAGAGGATCTGTGTCTTTTTTTTAAAAACGGCGGCTGCCGGCATTGCCTCAAGCATTGCCCCGCCCGGGCCCTGGGCCATGGGCCCGATGAATTCGACCGACACGCCTGCAACCGCAAGCTGCACAATATATCGCCCTATACCCGCAGCCTCAACTGGGAACTCGACGTCTGCGGAAAATGCGATGTCGGTCCCTGCGCCATCTTCTGAGCCCCTGGGCTCGAAAACCACCGAGAGGTACATCATGACGGAATACATGATCCTGAAGGACTTTCAAGTCCAGTATGACGACCGGGAAATGGCCGAGCGGTTCCGGGTCCGGCCCGGCACCAAGGCCGAAAGGCTCCTGGCCGACGTCCTGGCCACCGCCCGGCACCTGGCCCGGCCCAAGGCGGTCTATAGAGTGATGGCGCCGGAAATCCTGGACGAAGGCACCATCAGATTCGGCAACGTGACCTTTAAAAGCGGGCTCATGAGCCGGCAGTTGACCGGTCTGGGCCAGGCCTTTCCCTATGTGGCCACGTGCGGGCGGGAACTGGCCGAGTGGACGGCGGGGTTGACCGGGCTGGAACAGTACATGGCCGACGAGGTCATGCTGCTGGCCCTGAGGCAGGGGGTGCGACAGTTGGAAGAGCATCTGACGCGGCACTACGGCGTGCCGCAGGTTTCGGCCATGAATCCCGGTTCGCTGCCCCGGGAATGGCCGATCACCGAGCAGACGCCCCTCTTCCGGCTGATGGACGACCTGCCCGGCCAGATCGGGGTGAATTTATTGCCGAGCCTCTTGATGAATCCGGGGAAAAGCGTCTCCGGGGTCTACTTCGAGACGGCGGAAAAATACCATAACTGCCAGCTCTGCACCAAGGAGGGCTGCCCGTCCCGGAAAGCTCCGTATCAAGGGGAACACGGCGGAGAGGCCGCGACCGGCTCGGCTTGAAACCCGGGCGGAGCCGCTTCCTATCAAGCGGCCGGACGCGCTTCCCGGCTCTCCCGAAGTCTTCGGGTGAACCGGGAAGCGCGTTCCGGCCGCCGTCATGAGCGATCACAACAGCTTCTTTTCAGCCGCCCCTCAAGAGGCGGTCAAGTTCCCGCCCGCATTCCGGCTTCAGGGGCGCCGGTCGATAGACGGTCCAGCTCCATTCGATTTTTCCCGCGCGCTCGCCATCAAATCCTTGAAATCCTGGTGGGCCTGATCCCACTGGGGTCGTACCGAAGGCGTCCGTATTGTCCTCCGCAACTTTCCGACACGTGTCGAAAAAATACGGCTCTCCACGAAAATCTTAGCCGATCAAAGGCCGGCTCCAGGTTTCGACGGCTTTGATGCGTCAACCCTGGGGGAAACACAACATCCGCTTGACCCTGAAGCTATGGCCGTGGTATTTTTAAACTCTGCACAACCGGAAAGGCCGCCTATGAAACTCGCTATTTTGGGAGCCACCGGATCCATCGGCCAGAGCGCCCTGGATCTAGCCGATCATTTTCCGGCCATGGAAATCGTGGCCCTGGCCTGCGGCCGCCGGGTGGAGGCGCTGGCCTCGGCCATTATGAAACACCGGCCCGGCCTGGTGGCGGTGCGGGGTCCCGAAGAACGGAAAAAGCTGGAAACCCTCCTGAAGGACGCCGGCCTCCGGCCCCGGCCGGACATCCGGTGCGGTCCCGAAGGCCAGATCGCCGCCGCCGTGGAGAGCGGGGCCGAGGTGGTGCTGTCGGCCATTGTGGGCGGGGCCGGGCTCCCCCCGACCCACGCGGCCGTGAAAAAAGGGCTGAAGGTGGCCCTGGCCAACAAGGAATCCCTGGTCATGGCCGGCGACCTGATCCGCCCCCTGGCGGCCCGGGCCGGAGCGACCCTCCTGCCGGTGGACAGCGAGCACTCGGCCATTTTCCAGGCCCTGGGCGGCCGCCTGGAGAGCCCGGGGGTGCGGCGGCTGATCCTGACCGCGTCGGGCGGCCCCTTCCGGGGCCGAAAAGCGGCCGACCTGGAAAAAGTTACCCTGGAGGAGGCCCTCCACCATCCCCGCTGGCGCATGGGCCCCAAAATCACCTGCGATTCGGCGACCATGATGAACAAGGGGCTGGAAATCATCGAGGCCCACCACCTCTTCGGCCTGCCGTATGCGCGGATCGAAGTGGTCATCCACCCCCAGAGCGTGGTCCATTCCCTGGTCGAATACGTGGACGGGTCCCAAATCGCCCAGTTGGGCCCCACGGACATGCGCCTGGCCATTGCCTACGCCCTGAGCCATCCCGACCGCTGGCCTCTCCTGCCTGACGGCGGGGAGCGCGGTCTGGCCGATCTGGCCCCCCTGGAGCTGGCCTCGACCCCCTTTCCGCCACAGCGCGGTCACCTGACCTTTGAGGAGCCCGACCGCGAAACCTTCCCGGCCCTCGCCCTGGCCGAGGCCGCCGGCCGGACCGGCGGCACGGCCCCCACCATCCTCACCAGCGCCAACGAAGAAGCGGTGACCCTTTTCTTATCCGGGGCCGTCAATTTTGTGGACATCACCCGGCTGGTGGACCAGACCCTGAGCACCCTGCCCGCCGCGCCCCTGACCAGCGTCGAGCAGGCCCTGGCGGCCGCCGAGGAGGCCCGCCGTCTGACCCGGAGTTTTTCCCTGGACCTTCGCCGATAAGGTGGTAAAAAAACATCAAAAAAAACCACGGCCGGCAGGCCGTGGTTTTTTTTCGCCCGAGCGGCGAGGGAAAGCGGTGCGGAGAGGGGTCAGGCGGGCTTGATCCAAGGTGGGGGCTGAAACACAGCCTGTTGATGATTTTATTATTAAGCAATTTTCGGGCCAATTTTTGGCGATTCGTAAATTTCAGTGAGCCTGCGGCAGGTGGTCCACCCAGGTTATTTCCAGGATCAAATCGCCCCGGCGGGCTTCCTGGGCGTTGTACAAGCCGGCCTGGCGCAGCCGGATCAGGCCCCGGCCGACCATTTCGGGGGTCAGGTTGACGTTCAGCCGGCTTTCCCGCGCCACAGTCCCCTGACCGCCGCACTTGGTGCAAGCACAGGGCCGGTACAGGGAACCTACCCGGGACAGGGTGCGGCCCTGGCCGAGGCAGCGGGGGCAGGCTTCCCGGGCCTGCCAGGGCAGGACCACCGGACAGCCGCCTTCGGCCGGCCGCAGGATGGAGAGGCGGTAGTGGACATCCAGGCCGGCTTCCCAGGTGGCTTCCAGGCGCCAGTTGGCGGCCGCGCGGGGCGCGGCTTTGGGTTCGGCCTGACCTCCGGCCGGGGCGGCTTCTTCGGCCCGGCGGGCCCGGTTGTGGGCCACGGCCTTTTTCAATAACTTCTGGTAGGCGGTCTGGGCCTTGATGAACTTTTCCACATCCCCGGAGGTCCGGCCGGCGGCATCGGGATGGTGGGCCTTGGCCAGGCGGCGGAAAGCGGCCTTGATATCGTTGATGGACGCGCCTTCGGGCAGGTTCAAGGTCTGGTAAGGGTTGAGGTTGGTCATCGTCGGCCTCCGAGAGTGAATTGTGTCTTGGTGGCCTGCTAATAAGCAATGCTCATGCCATATTATTTTAAATAAATATTACAATATGTTATATAAATTTCTGCCTTTCCGGCCCTTCTCACTGCGCACCAGCCGTCACACTTTCCTCTCTCCGCCTCATCCTCACGACCGTCGACTGTGCGTTCACTTGCACACCTCCTGCTCTGCCCCGTTCTTTATCTTTCCACCCCGGGCGGCCGATAAGAAAAAGGGGACGCAAGGCCCCGATGTATCCCGTCCGGAAAACCCCTCCGGCAGCTTGGTCAAGAGGATGATATGTTCAATGTGGTGAGGGAAATTCGACGCCGGCCCTGGCTCCTGGCCGCAATCCTGGTTCTGGTCGGGCTGGGGACGCTGGGCCCGCCGTCGCCCCCTCTGTACGCCCTGACCAACCATGGCGACTATTACCCTCACGGCTGGCTGCGGCCCAATCTCTACGGATCCGCCAAGGTCAGCGACGTGATGATCGATTTCGACCCCACCGTGGAGGGCGAGGAGACCCGCCGGGAGGAATTCATCCTGCCCAACGACGGCGGCCGGGTGCTGCGCCTGAGCCACAACGGCCGGGTGTTCGGCTACGTGGTGGACCTGGACCTCTTCGACCCCTGGGATTACCAGATTGTGGATTACGACGGCAGCGGCGGCTTCGAAATGAAGGAAGTGGCTTTTTCCGACTTCCCCCTGCCCCGCTGGACTTTCATCAACCACCCCTTCCTGACTTTGCGCACCGCCGACTTCACCGGCCGCGAACCCAGCGTCAGGGAGCTCATCGCCGCCCTCAGCGGGCCGGGTGTCCGGCCCTGTAAAAAGAAATACACACCGGAGCAGCGGGCGGCCCTGGCCATTGCCCGGGGCGGGGAAATGCCCCCGGACGAGTGCCTGCCCGAACCCCAGTCCCCTCTGTACGGGCCGGACGACGGCCCCCGGGTGGCCCTGAATATCCTCTTCGAGTTCGACAAGGACGTCTTGACCGCCCACGCCAAGGAAACCCTGAACATCCTGGGCCGGGCCATGACCTCCCAGGAACTGGCCGGGTCCACCTTCCGCCTGGAAGGCCACACCGACGCGGTGGGCACCTTTGAATACAATATGGACCTCTCGCGCCGCCGGGCCCGCGCGGTCCAGCGCTATCTTTTGGAAAATTTCAATATTTCCAACAACCAGCTCCTCACCGAAGGCTGGGGCGAAGCCCGGCCGCTCCCGAACATCGACCCCGAGGACGGCCGCAACCGCCGGGTGGAGGTGGTCAACCTCAGCGCCGGCCGCCTCCTGACCATGCCCGAAAACGCCTACCAGGACCTGCCCCCCGCGCCCTACCGCAGGTGACGCCGGCTGTACATAAAGCCGCAAAACGAAAAAGGGAAGCGTCCCATTGCGGGGAGCTTCCCTTTTCTTCATCGAGCTGGTGGTGGATCGGGCGGGGGGGGGGGGGGGGGGGGGGGGCGCCGGCCCCCCCCGGGCGCCCAAGGGTTGGGGGGGGGGCCGAGTGGGTTAGTGTAACACCCCCGGCGGA
>JAVBQN010000034.1:0-13560 GCA_031549025.1 Candidatus Adiutrix sp. | reverse complement strand
TCCGCGCCGGGACAACTCCGAGTGCGGGGGAGAGCGGGGGCGGCTTGATCGGCCGGGAGGGGGAGGACCGTGGAATCGGGGGCGGGCCTATGCGGCCCGGGGGCTGGATCGGCCGGGAGGGGGAGGACCGTGGAATCGGGGGCGGGCCTATGCGGCCCGGGGGCTGGTTCGTGTCGAAGGCTTGACGGACGTCCAGAGGTAAAAGTTCTTAGCCCGACTTGACGGATGGCGCGTTGGGGGAGGGCGGTTATGCGTGGTCCCTGGCGGGACCACGTTTTTGAATGGAGAATTTAATGGATTTGCCGGTCGCGGAACGGAGCCGGGGACTGACCCCCTTCATTGTCATGGAAATTCTGGAGCGGGCCAGGCAGCTCGAGGCCCAGGGGCGGAGCATTATCCAACTCCAGATCGGCGAGCCCGATTTTGAAACGCCGGCGGTCATTAAAGAAGCCCATGATCGGGCCCTGGCCGAGGGGCATACCCATTACACCCCTTCTCTGGGCGACCCGGCGTTGCGGGAAGCGCTTTCCGTGCACTATAAGAAGCGGTACGGGGTGGAGGTGTCGCCGGGGCGCTTTTTTGTCTGCCCCGGGTCCTCGGTGGGCATGACGCTTTTGTTCGGCATTCTGCTCGATCCCGGGAACCGGGTCATCATGTCCGACCCCCACTACCCCTGCTATGACAACATGGTCCGCTTCTTCGGGGGGCTTCCCCAGTGCGTCACCGTGCGGGAGGAGGAGGGGTTCCTGTACCGGCCCGAGGACATCCGGGCCGCTCTGACCCCGGAGGTCAGGGCCGTGGTCATCAATTCCCCGGCCAATCCCACCGGCACCATCCTCGACGGGGACCGCCTCCGCCGCATCGCCGATCTGGGCCGCCTCATCGTGTCCGACGAAATTTACCACGGCCTGACCTACGGCGACGAGCCCGAGCACAGCATCCTGGAATACACCGACCGGGCCGTGGTGGTCTCGGGCTTTTCCAAGCTCTTCGCCATGACCGGCTGGCGGCTGGGCTATTTGATCCTGCCCCCGGAACTGGTCCGGCCCATGAACATCATGGCCCAGAATTTTCTCATCTCCACCTCGGCCGCGGTGCAGAAAGCCGGGATTGCCGCCTTGGAAGCCTCCTGGCCCGACGTGGAGATCATGCGCCAAATCTACGACCGCCGGCGGCGGCTTCTTTTGGCCGGTTTGAACCGCCTGGGCCTCCGGGTCCAGGTGGAGCCCACCGGGGCCTTCTACATGCTGGCCAACGCCCGCCATTTGTCCGGCGATTCCTACGCTCTGGCCTTCGATATCCTCGAGCGGGCCGGTGTGGGCACTGATCCGGGCATCGATTTCGGCCAGGGCGCCGAGGGCTTCCTGCGCTTTTCCTACGCCAATTCCGAAGCCAATATTGAAGAAGCCCTGAACCGGCTGGAAAAATACCTGGCCGACGGCTACGACCCGGCCCGGGTAAACGCCGGGGCTCCGGCTGAAAACCGGGCCGCTGCCCGCTGCGGCTGCTCCTGATGACCGCGCCTCCGGACCTGTTCAGCGCCCGTTCCGCTGTCACCGCCGAACGGCCCCCGGCCCAGGCCGCCGATTTTCTCATTTCCGCGGCCGCGCCCGGCCAGTTTCCCGAGCCGCTGTTTCCGGAACTGGCCATTCTGGGCCGTTCCAACGCGGGCAAATCCTCGCTTTTGAACCGCTGGCTGGGCCGCAAGAGCCTAGCCCGGGTCGGGGCCACGCCAGGACGGACGAGGCAGATCAACTTTTTCAAAGTGGTCTGGCGGCCCGGGGACCAGCCCTTTCACCTGGCCGACCTCCCCGGCTACGGCTTCGCGGCCGCGCCCAAGGATATGGTGGCCGGCTGGCGCCGCCTGGTGGCCGATTATCTGGAAAGCGGGCGGCCCATCCGCATGGCCCTGCTTTTGATGGATATCCGCCGCGACCCCGGGCCCGATGAATACGGGCTTCTGGAATGGCTGCGGAATCTGGCCGTGCCGGCCGGACTGGTCCTGACCAAGGCCGACAAGTTCGGCGGGGGCGAACGGTCCCGCCGGCTGGCCCTGATCGGGCGAAAATTCGCCGACCACGCGCCCCTGGACCGCCCGCCCCGGCTGTTTTCCGCCGTCACCGGCCTGGGCCGGGCCGAACTCATCGCCGAACTGATCGATTCGGGCCTCTTGACTTCCGGCCTTGAGGAGAACGTCTGATGCACCCTCTGGAACTGTTTGGCCTGGAAAAACAGGAACGCCTGATACATCAGGGCCGCGACCCCGAACTTCAGGGCGCGGCCCGGGATTTTCTCCGGGCTTCTCTCAAGTCGGGCTACAGCTACAACTTCACCTGGCTCGGCCGGCCAATCATCCAGTATCCCCAGGACCTGGTGGCCCTCCAGGAGATCATCTGGAGCCGGCGGCCCCGCCTCATCATTGAAACCGGCATCGCCCACGGCGGCTCGGTCATTTTTTCGGCCTCCATGCTCGAACTGGCCGGCATCCCGGACGGCCTGGTTCTGGGCCTGGACATCGACATCCGGGCCCACAACCGCCCCCTGATCGAAAACCACCCCCTGGCCCGCCGCCTCCGCCTTTGGGAAGGCGACAGCCGCAGCCCCGAGGCGGCGCGCCTGGCCCGCGAATTGGCCGGCCGGGGCGGGCCGGTCATGGTCATCTTGGATTCCAACCACACCCACGAACACGTGCTGGCCGAGATGCGGCTCTACGGCCCCCTGGTCACGCCCGGCGGCTACATGGTGGTCTTTGACGGTCTCATCGAGGACTTTCCCGAGGCCGTGGCCCCGAATCGGTCCTGGGGGCCGGGCGACAACCCCCTCACCGCCGTCCGGGCTTTCCTGGCGGAAACCCCCGACTTTCAGGTCGACCGGGAAATCGAGGCCAAACTCCAGATCACGGCCGCGCCTTCGGGATATTTGCGGCGTGTCGAACCGGCCTGACCGGATTCCATTTCATTTACTGGTTTTTACGATTTATGAAAGCATTCGGCATCTTTTCCGGCGGTCTGGACAGCCTCCTGGCCGCCCGTATCTTGATGGACCAGGGGATCACCCCCACTTTACTGACCTTCACCAGCCCCTTCTTCGACCCGGGCCCGGCCCGGTCCGGGGCCGCCCAATTGGGCCTGGACCTGACCCTGGTGAGCATCTATGAGGGTCTGCTGCCCCTCATCAAAAATCCGCCCCATGGCCGGGGCCGCCACCTCAACCCCTGCATCGACTGCCACGCCCTGATGCTCCGCCTGGCCGGAGAACTCCTGGACGCCTCCGGGGAGACCGGCTTTGTCTTTTCCGGCGAGGTCCTGGGCCAGAGGCCCATGAGCCAGAACCCCCGGGCTCTCCAGATTGTGGCCACGAGTTCCGGCCAGAAGGCCCGACTGCTTCGGCCCCTCTCGGCCAAAATTCTGCCGCCCACCGAGGCTGAAATTCGAGGCTGGGTGGATCGGGAGCGCCTTCTGGGCCTTTCCGGCCGGGGCCGGCGCACCCAGTTGGACCTGGCCGCGGCCTACGGCCTGACCGCGCCGCCGCCGGCCGGCGGGTGCCTCTTGACCGACGAGGGGTATACCCGCCGTTTCCGGTGGCTGCTGGATCAGGCTCCGGCCGGCCTGGGTTCCGACGACCCGGCCTGGCCCCCGGCCCGGCTTGCCGAAATGCTCAAGCGCGGCCGCCTCTTCAGCGCCGAACCCGGCCAGTGGCTGATGGTCGGCCGCAACCAGGCCGACAACCAAGTGCTGGCCAGCTTGGTTCAGGAAGGTGACACGCTCTTCCACCTCGACGGCGCGCCCGGCCCCACCGTGCTGGCTCCGGGCCCCGCGGCGCCCTCCGGACGCCTTGTGGGCCTGGGCCGCAGCCTGGCCGCGGCTTACGGCGACCACGGCGGCGCGCCCGAGGTGATGGTGCGGATGGAGACTGTGGGCCGGCCGCCGATACGGGAACTGACGGCCGTGACGCGCCCCGCCGCCTGGGAATCCCTTTTGGTGAAATAGTTCCGGGCCGCGAATCAAAAAGCGCCGGGCCGTCCCCGATAAACGGGGCGCCCCGGCGTTTTCTTTATTTCGTCGGCGGGAGTGGGCGGATTGGGTAAAACTTAAGGTGTATCCGGGGTCGGTTCGGTTTGGTCCGGGGCCGACCGGATGCGGTTGCGCCCGTCTTTTTTGGCCTGGTAGAGGGCCGCGTCGGCACGGTCGAGGAGGGCGTCCAGGTCTTCGCCGGCCGCGTACTGGGCCACCCCGCCGCTGATGGTCAAGAGAAGCGATTGGCCCCGGATGGTCAAATCGGTGCTGGCGATTTCCAGCCGGACCCGTTCGGCCGCCTCGATCGCCTCGGCCAGGGGCAGATCCGGGCAGAACAGCAGGAATTCCTCGCCCCCCAGCCGCACCGCCAGGTCGGCCGGCCGGGCCGCCCGTTTGATGATGGCCGCGCAGATCGTCAGCACCTTGTCGCCGAAGTTGTGGCCCCAGGTGTCGTTGATGCGCTTGAAGTGATCCAGGTCGAAGATGACGGCCGACAGGGGCTGTCCGGTCCGGGCCGCCTGGGCCAGAAGTTCCGGAGCCTCGAAATTGAGGTGCCGCCGGTTGTGCAGTTTGGTCAGTTCGTCGATGCGGGCCAGGGTGGCCTGATTGTTCAATTCGGCCTGGAGATGGGCGATGGTCTGGTTGGCCGCGTTCAACTGGGTGTAAAACTGGTCGTTGTCGGCCAGGGCCGCCTCGGTTTCGTTCACCAGTTCATCCAGGACCGATTGAAATTCATCGGCCGTGGTCATCTGGGCCATCTGCCGGGAGGAATTGTTGAGCACTTGCTGGTAATGATTGGTGCGGCTCCGGGCGGTTTCCAGGTTCCGTCCCATGGCGCTGGAGACGGCCATGAAATCCTGAGTGGCCTGGTTGATGGCCCGGGCCTGGGAGTCCAGAGCTTCGGCGGAGTAAAAAAATTCATAAAGGCTGCAGGACAGTTGATTGAGAAATTTGGCGTCCTGTTCCAACAGTTCGTTGACCGTCTTGATCAGGATGGGATTGGAATACACCAGGTAGTCGTAAAAGATGCGGTAGTTTTTGGGCGAGGCCGGAATGCTCCGCTTGGCCAGAAACGGCAGGAGCCGCTTGGCCACCGCATAGGTTTCAGCCACTTCATTGACTTCTCCCGTGGGCGGGTTGGCTTCGGGAAAAGCGGATTGATTCTTATGAGTCATAGTGGTTCCAGGGCATGCGTGCCGATCGCTGTATTTTGAAGCCTAAATTTTTATAAATAAAAATTTAGGAACGCTTATTTTTTTGTTCGGCAACTTCCCATATTTTATTTTTGTCAAGTTTTGCGTGGATAATTCGTCTTTGACAAAACTTTAGCTATTTTAAGTTTAGCATGATAAACGCCGACTCGCAAGAGGAAAAAACAGGGAAAACCAGCGGCTTCAACGAGGGCCGTCGATGAGCAGCGGCCAGATGGCCATGGCCCGGCCCTCCTCGTCGAAATCCAGGAAGGCCCCGTTGAGCCGGGCTCCCCGGCTGGCCGGCTCGAAGCGCTGCGGCCGGCCGGTGAGGAAGGTCGGCAGCACGCTTTCCCGGCTCATGCCGATGATGGAATGGTGGGGACCGCACATGCCCACGTCGGTCTGGAAAGCCAGGCCGCCCGGCAAAATCTCCGCGTCGGCCGTGGGCACGTGGGTGTGGGTGCCCAGCATGGCCCCGGCCCGGCCGTCGAGGTGCCAGCCCATGGCCCTTTTTTCGCTGGTGGCTTCGGCGTGGAAGTCGATGAGGGTGATGCGGGCCCCGGCCTCCTTCATTTCCGCGAGCATCCGGTCCGCGGCCCGGAAAGGGCAGTCCAGGGCCAGATTGAGGAAAACCCGGCCCATGAGGTTCCCCACACCCACCTTGACCCCGTCGGGGGTTTCCGCTAAAGTCCAGCCCCGGCCCGGGCAGGGGTCGGGGTAGTTGGCCGGCCTGACCAGCCGGGGATCCGTGTCCAGCATTTTTTCCAGGGCCCGGTAGCGGAAGGTGTGGTTGCCCCCGGTCAGGACGGCCAGGCCGTAACCCAAAAGCTCCTTGGCCTCTTCCGGGTCCAGCCCCAGGCCGCCGGAGGCGTTTTCGCCGTTGGCCACCACCAGGTCGATGTTCTCCCGGCCCACCAGGCCGGGCAGGAAGTCGCGGATCATCAAGCGGCCCGGCCGGCCAAAGATGTCGCCCAGGAAAAGTATGCGGGTCACGCGGGCTCCTCGGTCTTCCGGCCCCGGGCCAGGGAGGCCAGGATGCCGGAAACGCAGATGGGAGTGAAAATGGTGAAGCAGACCGTGGCCGCTTCCATGAAGGCCGGGTATTGGGCCGGGGTGATGCGGCCGGGGCCGACGACCAGGCTGAAGACCAGGGTGGTCAGGGAGATGCTGAAGACCTGGCCGCAGAGCCGGGTGGCGGTGATGGTTCCGGCCGCCTGGCCGACCTGGCTCGGCGGCACCGAGCCGATGATGGCGTTGGAATTGGGAGCCCCAAAAGTGGAGAAGCCCACCCCCAGGAGAACCAGAAGGCCGATGAAGACCGGCAGCGGGGTGTCGGCGTGGAGCGTTATGGCCAGGAGGCCCAGGGCCAGGGAGAGGATGGCCATGCCGGCCGAGGCCATGTGTCCGGCGTCCATCCGGTCCGAAAGGCGGCCGCTGAACGGGGTGATGAGCGCCTGGCAGGCCGGCTGGACCATCAGGATCAGCCCGGCCGCCTGGGGACTCAGGCCCTTGGTGTATTGCAGGTACAGGCTTAAAAGAAAACCCGTGCCCGTGGAGGCGCTGTAGCTGATGAAGGCCGCCAGGGACGAAAAGGCGAAACGCCGATTGCCCCGGAACAGGCGGATGTCCAGCACCGGGCTGGCACTGGCCAGACTCAGCCGGACATAAAGCCAGGCCAGCCCGATACCCGTCAAGGCCAGAATCGGCCCGGCCGGCGGATGGGTCAGGTTGGTCAGGCCGAAAAACAGGGTGACCACGGCCATGATCCAGACCAGGGCGCCCCGATAATCAAATTTTTCGCCCCGGGCCGGCCGCTGTTCCACCTTGACCAGGAGGCACAGTATCAGCGACGGCAGAAACCCCACGGCGCTGAGCCAGAAAATGGCCGGCCAGCCGAACCAGGCCACCAGATAGCCGCAGGTCACCGGGCCCACGCTCAACCCCACGTAGACCGAGGCCACGGTATACCCCAGCACCCGGCCCCGCATCTGGGGCGGATGGACCGAAGTGGCCATGGCCGTGAGGTTGGTGAAAACTATGGCCAGGCCCAGCCCGGTGATGACCCGGCTGGCCAGCAGGCTGGCCGCGTCCCAGGCCAGGCCGCCCAACACCAGCCCCGCCAGGCAGAGGCCGAAAGCTATCAAAGTGGTCCGGCGGCGGCCCCAGATATCGGCCAGCTTGGCCCCCGGCGCGGCCATGGCGGCCATGGCCATGAAAAGGCTCAAGGGCACCCAGCCCAGGAGCGCGGCCGACAGACCCAGATCCCGTTCAATGGCCGGAAGGCCCACGTTCAGGCCGATCAGGCCCAAATTCCCCAGAAGGTTGGCCAGCACGGCCATCCACAGGATCAGCCGCCGGTCGCGGGGGCTCACGGTTTCGTGCGGAGGCCGGGGGGGCGGCGGGGTCGGGGCCTGGCCCGTGGTCAAGCTCATGGTGCGGCCTCGTCCGGATTCCAGTCCGGCCAATTTTGATCCTTGGCGGAGACGACCAGGGGCGGGAAGGGCCAGCCCACGTTGCCGAAGGGGTCGTCCCAGCGCAGGCCCCGCTCGGCCGCGGGATGGTAGGCCGAGCTGGTGAGGTACATGATTTCGCTGTCGTCGGTCAGGGTCAGGTAGCCGTGGGCGCAGCCCTTGGGCACCAGGAGCGACCGGCGGTTTTCGGCCGACAGTTCGAATCCGGCCCAGGCGCCGAAAGCGGGGGAGGTTTTGCGCAAGTCCAGGGCCACGTCGAAAACGGCCCCCCGGACGGCCCGCACCAGCTTGTCCTCCCCATGGGGCGCGGCCTGGTAGTGCAGGCCGCGCAGGGTGCCCCGCTTGAGGTTGCCGGAAAGATTGGCCTGCGCCGGCTGGAAATCCAGGCCCCGGACCGCGAAATCGTCCCGGCAGAAGATGCGGGTGAAAAAACCCCGATCGTCCCGCCACAGTTCCGGATCCACCACCATCACGCCCGGTATGTTCGTCTCCTGATATCGCATGACGCTCCGCCCGCCTCTGATAAATCGGATCATTATAGCTTTTTTCGAAAAGTTCGGCCACTCGAAAAATCATTTCCAACCGACCGGCGCCCGGGCGGCGGTTTCAAAAATCATCGGGGCCGGAGTGCGGCTTGCCGGCCATGGCGCTAGAGCGGCTGTGGCCTGTACCGGTATGGATCTTTTATCGCTCTAGATGGTCGTCCGCGTTCTTGCGAAAAAAAGACGAGTAATATATATTGTAGCTGGAATGTGAACCTGGCGACCACCGGCGGCCTTCTGTTGGCCGGAGAAGGCGGGAGGGGTTATGGAAAAAGCGACGCTCCGGACCGCCCCGGAGCCCCACAGCACTGACGGGCCGGCCTACCTGCGTCTGGCCGAGGTCCTCAAACAGCGTATCCTCGACGGCCTGTATCCCTGCGGCCGCAAGATTCCCTCCGAGGCCGCCCTGAGCCGGGAGCACGGTTTGGCTCTGATGACCGTGCGTCAGGCCGTGGGCGTGCTGGTGGAGCGGGGCCTCCTGGAACGCGTGCCCGGCCGGGGCACCTACGTCAAAGAACTGAGCTGGAGCGGGGCTCCCTTTTTCATCGACGGCCTGGTGGAGACGGTGCGGGCCCGGCAGACCCGGGTGACTATTATCAAAAGCGAAGTGCACCGGGCCAATCCCCGGGTGTCCGCCCAACTGGGCATCGAACTGGGGGATTCGGTAATATTTCTCCGGCGGCACATCGTGGCCGAGGAGGCGGTGCTCCTGGTCCAGGAGGGCTACCTGCTGCTCGATCCCCGCCGCCCGGTGGTGGAGGCCGAACTGGAGGCCACCTACCTGACCGGCCTTTTCACCGGCAGCGGCCAGGGGCTTATCAAGCGGGCCGCTCTGGCCATCACCCCGGCCCTCCTCGCCGATGAGGACGCCCAGGTGCTCGGCCGTCCCCTTGGTTCGGTGGGTTTTCGGCTGGAATACTCCTTTTTCGACGCGGGGCTGGCTCCTCTGGCGGTGGGCTGCTTTCTGGCCCCCGAGGACCAGCTCAAGCTCACCGCTGAAATCGGCATCACCCGGGCCTGAGGGCTCCGGCAGGTATATTTTTCGTGAGGCGCCATCATGAACGAACCCCGGCCGCGGGAGGAACTGGATCGGCTGAAAAAACTGATCATCAATCTCAACGAAGTGGCCGTGCTCCAGGCTGTGGCCAATCTCCTCCACGACGGGGTCGGCCCCCGCGACATCCTCCAGTGCTTCCAGGAGGGGATGGCCGAGATCGGCGAAATGTACCAGCGGGGCGAATATTATGTGGCCGGGCTGATCCTCTCCGGGGAGATCATGCGCCAGTCCATGCGCCTTCTGATGCCCCGCCTGGTGCGGGAGGAAGGGGCCGTGGGCCGCTCGGGTCTGGTCATCATCGGCACCATCGAGGGCGATATCCACGACCTGGGCAAGAACATGGCCTCGTATTTTCTCGAAGCCCACGGTTTTGAAGTGGTGGACCTGGGCGTGGACGTGCCCCCCCGCGTTTTCCTGAAGGAAATTCTCCAGCGGGAGCCGGACCTGGTGGGCGTCTCTCTTCTCCTGACCAGCTGTCTGGAGCCGCTCAAGCGTCTCGTCCACCTGGTGCGGGAGACCTACCACGGCCGCCAGGCCCCGCCCATTTTCGCCGGCGGGGGATTTCTTTCGGCCCAGGGCGACCCCGGCCTGACCGCCGAAGTGCGCCGCCTGGGCGTGGACTACGTGGTCCACGACGCCTACGACACCCTCAACCTCTGCCTCTCCCGCGCCAGGGCACGGGCCCTGGACCCATCTCCGGGCAAGGGGGAGAGCTGAAGCGGCTTGGTCGGCCGAGCTGGTGACGGCCGTGGAACCGGGGCGGGCCTATGCGGCCCGGGGTGGCGGCCCGTATCGGAAGCTTGACGGAATCCCGGAGGCGAGAGAAATTAGCCCAACTTGACCGGCGGCGCGTTGCCTTCGGCCGGGTTGGGTTCTATTTTTGCGGGGCTTGGTCAGTTATTAACCCGGCAGCTTGAGAAGTCTGTTCCCGGCCGCTGAAGTCCAGTGATTTCGGGCTTTGGCGAAATCACGGGCATGACTTATTCAGCCGCCGGAGTATTAACCCGGCAGCTTGAGAAGTCTGTTCCCGGCCGCTGAAGTCCAGTGATTTCGGGCTTTGGCGAAATCACGGGTATGACTTATTTAGTTGCCGGAGTAATAATATCGCGGGGAGGCGGAGTGGGTTCCGCCCAGGGCCAGCGTTTCAGAAGGGCTCGGGAGAGGTCTTCGCTCTCGTTGAAGGCTTCCCGGAGGACGGCCCGGCCCCAGAGGGAGAGGCGGCGGGGCAGGGGCAGGTGGCCGGCCCGGCGCTGGGTTGTTGTCTGGATGGCCAGGGCCGAGGTCAACAGGCGCGGAATCAGGCGGGCGAGCAGGGCCAGGGCCAGGGCCAGTTGCTGGGCCCGCCTCCGGCCCAGGATCGGCGTCAGGAGCTGGCCCAGCGGGAGGGCCAGTTCCAGCGGCGTTTTGGCCAGCATCAGATTCAGGCCCAGGACCAGCCAGGCGGCCAGATTCGGGATGGTCCGCAGGGGTGTTTCCGGCCGGGCCAGATGAATGAGGGCCAGAAGCGCGGCCCAGAAACCAAGAAAGAGGAGGGCCGAGGTCAGTAGTTTTCGGCCGTGGAACCGCCCCGGGGCCAGGAGCAAGGCCATTAGCCAGCCCAGCGCGGCCAGGAGCCCCACCCCGGCCGGCGGGAGCCAGGGCACGGCCAGAGAACCGGCCCACACCCCAACCCACCATACCCCGGTGGGCCGGCGCCGCAGGCGTTCGGCCGGGTTCGGCCGAATTCCTGGGGCCATCGTTTCCGTCCCCCGTTCCGCATCCTCTTCGGCCGTTTTCAGGTTGGCGGCCTTCAATTGTCCTCCAGGCGCAGGGCCTCCTCGGCGGCCTGGACATCGGCGGGCACGTCCACCTCCGGGGAGCGGCCGGAGACGATGATCACCTTGATCCGGGCCCTGTTTTCCAGGGCCCGGAGCTGTTCCAGCCGTTCGATGCGTTCCAGGCGGCCTTCGGGGAGAGTGACGAAACGGCGGAGAAAGCCCACCCGATAGGCGTAGACGTCGATATGCCTGTAATACTCCTCCTCCCCGTCCCGGGGCCAGGGACTGGGGGCCCGGGAAAAGTAGAGGGCGCAGTGGTTGCGGTTGAAGGCCACCTTGACGTGGTCGGGGTTGCGGATTTCTTCGGGATCGGTCAGCGGGAGAGCCAGGGTGGCCATTTCCAGCCCGGGGTCGTCCCGAAGGGCCCGGGCCAGGAGGGCCGGAGGCTCGGGGTCGAAGGCCGGCTGATCGCCCTGGACGTTGAGGACGATGTCCTCGTCGGCCAGCCCGAGCTTGTCCGAGGCCTCGGCCAGGCGGTCCGAGCCGGAGGGATGATGGGTTCCGGTCAGTATCGAACGGCCGCCAAAATTGGCCACGGCCCGCTCGATTTCCGGGCTGTCGGTGGCCACCAGCACCAGGTCCACCCCGCTGATGGCCAGGGCCCGGCGGTAGACGTGTTCAATCATGGGCCGGCCCAGGATGGGCGTCAGGGCCTTGCCGGGAAAGCGGGTCGAGCCCCATCGGGCCGGAATCAGAACCACCAGTCTCATCGTCTCCCCCTGTCGAGGTGTCGTCCGTTCATGGCCGGGCCGTCACGCCCGGGTTTGCCAGATCGGCGACCAGCCGGCCTGGACCGTCTGCCCTTCGGCGACCAGTACGGTGGATTCCGGGGGGAGGTAGAGATCCACCCGGGAGCCGAAACGGATCATGCCGAAGCGCTGGTTGCGTTCGAGCTTTTCCCCTTCCTCCACCCAACTGACGATGCGGCGGGCCACCAGGCCGGCGATCTGCACCACCGTGATCCGGCCCTCGTCGGTATCGAGGATGAGGGCGTTGCGCTCGTTCAGGGCGCTGGCCTTGTCAAAACTGGCGTTGAGAAAGGCCCCGGGATAGTAGACCTGGCTGACCAGGCGGCCGGTGATGGGCACCCGGTTGACGTGAACGTTGAAGACGTTCATGAATATGCTCACCTTCAGGGAAGGCTCGTTGGTATACGGATTGTCGATCTTTTCGATCCGGATGACCCGGCCGTCGGCCGGGGACAGGCCGAAGCCCGGCGGGGGCGCCGGCCGTTCCGGGTCCCGGAAGAACCAGGCGGTGAAGGCCGTCAGGATACAGAAAATGGCCGCCAGGCAGAACCAGCCGACCAGCAGGGAGATCAGGAACAGCACCCCGCCGAGGGCAATGAAGATCAGACCCGGCCGGGCCACGGGCAGCTGATTGTATATGTTGAAAGAGGGTTCGTCGGCTTTGAAAAGATTGAACATGGTGATCCTCCTGTTTTATGGCGAGGCCCGGCCGGCCAGGGGGGCCGGGAGCCGGAAATTACTGGAGACCGGCCCGGAGGCAGTCGTGGATATGCAGGATGCCCACGGGCACCCGGTTTTCCACCACGAAGACGGTGGTGATGGCCCGGGCCTGCATCAGGCCCAGGGCCTGGGCGGCCAGGGTGTCGGGGCCCAGGGTGACCGGATCGGGGGTCATGATGTCTCCGGCGGTCAGGGTCAGAAAATCGGGTTTCATGTGGCGGCGGAGGTCGCCGTCAGTGATGATGCCGATGAGGCGGCCCTCGGGATCGACCACCCCGGTGGCGCCGAAGCGCTTGCCGGTGATGGTGAAGAGGACTTCGGGCACGGGCTTCCCGGGGGCGACCAGAGGCATTTCGTCGCCGGAGTGCATCAGGTCCCGCACCAGAAGGAGTTTGCGGCCGAGGCTCCCGCCGGGGTGGAACTGGTGGAAGAGTTCCGGCGTAAACCCTTTGGCGGTTAAAAGGACCAGGGCCAGGGCGTCGCCCAGGGCCATCATCATGGTGGTGCTGGTGGTCGGGGCGCTGCCGAAAGGACAGGCCTCGCCCAGGGCCGGGAGAATCAGGGGCACGGCGGACTGGGCGGCCAGAAAGCTCCGGGGATTGCGGGTCACCCCGATGACCGGGATCTGGTGGCGGGCGCAGAAGCTCAGAATGCCCAGCATCTCCTCGGTCTCGCCGGAGTTGGAATAGGCCAGAAGCACGTCGCGGGGGGAGATCATGCCCAAATCGCCGTGGCTGGCCTCGGCCGGATGGATGAAATAGGCCGGAGTGCCGGTGGAGGACAGGGTGGCGGCCACCTTGCGGGCCACGTGGCCGCTTTTGCCCATGCCGGTCACGGCCACCCGGCCTTCCCCGGCCAGAACGAGCCGGACGGCCCGCACAAAATGATCGTCCAAACTCCCGGCCAGGGCCCCCAAAGCGGCGGCCTCGTTTTCCAGGACCCGGCGGCCCTCGCCCAGAATCTCCAGAGCGCTCTCTTCAATGCCAATCATATCG
>JAVBQN010000058.1:0-21009 GCA_031549025.1 Candidatus Adiutrix sp. | reverse complement strand
TCGTTCCTCATCCAGCTCTTCGGCCTGGTGACGCCGCTCTTCTTTCAGGTGGTCATGGATAAAGTGTTGGTGCACAAGGCCTTGACCACGCTGGATGTCCTGGCCATCGGCTTCCTGGCCGCCTCGTTTTTCGAGGTCATCCTGAACGCCCTGCGCAACTACCTCTTCAGCCACACCACCACCCGGGTGGACGTGGAACTCGGGGCCCGCCTCTTCAACCACCTGACGGCCCTGCCGCTGGCCTGGTTCCAGGCCCGCCAGGCCGGGCAGTCCGTGGCCCGCGTGCGCGAACTCGATTCCCTGCGCAACTTCCTCACCTCCACGGCGCTCACGCTGGTCATCGATCTGGGCTTCACGTTCATCTTTTTCGGGGTCATGTATTTCTACAGCCCGACCTTGACGCTGGTGGTTCTGGCCTCGATTCCCGTCTACGTCATCCTCTCCATTTTCATCACGCCCATCCTGAAACACCGGCTGGACAAGAAGTTCCAGTACGGCGCGGCCAACCAGTCCTTCCTCGTCGAGGCCGTCACCGGGGTGGAGACCATCAAGAGCCTGGCCCTGGAGCCGCAGATGCAGAAGCGCTGGGAGAACATGCTGGCCAGCTACGTCACGGCCGGATTCCGCGCCCAGAATCTGGGGCAGATGGCCGGCCAGGTGGCCAGCTTTATCCAGAAACTGACCACGCTCCTCATCATCTGGTTCGGCGCGCACCAGGTCATGGAAGGCGAACTGACCGTGGGCCAGCTCGTGGCCTTCAACATGATCGCCGGCCGGGTGAGCGGGCCCATCCTCAAGCTGACCCAACTGTGGCAAGACTTTCAGCAGGCCGGCATTTCCCTCAAACGCCTCGGCGACATCCTCAACACCCCGCGCGAGCCGGGCCTGGACCCGGGACGCGGGAGCCTGCCCGACCTGCGCGGCCGGGTGGAGTTCGAGCACGTGCGCTTCCGCTACCGCCCCGACGGCCCGGCCGTGCTGGAGGATTTAACTATTGAGGTGCATCCCGGGGAGATCATCGGCCTGGTGGGCCGTTCGGGCAGCGGCAAGAGCACGCTGGCGAAACTCGTGCAGCGGCTGTATGTGCCCGAGGCCGGCCGGGTGCTGGTGGACGGCGTGGACCTGGCCCTGGTGGATACGGCCTGGCTGCGCCAGAGCATCGGCGTGGTGTTGCAGGAGAACGTGCTCTTCAGCGGCACGGTGCGGGAGAACATCGCCCTGGCCGATCCGGGTATGCCGCTGGAGCGGGTGGTAGGGGCCGCCAAGCTGGCCGGAGCCCACGACTTCATCCTGGAACTGCCGGAAGGCTATGACACACAAGTGGGCGAACGCGGCGGCAGCCTCTCCGGCGGGCAGCGGCAGCGGCTGGCCATTGCCCGCGTCTTGACCGGCGACCCGCGCATTTTGATTTTCGACGAGGCCACGTCGGCCCTCGATTACGAATCCGAGCGCGTCATCCAGGAGAACATGGGGGCCATCTGCCGGGGTAGGACCGTATTCATCATCGCTCACCGGCTGTCGGCCGTGCGGCCGACCAACCGCATCTTTGTGCTGGATAAGGGCCGGCTGGTGGAGAGCGGCCCGCCGAAGATGCTGATGGAGAAGAAGGGCTTCTTCTACAATCTCGTCAGGTCGCAAAACCAGGCCGGGCCGGCGCCGCCAGGGGTTCCGCGAAAGGCGGCCGCGTCATGAACAACGTTATCAGGCTGTGGAAGGAGCGCCATCTCCTGGCTGAAAAGCGGCTGCCCGTTGATCTGAAAAGCTTCCTGCCGCCGTCGCTGGAAGTGATGGAAAAGCCGCCGCATCCCGCGCCGCGCGTGATCCTGGCCATCGTCCTCGGCATCTGCCTGGTGGGCATCGCCTGGGCCTGCGTGGGCCAGGTGGACATCATCACCGTGGCCGAGGGCAAGATCATCCCCAGCGGCCAGATCAAGGAAATCCAGCCGTACGACCGGGGCGTGGTGCGGCGCATCCTGGTGCGCGAAGGCCAGATGGTCAAAGCCGGGGAGCCGTTGCTGGAGCTGGACCAGACGCAGACCACAGCCGACGAGTCCCGCCTCACCGCTGAAGGGAAGTTCTCGGAGGACAAGCGGAAGCGGCGGGACATCCTGGTGGAGCTCTTGCGCCGTCCAGCTGGGGAAGCGTTGACTGACAACGACATCCGAAACCACCCAAAAATAGCGGCCGACGTCAAGAACGCGCACCTTTTAATAGAGGAATACCGCAGCGTGGTGGGCCAGTGGCAAACCCTTGAATCACAACTGGAAGAGCGCAAAGCCGAATGGGCCTCGTCGCGGGAAATAATCAAGCAACTCACCGCCACGTTGCCGTTGATCGAGAAGCGCCTCGCGGCCTACGCGAGCCTGTTCGAGCGGCACCTGGTGACCATGAACGAATATCTGGCGTTGGAGGAGGAGCGCCTGCGGCAGTTCCACGGGTTGGAGTCGGAGAAGGCGCGCTCGGTGCAGCTCACGGCGGCCATCACCTCGATGGAGAAACAGGTTGAGGCACAACGGGCGCAGAGCGTCTCCGATGCGCTGAACGAGCTGGACGACTTGAGCCGCCAATGCGAAGCCGTGACCCAGGAACTGGCCAAGGTGCGCGACCTCGGGGCCAAGCAGGTGCTCTACGCGCCGGTGGACGGGACGATAAAAGGCCTGGTGGCCAATACCGTGGGCGGGGTGGTCTCGCCGGCCCAGGTGCTGATGGAACTGGTGCCCATGGGGGAAACCCTGGAAGTGGAAGCCTTCGTCAGCAATCAGGACATCGGCTACGTCCAAACCGGGCAGAAAGCCGAGGTGAAGATCCACACCTTCCCGTTCACCAAATACGGCATCATCGACGCCACGGTGGAGCACGTGGCCGAGGACGCCACCGTGGACGAAAAGCTCGGCCTCATCTACCGCTCCCGCCTGACGTTGGCCAAAAGCACCATCGCGGTGGACGGCCGTGAGGTGCCCCTCCTCCCCGGCATGGCCGTCTCCGCCGAAATCGCCACCGACCAGCGCCGCCTCATCGAGTTCTTTCTGGCGCCACTGCTGCGGATGAAGGCTGAAAGCTTGCGCGAACGGTGAGCCCATCATGGTCCTGCTCACCGCCGGCAAGATGGCTATAGACGGTGGACCGCGCCAACCCCAACACCCTGGCGATCTCGCTGATCGGCATGCCGCCAGCCTTCATGGCCTCTATTTTCTTTTTCATTTTGGAGTCAACCTTGGGCTGGCGGCCGCCGATCCGGCCTCTGGCCCTGGCGGCGGCCAGGCCGGCCAGGGTGCGCTCCCGGATCAGGTTGCGCTCGAACTCGGCCAGGGCGGCGAAGACGTGGAAGATCAGCCGGCCGGCGGCGCTGTTGGTGTCAATTTTTTCGGTGAGGCTCTCAAAGGCCACCCCCCGCTCCTTTAAGCCGGTGATAATGGCCACCAGGTCGCCCAGGCTACGCCCCAGACGGTCGAGCCGCCAGACGACCAGGGTGTCCCCAGGGCGAAGGGCTTTGAGGCAGTTTTCCAGCTCCGGGCGAGTGGCGGACTTGCCGCTGCCGGTTTCCTCGTAGATGGTTCGGCAGCCGGCCGCGCCCAGGGCGTCCTGCTGGAGGGTCAGATGCTGGTCATCGGTGGACACCCTGGCATAGCCGACCCGGCCCCCGGAGCTGGAGGCTTCGCCCGGCCGCTGTCTTTTAGCTCTTTGAGGGGAGGTTTTCACTACACTTTTCGCGCGTGAGTTTTCGGACGGGTTTCTGGACACTTTTTCAAGCCTTTTCGAACTGTTTTTGCGCCTGGCCGCCGGCGTCCGGCAAACCATGGTTTTTTGGACACCGGCGTCCACGGCATATAAGGCTTGACAAATGCGCCCAGGATATACAAAATTATACACAGGAGGTACGCCATGCAACAAATTAAAATCAGCGCCTGGGGCAACAGCCTCGGTTTCCGCATCCCGCACGGCCTGGCCGACAGCTTTGGCATTCAGGCCGGCGATGTTTTGGAACTGAGCCCGGTCGAAGAAGGCCTGCTGATTAAAAAGCCTGCGGGCAAGGCCTATCGGCTGGCCGAGATTCTGGATTCTTTCGCTTCTTCCAAGGCCGCCCCTGAAATTGACTTCGGCGGACCGAAGGGGGAAGAAATATGGTAAGCTTGCCGCCCCCGCGCCAGGGGCAAGTGCTGAAACTTGATTTGGACCCCACTTTGGGTCATAAGCAAAAAGGCCATCGGCCGGTGCTGGTTGTTTCGGCCACGCTTTTCAATAGTCATACCGGCTTTTGCTGGGTGGTGCCCATCACCACCCTCAAAAGAGGACTGCCGAGTGAAATCAGGCTGCCCGAAGGCCTGCCGGTTCACGGCACCCTCCTGCTGTCGCAACTGCGGTCAATAGACTGGCGGGCCAGACCGTTTTCAGTGGCCTGTGCGGTGCCCGCTCCATTTCTGGAAGACATCAACGCCCGCCTGTCCAGCGTGCTGGTTCCGGAATAGGTCCATGCGAGCCGCGCGTCAACCTCACCTCCAGTTTCAGGGTGGCTTGGGATCCGTGGGCGAATAGTAAAACCCCCGCCTCATTTTTTGCCGCCTTTTTTAGCGCCGTCGAAATCAGGCTTGCCGTCGTCTTTGACATTGTAGATGGCATTGCAAGCCCGGTCGGAGCAGCCGTAAAAGTCATACGGCTTGTTGTTTTTCTGGCTGGTGCCCTGACACCGGTAAATCGGTTTTTTGCATTTTGGGCATTTAAACTCGCTGGGCGGCAGCTCCTTCGGCACATTCTTTTCGCCTGGTGTTCCACCGTCATCTTTGAAGGACGATTTGCAGCTCCCATCCTTAAACCCGGAGCAGCCCCAGAAGATATTGACTCGGCAATTAAATATATTTCTCAGGCAGCATAAGCGATGACCGGGTCTTCGAAATATTTTCCCATCCTTCCTCTCATGGTTTTATTATAAGCCACCATCAAGAATCGTCAAGAAACATCTTGACAAAGTATCCTTGACACAATTCATATTTTCGTCCAAAATATACCAATAATTTGTTTTAGACGGAGACCACCATGTATCATCCCAGAACCATCGAAAAAAGCATCGCCGATATTGCCGCCCATTTTCCGGTTCTCCTGATCACCGGCGCCAGGCAGGTGGGTAAAACCACCCTGCTGAGGCATTTGGCTGGCAAGGCCCGCCGTTATGTCACGCTGGATGATCCCCTGGTTCTGAGTTTAGCCCGCGAAGACCCGGCCCTTTTCATGCAGCGCTTCTCGGGTCCGGTCCTGATTGATGAGATTCAATATGCTCCCCAATTGCTGCCTTATATTAAAATGTCCGTCGATGAAGACCGGAAGCCGGGCCAGTTTTGGCTGACTGGTTCCCAGCAGTTTCAGGTAATGAAGAATATTTCCGAATCATTAGCTGGGCGGGTGGGGATTTTGTCTTTGCTGGGCTTGTCTCGCTGGGAAATGATCGGTCGGGGACAGGGGCGCGCGGCTTTTCTGCCTGATGCCCAGCTATTTAAAGGATCGGGCGGAGAACCCCTGACCCTTCAGGAGCTTTACCGCCTCATCTGGCGGGGCTCATTTCCGGCCATGGCCTTGGATGATGGTCTGAACCGCGACCTATTTTTCGGTTCCTACGTTCAAACCTATTTGCAGCGCGATGTGCGGGACTTGGCTCAAGTTGGGGATGAGATGGCTTTTCTGCGCTTTTTGCGGGCCAGCGCCGCCCGAACCGGGCAGTTGCTCAACATCGCCGAACTGTCCCGCGACGCGGATGTCTCCCCGGTCACCGGCAAAAAATGGCTGTCGATTCTGGAAGCCTCCGGGCTGGTGTACCTCCTGGAGCCCTATTTCAGCAACGTCACCAAACGCATGATAAAGGCGCCGAAACTTTACTTTCTGGATACCGGATTGGCCGCCTATCTGACGGAGTGGTCCAGCCCGGAAACCCTGGAGGCGGGGGCCATGAGCGGGGCCATTTTTGAAAGCTGGGTGATGGGGGAGCTCTTGAAGGGCTGGCTCAACAATGGCTTACGCCCCCCATTTTATTATTATCGCGACAAAGACCAGAAAGAAATCGACCTTTTAATAATCCAGGACGGCACGGCCTATCCCCTGGAGTGCAAGAAAACCGCCTCGCCGGATAAAAACGACGTGCGCCATTTCCAAGTGCTGGAGAAACTGAAAATGCCCGTCGGCCTCGGCGGCGTGATCTGCCTGGCCACCCAGGCCCTGCCGTTAACGGCAAACGCCTGGAGCATTCCGGTCGGTTGGATATAATGTTTCGCTGCAACGAAAAATGGTGAAAATATGGTTCATCCGGCTGAAGCGTACTTTTATGGATTGAATGAAAAAAGACAGCGGCAAAAAAGCCGGAATAAGCCGAAAACGTAAAATGGCCGCTCGCGATCCTGGCTATCTCATGCAATTGGTACGCCAGTTCCAAAGCCTTTAACACGCTCTTGCCCTGGCCGGCCCGGAAAAAGACTGGACATTTGAAGGATACCGATGGATAATATGAGCGGTTTGTCCGCTCGCGGATCGGCCGATTCGGAAATTCGGCGATCGGCCGATTCGGAAATTCGGCGCCCGGGGAGGCGCCTTCTGAGGAAGGAGTATCGTATGCGCCCCGTCGCCGTGCTCGGCTTGGGCTTGCTGATGCTGTTCTGTTTCGCGGCTCCGGCCGGAGCCCAAGGCTCCGGCGAGATTCAGGCCGGAAGGGAGTATGTCGAACTGCCCGGCTCCCCGGTGCTCCACAACCCGGCGGACGGCCGCATCGAAGTCGTGTCCTTTTTCTGGTACAACTGCGGGGCCTGCTACCACATCGATCCCCTCATCACCGACTGGGCGGCGAAACTCCCGGCCGACGTGCGCTTCGTCCGCCTGCCCTTCAGCTACCGCGAACCCACCATCTTCCATGCCCGCATCTTTTTCACCCTGCGCGAGCTGGGCCTGGACCACAAGGCCGACGAAATCGTCTTCGACCTGTTCCAGCAAAAGCACCAGCCCGTCAGCAAGCCCGCGGACCTGCCCAGGCTGGCCGCGGCCCTCAAGATCGACCCGGACCGTCTGGCCAAGGTCTTCAACTCTCCTGAAGTGACCGCCCGGATGGATTTTCTGGACAAACTCATGCTGGCCTACGACCTCCCGGGCGTGCCTTCCATGGTCATCGACGGCCGCTATCGTTTCGATCTCGGCACCACCAACGGTCCGGCCGGGTTTCTGGAAGTGGCCGACCAGCTGATCGAGAAAGAACGGCAGGCCCGGAAAGCCCCGAAATGAGCCCGCCGCGCCCCGGCCCGCAAAAAAAACCCAAGCCGAACCTTCCGCTTGGCGGATCGTTCGGCTTGGGTTTCTTAAAAATGGGGTGAGTGAGGGGGGTCGAACCCCCGGCCTCCAGGGCCACAACCTGGCGCTCTAACCAACTGAGCTACACCCACCGTTTGACCAGGGCTATTTATAGCCCAAAACGAAGCAGATTGCAAGAAGAAAGCTCGAAATTTTCGCGCCGCCCCGGGGGCGGCGGCAACCGGCCGGACCAAAGGGGAACCCGATGAAATCCATACCGGTGGAACAGGCCGTGGGCCTGATCATCTGTCACGACATCACCGAAATCGTTCCCGGCGAACACAAGCGCGCGGCTTTCCGGCGGGGCCACGTGGTGCGGCCCGAGGACGTGCCCCATCTTCTTCGGCTGGGGAAGGAAAACCTTTTTGTCTGGAGCGACCAGCCCGACGGCCAGGTGCACGAGGACGAGGCCGCCGAGCGCATCGCCCGGGCCGTCGCCGGCCGGAACGTGAGCTTCGGCCGCCCCACCGAGGGCCGCATCAACCTCACCGCCGATATCCAGGGTCTCTTCATCATGGACCTGGATCTCCTGGCCGCCTTAAACGACATCCCCGACGTTTCGGTGGCCGCCATCCACACCCTGCGCGAAGTGCCGGCCGGGCAGAACCTGGCCGGCACCCGGGTCATCCCCCTGTGCGTGGCCGAGGAATCCCTGGCCGGGGTGGAGAGCCTTTGCCGCGAACGCGGCCCCCTGATGTCGGTGGCGCCCTTCATTCCCCACCGGGTGGGCGTGGTGACCACGGGCAGCGAAGTCTACCACGGCCGTATCCCGGACGCCTTCACCCCGGTGCTGCGGAAAAAATTCGCGGCCTGGGGCTCGGACATCATCTTCCACGCCACCGTCCCCGACGAGCCCGGGGCCACGGCCGAGGCCATCACCCAGGCCCTGGACCAGGGCGCCGAACTGGTGGCCGTGACCGGCGGCATGAGCGTGGACCCCGACGACAAGACCCCGGCGGCCATCCGCCAGGTGTCGGGCGAAGTGGTCACCTACGGCACTCCGGTCTTTCCCGGGGCCATGTTCATGCTGGGCTACCGGGGCCGGGTGCCCATCCTGGGCCTGCCGGGCTGCGTGATGTACAACCGGGCCAGCATCTTCGACCTCATCGCCCCGCGCCTTCTGGCCGGCCAGCGCCTCACCCGCCGCGATTTCACCTCCCTGGGCCACGGCGGCTTCTGCGAGCAGTGCCCGGACTGCCATTTTCCCAACTGTAGCTTCGGCCGGTGAAGGCGGTCTGTTTTTCGCATAGTGAAAACCGTTGTTGAAATTTTGACTAGGCGGACAGAATAGAGTATTATTACTCCGGCAACTAAATAAGTCATACCCGTGATTTCGCCAAAGCCCGAAGCCACTAGACTTCAGCGGCCGGGAACAGACTTCTATAGCGGCCGGGTTAATATAATTTTTTTTATTAGACGCATAGCATTCCCAGAAGAATAACCGGCCGCGTGGTCCATCCCCAGGTTGGCCGCCGGCGCCGTCAGACATAGCAAGGATTTTTGAATGACCGAGACTTCGGACCGCCGCTCCCAGATCCACGAGCTGGTCAACCCCGACGGGGTGACCGAAGTGGATATCGCGGTATGCATCCCCTCCTACCAGGAAGCCGAACATATCGCCCTGCCGACCCGCAAAGCGGCCGCGGGGCTCTGCAATTTCTACCCCCAGCTGCGTTCCGTCATCATCAACTGCGACAACCACTCCGGCGACGGGACCGCTGAAGCCTTCTTCAACGCGGAATGCGTGATTCCCCGCGTCTATGTCTCCACCCCCCCGGGGGTTCGCGGCAAGGGGGCCAATCTGCGCAACGCCTTCCAGACGGCCAAGAACTTTTCGGCCAAGGTGGTGGTGCTGGTGGACGCCAACCTTCTCAGCATCAAGACCACCTGGTTTCCGGGCCTCATCGACCCCATCCTCGGCAATCGGGCCGACTATGTGGCCCCGCTGTACGTGCGGCACCGCTACGACGCGCCCATTTCCCGGGGCCTGGTCTATCCTCTGGGGCAGGCCGTCTTCGGCCGGCGGGTCTTGCAGCCCATCTGCGTGGACCACGCCTTTTCCGCCGCTCTCAACGACTTCTACCTGACGCAGGACTGGGAGTTCGACGACCGGGGCTACCGGTCGGACCTGAAAATGCTGACCTCGGCCATCATGAACAAGGCCCGCATCTGCCAATCCTTCATGGGGCACCCCCGGCTGGCCTCCGTCACCAAGCTGGACAACGATCTGGCCAGGGCCTTCACCCACGTCACCAAGGCCATCTTCGACCTCATCATCACCACCCACGACTATTGGGCCACGGCCAAGACCTCCCGGGGCACCATCATGGAAGGGGTGGACCAGCCCCCGGTGAAGCCCGCCCCCCAGATCGAGCTGGACCGGAGGTACCTTTACGAATCCTTCCGCGAACTCGGCCGGCAGCATCGGGAAACCTGGCGCCGTTTTTTCCCGGCCGACCTGGCCGGCGCCCTGGAGGAGGAACTGGCCGTCACCGGCCGGGGCGGCGGCCCGACCGTCACGGTGGAACAATGGCGGCAATGCGTGGTGGAGGCCGTGCTGACGTATAAAACGGCCTCCGACGACGACCGCCAGGCCATTGCCGCCGCCCTGGCGCCCCTCTTTTTCGCCCGGAGCCTGACCCTCAACCGGGGCGCCGAAGGCCTGACCGACCGTCAGTACAACGCCCTGATGGAGGACGAAGCCCGGCATTTCGAAAGCGTCAAGCGGGAACTGGCCGAACGCTGGGATTGACCCGGCCGGCCGCGCCCGCATACGAAAGGGGCACAGGTCCGATGATGATGAGACGATGGTTTTGGCTGCCGGCCCTGTGCCTCATGGTGTTCTGCGGTCCGGCCCTGGCCCAGCAGCTGGCCCCGGCCACGGCCCCGCCCGGGGAAAGCGCCGGGCCCAAGCCCCGGTTGATGGTCGAACAGCCGGTCTACGAGGCCGGCGACATCGAGGCGGGCACCCAGGTCAGCCACGAATTCCTCATCAGGAACGAAGGGGACGCCCCGCTGGAGATCACCGAGGTCAAGCCGGGCTGCGGCTGCTCGGCGGCCATGTTCGACCGGGTGGTGGCCCCGGGGGAAACGGGCCGCATCACCATCTCGGTAAAGGTCTACCGGGAGTGGGCCGGGCAGGAGCTGCGCAAGACCGCCTGGGTCCTGACCAACGATCCCCTGGCTCCCCAGCTCCGCCTGGTGGTGAGCGGCCTGGTCCAGGAGCCGCCCGCCGGCCGGACGGCCGCTCCGGCGGACTCCGCTCCGGCCGAGTCCGCTCCGGCCGAGTCCGCGCCGGAGTAAAGCCCCGTCCGTTTCGGAGGCCGGGGCCAGTCTCCCGGCCGCCCCGCCCCGCTTCCGGGCCTCCCGGCGATCAGCTTTCCAGACGCCGAAACAGGGCCGACAATCCGAAATTGACGAGGAAATAGAGAGCGGCCACGGTCAGCCAGACCTCGAAAAGGCGGTGGGTGGTGGTGGAGAGCTGCTGGCCGCTGTAGGTCAGCTCGGCCAGGCTCACCACCGAGACGATGGAGGAATCCTTGACTGTGGAGATGAACTGGCCGGCCAGTTGGGGCCCGGCCCGGCGGAAGGCCTGGGGCAGGATCACGAAGCGGTATTGCTGCCAGCGGCTGAGGCCCAGGCAGTGGGCGGCCTCCCACTGGCCCCGGCCCGTGGCCAGGATGGCCCCCCGGAAAATTTCGGAAAAGTAGGCGGCTTCATACAGGGCCAGGGCCAGGGCCGCCGGGAAAAAGACGTCCAGGTCGCGGAGGCTGGTGGTGGCCGCCTCCGCCACGGCCTGGACCGTGGGCCCCAGGCCCCGGATCAGGCCGATCAGCCGGGTCCAGGGCAGGAGCTGGGCGCTGAGGAAATAGAAGGCCACGAAGATCAACACCAGAGGCGGGAGGTTGCGGTTGACCTCCACCGCCGTGCGGGCCAGCAGCTGGCAGTACAGCCGCCCGCTCAGCCGGCCCACGGCCAGGCCCAGGCCCAGGCCCAGGCCCAGGGCCGAAGCCCAGAGGCTCAGGCGCAGGGTCAGGCCCAGGCCCCGCGTCAGGGTGCCGACATGCCACTCCCCGTCTTCCCCGACGTAGGCCAGGGCGCGGGGGATCACCCCCCACTGCCAGTCATAGGTGAAATCCGCCAAAACCCGCCAGCCCAGCCAGACCGCGAGCCCGGCCAGAACGGCCAACGCCGCCCCGTCCCGGAGCCGGAAGCCCCGGCTCCGCAGTTGGGGCGGCGGATGGCCGGCGTCGCTCATGGCGCGGTCCTCACTGCAACTCCCCTTCCCAATCCAGGGTCTCGAACCAATAGCGCCAGGTGGCGTCGAGCCATTTGGAGGCGAAGCGGGCCGCGATCCAGGCGTTCAGGGCCGGGAGGGCGTCCTGGTCCTTGGGGTTCAGGGCCAGGCCGCAGGGCTCTTTGGTGAAGGTGCCCTCCACGGGGAGGTAGATTTCCGTGGGGTTCCGGGCGGCCAGTTCGCCCGGATAGGGGGCGGAGGACACCAGAGCCTGGGCCCGGCCGCTCTTCAGCTCCTGGGCGGTCTGGCCCTCGTCGTCGAATTCCACAATGGTGGCCTGGGGCAGATGCTCCTTGGCGGCCGCGGCCGCGGTGGTGCCGCTCTTGACCGCGATGCGCATTTCCTTTTTATTGAAATCGTCGAGGGAGGTCAGGCCCGGGGCGGTGAGGCGGCTGGCCGCGATGGCCAGGCCGGAAAAGGAATAGGGGTCGGTGAAGGCCACCCGCTTGGCCCGTTCCTCGGTGATGCCCAGGCCCCCGATGATGATGTCGAAGCGGCTGGTCAAGAGGGCCGGGATGATGCCGTCCCAGGCCGTGGGCACGAATTCCGCCTTCACGCCCAGATCGGCGGCCAGGGCCTCGGCCACCTGGATCTCGAAGCCGAGATAATGGCCGTCCTTGGCCTGCATGGCCCAGGGCCGGAACAGGTCGAAGCCGACCCGGAGCGAGCCCTGCTTCTGGATGCGCTCCACCCAGGGGTTGCCGGCCAGGGTCCTGGCCGCGGCCGGGTCGGCCGCGACCGAAGGCGGGGCGGTCCGGGCCCAGGCCGGGGAGTGCAAAACAAGCGCGGCGGCCAGCGCGGCCACAGCCGGAATCAAACCTTTCAGCCATCCACGTTTCAGCATGTCGCCTCCTTAATTTGGGTGAAACTCCGGCCCGGCCGTTCGCGCCCGGGGGAGGGTCAGGAGAGAATTTTGGCCAGAAAATCCCGCGCCCGTTCGGTCTGGGGATTTTCGAAAAAACGCAGCACGGGCCCGCGCTCGAGGATTTCACCTTCGTCCATGAAGATGAGGTTGTGCCCGGCCTCCTTGGCGAACCCGATTTCGTGGGTGACCACGATCATGGTGGAGCCTTCGCGGGCCAGGTCTTTCATGACGGCCAGCACCTCCCCGATCATTTCCGGGTCCAGGGCGCTGGTGGGCTCGTCAAAGAGCATGACCTTGGGGTTCATGGCCAGGGCCCGGGCAATGGCCACGCGCTGCTGCTGGCCGCCGGAAAGCTGGGCCGGCCGGGCCTCGGCCTTGTCGGCCAACCCCACCTTGGCCAGGAGGTCGCGGGCCCGGGCCTCGGCCCGGGCCGGCGTTTCCCGGCGCACGCGCACCGGGGCCAGGGTCAGGTTCTCCAGGGCGGTGAGGTGGGGAAAGAGGTTGAAGGCCTGGAAGACCATGCCCAATTCCGGCCGCATCCGGTCGCGGAGGCGTTCGTCGCCGGTGAGGGTCTGGCCGTCGATGACGATGGTGCCGGCGTCAAGCTCCTCCAGGCCGCAGAGGCAGCGCAGCAGGGTGGACTTGCCCGAGCCCGAGGGGCCGAGCACCACCACGGTCTCGCCGCGCCGCACGAACAGGGACACATCCTTCAGGGCCCGGTGGCCGCCGGGATACGCCTTGTGGAGCCCCCGCAGCTCGATGAAGGGCGCGGAGCGGTCCATCAGGCGGCCCCGGTCTGGAGGCGCCCCGCCCGCCGCTCCAGGCGGGCCCCCAGGTGGGACAGGGCCAGGTTGACGGCCAGGTACACCAGGGCGACGGTCAGCCACAGTTCGAAGGCCAGAAAGGTGTCGGCCACCAGGATGCGGGCCTCCTTGGTGAGTTCGTAGACGGCGATGGTGGAGGCCAGGGCCGAATCCTTGACCAGGGAAATGACCAGGCTGCACATCGGCGGGAGGAGCATCGGCGCGGTCTGGGGCAGGATCACTTTCCGGAAGGTGTCCGGGGTGGAGAGGCCCAGGCACCAGGCCGCCTGCCATTGGCCCTGATCCACGGCCAGGAGGCTCGAGCGGAAAATTTCCGACAGGTAGGCCCCCTCGAAAAGACTGAGGGCGATGACCGCCGCCCAGAACCCCGAAAAGTCGAAGACCGCCCCGAAGATGAAATAGACCACGGCCAGTTGGACCAGGAGCGGCGTGTTGCGGATGGCTTCCAGATACACCCGGGCCAGGCCGGACCACACCGGCCCCCCCACCAGGCGGGCCAGGGCGCAGGCCAGGCCCAGGATGAAAGTGAGCGGAAAACTCCACAAAATGATCCGGCCGGTGACCGCCAGGCCCCGCAGGAGGGGCCCGGGTTCGCCCCGGTCCCAGTCGAAGAAAAAAGCCGGCACCCGGGACCACTCCCACTGGTAGCCGCTGGCCACCGCGCCCCGGGCCACCAGGAGCCCGAAGATGAGCAGGGTGCCGGCCCAGGCCAGCCAGGCCGCCCGTCGATGTCCCGTTTTTTTCACCTGGGCCTCAACTCTTTTCCGGCCGGCCCTCGGCGCCGGCTGATCAGGGGTGGCATACTCTTGAAAACGCGGCCTCTCGTCCGAAATTGACGGCCGTAACTCCGCCATTATAACCAGAAATTCCCTCAGGAATCAAGGCTGGCCTGGTCCGGTCCAGGGCTGACATATGAGAGAAGGCGAACAATGCGTCACCCCCCCGGGAGCCGCCGAGGCGGGGCTTGCATTATGAGAGCATTTGTGCCACAGTCAGGTATCATTATTAACTGCGGAAATTCCCTTTCACCAGAGGACGACCCCATGAAACTCTCCCCGGAAAAAGCCCGACGCCTGGAACGGGTGGCCCGCCTGTACTACGAGGAAGACCGCACCCAGGAGGAAATCGCCCGCGGCCTGGGCGTGTCCCGGCCGCTCATCAGCCGTCTCCTGCGGGAGGCCCGGGCGGCCGGCCTGGTGGAGATCCGCGTCCATTCCTGGGAACAGCGGGAGCATCCCCTCATGAGCCAGGCCCGGGAGGCCTTCGGCCTCAAGGGCGGCGCCCTGGTGACGGACGAGGCCGAAAACCACCTCACCAACCAGGCCCTGGCCCTGGCGGCCATCGAGGATCTGCGCGCCCTGGGCGGCGGCCGCATCGGCCTGGGCTGGGGCCATATCATCGGGACCCTCGTGCAGATCCTGGAACGGCGGCCGCCCGAGCGGGACCTTATCACCGAAGTCTGCCCCATGGTCGGCAACAGCCATATCTCCATCCGCAACTACCACTCCAACGAAAACGTCCGCATCGTGGCCCACCACACCCTGGCCACGCCTCACTTCCTGCACACCCCGGCCTTTGCCGAAACCCGGGAGGAAATGGACCTCCTGCGCAAGACGGAAAATTATAAAACCGTGCTGCGGCAGTGGGAAAAACTGGACGTGGCCCTGGTCAACATCGGCAACTACCCCTCCACCCCGGACTTCGCCTCCCGGGCCCGTTTCGGCAACCTCCTGGCCCAGCGCCGGGCCGTGGGCCGGCTCATCGCCTACTATTTCGACGTTTCGGGGGAGATCATCCATTCGGATTTCGACTACGCTCTCCAGATTCCCCTGGAACTCCTGGCCCGCAGCCGGCACGTGGTGGGCCTGTGCTCGGCCAACCTGGGCTGGCGGGCCCTGGCCGGGGCCCTGCGGACGGGGTTCCTGACCCACGTGGTGGCCCGGGAGGAATTGCTGCGGGAAGTTTTAGCGCATCCCGAGGGCAATGCGGTTACGAACGTAACCTAAACATACAACCAATCGCCTATATATCCCCGACACAACAGCCGCAATCCCTTTGGGCCGCCTTCGCTCTTGACATATGTCATCAATACGAGTAACATTGGAAGCATTCAATCCTTGATATTTTCAGGAGACATTACAAATGTCAATAAATCGCTCCGCCCTAGCCGTCATGCTGCGCGCCGCCGCCCGCCGCTGGCGTCAGGGCGCGGACCAGCTCTGCGAGATCGATTCCCGCTTCGGCGACGGAGACCACGGTGTGGCCATGGGGAAAATCGCCGCCCTGGTCGAGGCCCGCCTCGAGGCCTGGCCCGCCGACGTGAGCCTCAAGGCCTTTCTCGAAGATTTGGGCGGCGGCGTCATGGCCGTCGGCGGCGGCAGTTCCGGCCCGCTCTACGGCACTCTCATCGAGGGCCTGGCCGGGCCCCTCGGCGACGAAACCGAGGTGGACGCGCCTCGCCTCAAGGCCATGCTGGCCGCGGGCCTGGCCTCCCTGCGGGACATCACCACGGCCCGGGTGGGCGACAAGACCATGATGGACGCCCTGATCCCGGCGGTCGCGGCTGGCCAGGCGGCCGGGGACGACGTCCGGGAGGTCCTGGCCGAAGCGGCCCGGGCCGCCGCGCAAGGGGCCAGGGACAGCGAAGGGTTCGTGTCGAAATTCGGACGGGCCCGCAGCTACGGCCAACGGACCATCGGCACGCCGGACGCCGGCGCGCTCAGCACCGCCCTGTTTTTCCAGGGCCTTATGGAAGGCCTGGCCGATTATTGAGGAGGAAAGCATGAAAATGAAGAAATTCATCAATGCCCCGGAAAACCTGACCACCGAACTTCTGGAAGGTTTTGCGGCCGCCAACCGCGACCTGGTCACCCTGACGGGCGACCGGATGGTGGTCAACAACCGCCTGTCCCAGGCCGACCGGGTGACCATCGTCACCCAGGGCGGCGCCGGCCACGAGCCGGCCCTCTCCGGCTTTGTGGGCGAGGGCCTGGTCGACGTTTCCGTGGTGGGCGACATCTTCGCCGCCCCGGGCCCCCAGGCCTGCCTGGACGCCATCAAGCTGGCCGACCGGGGCCAGGGTGTCCTGTACGTGGTCCTGAACCACGCCGGGGACATGCTCACCGGGAATTTGACCATGAAAGAGGCCAGGAAGCAGGGCCTGAAGGTCCTCAAGGTGGTCACCCAGGAGGACGTGTCCAACGCGCCCCGGTCCAACAGCGAGGACCGGCGCGGACTGGTGGGCTGCGTGCCGCTGTATAAGATCGCCGGCGGCGCGGCGGCGGCCGGCCGCTCCCTGGAGGACGTGGCCGCCCTGGCCCAGCGCTTCGCCGACAACATGGCCACCCTGGCCGTGGCCGTCCGGGGCGCCACCCACCCCAGCACGGGAAGCCTCTTGGCCGACCTGGGCGAAGACGAGATGGAAGTGGGCATGGGCCAGCACGGCGAAGGCGGCGGCGGCCGCCAACCCATGAAGAGCGCCGACGAGACGGCCGACCTGATGGTCCAGGCCCTCCTGAACGACCTGTCCATCAAGAACGGCGAAAAGATCATGCTCATCCTCAACGGAGTCGGGGCCACCACCCTGATGGAGCTGTTCCTGGTCTACCGCCGCTGCGAACAATACCTTTTGGCCAAGAACATCGAGATCGTGGCCAACTATGTGGGCGAACTCCTGACCGTGCAGGAAATGGCCGGCTTCCAGATGTTCATGGCCCGCATGGACGACGAGCTCCTCAAATACTGGCAGGCCCCCTGCCGGACCCCCTATTTCAAGAAGTGAGGCCCGGGCATGGCGGATACGCAGGGGAACAGACCCTCCAAAAATTTCCATCTCGACACGCCCCCGGCCGGGCCGGGCTTCGCCGTCAAGGGCGCGGCCCACTATGACTGGGGGATGAAAAACCGGCTGGCCCGGATGTTCAACCCCCGGTCCGGCAACACGGTCATGCTGGCCTTTGACCACGGCTACATCATGGGCCCCACCTCGGGCCTGGAGCGGCTGGATCTGGCCATCCCGCCCCTGATCCCGTATGTGGACGTCCTGATGGGCACCCGGGGGGCCTTCCGGACCTCCCTTCCCCCGGACCAGCCCAAGCCGCTGTGCCTCAGGGCCAACTATGATTCCTCCGTCATGTTCGAGGACATGAGCCAGGGCGGCGGCCTCGCCTGCGACATCCAGAACGCCGTGCGCCTGAACGCCTGCGCCCTGGCGGTCCAGACCTTCGTGGGCGCGCCCGGGGAGCGCAATTCCCTCGAACTCCTGGCCCGCACCGTGGACGCGGGCGAGAACTTCGGCCTCCCCACCCTGGGCGTGGTGGCCGTGGGGAAAGACATGGCCCGGGACGAGAAATTTTTCCTCCTGGCCACGCGCCTGGTGGCCGAAACGGGCGCCCAGCTCATCAAAAGCTATCACTGCGAAGGCTTCGAGCGGGTGGCCGCCGCCTGCCCCGTGCCCATCGTCATTGCCGGGGGCAAGAAGGTGCCGGAAAAGGAAGCCCTGACCATGTGCCACCGGGCCATCAGCGAAGGCGCCCGGGGCGTGGACATGGGCCGCAACATTTTCCAGGCCGAATCCCCGGCGGCCATGTGCCGGGCCGTGGGCGCGGTGGTTCATGAAAAATACACCGCGGCCAAGGCCTTCGCCCTGTACCGGGATTTCTTGAAAAAGGAGAAAAAGGCATGACCGCCAAATACCTGCACATCGGCATCCCCGTCACCAACAAGAAGCCGGGCATGACCTACGTCGAGCCCCTGAAGCTGTGGATGAGCGATCCGGCGGCTCACGACTATCAGATAGAATATCTGAAATTCGAGGAAGGCACCCCCTTCCCCGAAATCATGCACAAAAATCCCCACGTGGCCTACCAGGTGGACAATGCCGATACCTATCTGGCCGAAGCCGACCGGATCATCTTCGGCCCGGTGACCAACGATGACGGCTCCCGCATGGCCTTCATCATCAAGGACGACGCCATCATCGAACTGATGGAGAAGAAGTAGGGATCCGCCGCCGAAGGCATGGCGGCTTATACAGTTAGCCGGAAAGAGAGGCCTCGGCGTCTTTTTCCGGTTTTTTTTTTTCATATTAACCCGGCAACTTTAGAAGTCTGTTCCCGGCCGCTGAAGTCCAGTGATTTCGGGCTTTGGCGAAATCACGGGTATGACTTATTCAGTTGCCGGAGTAATAACAAAAAAACGCACTTTCGAGCTGAAATTTGCTATAATATAATATTAGGTGATTTTCAAAAAGGACGACACAAGTTGTGGCGCGAGGTCTTTGTCCTCCGTCGTCCCGACGGAGGCAAGGTCATGGCCCAGCGGGCAATCGGAGTTTATGGTTGGGCGTTGGTTCACGTTGAAAGGCGGTCATATCGCCATATTTAAAATCGGAGGTTTGGTATGAAACGCGGGAAAAAGTTTGTCCTATTAACCCTGGCCGTACTGGCCGTCGCCGTTTTAGCGGCCGGCTGTAACGGGCCGAAGCAGGCCGGGCCGGCCGGCCAAAACAACTCGTTGACCGTCCAGTTCGCTTGGGAAGGCCACGGCGGCTCCCTGTCCAGCCCCAGCCCCCAAATACTGGTCGGCAACATTCCGAGCGGAACGGCTTTTTTCGACGTCCGCATGAAAGATCTGGACCGCCCCAACATGAACCATGGCGGCGGCAAAGTCGCCAATAACGGCAGCGGCGTCATCCCGGTCGGCGCTTTACAGAACTATAAGGGCCCCCAGCCGCCCGCTTCCGAGGTTCACACGTATGTCTTTACCGTGACCGCTCTGGATGCCGACAATCAGGCCATAGGCCAGGGCCAGGCCTCGCGGCGCTACCCCTGAGGATTCATCGCCGAACGCGGCGGTACCTGAAAACGGGAGAGCCGGAAAGAGACGCCGACGCGTCTCTTTCCGGCTTTTTTTGTGGGCCGCGCCTTGGAAGAATTCGGTGTTTTGCATCCGGATTGGTCCCGGGGCTGAAGCCCCGGGTATTCTCCGGAACGCAAAATTCCAAAACCTTTCGCCCGGCTCAACATCAGCCCCGGATTTTCAAAAAAAACGGCCGGAAAGAGAAACTTCTCTTTCCGGCCGCCCTTTGATACAATAGACCGGACTGGCGAACCGGGCCTTCGGCCCGATTCAGACGATGATCCCCTCGTGCCGGCCGTTTTGGGGGCGGATGTAACACCGAACGGCGGCCAGGAGAAGCCTGGCCCCCAGCGACAGGCCCACCAGGCCCAGGATCAGGGGCACCAGGGCGCCGTCGTTGCTCCAGTAGGCCACGGCCACCAGAATGGCGTTGAGCGCCAGCCAGGTCAGGGCCAAACCGGTGCAATAGAAGAAGAGCAGTTTCATAATCCCCCCTCCGGGCCGTCAGCCCCGGAAATTCTGTACGGCCAGGACGCCGATGAGGACGAGCATCAGAATCTTCAGCGGCCGGGCCGGCAGGCGGCGTTGCAGGGCCGAACCCACATACACCCCGGCCATGCCGCCGAGGCCGAAAAGAAGCCCCAGTTTCAGATCCGGCATGACCGGCGGTTCGCCGGACACGGCCGGCCAGAAAATTACGTAGGAAAACAGGCCGAAAACGGCCCCGGCCCAGCCGGCCAGGAGCGAGGCCCCGTTGACCAGATAAATGGGTATCTGGAAACAGGCGATCAGGAGAGGCGCGATGATGGCCGCCCCGCCGATGCCGTACACGCCGCCCAGGAGGCCCACCACCAGAGATAAAACCACCAGCCCCGGCGTGGACACGGCAAAGGACTCGCCCCCGAACTCGAAGCTGATGGTACGCAGGCTGTGGCGGCAGGCCAGATTCGCCGATTCGTGGGGACGCCGCCGAAAATGCCGCTCGGCCCGGCTGGCCAGAGAGTCGCCCGCCCAGAGGCTGCGAATCAAACCCAGGGCCAGGATCGTCAGGACCAGAGCCACGAAGATCCTGAAATCGGCCGCCCGCCGCAGCCAGGTACACCGCAGGGCCGTGCCCGCGAAGATGCCCGGGAGGCACCCCAGCATGATCAGGCCGCCCAGGCCCCACATCAGGCGTTTCTCCCGGTGAAGGCGCCACAGGCCCGGGGGCATGGCCACAATGTTGAAGAGAAAGTTGGTGGGGCTCACCGCCAGCGAGGTAAAGCCCAGCACGTTGAGGTGTATGGGCAGAATGAGAAACCCTCCCGAAATGCCGGTCGGGGAGCTGACCACGGAAACGGCCAGCCCGATGACCAGGGGAATGACGGGATTCAGGTCTATGTCCGCCACCGGAAAGTACATGTTCGTTCCATTCAAAAAATCCCGGGCGCCCCTGGCGGGGCCGCCCCGGCCGATATTCATCCGGCTTGGAGCTCCGCTCCTGATTCTGCTGATGCTCTGGGCCGCCCCGGCCTCCGCCCAGGTTGAGGACCTCTGGGACGCCCTCCTCCTGGATTCCGCCCCGGCCGCGCCCGCCGAAGAACAGGCCGCCCCGGAACCCGCCCCCCGGCCGGCCGTCCCGACCGACCGCCACCGGGCCCCGGCCCCCGCCCCGCCGGTGGAGCCCGGGTCCGACCCCCTGGGCCTGGAGTGGCTGGAGGATGAAAGCTGGCTGACCGAATCCGACCCGGCCTTCACGTCCGTACCGGCCGCCGCGCCCGAGCCGGCCGCCGCCCCCCAAGCTCCCGCCGCCGCGCCCGAGCCGGCCGCCGCCCCCCAAGCTCCCGCCGCCGCGCCCGAGCCGGTCG
>JAVBQN010000074.1:0-5729 GCA_031549025.1 Candidatus Adiutrix sp. | reverse complement strand
CCGTACTTTCCTTATCATATCCACCGTCAACATCTCCTTAAACCTCCGCTATGGCATCATAGCGGCAGGCGGCTGCGGTGGGTCATTTTTACGTGCCTATTACACCCTATAGTGGGTCATTTTTGCATGCCGATTTACATTCGGAGAGTGTTTACCAGATACTGTTTTACAAATAAGAGAAAAAGCCTGGAAAGAGAAGAAAACGGAACCACATCACTTCAGGCTTGACATCTGACCACATAGGGATGCGTACGCCCTGGAGAGCCTGCGGTTTAAACTTGCTTAGCCAGTCTATTTTTTGTATAATACGCGAAGCATAAAGCCGAAAAGCCCCAAAGCGACGATATAAACCGCACCGGGCTGAGGCACCACTAGCCGGCGTAGCTCAGGGGTAGAGCAGCTGATTCGTAATCAGCAGGCCGCGGGTTCAAATCCCATCGCCGGCTCCAGTTAAATCAAGGGGTTATCGCAATTGCGCGATAACCCCTTGGCCGTTTTTGCTACCCTATTGCTACCCTAGCAGCAGAAACGCCTATTTCCAAGGCCTTCCGCGTCCCCTATTCTACGGCCATTTCACTGGCCTCCGTCCCGCATTTTATCTTCATCCCAAAAATAAAGCCCTTCGACCGGCGAAGCCCCTATCTTGCCCCCAGTTTGGGGTAGCAAACAGGGTAGCAAAAAATCCGGCTGGAATCCTCCGCCAAAGCCCCGTCCTCCATTTTTTTCTACCAAATTTCTACCAGCGGTTTTCCGCCGGTGATGCCGAGGCGCGTCCATGACCCAGGCCCACCTTACCGGCAACCGTTGCGGGCATGACCCGAAAAATCCGCGCCTCAGTCCGCTCACGCCCATTCCGACCGGCCCCGGCGGTCTGCCCCGCATCCTCTCCCTGGCCGCCGAAAAGGCCAAAGAATGGTTTTATCATCCTGATAAATGCCCGGCCCTGAATCTCCATCCCGACCGTCGGACCCGCAGCGAGCGCCGGGAGGCCTGCCAGGTGGTCCTCGAAACTCTACTCAAGCACCTGGACCTGGCCTCCTTGCAGGTCGGCCTTCCCACCCCGGCCCAAGGCTTCATCGACCTGGACATGAAGACCATCGTAGCCGAATCCGGGCTCGGCCAGCGTCGCTGTGAGCGGGCCATCGCCGTTCTGAAAGAGGCCGGCTTCCTGAAGGTGGCCCAGCCTCGTCACCTGAATGCGGAGGGGGCCTATGTCGGTTTGCGGGCCATCCGGGTCCTGACCGAAAAATTCTTCGACTGGCTGGGGCTTCTGCCTATGCTGAAGAAGGAACGCGAACGGGCTTCCCAGGCCCTGCGCCGCCAGGCGGCCCGGTTGGGTAAATCTCTGGCCGATCTGACGAAGCGCTGGGGAAAAATCGTCAAACCAATCGCGCCTCAGCCTGCTCGGAGGTCGTCCTTGGACGAGGAAAAAATCCGAGCCTGGAACCGAGCCTTGGGTGACCTCTGGAAACTCGGGGTCGACACCCAGGAGGCCCAGCGGCGAGTCAACCAACAATTCGGCTTCCCCCTCGACTGGAGCCCTGGACAGGGTGCGCCGTGGTGACGATTAGTCCGCCCACCGTCAGCTCGAAGGGGGCGAAAAGGCCGCTTTCTACCCCGTCTGTCCTAATTTTTAGAATCAACACTCAGACTTGGAGTTAAAAAAATGAGTTTCGAACTCGCCCGCAACTGTTTCCGTGGAATTAAGTGCCGCCTGGATAGGCCCCAGGTGTCGGGCATTAAATCAAGAGCAAAACTTTAAGAAGAAGCCTTCGTGCCGACAAGTCGCCCCGCCCTGGCCGCCGGCGCTGGCGGGTCCAAAGCGCCCCGCCGCCGGCCAGGGCTCCTCGGTAAACGAAACCGATTTTGCCGCATCCAGCGGAAAGGAGAAACATGACTGAAAAGATTCGTAAAAAACCCTATGAAGCCCGCGTCGAATACCGGGCGGTTCGGGAGGAAGTGGATCAATTGCTGGCGGCCGGCCACAGCATCCACGCCGTCTATGAGCGCCTTACCGCCGCCGGCCGCCTGACGATCTGCTACTCGGCCTTCTGTGACTATGTCCGGGGCCAGGGGGAGCGCCGCCACAAAAAACAAGGCCGGCCCCCAGTTTCGAAGCAGCCATCCAGCCCGGTGACGGCCAAAAAACCGGAGCCGGACCGCTCTTCTACCTTTGTCCATGAGCGGAACGTGGACCTGAAGGAGTTGATTTGAGGCCGAACCCACGAGCCCCCATGACCGCCCATAAGCAATGGGCGATCGCCCACAATGCCCCCAAAGCCTCCCGAAGCGACTGGAGCGGAATAATCCCGTCCATTTGGGCGATTCTGGGCTCACGGCCACGGTCGTGGATGCGAATTTCACGGCCGATGGAGGCAGGATATTTGCTTATAAAGAAAAACGATTTTCAGAATAAATGTTTTAAAATTATGTAGTTAAAAAAGCAGTCACTTATAGAAAGCGAGACAGTTTCAAAATTTATACTACCTATATACTACTTTTGCCGATGATGGAATATGGTTCGTGATGGGTAGGAATGAGGTATCATTGACGTGGGCGCTGTAAAAGAACATCAGTCTTGTTGAATGAATGTAGCATAGCATATCGTCACTTGGCTGTCGAGCGGCAATAAGGTTTTCCATCTCGCGCGTATTCTCACCGCTCCCGCAAGCTTTCGGCCTTCATCCTGAGCAGAGGTGCCAGGAAGAACTCGATGAGTCTGCGTTGATCGGTGGCGATTTCGGCGGAGACGGCCATGCCGGGGAGGAGCGGCACCTCACGGCCGTCCACCGCGATGGTGCTCTTGGCCAGGGCCAGGCGGGAGCGGTAGATGAGGCCGAGCTTTTCGTCCACGGTGGCATCCTCGGCCACGTGCTCCACCGTGGCGTCGATGATGCCGTATTTGGTGAACGGGAACGTGTGGATTTTTACCTCGGCCTTCTGGCCGGCGCGGACGTAGCCGATGTCCTGATTGCTGACGAAGGCTTCCACCTCCAGGGTTTCGCCCATGGGCACCAGTTCCATCAGCACCTGGGCCGGCGACACCACCCCGCCCACGGTGTTGGCCACCAGGCCTTTTATCGTCCCGTCCACCGGCGCGTAGAGCACCTGCTTGGCCCCGAGGTCGCGTACCTTGGCCAGCTCCTGGGTCACGGCTTCGCATTGGCGGCTCAAGTCATCCAGCTCGTTCAGCGCATCGGAGACGCTCTGGGCCCGTTGCGCCTCAACCTGTTTCTCCATCGAGGTGATGGCCGCCGTGAGCTGCACCGAGCGCGCCTTTTCTGACTCCAGCCCGTGGAACTGTCGCAGGCGCTCCTCCTCCAACGCGAGATATTCGTTCATGGTCACCATGTGGCGCTCAAACAGGCTTTGATACGCGGTCAGGCGCTTCTCGATCAGTGGCAGGGTCGCGGTGAGCTGTTTGATTATTTCCTGTGACGAGGCCCATTCGGCTTTGCGCTCTTCCAGTTGTGATTCAAGGGATTGCCACTGGCCCACCACGCTGTGGTATTCCTCTACTAAAAGGTGTGCGTTCTTGGTGTCGTCCGCCAGTTTTGGATGATTACGGATGTCGTTGTCCAGCAACGTGTCCCCGGCCGGGCGGCGCAGCAGCTCCACCAACAACTCCCGCCGTTTACGCTTGTCCTCCGAGAACTTCCCTTCGGCGGTGAGGCGCGACTCGTCGGCCGTGGTCTGCGTCTGGTCCAGCTCCAGCAACGGTTCCCCGGATTTGACCATCTGCCCTTCGCGCACCAGGATGCGCCGTACCACGCCCCGGTCGTACGGCTGGATCTCCTTGATCTGGCCGCTGGGGATGATCTTGCCCTCGGCCACGGTGATGATGTCCACCTTCCCCACGCAGGCCCAGGCGATGCCCACCAGGCAGATGCCGAGGACGATGGCCAGGATCACGCGCGGCGCGGGATGCGGCGGCTTTTCCATGACCTCCAGTGAGGGCGGCAGAAAGCTTTTCAAGTCAACGGGCAGCCGCTTTTCGGCCAGGAGATGGCGCTCTTTCCACAGCCTGATAAAACTGTTCATGACGCGGCCGCCTTTCGCGGAACCCCTGGCGGGGCCGGCCCGGCCTGGTTTTGCGACCTGACCAGGTTGTAGAAGAAGCCCTTCTTTTCCATCAGCATCTTCGGCGGGCCGCTCTCCACCAGCCGGCCCTTGTCCAGGACGAAGATGCGGCTGGCCGGCCGCACGGCCGACAGTCGGTGGGCGATGATGAACACGGTCCGGCCCCGGCAGATGGCCCCCATGTTTTCCTGGATGACGCGCTCGGATTCGTAATCGAGGGCGCTCGTGGCTTCGTCGAAAATCAAAATGCGCGGGTCGCCGGTGAGGACGCGGGCAATGGCCAGGCGCTGCCGCTGCCCGCCGGAAAGGCTGCCGCCGCGCTCGCCCACTTGCGTGTCATAGCCTTCCGGCAGTTCCAGGATGAAGTCATGGGCCCCGGCCAGCTTGGCGGCCCCGACCACCCGCTCCAGCGGCATGCCCGGATCGGCCAGGGCGATGTTCTCCCGCACCGTGCCGCTGAAGAGCACGTTCTCCTGCAACACCACCCCGATGCTCTGGCGCAGCCAGGCCGTGTCCACCAGGGCCAGGTCCACGCCGTCCACCAGCACCCGGCCGGCCTCGGGCACATACAGCCGCTGCACGAGTTTCGCCAACGTACTCTTGCCACTGCCCGAGCGGCCCACCAAACCAATAATCTCCCCGGGGTGCACCTCGATGGTTAAATCCTCCAGCACGGCCGGGCCGTCGGGGCGGTAGCGGAAGCGCACGTGCTCGAACTCCACCCGCCCGCGCAGGTCGGGCAGGCTCCCGCGTCCCGGGTCCAGGCCCGGCTCACGCGGGGTGTTGAGGATGTCGCCCAGCCGTTTGAGGGAGATGCCCGCCTGCTGAAAGTCCTGCCACAACTGGGTTAGCTTGAGAATGGGCCCGCTCACCCGGCCGGCGATCATGTTGAAGGCCACGAGCTGGCCCACGGTCAGTTCGCCTTTCATCACCTGGTGCGCGCCGAACCAGATGATGAGGAGCGTGGTCAGCTTCTGGATGAAGCTGGCCACCTGGCCGGCCATCTGGCCCAGATTCTGGGCGCGGAACCCGGCCGTGACGTAGCTGGCCAGCATGTTCTCCCAGCGCTTCTGCATCTGCGGCTCCAGGGCCAGGCTCTTGATGGTCTCCACCCCGGTGACGGCCTCCACGAGGAAGGACTGGTTGGCCGCGCCATACTGGAACTTCTTGTCCAGCCTGTGTTTCAGGATGGGCGTGATAAAAATGGAGAGGACGACGTAGAAGGGGATCGAGGCCAGAACCACCAGCGTCAACGTCGGGCTGTAGAAATACATGACCCCGAAAAAGATGAAAGTGAAGCCCAGATCGATGACCAGGGTCAGCGCCGTGGAGGTGAGGAAGTTGCGCAGGGAGTCGAGTTCGCGCACACGGGCCACGGACTGCCCGGCCTGGCGGGCCTGGAACCAGGCCAGCGGCAGGGCCGTCAAGTGGTTGAAGAGGCGAGCCCCGAGTTCCACGTCCACCCGGGTGGTGGTGTGGCTGAAGAGGTAGTTGCGCAGGGCGTTCAAGATGACCTCGAAAAACGAGGCGGCCAGGAAGCCGATGGCCAGGACATCCAGCGTGGTCAAGGCCTTGTGCACCAACACTTTATCCATGACCACCTGAAAGAAGAGCGGCGTCACCAGGCCGAAGAGCTGGATGAGGAACGA
>JAVBQN010000015.1:0-95038 GCA_031549025.1 Candidatus Adiutrix sp. | reverse complement strand
TCCGTACTTTCCTTATCATATCCACCGTCAACATCTCCTTAAACCTCCGCTATGGCATCATAGCGGCAGGCGGTTGAGGTGGGTCATTTTTACGTGCCTATTACACCCTATAGTGGGTCATTTTTGCATGCCGATTTACATTTTGCTCTTTATTCTTCGGCGTTCCGTCCCCATTATAGAAAATGTCCAAAGAAATCAAGGTTAGAGTCAAATTTAGCCCCGGAGTAAAAGGGGTCCCAATATTAAAATTGGCGCAACAGATGGAAAAAATGGCCGACCTGGCCCAATCTGTAGCGAGCGATTTGGGTATAGGCGTGTCTAGCGAGAACTGGGTGGCTGAAAAATTCCGCAATTCTTCTTGCGCCTTTGATCTTGTTTGTCGTACGCCTGTTGAAGATGAAGACAATCAAAAATTTCAATCTACCTTTAATTCTGTAATCAGCTTTAACCCCCGCACTGCCAAGACTGTGGGCGCGATTAGCCGGCAAACGGTAGATCACGCCGTCGCTTTCGCCGGCACGTTCGACGAGGATGAAATCGCTTCCGTCTCCTTGTCTACGGCAGGAAGGAAGCGCCCCAAGACTGTTAAAATATCCAAAAATAAACTGCTGGCAATTGCCGATTTGCGCACGGAAGTCCAGTCTTACTACGGCTCTGTTATGGGGACTTTGTATGGTTGGACGAGGGGCGCTCCAAGGCCGTTTGTTAACATTAGAGATATTACGAGTAGCGAACTTATCAAGTGTATTTATAAGCAGGAAGACCATCAAAAAATACTGAGTCTATTCGCAAAAGAAGGGGCCATAATTATTGTCACTGGGACGATCAAATATGATAACGCTTCTGGCAAAACCGAAATAACTGAAGCCACCGACTTTGAATTTGCACCTGAGTTTAACGAGGAAGCGTATAACAATTTTTTTGGGATGATTCCCGACATCACTGGAGGCCTTGACTCTGCCGAATATATCAGGAGGATACGTGGCGGAGACAACTAAAATTTACCTTGATGCTTGTTGCTATATCGATATGATCCAAGGCGATTATAGCGGCAAAGATTCTCCCGGACGTGAAGATCACTGTTGGTTTTGCAGGCAAGCATTGGCCGCTGCAAAAGCCAGGAAGATTCAATTATATGGATCATCGCTGCTTATGGTCGAATGCACTTACATTAAAGGCGCGAAGGATCGCAAAATAGCAGATGAATTGATAAAAGACAGCTTCAACAGCATTTTTATGTCTGGGCATATTATGGTTCCAGTAATGCCGACAGGAAAAATAATCACCCTGGCCCGCGATTTAACCTGGGAGCATGGCTTGTCCGCAAAGCCCTTTGACTCCCTGCATTTGGCTACTGCGTTTGCTATGAAGTGTTCACTTTTTGTGACGAGAGACGATAAATTGCTTAACAATGCAGCCCAAATCAAAGATGTGCTTAAATTTGAAACTTGTAGCGGGGACGGCGCAATGGAATGGTTGCCGTCAGAATATCGCGCTAAAGGCTTGTTCTGAAAAATTTTCCGCTCTCTTCAAACTGCCCCGGCTTCGGCCGGGTTTTTCATTTTTGCATGAGCGCAGGGAGGTGCCTATGAAGTAGCGAAATCGATGTGTCGTCACACCACGCCCCGGTTGCCTGCCGGGGCTCAAAAGATGGATACCGGACTAGAACCCAGAAATAGACGATCATTTGGGGGCAACCTATGGGGCAATATTTCATGATTTTTATTTTAAATTGTTGATATAATTTACCTTAAAAAAATATTCGAGTCCGTCCTGAGGAGCCAGTTTGACAAGGGCTTAAGCCGCGAGGCTTAAGCCCTTGTCGCTTCAAGCACCCACCGGGCACCCACCAGAAAAAAATAACGCGATGCGTGACGGCCTGCGATATTCCGGGAATCTTTCAAAGGCGAAGTCGCCTCGCCTGGCAGCAGGGGCGTGAGTCTGACCCTCCACGGCCGGCGAGTTGCTAAGGTTTGTTAAGGTTTTGCTCGGCCTGACGGGGCGTGAAGGCTCTTGTGGTGCCTTCCGTTGGCCTCAGGTTTTAACAGGCTCGAGGTCACCCCGCAGTTGCGGCTCGTCGGTCTGAGTCACGACAACTTTGAGTTTAAGCAAAACGCTCTAAACGGCGGGATGGCGGGCCGCTTTCGCCTGAGCTTCCGGCGGGAGCGCAAAAAAACCGCCCTCCGAGCCATTCGGAGGGCGGTTTTTTGCGCTGTCCACCCGGCCCATGGCCGCCGGGGTTGGTCAGTAGTCCTGGAGCAGATCCTTGAAATAACGGGACGCCCGGAAGGTGAGCCGCCGCCGGGGCGGGCCGGCCAGCGGGGCCCCGGCCCGAAAGTCCCACCCGAACGGGGTGGACGGGGTGTGCACCCGGAACGAGCCGAAATTGCGCAGGATCAGCACCGCGTGGTCGTTTTTTTTCAGCGCCTTGGCCAGCACCAGGGTCATGTGCTCAAAAACGAACGCGGTCATGTTGTCCGCCGCGGTTTGGCTCAGGCCGGTGGCCTTGGCCACCGAGGCCGCCAGGTGGCGGCGAGTCAATTTTTTCATTTCACACCCTCCCGGGCCGGGCCGCCGTGGCGGCCTTCCTATAATTGTCAACCGGCGGCCGCCGTAGAGGCGCCCCCGTTTTATTACTCCGGCAACTAAATAAGTCATACCCGTGATTTCGCCAAAGCCCGAAATCACTAGACTTCAGCGGCCGGGAACAGACTTCTATAGTTGCCGGGTTAATAATTCCACAACCGTCCCCAGCCCGGCCGACCAAGCCGCTCCCGCTCTCTCCGTCGCTCGGAGATGGGTCCAGGGCACGTGCCCTGGTGGTCAGGGGCCGCCGCCGCGGTGGAGGGTGGCGCTGGGGTTCAGGCCGCTTTTCATCCGCAGGGTTTGGCCGAACCGCGACGCGCCCCGGCTTTCCCGCGCGGCCAGGCCCTGGTCCACCTGGTCGATGATGAGTTTCAGATTCACGCCGCCGCCGGGCTCCCGGGTCTCCTCGGTCCTGGCGGCCTTGACCGGATAGCCGCTTCGGTTGACCACCTGGATGTTGACCACCGGCGAGACCACCAGGCCTCCGCCCGGCTGGGGCGCGCAGGCGCCGTCGTCGGCCAGGGCCACGCCCAGGCGGCCGCGCCGGTCGCGGGCGAGCGGCATGACGGCCTCGGCCCCGGCCTCGCCCATGAGGCCGAAGGCCCGGCCCCGGGCAAAGGGGAAGACGGTCGGCCGGGCGACCACCTGGTTGCGGTAGGCCGACAGGCCCGGCGTGTGGAACACCCCGCCGTCGGCGAAGCCGAAAAAGGAGGCCCAGAACCCGCCGCCGCCCAGGAGGCCCCGCATGCCTTGCATGAGCGGCTTCATGACGAAAAGGTCGATGATCATCTGGGTGAAGAGGTCGAGGATTCGGTGGCCGCCTCGCCCGCGCTCTGGAAGCCCCGGGCCACGTTGAAGAGCCCGCCGCGAAAGGCGTCCGCGCCGGTCTGCACCGCGCCCTGGGCCACGTTGGCCGCCGTCAGCCCGCTGATGTAATCCTGCACGCCCACCATCAGGCCGCTGGTGAAATCCGTGGATTCCCGCAGGTCCGTCCACGTCCGCCACGCGTCCAGATATTGCTGTTCGATGCCGATGGCCCTATACTGTTCCTCCTGCAGGGCCGCCATGTGCCGGCGGAGCCGCTCGTATTCGGCCCCGGCCTCGGGCATGACCGCGCGCAGTTCGCGGAAGAAGTCGATCTGCTCCCCCAGATGGTCGAGATCGACCGACGGGGCGACCGCTGCCCAACAGGATGCAATGACCGGCGCCGCCTCGGCCACACTTTCGGCAAGCTGTCGGCAGGCCCCCCCCGGTGCGGCCCAGCTCGGCCTCGGCCGCCTCGGCCAAACCTGATGGGATAAGAAATTCTAGCAGATTTTCCGATGAATTGGAAGACAGAAGTTCGGCCCACAATTTGGCGGCTTGTTCGACAAGTTCTCCGGTTTGCCCCAGTGTGTTTCCAACCGCGTCGGCCGTGCCCGGGGCCGCGAGAGCATCCATCAGGCCTTTCACTTGGTCGGCCCAATTTGCCGAATCCTCTCCATTCTGGTCAAGGCCGCTCAGCACCGTCAAAAGGGAATTAAAAAGCTCTTTGAGACGGCTTAATTCATCAACATCCTCCACTATCCTCCTGAACCCCGCCGTCATGGGGAACTCTTTCGCCAAAGCGCCTGTGGCCCAGACCAAGGGGCCGGGCTTCACACCTTCAAGAGTGGTTTTAATAATCGTGAGTTCTTGTACAAACTCCGTAAGATCACTTTCCTCCCCCTGATATCGTCTCCACGCTTGATTGAAACGGTTAGATATGCCTCGGAAGGTCTCATCCGATAGCGTCAGTCCGTGTAACAAGGTCGGCCCCTGAAACAAGTTAACTATCTGTTCAGAAAAGTCCTTTATTTTGGCGTTAGCCTCCTTCTCCTCTTTCTCCATTTTCGTCTTTTTAATTTGACGTACCATTCCCTGCAATTCCTGGTACAACGCTTTTCCGTAATCCGTCTGGCCGTGCCTCGCATTTATTGCACTAAGATGGTCCCGCAATTCTTCTTCGGTGCGTCTGAATATTGCCGCCGCTTTTTCCGGCCCGGTAGAACGTGTAACCCAAGTATCCACTATTGCGCCCCTTGGATCCGTAAAAAATTGACTCACTGGAGCTCCACCTTTTGTCGGTACCATGGTGACGGCATTCTGCTTTTTCGCACCAGATACACCCGCTCCCAATCGAGATGCTTCGTCAGCTACCGCCCGGACCGCATCGAACACCTTCCAAAGCGCCACTCCAGTGGATTTCGCTTTGATTCTAGTATTCTCGAAGGCCTGGTTGATAGACGTCGCCGCCCGACGCATTTCCGTCTGACTCATCCGAAGAGACGGCTGGTCAACAGTAATCGAAAGGACTAAGTCATTTTTAACCGCAGTGCTCATAGTGCCTCTTTATTTGGCTGGGAACGCTACTCGCCCTGGTTCCGGCAACCAGGTGTACGTTTTTCCTCATGGAATCTTTATCAATGAAGAGTTTCGAGATATTGAAGAAATCTCTGATATCCAGATGACGATTTTTCACGAAATTCCTCTTTAGGTTCGAAAAAAAGCAATTGAGTATCGAACAAAAAAAACGCATAAAATTCAAGGCCGGTGTACATCCCGGGGCTGGTCCTCACTGTGACGCCCGCTACTCCGCGCCAGCCTCTTATTACCATTGGAAAAGGGAGGGTATCGTATACTCCATCGGGAGTCGGAGAAAGGCCGCCAAAATTGAAACGGATATCTTCAGGATGTTCGAAATGCTGAAGGGCCTGAGTCTGGACAATCTGTTGCCAATCGCGGGGCAAGGGGGCGGATTTCTTCACTACAATCCCAACCTGACGCAACTTCGCATCTATTTGGTCATATTCCGCAAAAGGCTGCTTCACTTCCGAGCCCGCGACCGCTCCCTCCGGCAATCCGTTATACAGCACCATGGCCGCGAACACCCCCACGGCCGTGGCCAGCATGACCAGCACGAACAAGCCCACGGTTTTTTTCATATTGCCTCCCGGTGAAGGGTTTTGTCCGGTCGCACTGCTCATGCGTTCTCCTTTGTCGTCGAGGATCAGGCGCAGCCCCGAACATTTATGGGCTACGGTGGTCCTTAAAGTTTGCATTTGTCATGGCATGAAGATTTGGCTCACCCGGTCGGGTAATATCAATGCCCGAACAAGCAACTCCGGAATTTCTGCTCTTCAGCGGACAGCATCTCGCGGACTTCCTCAAAAGTCCCGAAAAAAATCAGTTTGTCATCGTCGATAAAATATTTATACACCTGCTGGTCAGTGTATTTCCCGGGGCCGATCTTCTCTTCGACGCCCACCAACCCACTCCAGCCATATAAAATCACAGGCCGGGGGTTGCAGTCGTATAACACCTCGGGGAGCGGAACAAGAAGGTCGGCAAAAAAGAAACGAATTTTTTCAGGTTCTTTGAAATGTGGGAGAGCCTGGGTTTCAACGATCTTCTGCCAATTGCGGGGCAAAGAAGGCCTTTTAATCTGGGCTCCCAAGCTGCGGAAATACTCATCAAAGCGCTTGGACTCTTCATCGAGTTCCGGTTCCGCAGCCGCGAACCACCCCTCCGGCATGCCGTTATACAGCACCATGGCCGCGAACACCCCCACGGCCGTGGCCAGCATGACCAGCACGAACAAGCCCACAATTTTTTTCATATTGCCTCCCGGTGAAGGGTTTTGTCCGGTCGCAGTGCTCATGGTCTCTCCTTTTTGGCCGCCGGCCCGGCGGGGCCCGGTCGCGGCCGTTCGGCGGGGGTCGTTCCGCCTGGGGCCACCAGAGGCCTGGTGAGCCGCCTTCTTTGCATTTGTCATACTTTGGCGAAGATGTCAAGTAAAAACTTGCAAAATCCCGCAATTTATTCTAATCGATAACCACTATACCAATAAAGATACATATTTTTTGACCAATAGCGATTAAAAATCAATAACCATGTCATATTTATAACGTGGCCAGCCATAATTCATCATGAATTAAAACCTGACGGCACCCCGACGCCTTTGGCCCGCCAACCCGGCGTATATGGCCGGCGGGCCCGGGTTTTCCCGGGCGCCGCCGGCGTCGGTCTCCGTGGGGAAGCCCGACGAACTTCCCTCACCCGCGCCGGTTCAGGTCCCGGCGGTTCTGGAAGCCCATCAGAGCCCCCATGATTTTAGCCGGGCTGGCGTCGGACCGGGGCGGCTTGCGCCGCCGCGCCCGGTCCTTTTCCCGCAGCCGGAAAAAGGCCTGCCATTCCAGCAGTTCCGGCCAGCTCATCTCCGCCAGCATCCGGCCCACGCTGGCGTGGCCTACTAACTCCAGGGCGAGGCTGTAGGCGAATCGCCTAAAACCCCGTGGAGCGCGTGGGCGCTCCACGGGGTTTGATTTTGTCAATGAAAAAAAGCCGGGGGTTCAGCGTCGAAACGCTGAACCCCCAAAAACGTTCCGGCAAACCACGCAGTTTACCAGGGCTCTATAATCCAATCGAAACAATACTAACTTTTATTCATGACTTATTAACCCGGCAGCTTCAGAAGTCTGTTCCCGGCCGCTGAAGTCCAGTGATTTCTGGCTTTGGCGAAATCACGGGGATGACTTATTTAGTGGCCGGAGTAATAAAAGCGGCCGGGCTATTACCGCTTCCCGGCTTCGTCCGCGGCCTTCTTTTCGAGCATCGCCTTTTCCACGGCCTTCAGATGATCGACGTAGATGGCGGCCCAGTCGTCGTTGGAGCCCAGGCCCGTCAGATGGGTGTGGACCGAGTAGCCCTTGGCCTGGAACCGGCTGGCCCAACTGTCGTCCCCGTCGCCGGCCATGTCGTTGTGGGCGTGGTCGCCGGCCACCAGCATCAGGGGCGCCAGGAGCACGGCCTTCTTCCCGGACGCGGCCACTTCCCGGAAGGCGTCTTCAATACCGGGGTCGCCTTCCACCAGGCCCAGGGCCACCATGGGGCCGTACATCTTCCGCATGGCCGTTTCCAATGCCTGGTACGAGGCCACCGTCAGGTGCTCGTTGCCGTGCCCCATCAGGACCAGGGCCGCGTTTTTGCTTTTCGCTTCCTCGACCAGGGGGGCCAGGGCCTTGGCCGCCCGTTCCAGATAGGCCTCGCCGCCGTCGCCCAGGACCGGCTCGCCCAAGGCCAGCCACGGGAAGGGGTGGAGGGAGAATTTCATGGTCTCGATGCCGGCCAACTGGCCGACGATGTTTTTCAGGTCGCCGTATTCCTCGCCCTCGGTGACGTGCAGCGACTGCACCAGAATCAGCCGCGACCCGTGTTCCTGAATGCCCGCCAGGGTGGTCAGGGGGTTGGCGATCTGATAGATCTCCCGGGGAACGCCGGGATTTTCCTTCTGGAATTCCGCATCGCCGGCCCGCTGGCGCCAGATGCCGCGGATGATGTTGGACGTGAAGGCCAGATGAATGTCGTAGCCGGGGAAGGCGGCGGCCATCCGGTCCCTCACGTTCAGGATGGATTTCAGGGCGCCGACCTCGGTGGTGCCGAAGGCCGCCAGGACAATGGCCGGCTTTTGCGGGGCGCGCTCATACTGGGCCCAAAGCGGGCCGCGGCCCGGAACCAGAACCAAACCGATCACTACGAAAACAAACCACAGATGACGCATGTTCCGCTCCTTGGAGGAAAAAAGGGGTGGGACCGGCGGAATCCGCCGAATAAAAAAGCGGACCCTACTATTATATATAGTATGAGTCCGCGAACCGTTTTCTTCGCCAACAAACCGTTACAGGCGTCACCTCGCGCCCCGGCTCTATGTTTCAGGCAGGTCTTCTGACTTTCGGATCATCGCCTCTTTTTCGCCTTCCCGTTCCCCGATCGGAAACAGTGGCCGGTCACTGAAGACCCGGAAAAAGCGCTCCCCGATTACAGCGGCGGGACCGTGGCGGATTTACACCGCCTTCCCTTTTAAATCCGTAATACGGACACCTGATGGGAAAGATGATAATCGATATGCCCTCCACTGTCAAGCGGGATCCGGCCCGGCCGGGGGGGCTCCGCAGTGAAGGCGCCGGGCGTCATCGCCCTATTTCTTCAGGCCGTATTGGGCGATTTTACTCTGGACGGTCCGCCGGGATTTGCCGAGCATCCGGGCGGTTTTCCCGGTGTTCCACTGGCAGCTGTTGAGGGCGTTAAAACTGTTGATCAACGGATCTATGTCCCCGCCCTTTCCCGCAGCGGAGGCAGGGTGATGGCCAGTTGCTTGATGCGAGGGAAAAAAGCTCTTGACAGGAGACTTGGGATGGCCTATCATTACAACAATTGAACAATAATTCAAACGATAGAGAGGAAAAAATGTCCGCGGAACGGGCCGTATGCGATTGCACCATCATTCATCAGGACATCCTGGACCTGGTCGCCAGGGATCTGCCCGACAAACGGTCCTTCGACCACCTGGCCGCGCTGTATAAAGCCTTTTCCGACCCGACCCGGGTGAAGATTCTGTGGGCGCTGAAAGGCCATGCCCTGTGCGTCTGCGATCTGGCGGCTTTGCTGAATATGACCGTGTCGGCGGTTTCGCACCAGTTGAAGACCCTGCGGCTTTCCAACCTGGTCAAGTTCGACCGGGACGGCAAGGTCGTGTACTACTCCCTGGCCGACGACCACGTGACCGAAATTCTGGCCTGCGGCTTCAGCCACGTCAACGAATAGGCCGGAGCGTGTTTTTTTTGCCCAAACCATTGAACACTTGCTCAAGTATTCACAAAGGAGACCCCATGAACGGCCTGACCGAATGTCGCGAACCCTCCCCCGCCCCCGCCGGCCCGGCTCCCGAGGCCCGGCCGGGCTGTTGCGGCCGGGCTTGCCGGGAAACGGAAGCCGTCGCCGCCAGCCCCGATTTTCCCGCGTCCGATGCGGAAAATTCCGTTGGCCGGGCCGTCTATCGCATCCCCAATATGGACTGCCCCATGGAAGAGGCCCTCATACGCAAAAAGCTGGAAGCCCTCCCCGGCCTCGCGGGCCTGGAGTTCAACCTCATGCGGCGGCGGCTCCTGGTCCGGCACAGCCTGGATTCCACGGAAACCATCGAGGCGGCGCTGCGGTCCATCGGCATGACCCCCGAACCCCTGGAGTGGCGGAAGCCGGGCGCGGACGACGGAGCCCCCACGGCCCCGCCCGGGCCCTGGGGCCGCCTGGCCGTGGCCGGCACGCTCGCGGCCGCGTCGGAAGCCTTCGAGCTCATGGGCGAATGGCCCCTCAACGGCATGGCGGTGATCGAATGGCTGCCGCTGGCGCTGGCGGTGGGGGCCATCCTCCTCAGCGGCCTGGCCACCTATAAAAAGGGCTGGATCGCGGTCAGAAATTTCGACCTGAACATCAACGCCCTCATGAGCGTGGCCGTGACCGGCGCGGCGCTCATCGGCCGCTATCCCGAGGCGGCCATGGTGATGGTCCTGTTCAACGTGGCCGAGATCATCGAGGCCAAGTCCCTGGACCGGGCCCGGAAGGCCATCCGGAACCTCCTGGCCCTGGCCCCGGAACGGGCCACGGTCTGGCGGCCCGACGGCGGGTGGGCGGAAACGGAAGCCCGGCACGTGGCGGCGGGCGACCGGGTCCGGGTGCGGCCCGGCGAACGGGTGGCCCTGGACGGGATCGTCCTCTCGGGCCGGTCGGCCGTGAACCAGGCCCCGATAACCGGCGAGAGCCTCCCCGTGGACAAGGCGGCGGGCGACCCGGTATACGCGGGCAGCATCAACGAATCCGGCTCCTTCGAATACCGGGTGACGGCCCGGGCCGACGAGTCCACCCTGGCCCGCATCATCCGCGCCGTGGAAGAGGCCCAGGCCGGCCGCGCGCCCACCCAGCGCTTCGTGGACCGCTTCGCCCGGGTATACACGCCGGTCGTTTTTCTCGTCGCCATATTGGTGGCGGTTTTGCCGCCGCTGTTCCTGGCCGGGGACTGGCATGAATGGGTGTATACCGCCCTCGTCATCCTGGTCATCGGCTGCCCCTGCGCCCTGGTCATTTCCACGCCGGTCAGCATTGTCAGCGGCCTGGCCGCCGCCACCCGCCACGGCCTCCTGGTCAAGGGCGGCCTGTTCCTGGAACAGGGGCGCCGCCTGGCCTGGCTGGCCCTGGACAAGACCGGCACCATCACCCACGGCCGCCCCCGCCAGACCGACTTCGTGCTCCTGAACGGCCTGGACCGGGAACGGGCCGAGGCCCTGGCGGCCAGCCTGGCGGCCCGGTCCGACCACCCGGTTTCGCGGGCCATCGCCGACCAGGCCTCGGAACGCGGCCGGCCCCGGCTGGAAGTGGCGGATTTCGCGGCCCTGCCCGGCCGGGGCGTGCGGGGCGTGATCGACGGGGAAACCTGGTATCTCGGCAACCACCGGCTGCTGGAGGATTTGAAGGTCTGTTCGGCCGAACTGGAAGAGCGCCTCTTCCAACTGGAAAAAGAAGGCAAAAGCGTGGTGGCCCTTTTGAATGAAAAGGGGCCCCGGGCCCTCGTGGCCGTGGCCGACACGATCCGGGACAGCAGTCTGGAGGCGATTCGGGAATTGCGGAAAATCGGCGTCCGGACCATGATGCTCACCGGCGACAACGAGCACACGGCCCGGGCCGTGGCCGAACAGGCCGGCGTGGACGGCTTTCAGGGCAACCTTTTGCCCGCGGACAAGCTGGCCGCCGTCGAACGGCTGGCCCGGGACGGCCGGGTGGGTATGGTCGGCGACGGCATCAACGACGCGCCCGCCCTGGCCCGGGCGGACATCGGCTTCGCCATGGCCGCCGCCGGGACCGACGCGGCCATTGAAACCGCCGACGTGGCCCTGATGGACGACGATCTCCGCAAAATCCCGCGCTTCATCGGCCTTTCGAAATCCACCCACGCCATTCTGGTGCAGAACATCGTCCTGGCCCTGGGGGTGAAGGCGCTGTTCCTGGGCCTGACCTTGGCCGGGCAGGCCACCATGTGGATGGCCGTTTTCGCCGACATGGGCACGAGCCTGCTGGTGGTGGCCAACGGTTTGCGGGCCATGCGGAAATAGGCCGGGGCGGGCCAACCCCGCCATCGCCCTGGAGGCCTGGGCCTTCTTGGATTGAAGAGTTGAAGAATATATGGAATTTTGCATTTGCAGAGGGGGGCGCTGCCCCTCCACCCCGCCAGAAGAGGGGCTCGCCCCCCTCTTCTGGACTTCTCGGGCGCCAAGGGGGCTGGCGCCCCCTTGGATCCCCCGAAGAGACGGGGGGACTTCGTCCCCCTCTAACCCCCTGAAGATGCGAACAACCACGTTCAGGGAAACGATGTCTCTTGATCGCAGCTTTTTGGTGATTCTTCGGGGGATCAGAAGGGGGGCGTCCGCCCCCCTCGTCTCTTCAGGGGTTCCAGGGGGTCTCCCCCTTGGCGCCGGATGGGGTCCGGGGAAGGGCGGCGCAGCCCTTCCCCGGCCGGGCTGGGGGGGACACAGCGTCCCAACCGGAAAGGCGCCCAACGGGCGCCTTTCCGGGTATTCTCCAAAACGCAAAATTCCAAACCCTCCAGCCGCGCCTACGAAATCATTCCACTCCCGCCGCGCCGTCCCCTTCCCCTTCCCCGTCCCCGTTCCCGTTCTCATCCCCGTCGCCATACCCATTCCCGTCCAGCCCCCCCGGCACCCCGAACAAGGCGGCCAGGGCCGCCGTCCGTTTGGGGTTGAACCCGCCCACTTCCACGTAGCCGCGGGCGGAGAGGGCTTTGGCGATGGAGGTGACCAGGTCGCGGTGGCCGATTTTCCGGACGCCCTCGGCGATGTCGAGGGGCTGGTCCACGACGAGGAAGAGGCCGGTGGTGGCGGCCACGGCCGGATCGGGGCTGAGCTGGGTGTTGCCGAGGCTCAGGCGGTAGAGGCCGGGGCGGCTGAAGGTGAGGCGGCCGGGCTGGCCCTCGGCCTGGGCCCGGGTGTAGGCCGCGCCGGAGGGGTCGTCGCCGAGCACCAGGCCGTGGCTGGGCCAGCCGTCGATGAAGGCGTCCTCGGCGGGCACGGCAAAGGAGTCGGCCTTGGGCAGATACTGCACGCGCAGGGTGAAATAGACCTCCCGCTGGCCGGTGACGTTGGCGAAGAGGCCAGCGGGCAGGCCGTCACGCAGGGCCTTGAGCACGGACAGGGGCAGGCTGTTGCGGGACAAATCCAGGTCGCCCAGGGCCGGGAGCCCGGCCACCAGGGTCGGGCTGAACCCGGAGAGCCGGTTGCCGCCGAGGTCGAGATATTTCAGGGAGGTGAGGCCGGCGAAGGCCTCGGGGGTGATGCGGGCGATGCGGTTGTTTTCCAGGTGGAGGATTTCCAGGCGCTCCAGCCCGGGGAAGAAGCCGTTGCCGATCTCGGTGAGGCGGTTGTCGCCCAGGTACAGGGCGTTCAGACCGGAAAGGGAGGCCAGGGCGCCCCAGGCGATTTCCCGCAGGCGGTTGTGGTTGAGATACAGCTCGGCCAGGGTCGAGGTTTCGGTAAAAGTGCTGCGGCCGATGCGGGTGATCCGGTTGTGGCTGAGGGTGAGGCTCTCCAGCCGGGAGGGCCCGGCCAGGGCCCCGGGCTCGATCTCGGCCAGGCGGCCCCGGGCCAGGCCGAGGGCGGCGAGGCTGGGCACGCCCGCGAAGGCCCCGGACTGGAGGCGGTCCACGGCCAGGCCCGAAAGGGTCAGGCTTTTGAGGGCCGGGAGGTTGGTCACGGTGAAGCCGGTGAAGGGATTGCCTTCGGAAACCGCCTCCTCGAGCTTTTCCGCGCCTTCCAGCACCAGAAGGCCTTGGAGCTCCCGGGCCGGCAGCTTCAGCCGGACCAGCCAGCCCTTCACGGCCGTGATGCCCGGGCCGGAGACGGCGTTGCCGAGCTTCCAGCCGAGCCGGCCGTCAGGGTCCACGGCCTGCTGGATGCGGGCCAGGAGCTCCACGTCGGCGGCCCCGATGACCGGGCCCGAGGCGGGCTCGGGCGTCGGCTCGGGGGCGGGCGCGGGCGCGGACTCGGCGCCGGACGCGGCGGCCGGCGGCAGGGCCGGGGACGAGGGCGGGCCGCCATCCGGGCCCACAAAGTCGTCCGGAGACGCGGCCGCCGGCGTGGAAGCCGGCGGCAGGGCCGGAACCGAAACCGGCGGGAGGGGCGGCGCATCGCCCGGGGACAGGGCCGAGGTGGCGGGCGGCTCCTTGGGGAGGGCCGGCAGCGGCGGCTCGGGCGCGGCCGCCGGGCCCGAGATGGAGACCGGCGGCAGGGCCGGAGTCAGGGCCCGGGCCGGGCTCTTTTCCACAATGGGGGTGGGGGTGGGCGCGGGCGCCTGGGCCGGGGGCGGAGTCAGGTTTGAACCGAGGTCCGGGGCCAGTTCCAGGGCCTGTTCCAGCATGGACGAGAGGGCCGGCGGCAGGGCCACGTCAGGCACCCGGGCGGGCTTGCCGGCCGGGGCCCGGTCGGCGGCGGTCCGGGGCGCGGGCGTGGGCGGAGCGGCTTCGCCGGTCAGGTCGTGGAGGCTTTCCAGGCCCGGGTCCACGGCCAGGTCCTGGGCCAGGTCGTGGCCCAGTTCGTCGACGGTGCCGGGCGGGACGCCCGCGTCGCCGCTTTCCTCAAACAGGACCGACCCCAGATCGGCGTCGTCGTCCATGGCCGCATCCCAATCGTCATCCAGGGCCAGGGCCGCCAAGGGAAAGGCCAGCCAGGCGATGAGCAGAAACACGATAACCCGCATATCGAAAATTCTCCCCCAGGAAGTCAGGACGGAAAGCATCAGACGTTGTAAAACAATCATACCGCAAAAGGCCCTCTCTCTTCAACGGTTAAATTGAAGGCCGTCCGGGGCCGGAACCGAAAAAGCCTTCCCGGAGGGGACCGGGAAGGCTTTTTCGCACTATGGAAGGATGGAGATATATGGATATGTATATGAAGAGGCGATATATAAACAGGCCGGATCAGCCTGGGGATGAGGGGAACCGGGGCCGGGACGGGGGGAAGGAAGCCGTCCCGGGGCGCCGGCCGCGAAAAACGTTATTCGAAATCGTCGAAATCGCGGAAATGGCGGCCGTGGCCGTAACCGTAACCGAAGTCGCGATCACCCATCATGCCGCAGGGGCTCAGGCCCGGGCCGCCCATCATGCCGGGGCCCATGGCCGGGCCGTGGCCCAGGCCTTTGCCGTGGCGGAATTCGCGGGCCATACCGCGCCGGAATTCGGGGCCGAAGCCTTTATCCTTCATCTGGCCGAAGAAATTTTCCCGTTCGGCGCGCATCTGGACGCGCAGCTGAATCATCTCGTCGATCAGGGGCCTGACGTCGCCCGGCTTGGTGTTGGGGTTGGCCACCAGGGCCTCATATTCCATTTTCTTGCCCCACATCTGATCGCGCAGCGGGGCCATTTTGCCGTGGTGGGCTTTCCACATGGCTTCCATGGCCGCCCGGTCCTCAGGGCTCATGGCCGGCGCCTGCTGGGTGGCCTGGGGATAGATATTGTCCTGGCCCGCCTTGCCGTTCTGGGCCAGGGCCAAGCCGCCGCCGACGGTGAGCATCAGCGCCAGGGCCAGGGTCAGGGCCAGAGTCGAAACCGGCAGTGTCTTTTTCATGAGGAATCCTCCTTGGGGGGGGTATTGGCCCGCCGGGGGGCGGAGCGACACTTGGTGCCTTTTGTGCAATACAAGGTCTGTGCCAAACGGAGAATACGTCGGTAACCTGTTGATTTTCAATTACTAAAAAAATCACTTCTGGCCGCCGGCCTGATTTTTGTTTAAAAATTACCCTGTCCTGGTGTATACTCTTTACTCAAAAGAGGAGAAACGAATCTTCCATGGTCCATAGTATCCAGCGCCGCCGCGCCTCCTGGCCCAAAGTCCCCCCCTGGATCGTCCTGGCCACGGTCCTGGGAGCGGTGCTCCTGGCCGGCGTCATGTTCAGCCGCGACTACCGCCGCGAGCGGGGGCACTTCGAGGAAATCTTTCTCCAGCGCGGGGAGGTGCTCATCCACTCCCTGGAAATGCTCGGCCGCCTCCGCTTCGGCGAGAACGGGGACGAATCGCGCCTCCTGGTCCTGTGGAACAACCTCGAGGACGAGGCCAACGTGCTCTTCATGGCCCTCACCGATGAAAAAGGCCGGCCCGTCGCCCAGGTGGGCGGAATCAGGCCCGACCCTTCGGTCTTCGAGGCCCCCCAGCCGCGCACCTCCCGGGGGGGCCATTTGCTCCCGAGTTTCCGGCGGGTGAAGATAGACGGCCGCTGGATCTATATGGTATACCGCCCCTTCCGGCCGCTGCCGCCCCGGCGGATGATGGGCCAGGGCTGGGGCCGCCAGCCGGGGACGGGCGGCGACCGCCCGGGCCGCCTGGCCCCGTCCCCTCCCCCGCCCGAAGGCTGGACCCGGCCCAAGGGCGACACGCCGGTGCGCTACCTCTGGGTGGGCTTTGACCTGACCCCCTTCGAGCAGCTCAGCCAGAGCCGGGTGCGGACCGCGGCGGTGTTTATCGGCCTGTTCTGCCTGGCCGGGCTGGCCGGGGTGCTGGCCCTGTTCTGGGGGCACAATTCCCGCATGGCCCGGCAGCTCTACCAGGACACCAACGCCCTGGCCGCCGAACTCATCGGCCGCCTCCCCGTCGGGGTCATCCTCAAGGACGCCTCGGGCCGGGTGACCTTGGTCAACCGGGCCACCTCGGCCATGAGCGGTCTGCCGGAAACGGCCTTCCTGGGCCGGACCATGGGCGAGATGACCTACGGCCGCTTCCCGGCCGAGGAGACCCTGGCCGCCCGGGAGGTGAACCTCAGCTTCCAGGGCGGGGAAACGGTCCGCGCGGCCCTGACCGCCGGGCCGGTGGTCAGCGACGACGGGCACCCCCTGGGCCAGGTCGTGCTCATGGAGGATTTGGGCGAACTGGGACGCCTGAAAGAGGAACTGGCCAAAAAGGAACGGCTGGCCACCCTGGGCGGCCTGGCCGCCGGCCTGGCCCACGAGATCCGCAATCCCCTGGGGGCTCTGCGGGGCCTCACCCAGCACCTCCTGAACAAAGGCCCGGCCGACCCCCGCGACCGCGACGCCCTGGAGGTCATGCTGGCCAGCGTGGACCGCCTCAATGCCACCATCACCGACTTCCTGGACTACGCCCGGCCCACCGAAATCAAGACCGGGCCCCTGGACCTGGCCGACCTGGTGCGCAGCCTGGCCACCCTGGCCGGCCACGACGCCCGCGCCCAGGCCGTGGAACTGGACCTGCGCCTCCCGGACCGGCCGGTGGTCATCGCCGGAGACGAGGCCCTCCTGGCCCAGGCTTTCCTGAACCTCTACCTCAACGCCATCGAGGCCGCCGGGAGCGGCCGGGAGGGCGGCCGGCTGACCGTGGCCCTCGCCGCGGGCCGTTCCCGGGCCGTCCTGACCTTCCACGACAACGGCCCGGGCTTCGGCCCCGAGCAGTTGGCCCACCCCTTCGTCCCCTACTTCACCACCAAGGCCGAAGGCAACGGCCTGGGCCTGGCCCTGGTGGAAAAGACCGTCCGGGCCCACCACGGCGCGGACATCTCCCTGGCCACCCCGCCCGAGGGCGGCGGCCTGGTCACCATTTCCTTCCCTTTGCCCGAGAGCGAGCCCGCCCATGAGCCAAGCCCCCCGACTCCCGATTCTCATCGTTGACGACGACCCCGAGCACCTGTTCATGCTCAAGACCGTCCTGGCCGACTGGGGCTATCCCCCGGTCATCGCCAAAAGCGGCCGCGAAGCCCTGGACCTGGGCCGGGGGCAATCCTTCAGCCTCATCCTCATGGACGTACGCATGGGTGAAATGGACGGCCTGTCGGCCCTGGAGGCCTTCAAGAAAGACGGCCGCAACCAGGACGCGCCCATCATCATCATGACCGCCTATTCCCGGGTGGAGGACGCCGTGCGGGCCCTGAAAGCCGGCGCCTACGACTACCTCACCAAACCCCTGGACCTGGATCTGGTGAAAATCGCCGTGGACCGGGCCCTCGAACACCGCCACCTGAAAGAGGAAAAAAGCGCCGGCCTCTGGGGCCCGGGCGAGGCCGAGGGGCTCATCGGCACCTCCCCGGCCTTCCGCCAGGTGCTGGACCTCATCGACCTGGTGGCCGGGGCCGAGGCCACGGTCCTCATCACCGGCGAAAGCGGGGTCGGCAAGGAAGTGGTGGCCCGGGCCATCCAACGCAAGAGCCCCCGCGCCGAAAAACCCTTCGTCACCATCAACTGCGCGGCCCTGGCCGAAAACCTTCTCGAAGCCGAACTCTTCGGCCACGAAAAAGGGGCCTTCACCGGCGCCGAACGCCGCCGCGAAGGCCGCCTGAAAGCCGCCGACGGGGGGACGGTCCTCCTCGACGAAATCGGCGAAACCAGCCCGGCCCTCCAGGCCAAGCTCCTCCGGGCCATCCAGGAAGGCGAGATCCAACCCCTGGGCTCCGACGAGACCGAAAACGTGGACGTGCGCTTCCTGGCCGCCACCAACCGCGACCTGGCCGCCGAAGTCGCCGCCGGCCGCTTCCGCGAGGACCTCTACTGGCGCCTCAACGTGGTCAACATCCGCGTCCCCCCCTTGCGCGACCGCCACGAGGACCTCCCGGCCCTGGCCGACTACTTCACCCGACGCTACGCCCTCAAGAACCACAAGGAAGTCAAAGGCCTCACCAGCGGAGCCCTCAAACTCATCAGCCGCCACCAATGGCCCGGCAATATCCGCGAACTCCAGAACGCCGTCGAACGCGCCGTCATCCTCATGCGCGGCGACTACCTCACCGAAAAGGACCTCCCCAACCTGGGGGGACCGCCGGGCGGCCCGGGACAAATCCCCTCGGTCGCTGAGCTCCCCCTCAACCTCGACGACCTGGAAAAAATGGCCGTCGAAAACGCCCTCCAACATACCGGCGGCAACAAAACCCAGGCCGCCCTCACCCTCGGCGTCACCCGTAAAACATTGGCGGCCAAACTGAAGAAGTATGGATTGGAATAGTGGAAAAGGGCGATTTGGAAAGTAGTGGGGGCGAGCAGCCCCCACTGCTTCAAACCGCCCTTTTCCACCCCGAAATCCTCACGAATCCGGCTAAATCGCGGATGGCTTCGCCGGAAGGGACGAAGCCGAGGGAGGAAGCGTTTTTTTCGAGAGCCGGGAGGGAGTCGGGCCAGATTTCGAGGAGGACGCAGCCGCCGGGCTCGAGGTGGTCGGGGGCGGTTTCGAGGAGACGGAGGATGGGCGTGAGCCCGGCCGGGCCGCCGTCGAGGGCCAGGCGGGGTTCGTGGCGGCCCACGTCGGGCATGAGGGTGGCCATTTCCGGGGTGGGGATGTAGGGGAGGTTGGCGCAGATGAGGTGGAAACGGCGGCCGGCCAGGGGGGCCAGGAGGTCGCCCTGGTGGAAGGCGACCCGGCCGTCGGGGTCGAGTTCGGCCGCGTTTTCGCGGGCCAGGGCCAGGGCCTCGGGGCAGCAGTCCACGGCCGCGACGTTGGCGCGCGGGAGGTGGCGGGCCAGGGACAGAGCGATGGCTCCGGTGCCGCAGCCGATGTCGGCCAGGGAGAGGGGGGTGTCGGGCCAGAGTTCCTTGGCCAGGCGCAGGGCTTCGTCCACCAGGTGTTCGGTTTCGGGCCGGGGGATGAGGGCGGCCGGCGTGGTTTTGAAGCGCAGGCCGTAGAATTCGCGGGAGCCGAGGATATAGGCCACCGGCTCGTGTTTGACCCGGCGGCGCACCAGGTCTCGGTAGGCGTCCAGCTCGGCCGGGGTCATTTCCCGCTCGAACTGGACGTAGAGCTGCACCTTGGAGAGATTCAGCACGCGGGCCAGGAGGAGTTCCGCGTCCAGCCGGGGCGTGGACGAGCCCTTTTCCCCGAGAAAGGCGGCCGTGGTGGCGAGGAGGCGGCCCAGCCGCCAGGCTTCCGGGGCGCGTTCCTCAGGCATGGTGGCGGGCCTCGGCCAGCTGCTTGGCCTGGAAGTGGCGGCCCACGGTCTCAATGGTCTCGGTGAGGTCGCCGTCCATGATCTCGGCCAGGCGGTAGAGGGTCAGGCCCACGCGGTGGTCGGTGAGGCGGCCCTGGGGAAAGTTGTAGGTGCGGATGCGCTCGCTGCGGTCGCCGGTGCCCACCTGGCTGTGGCGCTCGGCGCTGATCTTCTCCCGCTGTTCGGCGGTCATCTGGTCCAGGAGGCGGGCCCGGAGGACGCGCAGGGCCTTGGCCTTGTTCTTGATCTGCGATTTCTCGTCCTGGCAGGTGACCACCAGGCCCGTGGGCAGATGGGTGACCCGCACGGCCGAATCGGTGGTGTTCACGCTCTGGCCGCCCGGGCCGGAGGAACGGTAGACGTCCACCTTGACGTCTTCGGGCCGGATGTCCACCTCCACCTCCTCGGCTTCGGGGAGCACGGCCACAGTCACGGCCGAGGTGTGGATGCGTCCCTGGGTCTCGGTGGCCGGGACGCGCTGCACCCGGTGGACCCCGCTTTCGTACTTGAGCTGGCTGTAGACCCGCTCGCCCTCGATCAGGGCGATGACTTCCTTGAAGCCCCCGCCGTCGGTGGGGTTGGAGCTCAGAATCTCCACCCGCCAGCCGCGCGATTCGGCGAAGCGGCTGTACATGCGGAAGAGGTCGGCCGCGAAGAGGGCCGCCTCGTCGCCGCCCGTGCCGGCCCGGATTTCCACCACGGTGTTCTTTTCGTCGTTGGGGTCCTTGGGCAGGAGGAGGATTTTGAGGGCTTCCTCGGCCCGGGCCTCGGACGCGGCGAGGCCTTCCATTTCGGCCTCGGCCATTTCCCGCAGTTCCGGGCTTTCATCGGCCAGCATGGACCGGGCCCCGTCGAGGTCGGCGCGGACTTTCTTCAAGTGCCGCCAGGCGGCCACGACCTTGCCGAGCTCGCTGTGGCGGCGGGCCGTGTCGCGGAAGAGGCGGGTGTCCTTCAGCACCTCGGGGTCGCCGAGGTCGGCCTCCAACTGGGCGTAATTCTTTTCTATTTCTTCAAAGTCGCTGACCATATAAGCTCACGATGGAAAGCAAAGAAGCCGGAATGATCCGGCTTCAACGCGGGGAGAAAAACGGCGCTAGGCGACGGCTTTGGCCAGGGCGCTCAGGGCCACTTCCAACTGGGATTCGTCGGGCCGGCGGGTGGTCAGGCGCTGCATCAAAAGGCCCGGGGTCAGCAGCACCCGCCAGAAGGACCCGGGCGCGGCTTTGCCCGCCAGGCGGGTGACCTCGTAGGCCAGGCCGGCCAGGGGAAGCATGAGGGCGATCTTCACGGCCACGCCCAGGGCGGTGCGGAGCGCGGAAGCCTCGCCGCCGCTGAAAAAAATCGGGAACACGGCCGCGAAAAAAAGGATGCTCATCGCCAGCACCAAAAAGATGAAGGCCGTGCCGCAGCGGGGATGGCAGGCCGGGTGGCGCGCGGCCATGGCCGGGGTGAGGGGCTCGCCGGCCTCGAAGGTGAAGATGGCCTGGTGTTCGGCCCCGTGGTAGGCGTAGACCCGGCGGATGTCGGGGAGCAAGCCGATGCCCCAGACGTAGGCCAGGAACAGGGCGAACTTGATCACCCCGTCCACCAGGTGGAACACGGCCGAACTTTCGCTGAAGCCCCACACCAGGCCCAGAAGGACGCTCACCACGTGGGGCAGGGCCACGAAAAGGCCCATGGCCAGGGCGAAGGCGCTGACCAGGGTCAGGGTCAGGGCCCAGAAGCCCAGGGCGGGCTTGGCCTGGGCCGGGGCCGCCGATTCGGCCTCGGCCGGGGCTTCCGCCTCGGGCCTGGCCTTGGCCTTGGCCGCCTCCTCGTCGCCGGCGGCGATTTCGGCCGAGTAGTTCAAGGCCTTCAAGCCCACGATCATGGATTCCAGAAGCACCACGGCCCCGCGCAGAAAGGGTTTTCCCAGGACGGGCCATTTTTTGGCCCAGCCCCGGTAGCCGGTGACGGAGCTGTCCATGGTGCCGTCGGCCCGGCGGACGGTGACGGTCCAGCGGTTGGGCCCACGCATCATGACGCCCTCGATGACGGCCTGGCCGCCCACGGTGACGGACGGGCAGGCCCGAGCCGGAGACGGCGAAGCCGCCGGCGCATCGGCCGCGGCCGGATCGATATCCATAACCGTCAAAGGGAGAAGCAGCGCGCTACGGACCAGGGCCCGGGCGCCGGCTCTCCCCTTATCGCGGAATAAAGGCATGTTATTTCTTTTTGACCGTGGGCTTGGGCGCCTGGGCGTATTTCTTCTGAAAACGCTCGACGCGGCCGGCGGTGTCGACCAGCTTCTGCTTGCCGGTGTAGAAGGGATGGCAGGCGGAGCAGATTTCGACCTTGATGGAATCCATGACCGAGCCGGTCTCGAATTCATTGCCGCAGGCGCAGGTGGCGGTGACGGTCTGATACTTGGGGTGGATGTCTGGTTTCATGATGCTCTCCATCGTGGGCGCCGGAGGACGCCCATATGTTTGGGATGTACCGGACCGGGCCCGAAAAGCCTCCGGCAGTCTGAATCGAGTATTTAACCATACTTCGGCCCGAAAGGCAACGGCGATTTTCCGGCTCTTACCCCGCAACGGAAAGAAGAAGAGAAAGGCCTGGTAATCGCCTTACCAGGCGATACATTGAAATTGCCCGGCAGGGCAATGACGCGGCCTCCGCCGGGATGACGGAAAAGAAGGGCGTCAGCCGCCGAGGTACGCTTCCTTGACTTTGGGGTCGTTGAGAAGGTCCCGGCCGGGGCCTTCCAAAACGATGCGGCCGACTTCCAGAATATAGGCCTGATGGGCGATGTTCAGGGCGGCATAGGCGTTTTGCTCGATGAGCAAAATGGTCTTGCCGTCCTCGCTGTTGAGCCGTTTTATTATTTCGAAGATTTCCTGAACTAAAATGGGGGCCAGGCCCAGGGAGGGTTCATCCAGCATCAGGAGGTCGGGCCGGCTCATCAGGGCCCGGCCCACGGCCAGCATCTGCTGCTCGCCGCCCGAGAGGGTCCCGCCTTTTTGCCAATGACGTTCCTTGAGGCGTGGAAAAAGGGAAAAAATCCATTCCTTGTCCTCGGCGATGCCCTTGTGGTCGCGGCGGCTGTAGGCGCCGAGGTCCAGGTTCTCCGACACGGTCAGATGCGGGAGGATGCGGCGGCCTTCGGGCGAAAGGGCCAGGCCCCGGGCCACGATCTTTTCCGGGGTCAGGCCCACCAGATTCGCCGCCCGGCCGTCCCGGCCGGTGTGGAGAATCTGGCCGGTCACGCCTTTGACCAAACCGGCGATAGCCCGGACCGTGGAACTTTTGCCGGCGCCGTTGGCCCCGATGAGGGTGACGATCTGGCCCTTCCCCACCCGGATGTCCAGGCCCTGCACCGCGTGGATGCCGCCGTAGCGGACGTGCATGTCTTTCAGTTCCAGCATTATTCCCCCTCGGCCCGGTGCCCCAGGTAGGCGGTGATGACCCGGGGGTCGTTCCGGATGTCGTCGGGCCCGCCCTCGGCGATGAGACGGCCGTATTCCAGCACCCAGATGTGCGAACACACGCCCATGACCACTTTCATGTCGTGCTCGATCATGAGGATGGTGAGGTTGAAATCCTCGCGCATCCGCTCGATGAAGCGCATCAGGTCCGCGCTTTCCTGGGGGTTCATGCCGGCGGCCGGCTCGTCGAGGAGGAGGAAGGTGGGGTCCGTGGCCAGGGCCCGGGCGATCTCCAGCCGGCGCTGGGCGCCGTAGGGGAGCGAGGCCGCGTTCTCCCGGGCCAGGCCGGCCAGGCCCAGCCGCTCCAGGAGTTCATAGGATTTGAGGCGTATGGCTTTTTCCTCGCGGAAGAAGCCGGGCAGGCACAGGGGGGCCATCCACCATTGGGCGCGGCGCCGCACGTGGCAGCCCACCATGACGTTCTCCAAAACCGACCCCTGGGCGAAGAGGCGGATGTTCTGAAACGTGCGGGCCACGCCGAGGCCGCAGATCCGGTGCGGCGCGAGGCCCCCCAGCGGGCGGCCCTCGAAAGTCACGGCGCCGGTCTGGGGCTGGTAAAAGCCGGTGATGACGTTGAAGACCGTGGTCTTCCCCGCGCCGTTGGGCCCGATGAGGCCCACGATCTTTTTCGGCGGCACCTTGAGGCTCAGGCCGTCGATGGCCGTGACCCCGCCGAAGCGCATGGTGATGTTCGCCAGTTCCAGCACCGGGGCGGGGCCGGCGGCGGCGGCCGGGGCGGTTTCGGTCGGGATGGTGTTCGGGGCGGCGGTCATGACCGGGCCTCCCCGTCCGGGCTGGCCGGCCGCTTGCGGCAGCCGGAGAGAAAGTTGAAAAAACCGTCCCAGGTGAATTCCCAGTTGCCCATGAGGCCCTTGCGGCGGAAGATGATGATGAGCATCAGGAGGACCGAGAAGACCACCATCCGCATCCCCGGGATGCCGGCCATATGGAACGAGCCGATGTCCAGGGGATACTCGATGATGCGCAGCCATTCCAGCATCAGGGTGATGACCGCGCTCCCCACCACGCTCCCCGTGACCGAACCCAGGCCCCCGGCCACGACGATGAGGAGAATGTTGAAGGTGAGCTGGAAGTTGAACATTTTAGGCTCGATGGTGGTCACCAGGGACCCCATCAGGGCCCCGCCCACGCCCGCGAAAAAGCCGCCCACGCAGAAGGCCAGGGTGCGGAAGGCGGTGGTGTCGATGCCCATGGTGCGGGCCGCTATCTCGTCGTCGCGGATGGACTTCAAGACGTTCCCGAAGTTGCTCTTCAAAATGCTCTGCACCGCGAAGAGGGTGATCGCCAGCCAGGTGTAGTTCCACCACACGTCCGCGTACGGCGGGATGCCCCGGAGGCCGATGGCCCCGTTGGTGAAGGGGGCCAGGTTGGTGAAGAGCACCCGGATAATCTCGGCGAAGCCTAAAGTCGCGATGCCCAGGTAATCCCCGCCCAGGCGCATCACCGGGAAAGCGATGATGAAGCTGAACAAAGCCGCCGCCGCGCCGCCCAGAAGCACCGACACGAAGAACGAGGTCTGGAGGTTGGCGAAGGGGCCGAAAATGGGCTCCAGGAGCCACAGCATGTCCTTCTGCTCCGGGGTGAGGATGCACATGGCGCTCACGTAGGCCCCGATGGCCATGAAGCCCGCGTGGCCCAGGGAGAACATGCCCGAAAAGCCGTAGATGAAATTGAGAGACACGGCCAGGATGGCGTTGATGGCCACCAGGTTCACCAACTGCATCTGGTAGCCGTTGAAGTGGCCCTCGGCCCAGCGCAGGAACAGGAAGGCGGCGCCGGCGGCGGCCAGGGTGCAGAGGCGGTTGCGGAGGACGTGGCTCTCGAAGGGGCCGGTGGGGACCGGGCACCGGGGCGCGGCCGGGGTCGTCATATCTTGTCCTCCAGCTTCTCGCCCATCAGGCCGGTGGGCCGCCACAGGAGAATGACGATCAGGAGCACAAAGGCGAAGGCGTCGCGGTAGCCCGACAGGGTCGGGTTGAAGGCCACGGCCATGATCTCGACCGCCCCCAGCAAAACCCCGCCCAGCACCGCGCCCTGGATGGAGCCGATGCCGCCCACCACGGCGGCGATAAAGGCCTTGAATCCGGGAAAGACGCCCATGAACGGGTGGATCTGCGGGTAACGCATGGCCCACATGATGCCGGCCGCCGCGGCCAGGGCCGAGCCCAGGCCGAAGGTCAGGGCGATGGTGCGGTCGATGGACACGCCCATCAGCCGGGTGGTCTCGATGTCGCGGGAAATGGCCCGCATGGCCAGGCCCGGCCGGGTCTTGTAGACGATGTACAGAAGGCCGGCCACCAGAAGGGCCGTGACCAGGGGCACGATGAACGACAGAGGCAGGACGCGGATCGTCCCCATTTGGATCGGGTCCACCATCCACTCTGGCTGCACGGCCGGGCGCGGCAGGCCCGTGAACACCACCAGGCCCAGATTCTCCAAAAGGAAGGAGACGCCGATGGCGCTGATGAGGGCCGAGATGCGCGGGGCCTCGCGAAGGGGGCGGTAGGCGCAGCGCTCGACGATGATGCCCATGAGGCTGGCCCCGCCGATGGCCACCGCCGCGGCGATGGGCCAAGGCATATGCGCGGCCGTCACTCCGAAAAAAATAAAATACGCGCCCATCATGAAGATGTCGCCGTGGGCGAAATTGATGAAGCGCAGGATGCCGTAGACCATGGTGTAGCCGATGGCGATCAGCGCGTACAGGGACCCCACGGTCAGGGCGTTGAAAAAATTCTGAATGAATAGCTCAAGAGTCATGATGGTCCTGGATCAGGGTCGATGAAGCCATGTTTCGGCGGGCACTTCGTCGCTTTTTTTAGTCTTTCGTCATCCCGGCGAAGGCCGGGGGCCAGGCCTTTTTCCGCAAGCGGCGAGGGGAAAGGCCCGGATTCCGGCCCGCGCCGGAATGACGGAGAAAGAAGGGGCGGTTCGGTTGCAGCAAGGGGGCCTGTCGGGCCCCCTTGCCGGTGAAAAGTGGGTGGTTATTCGGGCTGGACTTCGCCCAGGTAGACCCGCTTGCCGTCCTTGATCTCGATGATGCCGACGGGCATCTGGGGGTTGTGGTCCGCGTCGAGGGTCAGGGAGCCCAAGGGGGTGGCCAGGTCTTTGGTCTCGGCCAGGGCCTTGGTGATGGCCGCCGAATCGGCCGCGCCGGCCTTTTTGATGGCGTCATAGATCATCTGGTAGCTGGCATAGCCCAGGGCCGCGTTGACGTTGGGGCCCTTGCCGGGATAGGCGGCGTTCCAGGCGGCGGTGAAGGCCTTGGCCTGGTCGTTCATGTTGGGCATGGTCGGATCGTACGGGAAGGAGGTGTGGAGGAAGCCTTCCGAGGCCGCGCCGGCGATGCTGACCGTCTCGGGGTTGTCCATGGCGTCGCCGCCCATGATGCGGAACTTGGCGCCCAGTTCGCGGGCCTGCTTCATGATGATGCCGCCCTCGGCGAAGTAGGCCGGGATGAACATGACGTCAGGCTGCTTGGAGATGATCTCGGTCAGCTGGGCGGTGAAATCCTGGTCGCCGGAATTGTATTTCATCTCGGCCACCACCTCGCCCCCGAGGCGGGTGAAGGATTTCTTGAAGAAAGCCCCCAGGCCCACGGCGTAGTCGTTGGACACGTCGATCAACAGGGCCGCCTTCTTGGCCTTCAGGTCCTTGATGGCGTAGGTGGCCGCGCCGGCGCCCTGATAGGGGTCGATGAAGCAGGCCCGGAAGTAATACTGCTTGCCCTGGGTCACCAGGGGGTTGGTGCAGCTGGTGCCGACCACGGGCACCTTGGCCGCCTCGGCCACTTCGCCGCCGGCCATGGCCAGGGAGGAGCCGTAAGTGCCGATGATGGCCACGACCTTGTCGCGCTCGATCAGCCGCTTGACCGCGTTGGCCGATTCGACTTTGTCGCTCTTGTTGTCCATGATCACCAATTCGATCTTCTGGCCCAGCACTTCGGGCATTTCCTTGGCCGCGAGGTTGACGCCGTCCAGTTCCAGCTGGCCGCCGAAGGCGTTCTGGCCGGTCAGGGGCAGATACACGCCCACTTTGATCTGGGCCTGGGCGGCCGAACCCATCAGGAACACGCCCAACACGACGCCGGTCAAAATTTTCCAGATTTTCATCGACTTACTCCTCTGTTATGCTAGTTGCTGCGATGCCGGTCCCGCGCGCGGGCCCTTTTGAGAAAACACACCGATAGGATAGCTGATAAATTGTACCACAAATTCGCCCGGCGGCAAGGTGTTTTTACCCCGGCTTTTTTTTCGGTGATTCTGGCCGCCGGAAACGTGTCAAAACACTTGTTTTATGATCGCCGGCCGCCCCGAGGCCGGAATCGTGATATTGCTGGACTTTTAAGGGAAAATACATAAAATAGGAAATAGAGATGTCTGCGGAACCGGGTTGCTCCCCGGCCCGGCTCCCCCCCCGGGAGTCTTCGCGAAAATGTTCATCGCCCGCCGCCGTGATGACAGCGGTTCGGTGCGTAATTCCCTGAAGGAAGGATATGACCATGAAGAAACTGGTGTTGACCCTGGGTTTGGCCGTCCTGGGCTGTATGGCCTTGGCCGTCGGCTGTGACAGCGGTGCCCCCAAGTCATCGAGCGAGGCCACCCCCTCGGCCGGGGAAGCGGCCAAAGAAGACGCGGCCAAGGCGGCGGACGCCGCCAAAGACGCCGCCGGCGAAGCCGCCGACGCCGTGAAGGACAAGGCCGACGCGGTCGGGGACGCGACCTCCCAGTCCGCCGAAGACCTGGAAAAAAGAGTCGAGGCCACTGAAAAAGCCTTTACCGAAGCCGGCCAAGCCGTAGACGAAGCCGTAGACGAAGCCGGCCAAGCCCTGGAAGAGAAAGCCGAAGCTTTGAAAGAGACCGCCACTTCCGCGGGCGACGCCGTGAAAGACGCGGCCGAGGCGGCCGGCGACAAAATTGACGAGGCCCTGAAGCCCGCGTCTTCCGAAGCCGCCCCTGCGGCGGCGGAACCGGCCGACCAAAAGGCCGAATAACCCCCGGGATATTTTCGACCCGGAGCCGGCGGCCGGGCTTGAGCCTGCCGTCGGCGCCCGGGATGCGTCCGATGCGCCGGCCCCGACGGGGCCGGCCGCGCCCCCCGGCCCGGCGAGGTTCCCCTACCCGCTCCGGCCTGCGAAATATCCCATTCTCCCCGGCTTTGCTTCCCTGTAAGGAGGAATACCATGAGAAAGCTGTTCGTGAGTAGTTTGTTGACCCTGGCCCTGGCCATGCTTTTCGCCGCCGGCTGCCAGAACGAACCGGCCAAGCCCGCCGCCGAAAGCACCCCGGCCCCGGCCGCCGAACCGGCCGCCCCGCCGGCCGACGAAACGGCCGCCCCCGCCGCCTCGGGTGAGGAAACCCCGCCCCCGCCGCCGGCCGCCGATGAGGCCGCTCCCGCCGACGAGGGCGCCGCCGACAGCAACTCCTGATCCCCCAACCTTCCCCGGCCTCGGCCGGGGAAGGTTTTTTCCCCTTGGCCGCCTCCGCGCCGTATCGCGAGACCGGCCCCGGTCCCCCGCCGCGCGGGTTCCCCCAGGCCGGGGCAAGGGGTTTTCCGCCTCAGCGCCTGAAACGCCAACGCTCTCCGGAGGCGAAATGAAACCGCTCGGCGTGCTTCTGGCCCTTCTCCTCATGACCGGCGCCGCGTCCGGCTGCGGAGGCGAAACCCCGCCCGCCGCCCGCGACACCACCGCCGGCGAAAAAGCCGCCGCCGAAATCGCCCAGGCCGCCGTGGATACCGCCGCCGCCGAAAACACCGCCCCCGACTTCCCGGCCGCCGAACCCGCGCCCGCCGTCTCCGCCGGCGGCGACTCGGGCCTCACCCCGGAATTCCTCACCGGCCAGAAATTCAAACTCGTCGCGGTCAACGGCGTCGCTCTCCATGCCACCAGCGCCCCCACCCTGGTCTTCAGCCCGGGCTTCGAGATCAGCGGCAAAATCTGCAACACCTTCACCGGCCCCGCCCAACTCCATAACGGCCTTCTCACCGCCACCCCCCTGGCCTCCACCCGCATGGCCTGCGCCGACGAAGGGCTCAACCAACTGGAAACCTTTTTCCGCACCCTGCTCAAAAACGGCGCCGAAATTTCCATGGACGGCACCATCCTCTACCTCAAACAAGGCGACACCACCCTCCAATACGAAGCGGAATTGGCGGAATAATAACGAATTTTGCGTTCGCAGAGGGGGCTCCGCCCCTCTGCGAACGCAAAATTCCACAACTCTTCCATCAAAGGAAAGGCCGCCCCTCACGAATACACATGGAGGCTCCCCTGGGCCGAGGGGAGATAGCTCACACCCAGCCAGGTGATCATCAGCAGGATAAAAGCCAGCGGCAGCAGGGCCAGCGTGAACCGGGGCCAGCGGTTCCGAACCCGCAGGTGGATGAAGACCAGGTAGGCGGCGGCGGTGATGAAGGCCCAGGTTTCCTTGGGGTCCCACGACCAGTAGCGGCCCCAGGCTTCCTGGGCCCAGGCCGCGCCGGAGAGGAGTCCGAGGAGCAGGAAGCCGCAGCCAAGGTGAACGACGTTGTCGAGAAAGGCGTCGAGATCCGAATCGGGCGTCGGTTTGCGCAGTTGGATGACGGCCGTGATGGTGGCCACGCCCAGCATCGCGTAAGCCAGGATGTAGACGGCCACGTGGGGGATGAAAAAGGGGCTGCGCAACGCCGGCATCAGGGCCTGGGAGTGGATTTCCGGCCGAACCAGGTTGATGATGACGAAGACGACGGCCACCAGGTTGGAGCACAGCGGCAGCCAGCGGTACGACCAGCGGGCGTAGGTCCAGACCCCGGCCCCGGCCAGGAAGAAGGAGTACCACAGGCGCGTCTCGCCCAGGGTGCGCATGGGCGGCCGGTTCTGGAGCATCCAGAGGCCGGCGATGAACACGGCCAGGACGAGGAGGCCCAGGGCGCTGGCCGTGAGGGAGGCGGCCTTCCGGCCCCGGAGGGCCAGGGCGCCGCCGGCGATCCAGAGGACGGCGGCGGCCGGGCCCATCCAGTTGAAGGTATCCCAGGTGAACAGGGACCAGTTGAGCATCGCATTGGTCATGGCCGCCTCCTTCCCCGCCAGATCATGGTCAGCGCGCCCAGGGCCATCAGGCCCAGGCCGACCTGCACCGGGAGCAGCCACGGATCGTGGACCAGTTCCAGGCCGCTGTGGCGCGACAGACGGCCCATCCGCTCATCATAGCTGTGCTGGTAGATGAGCCAGGAGCCCACCCGCAGCGGCTGGTTGACCTCCAGCACAGCCTCCCGCCGCTCCCCCTCCCGGCTGAAGACCGTGACCTGGGAGGCGAAGCGCTTGGGTTCGGGCCGGGCCATGACCAGGGCCAGATCCGGCCCGAGGTCGAGGGACTGGAAGGGCTGCATGGGCCCGCCGTCCGTCACCCAGCCGCGGACCGGCTCGCCGCCGTTTTCCGGCCGGGCCGTGACCAGGGCCGCCGGCGAGGCCTCGGGCCGGGGCGAATCGAGGTAGACGCCGCCCTGGCTCCGGAGGCCCCGGGGCTGGTATTCGTCCACGGTCACCTCCCACCCGGCCAGGCGGCCGGGCGCGAGGCGGCCGGGGTCGATCTGGTACCAGTCAGGCCGGGCCTCGGGCTGGGGCCGGCCGGTCTGGCGGTCCACCAGGGCCAGGCGGGGCGGGTATTCCTCCAGCTCGAAATCGATGAGGCGCACGGCCACGGGCAGTTCCACCACCAGGCCCCAAGGCGTGCGGCCGCGCCATTCCACCTGGCCCTCCTCCACCCACAGGGTGTAGGTCTGGCGGTCGGCCGCGCCCAGGGCCGCGGCCGCCAGGACCAGCCACAGGCCGAAGTGGTTGGCCAGGAAGGCCAGCTTGGGCCCGCGCCTCACCAGCCGCCGGGTGACCACCAGCCCCAGGCTGACCACGGCGGCCAAATACAGCAGAATGAACGGCCAGGACGAGGTGAGGCGGGTCAGGCCCAGGCGCTCGGGCCAGCCCGCGTCGGGTCCGGGCGCGGCGCCCTGCGGGGTCAGGCCCAGCACCAGGGCCAGGAGGCCCAGGGCGCCGATGAGCGACACCGCCAGGGGCGCCGAGGCCAGCCAGGCCGCCAGCCGGTTCTTCGGCCGGAACGCGCCCGGCAGGGCGGCCAGCGCCAGAACCGCCGCCAGCGCCAAACTGACCGGCCGCCGCCACTGCTGGATGTCCAGCGGCGCGGCGAATTGAAGCCCCACGCCCACCACCATCAGCCCGGCCACATAGGCCAGGCTTTCGCGATACCCCCACGGGAAGCGCCACCACGGACGGGAAGAAAAATCAGAAGTCATGATGATAAGATATCAACGTTCTTTGGCTCGAGCGGCAACCGCAGGACTGAGGATAATTTCTTTATTAGATCTCTCGCAACGACCAATAATTTCTGTCTCTGATGATCCTGACGATGTGAATTTGAATAGAAACATTTTGATGGCCTCTGGTCCCGCCAAGCAGTTTATAACCGCAGATACGCGATATGAATCAATGTTGGTTTTCAATTTTTCAAACTCATTTGGCGTAAGCTCAAACGATATCGCGGAAGCTTGGGTACCTTTGACTTCAACACGTAGCCATTCACTCTCTTTTTTGCAGTCCAAATCCCAACCGCAGTTATCAGGCTGCTTATCTTCAACGGTATACCCGTTCTTTTTAAAGTCATTTTCTGTTGTCTGTACAGCAATACTTTCTATTTCCTGACGCTCGGCTGAACTCAAATTGTGGTTACTGTAATGCGAACCTTTTTGGGGTGGCGCATTGGTTCCTGAATCGGTATTTTTTGTAAGGTAGCTTTTATTTTTTATCAGTTCTTCCATTTTACCCGTTGGCTGGGCTCTATAGTGGGTACGACTTTTGTGACGTTCTTCATCCCAAGTAATTAAGCCTGTGTCCACGCAAGCAGCACGAAACGCTCTATTGCCGTCTCCCCCACCAGGCACAGGCACAGACCACCAGTGCTCACCTTTACCGCGTCTATCAATGTATTTTTTTATTTTAGTCATGTGGTCATAAAGATGGTAAAACATTATTTTAGGGCGATTCTCTTCATTTTTCAAAAAATTATACGACTTGACCAGATCGGCAGCAAATTCTTTTTTAAGAAGCTCTGATTCCTTTATTTCGTTGAAATTATTCTGTTTACTATTTATATCCATATCAAATTTTCTCGCTTTTCTTTCGGGGGCGGGCTTTTTGAGACACCGTCCCCCCTCAGCCCGGGGCGTTCACCTTTTCTCCAGATGTTCCAGTTGTGGGCTAGCGGAGTCTGCCCTCAACTGTACCCTTTCCCGCCGATGCGGGAAGGATGCCGCGCCTTGCTTTCGGCCCCCCACATAGAAGGAGCCCCGGTTCCTCCGGGGCTCCGCCGGGTCCAGGGCTATGCCCTGGCGCAGGGTGCGGGGGCGCGGAGCCCCCGCTACTTCTCCAAATCGCCCTCGACCTTAAATCACAGTCTCCCGTTGGCTTCGGCCGCGGCGATCCATTCGGGGACCACGGTTTTCATCCATTCGTCCTTGTCGCCGCGCAGTTTGGCCATATCCAGGCCGATGAAGGTCTGGGCCTGGGCCTTGGTGGCGAGTTCGGGCATGGTGAATTCGGCCACGCCGTGGTTGAAGAGGATTTTCTGGAGGGCCAGTTGGGCGGTATAGGCCTTGTCCAGGCTGTGGCCCAGGATGCGCTGGGTTTCCACGGGCGCGTGGAACGAGCCGCCGTGGGAGGCCACGCCGAGATCCCAGGCCCACTGGGACGAGCGCAGGAGCTTGAGCACGTCGGCCATTTCGTCTTCGGTGGCCCCGTTATCCCAGGCGGTCTTGGCCATGACGTGGGCCTTGGCCAGTTCGGCCTCCACGCGGCCCCGGATTTCCAGGACCTTGTCCTGCCGCTCATAGACGTAGGATTTGAGGTTTTCCTCGGTGTCGCGGTGGCAGGTCTGGCAGGTGTTGGCCACGTTGGCCAGAGGGCTCATGATCTGGTGGTTGGAATATTTGATGCCGCCCTCGGAAATGTACGGCATGTGGCAGTCGGCGCAGGAGATGCCCCGCTGGCCGTGGGTGCCCACCAGGAACAATTCATAATCCGGATGCTGGGCCTTGAGCATGGGAGCCTTGCTGAGGGCGTGGACCCAGTCCTTGAAGCCGGCTTTTTCGTAATAGGCCTCCATGGCCTCCAGGTCCATGCCCTCGTCCCAGGGGAAGGTGAGGTATTTGCCGTCGCCCTTGAAGTAATACTCGACGTGGCACTGGGCGCAGACCAGGGACCGCATTTCCTGGGGGGTGGCGTCGGCGACGTTCCGGCCCTGGCGCTCGAAGGCCTCGATGAGGGCCGGGCGGGTGATGGTCAGGTTCATGGTGGCCGGGTCGTGGCAGTCGGCGCAGCCCAAGGGGTTGACCACCTCGGCGCCGAGGGAGCTCCATTTGGATTTGTAGTATTCGGCCACGCCCATTTCCTGCATCACGCGGGGGACATCGGGGCTTTTACAGGTCCAGCAGGTGCCGGGCTGGAGGTCGCCCTCGCCGTTCCTGGGGGTGCCGGTGCGGAGGGTGGCCCGCATGTCCTCGATGGTGTACCAGTGGCCGCGCGGCGCGGAATAGTCGCGGGAGAAGGCGTAGCCGGCCCAGAGGACCACCATGTTCGGCCGGGATTCCAGGACGTCCTCGGGCATGTTCCCAAGGTGCTTGCTCTTGAAATCCATGTTGGCGGTCTTTTTCCAGGTTTCATATTCCCGGGGGTAGTTCAGGCCCCACTTGGCATTGTGGGGTTCGATGCCGGTGATCTTCTCTTTGACGTTGTTGAAGATGCTGGCCACCTCGGCCCGGCGCTCGGTGATGGAGGCGGCCAGAAGCCCCAGAAGAAACACGAAGGCCAAAGCCGCGCCGAAGATCAGCCAGCCGAGGTTCGGCTTTTCCTTGATCATCTCGGTGATTTTATTGAGCATACGCGATACCTCCGCCTCTTGGCCGAACTCCATCGAAAGATATTACGGATTCATCAGGTCCTTGAGCCAGGCGGGCACGGGCGACCTGGGCAGGGGCACGGGTCCGGGGCTGGTGATCGAGGCCAGATTGCTGATTTTGGTGTGGGGGACGTTGGGATGGCAGTCCCAGCAGGCTTTGGCCTGCCCGGCCATGACGTCGTCATAGGTGGCCGACCCCACCCGGCGGACCATTTCCGTGGTCAGGGGGGTGTGGCAGCGCACGCAGTTCTGCATGATGACCCGGCTGGAGGCCTCGCGCGGGCGGATGACCTGGGGCTCGGCCTTCATGGTGAACACCGCCGCGTGATACAGCCCGTCCTGGGCCTTGAACATGTAGGTGGAGACGATATTGTCCTGGGGCACGTGGCAGTCGTTGCAGGTGGTCCAGGGCTGGTGGGAGCTGTGGCTCCAGGATTGATAATACGGGGCCATGATGTGGCAGTTGACGCACACGGCCGGGTCGTCGAGAGCGTAGGACCAGGCCCGGGAGGCGTATATGGTATACAGCCCCAGGCCCGCCGTCACCCCGCCCAAAAGGAACAGGGGCAGGATGAATCGATTGGGAATGACGGAGAGTATTTTCTTCATCAAACCAGTCATGAGCGACCTCTTTATAGTATTTTAAAAATACCACAGCTTGCCATGCAATGCAAGAAAATATGGACGGGTCCCGTCCCTGGCGGTCCGGGGGCGGGGCGGCTCACTCACATTCCCATTCGCGCCTCAATGCACCCACCACCTTGATTCAGTGGCCGACTCTTCCACAATGCCATCCCAGTATGTTACAATCTTCTTCGCCATGGTGGCCATCTCCTTAGGTTTGGGCTTTAAGGCTTCCACCACCGGCCGCTCACAGGAAGACGGGCCGCCCCGTTTCCGCCAGCCCCCTTGGCGCCCGAGGGGATCCAGGGAAGGCCATCGCAATTTGAAAAATCGCGATAAACCGAGATGGCCCGCCGGGCAAAGACAGGACGAGCCCCCTTCCCGGGCAGGGTTCGGGACGGCGTCCCGACAGGGATAAAACCCTTTGGCATCCCTGGTATTTTTCAGATGCAGAATTCCACATTACTCTTCCTACCAGCGACGAGGCCTCTCTTGACGAAAACGATTCATCTCACATCTTTAGGCTGCGCCAAGAACCTGGTGGACAGCGAACGCCTCCTGGCTTCGGCGGTCCACAACCTGAAGCTGCGGCCGGTGGCCGAGCCGGACGAGGCCGACCTCCTGGTGATCAACACCTGCGCCTTTCTTCAAAGCGCCGTGGAAGAGGCCCTGGAAACCATCATAGCCCTCGGCGGCCGGAAAAAACCGGGCGCGAAATTACTGGCGCTGGGGTGCCTCCCGGCCCGCTACCCCGGCGACGAGGGCCGGGACCTGGCCGGAGGCCTCCCCGAGGTGGACCGCTGGCTCCCGCCGGCCGAATACCCCCGCTTCGAGGAGGCGGCGGCCCGGCTGCTGGGCCTCCGGCCGCGCCGGATCAGCCCGTCCTTTGACGAGGCGCTCCTGCCCGCCGGCGGACGGCTGACGGGCACGCCCTTTTTCCGCGCGTTTCTGAAAATCGCCGAAGGCTGTGACAACCGCTGCGCCTACTGCCTTATCCCCAGCCTGCGCGGGCCGTTGCAGAGCTACCCGGCCGACCGCCTCGTGGCCGAGGCCGAGGCCCTGGCCGCCGGCGGCGCGCGCGAACTGACCCTGGTGGCCCAGGACCTCACCGGCTATGGCCGCGATATGAAGCGGACCGGCGCCCTGACCGGCCTGGTCCGCCGTCTGGCGGACATCCCGGGCCTGGCCTGGGTGCGGCTCCTGTACGCCTACCCCGAGCGGCTCACCGAGGCCCTGGTCAAAGACCTGGCGAACATCCCCAAGGTGGTGCCGTATCTGGACGTGCCCTTCCAGCACATCCACCCCGACATCCTCCGGCGCATGGGCCGGAGGCCCGTGAAGCCCGACCTGCCGAACCGGCTGCGGCGCTGGTGGCCGGGCCTGGCCCTGCGCACCACCCTCATCGTGGGCTTCCCCGGCGAGACCGAGGCCCATTTTGAGGACCTCCGGGCCTGGGTGGCCGAGGCCGCCTTCGACCATCTGGGCGTGTTCAAATACAGCGCCGAGGCCGGCACCCCGGCGGCCCGCTTCGCCGACCAGGTGCCCCGGGGCTTGAAGGAGAAGCGCCGCCGCCGGATCATGGCCGTGCAGCGGAAAATTTCCTTAACCCGCAACCGGGCCCGGGTGGGGCGAATCGTCCCGGTCCTGGTGGAGGGGCCGGACGCGGAGCAGGGCCTCATCATGACCGGCCGGGCCCCTTTCCAGGCCCCGGAAGTGGACGGCCTGATCTATTTCGAAGGCGAGCCGCCCCGGCCGGGCGAACTCGTCGACACCCGCCTGGTCAAGGCCGGGCCCTACGACCTGGTGGGCCGCCTGGTGGAAGAGGAGGATCGATCATGACACCCGTTCCGTCCGGCCGCCCGGGCCTGACGGCCCTGACGGCCGCGCTGCTGACGGCCCTGCTGTTCGTCCCCGCGCTCGGGGCCCGGGAAACCGTCCCCACGGCCCAGGCCCAGGATCAGGCCGCGCCCGGCGTGCCCCCGTCGGCCAAGATGAGCCGGGAAGTCTTCGAGGCCATGAAGAGCGAGCCCTTGCTCGCGGCCACCATGATTTTCGAGAACGCCGCCCGCCAGTTCAACCTGCGCGTGGACCGGGAATACGCCCACCAGCCCGCGGACCTGCGGCCCTACCTGACCCCCCGGGCCTTTGCCCACCTCTCGGAGGAACTCCTGAAGCTGTACCGCGAGGGCGACCCCCGGGGCATCACCGAATTCGCCGAAATTCTCGACGTGGACGCCCCCCTCGCCGAAAAAATCGCCTTCATCGAAACCATGACCCAGGCCTACCTGGAAGCCGAGGCGCTCCGGAAAAACGAAGCCGCGCCGGGGGATTCCGGGGACCCCGCCGACGAACCGTCCGGAAAAACGGAAACCCCTCCCGCCAGCCCCCTGTGAACGCGCTTTCCGTCCGTCATCCTCGGCGGGAGGCCGGGTTCCGCTTTCATTTTCGGAGCGGAGATGATAGAATTAAAAAAATAGTTGACGTTACCTCCTGAGAGCGCATGCGGCTTATGGTCTCTCCCTTTGTTTCCACCGAAACCCTGCTCCCCGATCTCCTCAGGAGAATCGGAGAGCCGGTGTTCGTCTGCGACGGGCCGGCGGAGCGCGTCCTGGCCTGGAACCCGGCTTTCGCCGCCCTTTCTCCCGAGGGGCTGACCGAGGGCGCGTCCGTGGCCTTCGCCCTGGGCAGCCCCGAGGCCGCCGTCTGGCTGGCCGCCCTGTGGGCCGGCCGCGATAACCCCGACCAGGACTGGCGCGAAACCTCCTGGTTCGGCCCGGCCCGGGGCCGGGGCGGCGAACCTGTGGGCCTCACCCTCGACCTGGTGCATCTCGACCCGGACGGCGCGGGCCTGGTGGTGGCCGTGCGCCGGGGCCAGCCCCCGGCCTCCCAGGTGGACGAGGACTATATCCGTTCCCTTTTGGACGATTTCGGCGACGCGGCCGGTTTCGTCAATCCCTACGGCCAGTTCCAGGCCGTCAACCGGGAACTGGCCGGAGCCCTCGGCCGGCCCGCCGGCCGCCTGGTGGGCCGGTCCCTGGCGGAGGTTTTCTCCGGCGCCCTGGGCCGCCGCCTGGAGGATATCCGGGTTCGGGTCATGACCAGCGGCCTGGATGTGGTGGAAAAGGTGGAAGTCCGCGAGGACGGAGTCCGCGCCAGCCTCCAGGCCGTGTTCAATGTCGTCTGGATGGACGACGCCATTGTCGGCACCCACTTCAGCTTCCAGGACCTCCGCCGCGAGGAGACCCGCGACGGCGACGACGACCGGGGCGCCTCCGCCGACGGCGGCGGCCAGGCCGCGCGCCTCCTGATGGCCGACGCCTACAATTTCGAAACCGGCCTCCGCCGCGTGCTGGCCATTCTCGGCGAGACCACCGGCGCGGACCGGGTCTTCATCTGGACCATCCACCCCGGCCCGGACGGGGGCGACGAGTCGCTCCACTTTTCCCGGCTCTACGAATGGAGCGGCCCCGAGGCCCCGCCCCTGGGACCGGCCGAGATCCGCGCCCGGCCTATCTCCTCCACCATGCCCGAATGGCTCCCCCTCTTTCAGGCCGGCCAGACCATCAACGTCCTCACCCGCGACCTCCACTCCCCGGTGCGGGCCCTCCTGGAACGGCGCGGCGTCCTTTCCGTCCTGGCCGCGCCCATTCTCTGCCACGGCCGCCTGTGGGGTTTTCTCACCTTCGACGACTGTCGCGACGAGCGCGTCTGGTCCCCGGCCGAGGTCAACATCAGCCGGGCCACGGCCACCCTGGTGGGCACCGCCGTCCAGAACCGGGGCGTCACCGACGCCCTGGCCGAGGCCCGCAACGATCTGGAAAAACAGAGCGTCCAACTGGCCCAGGCCGTGTCCCGGGCCAACGACCTGGCCGAGCAGGCCGCCCGGGCCAGCCGGGCCAAGGGCGACTTCCTGGCCAACATGAGCCACGAAATCCGCACGCCCATGAACGCCATCCTCGGCCTCATCAGCCTGGTCCTGGACACGGAGCTCACCGAGTCCCAGCGCGGTTTCCTGGAAAAGGTCGATTTCGCCTCCCGCACCCTTCTGCGCATCATCGACGACATCCTCGACTTTTCCAAGGTCGAGGCCGGCCGCCTGGAGCTGGAGACCGTGCCCTTCGCCCTGGACGAGGTCCTGCGCGGGGTGACGGATCTTCTGGAGGGCCGGGCCGCGGCCAAGGGCCTGGCCTTCAGCGCCGCCGTGGCCCCGGGCCTGCCCCGGCGCTACCTCGGCGACCCCCTCCGCCTGGGCCAGATTCTCATCAACCTCACCACCAACGCCATCAAATTCACCGAGTCCGGCTCCGTCACCATCGCCGTGGACGCCCCCGCCCCCCCCGCCCGGCTTCCGGCCGGCCCCGAACACGCCCGGCTGCGCTTCACCATCACCGACACCGGCATCGGCCTCACCCCGGAAAGCCGGGCCCGGCTCTTCGCCCCCTTTTCCCAGGCCGACAGCTCCATCACCCGGCGCTACGGCGGCACCGGCCTGGGCCTGGTCCTCTCCCGCGAGCTGGCCCGCCTCATGGGCGGCGACCTCGACTGCGACAGCGCCCCGGGCCGGGGCTCGTCCTTCTTTTTCACCGTCACCCTGCGCCGGGACCCCGAGGCCGAAGGCCGGGCCGATACGCCCGCGGCCTCCCGCACCGGCGTCCCGGCCAAGGACCGCCTGGCCGGCCTGGCCGAAAAACTGCGCGGCTTCCGCGTGCTCCTGGCCGAGGACAACGAGCTCAACCAACTCCTCATCACCGAGCTGCTGCGCAAGGTGGGCCTGGCCGTCACCGTGGCCGCCGACGGCCGCCAGGCCCTGGACATCCTCGACCGCGAACCTTTCGACCTGGTCCTCATGGATGTCCAGATGCCCGAAATGGACGGCCTCACCGCCACCCGCCTCCTCCGCGAACAGCCCCGCTTCCGCGACCTCCCCATCGTGGCCATGACCGCCCACGCCCTCCCGGGCGACCGCGAGATGACCCTCTCGGCCGGCATGAACGAGCACCTCTCCAAGCCCATCAGCCCCAGGGATCTCTACGCCTGCCTCCTCCGCTGGAGGGGCGGCGCGTCTGAATAGCGACAGTCCGGCGGCGGCTTTTTCCGCCAGGCGCCGTTGGCGTCGCCTGGCCGCTCAGGGATGGCCACAAGGCCCGCCTCACAGCCGGGGCAGGGGGATGTCCAGGGCGGCGGCGAGGGCGCGCAGGAGTTCATATTCCCGTTGGTTGATCCGGTGGTCGTGGAGGGCCACGGCCACGGCCGCCAGGATCAGGTCCCGCTTGATGTGGATGGAGGCGGTGCGGCCGAGGCGGTCGAGGGCCCGCATGAGGGCGGCGGCGCTGATTTCATCGCGGGGGACGAGGGGCAGCGGCGGCCACTGGTTGAAGCGCACCAGGCCGGCGGCCAGGGCGGCTTCGGCCTTTTCCGGGTCTTCCGCGCCGAGGTGGGCCAGGAGGGAAAGGACCGCGGCCACGTCGTTCTTGAGGGCCGCGAGCTGCTCGGGCAGGCTGGCCGGCGCGGCGGCGGGCGGGGTCCGGAGGCCGCCGAGGTATTTTTTCAGAATCTGGGCGGCGGCGATTTCAAAGAGGTCCAGCCGGCCGTCGGCGGCGGCCAGGGCCTTGACCAGGCGGCCCAGCCGTTCCCGCGCGTCCGGGTCGAGGCCTTTGAGGCGGGGCGACATGAGGCCCAGCAGGGGCAGGCGGTTTTCCTCGGTGAAGAGGGGGCGGAGCGCGGCGGCCGCGCCGGCGGCGGGCTCGTCCCAGAGGCGGCGGATGAGCTCGAGCTGTTTGGCCAAAACGGTTTCGTCGCCCCGGAGAAGCACGGCGGCGGTGAGGGCCGGGGCCTGGCCGGGATCGTCCAGGGCCCGGCGCAGGGCCGGGGCCAGGCCTTCAAGGAGGCGGCGGGCCCCGCCCGGATCGATGGCCGGCCTTCCGGGAGCGGCCTCGCCGGAGGCCAGGAGCCCCAGCACCAACAGGCCCGTCCAGTCGTCGGGGAGGCTTTCGGCGGCCTGGTTCAGGCGCCGGCCCTGGGTGATCTTGGAGACGGGGGCGCCCTCGCCGGGCTGGATCAGGCGGCGCAGGGCCGAGGGCGGCTCGGGCGGCAGTTCGATCTCGGGGAGGACCCCGTCCCAGTCGGGTTCCAGCTCGAAGATGCGGTCCCCGAGCGGGGGGTGGCTGCGCAGAAGGCCCTCGAAGGCGGCGGGCGAGGCGATGAAGAAGGAGTGCATCATCGACGCCTGCCCGCTTTTGAGGGACCCGTGGAGCGGGAAGGCGGCGATCTTCTTCAGGGCGCCGGCCAGCCCGGCGGTCTGGCGGGTGAAGCGCACGGCCAGGGCGTCGGCCAGGTGCTCGCGCCGGCGGCTGAAGGCGGCCTCCACCAGCTTGGCCGCCAGATACCCCATCCAGCCGCCCACGGCCAGGATGAGGCCCACGGCGAACACGGGCAAACTGAGGGCGCCGAAGCCCGAGCCTTCGTCTTTGTCGCCGCCCCGTCCGAAGACGAGTTCGCTGCCGATGAACAGCAGGTCCCGGCCCTGGGCGTGGAAGATCAAAAGGCCGTAGAGCCAGCCGGCCATGGTCAGGTTCAGGGCGCAGTCGCCGTTCCAGATGTGGGCGAACTCGTGGGCCACCACGCCCTGCAATTCCTCGCGGGTCAGGTGGGCCAGGGCCCCGGCCGTGACGGCGATGACCGCGTCGTCGTGGTCCAGCCCGGCCGTGACCGCGTTGATGGACCGTTCCTTGGGAAGAACGTACACGCGCGGCCGGGGCAGGCCCGAGGCCACGGCCATTTCCTCCACCACGTTGAGGAGCTGCTTTTCCGTGAAATCGGCCGGGGTCTCGATGAGGCGGCCGCCCATGGCCCCGGCCAGGTAGGCCCCGCCGCCCCGCTTGATGCGCCGGGTCTTGTACCACGAGACCGCCAGGATCAGCCCGGTGATGAGCCCCCCCACCTTCAGGAAAGACCCGAGGGACAGCACCTTCGGCGGCGAGCCGTACAGGGCGGCCGGTAGGTTCCGCATCAGGTCGCCGACCAGGCCGCCGGTGGAGCGGACCCCCGGGGCGCTCGTCAGCTCGATGCAGGCGATCGCCAGGCAGGCCGTGACCATGAAGTAGAACACCACCACGGCCGCCGCCACGGTGACGAAGAAGGCGATGAAGAAGGTCCGGCTTTGGGCTTCGTAATTTTCCTGCCGGCCGAAGAAATCCATGACGGGACTCCCTGAAGGAACGGATATTCGCGCCACGATGCGCCCGTGGTCAAGTCGGGCCACGTTGTGTCAGCCTTGGGCGTTCGTCAAGCTTTCGATATATGCCGCCCCATATCCGCCGAGGTTCCACGGTCGGCACCGGCCCGGCCGACCAGCCCGCTGGGGCTCTCCCCCGCACTCGGAGATGGGTCCAGGGCCCGGCCCTGGTCAGTGGAGCGACGTGGAGCGGTCCGGGTCACGGTCGGCCGGGCCGGCGGGCGGGATCGTCCGGCCGTCCTCGCCGCCGTCGTCGTACATGGGGATGACCGTGGGCCGGGACCAGGCCCCGGATCCGGCGGCCCGGTGGGCCACGGACATCATGAGCTTGATGCGGTTCAACTGATTGACCTCGCTCGTCCCGGGGTCGTAGTCCACGGCCACGAGGTTGGCCTGGGGGTACCGCCGCTTGAGCTCCTTGACCACGCCCTTGCCGGTGATGTGGTTCGGCAGGCACCCGAAAGGCTGCAAACACAGGATGTTCGGGATGCCGTGTTCGATCATGAGCGCCATGTCGGCCGTCAGATACCAGCCCTCGCCGTACTGGTTGCCCAGGGAGACGATGTTCTCGCCGGTTTTTTTCAATTGCCGGAAGCTGTTGATCTGGCCGAAGCGTTCGTGTTTGGCCAGGGCCTGGCGCATGGGCCGGCGGCGGCGCTCGATGACGTGGATCATCCACCACGACAGCCACTTGTCGCGCCGCCGGCCGGCCAGGGCCTCGGCCCGGAACACGTCGTCGTACAGGCAGTAGAGGAAGAAGTCGGCCAGTTCCGGCAACACCGCCTGGCCGCCCTCGGCCTCCACCAGTTCCACGGCCCGGTTGTTGGCCTCGGGGTGGAAATTCAATAAAATCTCGCCCACCAGGCCCACCTGGGGCCGGTCGGCCGGGCGGAGGTCGAGGGCCGCGAAGTCCTCGACCATGGATTCGACGTTGCGGTTAAAGGCTTTCCAGTCGCCGGCCTCGACCGACGGAGCGGCCTGGGCGGTCCAGCGGTCCACCAGGGCCTGGGCCGCGCCGGGCGTCCTCTCGTACGGCCGCGCGGCCAAAAGAAGCCGGCTGAGCATGTCGCCGTAGAGGATGCCGAGGAGGAAGCGCCGGACGAGTTTCCGGTCGAACTGGACCCCGTCCCGGCCCTTGGGCTGGGTCAGGCTCAGGGGCCACACCGGCACTTGGCCCAGGCCCGAACGCTCCAGGGCCCGCCGCAGAAAGCCCACATAGTTGGTGGCCCGGCACCCGCCCCCGGTCTGGGACATCATCACGGCCGTGCGGTCCAGGTCGTAGTTTCCGCTTTTGAGGGCGTGGATGAGTTGCCCTATGGAGACCAGGGCCGGGTAGCAGGCGTCGTTGTTGACGTAGCGCAGGCCTTCCTCCACCGCGTCGCGGCTCACCGTGGGCAGGATCTCCAGCCGGTAGCCCGAGGGGGCCATGGCCGGCTTCAGGAACGGCCAGTGCGTGGGCGACATCTGGGGCACCAGGATGGTGTATTCCGGCACCTTTTCCGGAGCCAACTCGGCCGGCTGGTAGCGGTAGACTTTGGTGGTGGAGTTGGGGGTGCGGCCCCGGCGGCGGTCCCGGATCGCGGCCAGAAGCGAGCGGATGCGGATGCGGGCCGCGCCCAGGTTGGCCCCTTCGTCGATCTTGAGAAGCGTGTAGACCTTGCCGGCCGCCTCCAGGATGTCGCCCACCTGGTCGGTGGTCACGGCGTCCAGGCCGCAGCCGAAACTGTTGAGCTGCACCAGCTCCAGCTCGTCCCGGGCCGCGGCCACCAGGGCCGCGCGGTAGAGCCGGGAATGCGGAATCCATTGATCCACCATGCGCAGCTGGAAATCAGACGGGGCCAGGTGGTCCACCGAGTCGCAGGTCAAAACCGCCAACCCGTTGGTGGCGATGACATCGGAGATGCCGTGGTGCACTTCGGGGTCCAGGTGGTAGGGGTGACCGGCCAGGATGACCCCGGTGCCGCCGTTCTTTTTCAGATAGCTCAGGGCCCGTTCCCCGGCCGAGTGGATGTCGTCGCGGTAGCGGGCCAGTTCGCGGTAGGCGGCCTTCAGGGCCGCGTGCATCAGGTGCCCGGAAATCTTCAGCCACGACAGCTCCTCGCCCAGCCGGCGGGCCAGCCGGCCGGGGGAGGAAAGGTCCAGGAAGGGCGAGACGAAGCGCACCCCTTCCTCCTTCAGGACGTCCATGTTCAGGCGGATCAGTTCGCCGTAGCTCCCCACCAGAGGGCAGTTGTAGCGGGCGTCGGTGGCGTAGGGCGCGGGGAGGTCCAGCGGGAGGCACGGAAAAAAAATAAAATCCGGACGGCGCTCCACCAGGGCCTGGACGTGGCCGTGCACCAGCTTGGCCGGGTAGCACACGGTCTGGGAGGGGATGGTTTCCAGGGCCTTGTTGAACATCTCCTTCGACGACTTCGGGGACGGCTCCACCCGGAAGCCCAGGGTGTGGAAAAAGGTGAACCAGAAGGGATAGTTGTCATACATGCCCAGGGCCCGGGGTATCCCCACCACCCCCCTGGCCTCGGCCGGCTGGAGCGGCCGGTAGACCTCGAACAGCCGGTAATGGTTCCAGCGGAAGAGGTTCGGGAGTTCCGCGAATTCCGTGGGCGGGCCCGCGGCCAGGGACCCGATGGCCGGGAGCTTGGCCAGGGTGGGCGATATGTCGCCCAGCCGGGCCCGGTGGGCCAGGGCATCGAGCTTGTCGGCGGCCGAGCTCTTGGGCGCGGCCCCGCGTTCGCAGCGGTTGCCGCTGATGAAGCGGCGGCCGTCGGAAAAGCTGTTGACCGTCAAGAGGCAATGGTTTTCGCACTTCCGGCAGCGGGTGTTCTTGGTGGTGACGGTGAAGGCGGCCAGCCGTTCGGCGTCGATGAGGGTGGAGCGCCCGCCCTGGTCGCGGTGGTGTTCCTGCGCCAAGAGGGCCATGCCGAAGGCGCCCATGAGGCCGGCGATGTCCGGCCGCACCACCTCGCGGCCGATGGACCGCTCAAAGGCCCTGAGGACCGCGTCGTTGAAAAAAGTGCCGCCCTGCACCACCACCTTTTCGCCCAGTTCCTCGGGGCGGCTTAAGCGGATGACCTTGTAGAGGGCGTTGCGGACCACGGAATACGAGAGGCCCGCCGAAATATCGCCCACGGGCGCGCCTTCCTTCTGGGCCTGCTTGACCTTGGAATTCATGAAAACCGTGCAACGGCTCCCCAGGTCCACGGGCCGCGCAGCCGAGAGCGCGGCCTGGGCAAAGGCCGAGGCGTCCATTTCCAGGGTGCGGGCGAAGGTTTCCAGAAAACTGCCGCAGCCCGAGGAGCAGGCCTCGTTGAGCATCAGCCGGTCGATGACGCCGTTTTTGATGGACAGGCATTTGATGTCCTGGCCGCCGATATCCACGATGAAGCTGACGTCCGGCACGAAAAAGGCGGCGGCGCGATAGTGGGCCACGGTCTCCACCTCGCCCAGATCCACGCCCAGGGCGGCCCGGATGAGGCCCTCGCCGTAGCCCGTGACCCCGGCCCGCAGCACCTTGAGGCGCGGAGGCATGGTCTCGTACATCTCGGCCAGGGCCCGGCTGGCCGAATTGAGCGGGTTCCCCCGGTTATGGCCGTAGAAGGAATGGAGCAGGCGCCCTTCCTCGTCGAGCGCCACCAGCTTGGTGGTGGTCGAGCCCGCGTCCAGGCCCACGAAGACCCCGCCCGAGCCGGGCCATTCAGCCCGGGGGAGGCGCGCGCCATTGTGCCGGGCCCGGAAGGCGTCCAGTTCGGCGAAGTTCTCGAACAACGGCGGCAGGGGGTCGATCTCGGGCGGCAGGTGCGCCTCGGCCAGGGCCCGGGCCCGCCCGGCCCACTGGCTGAACGGTATCGGCGCCTGGTTTTTGGAGCCCAACGCCGCGCCCAGGGCCACGAAGAGCTGGGCGTCGGCCGGGCAGAGCGCCGCGTTCGGGGCCAGGTTCAGGGTCTCGATGAAGCGCTTGCGCAGTTCGGACAGAAAAAACAAAGGCCCGCCCAGAAAAGCCACCCGGCCCCGGATGGCCCGGCCGCAGGCCAGGCCCCCGATGGTCTGGTCCACCACGGCCTGGAAAATGGAGGCGGCGATGTCCTCGCGGGCCGCGCCCTCGTTCAGGAGCGGCAAAATATCGGTCTTGGCGAAGACCCCGCAGCGGGCGGCGATGGGGTAGACGGTCTGGGCGTTCTTGGCCAGTTCGTTCAACCCCGGCGGGTCGGTCCGCAAAAAAGAGGCCATCTGGTCAATGAACGCCCCGGTGCCGCCGGCGCAGGTCTCGTTCATGCGCTGATCAATGCCCGCGTCGAAAAACGTCAGCTTGGCGTCCTCGCCGCCGAGCTCTATGGCCACATCCGTCTGCGGCAGATGCCGGCGGATGGCCTCGGCCCCGGCCACCACCTCCTGCACAAACTCGGCCCCGATCCACCGGGCGGCCGTGATGCCGCCGCTTCCGGCCACGGCTAACGTGGTGCTCTCGCCCTGAAATTTCTCGGCCGCCGCCAGGAGCACCTCGACGATAGTCTCCCGCACTTCGGAGAAGTGTCGTTTGTAGAGGCTGAACTGGGTCCGGTCCAGGTCGTCGGTGACCACCACCTTGATCGTGGTGGACCCGACGTCCAGTCCCGTATGAAACGCGGTCATGGGCACCTCGGGATCGGGGAGTCGGTTCATTATATGTCGAAATATAATGACCCGAGTCCCCCCGGATGTCAAGAGGAAGAGGCTGAAGATGATAAGGAACTTGGCGTTTACAGAGGGAGGGCTCCGCCCCTCCACCCCGCCAGGGGAGGGGCGGAGCCCCTCTGCGAACGCAAAATACCTTATTCCCCAGCTTCCTCCCTCCGGCGGCCAGGAGGCCGGCCCGGGTGAAGGCCATTTGTTCCGAAGCGGCCAGGAGCACCAGGTAGAAGAGGCTCAAGCTCAGGCCGATGAGCCCGTACTGGGCCAGGTGCAGCTTGGCCCGGTCCGGGCGCCCGGAGGCGATCTTGCGCCGCAGCCAGCAGATCACCAAGACCAAGACGCCCCCGAGGGCCAGCACCATAAACAATCCCGCCATCATCCACATAAGTTCGCCGATTCGCATACCGCGCTCCTTGTTTCCGCGCCCCGAACGTGGCCCCGGCCGAAAGCCGAAGCGTTGATGGTTTCAGGATAGCGGGCGAAGGTGAAGGTGTGGTTTTCACCGCCGTTTAATGGAATTTGTGTGGAGTTACAGGGGGCTGGAGAACGGCCCGGAAAGCGCCGTCACTATTTACATAGTTTTAACCGAAAAATGGTTGATTCGGAGGCTGGTATAGTATACATTGTATGGGTTATTAAAGGCTCCGAGGCCCGGCTCTACAGAAAAAAAGAAGGAAGTTAAGATACTTAACCAGATGATACATTGGTTGCCGGCCGGGCCGGAAAAAGTCCTGGGCCGGTTCGCGGATGACCCGGCCCAGCCCGACCCGGCCCTGGCCAAAGTTTTGACCCCCGCCGAAACGGCGGACTGGCGAAACAAGCGGGCCACCCCCGCCGGCCGGAGCTGGCTTCTGGGCCGCCTGGCCGCCAAGAACGCGGCCGGCCGCCTCTGGGGCCTCCCCCCCGAAGCCGTGGAGGTGCGGACCGGCCCCGAAGGCCGGCCCGATGTCCGGCCTTTGAGGCCGCCCCTGGCCGGAGCGGGGCTCCACGTCTCCATCAGCCACACCCCCGGCGCGGCCGCGGGCGCGGCCGGCCCGGCTCCGGTGGGCGTGGATATTGAACGCCGCGAGCGACCCCTGAGCGAACGCGTCCGCGCCTGGGCCTTCGACGGGGCCGAGCGGGCCCTGATCGACGCGGCCGATCCCGGCCTTCCCTGGCCGCCCGCCCTGGCCCTGTGGTGCGCCAAGGAGGCGGCGGCCAAAAGTTGGGGCCGGGGCCTTTTGAATCATTTGAGCCGGGTGCGGGCGACCGGGGCCGATTGGGCGGCCGGACGCCTCACCGTGGCCTGGCTGGACGCCGAAGCCCCGGCCACAGCGGAGGCGCGGCTTCTGATCTCCGGCGATTATTTACTGGCCCTGGCCGAACGGGGCGAATTCTAAAATACACGGCAGGATAGTGATACGATGAACTGTTACCGGAAGCTTCTCGATCTCCTGGACGACCCCAACCAGCCCATATATCTCAAAACCGACGGCGAAATCGGCGGCCCGGGCGACACCGGTCTGCTGGGCATCGTCCCCCGGGTGCCGGTTTCCGGCTTCGGCGCCCCCGAATTCAAGGCCGAATACGGCCTCAAATACGCTTACGTGGGCGGGGCCATGGTCGGGGGCATCACCTCCCGGGCCATGGTCCAGGCCCTCGGCGAGGGGGGCGCCCTAGGCATCTTCGGCGCCTCCGGCCTCCCCCCGGCCCGGGTGGAGGACGAAATCGCCGCCCTGTGCCGCGATATGGCCGGCAAACCCTTCGGCTCCTGCCTCATCCACACCCCCCAGGACCCCTCCTGGGAAGAGCGCGTGGCGGAAATCTATCTCAAGCACCAGGTGCGCATCATCGAGGCCTCGGCCTTCATGCAGATCACGCTGCCGTTGGTGCGCTACCGCCTTTCCGGCGCGGTCCGCCGGCCCGACGGCTCCATCTTCACGCCCAACCGCATCCTGGCGAAAGTTTCGCGCGTGGAACTGGCCCGCCGCTTCTTCTCCCCGGCCCCGGAAAAGCTGGTCAAGGCCGCCGTGGAGCGCGGCTGGCTCACCCCCGCCGAGGCCGAGCTGGCCCCCTTTATCCCCATGGCCGGCGACCTCACCGCCGAGGCCGATTCGGGCGGCCACACCGACTTCCGCCCGGCCCTGCCCCTCTGGCCGGCCATGGTGGCCGCGGCCCGGGAACACACCCTGAAGCACAACTACGCCACCCCCCTGCGCGTGGGCGCGGCCGGCGGCATCGGCACGCCCTGGGCCGCCCTGGCCGCCCGCCAGGTGGGCGCGGCCTACCTGGTGACCGGGTCCATCAACCAGTCCTGCGTGGAATCGGGCCTGTCCCCGGCCGGCCGCGAGCTCCTGGCCAAGGCCGGCCAGACCGACGTCGTGGCCGGGCCGGCCGCCGACATGTTCGAACTCGGCGCCAAGGTCCAGGTCCTGAAGTTCGGCACCCTCTACGCCATGCGCGCCCAGAAGCTGGCCGACGCCTATCGACAGTACGCTTCCATGGACGACATCCCGGCCGCCGAACGCGAAATCATCGAAACCCAGATCTTCCGCCAGCCCCTGGACGAAATCTGGCGCCAGACCAAATCATTCTTCGAAGAACGCGACCCGGCCCAGAACGCCAAGGCCGAGGCCGACCCCAAATACAAAATGGCCCTCACCTTCCGTTGGTACCTCGGACAGGCCTCCCGCTGGGCCATCGCCGGCGTCGAGGACCGCCGCACCGACTGGCAGATTTTCTGCGGACCGGCCCAGGGCGCCTTCAACGAATGGGCCAAAAACAGCCCCTTCGAAACCGCCGAAAACCGCCGCGTCATGGACCTGGCCCAGAACCTCCTCTACGGAGCCTCGGTCCTCATGCGCCGCAACCTGGCCACCACCCTCGGCGCCCTCCCTTTCGGAGCGGCCCCGGACCTCCGCCCCCGGCCCGCCGCCGAAATCGCGCCGTACCTCTCCTGAGGGGGAGCAAGATTAGTGATGGAGGGCTTTTCAAGAGGGGGGCTCCGCCCCTCCACCCCGCCAGGGGACTCGCCCCCTGATCGGGCTTGAGTGCCGGCGCCGCCCTCCTTTAAAAAGCCCCTTCACCGCTAAATTCCTCCCTCATGAGAGGAGGGCGGATTCGGGCGGACGGGGCGGGCCGCCGGACGCCGGGCGGCTCTCTTCACCCCTCCCCGGCGGACGACCAGCGAGGGGGCCGGGGACCGGTACCACTTCGGAGGGCAGACGCGTTGGGCCCCGACCGCGTCGCCGACGTGAATTTTTGAACGCCGAGGCCGTCCCGGCGGCGCGGTCGGGAGAGCGGCCGACCGGAGAAGTCTTGCCGGACACCGGCCCCGGCCGAACGACACCAATGCCTCTTAGGCGCCAACGCCTCTTTGGCGACCCCGTGTTAAAAACGGTGACAACGTTTTTAAATTTTCTGGTATAACAGAGTTAGCCGGACGGAAAACACTTCACGCTTCGGCCGCCGCTTGACTGACAAGTCCATTTACTACGCATATTGGGTATTGCATCAATGACCAAACCTTCCGCACAGCCCGGCCCCGCCGACCACTACCGGAGCGAACCCGTCGCCGTCATCGGCCTCAGCTGCCTTTTTCCCGGCGCGCCCCACCTGGCCGCCTATTGGGCCAATCTCAAGGCCAGCCTCGACGCCATCGGCGACGTGCCGAAGGACCACTGGTCCGCCGAGGACTATTACGACCCCGATCCCAAGGCCGAGGACAAGACCTACGGCCGGCGCGGCGGCTTCCTGGCCCCCGTGCCTTTCGAGCCCCTGAAATACGGCATCGTGCCCAACGACTTGTCGGCCATCGACACCACCCAGCTCCTGGGCCTGGTGGCCGCCGACCAGGCCCTGGCCGACGCCGGCTACGGCGCGGGCGGCGCCTGCGACCACAGCCGCACGGCGGTCATCCTGGGCGTGACCGGGGCCTTGAAGATGGTGGTGTCCCTGGGTTCCCGCCTGGCCCACCCGCAGTTGCGCCGGGCCCTTGAGGACAGCGGGGCCGACGGGGATCTCATCGCCGAGGTGCTGCGCCGCTTCGCGGGTGAGTTCACCCCCTGGCAGGAGAACTCCTTCCCCGGCCTCCTGGGCAACGTCACCGCCGGCCGGATAGCCAACCGCCTCAACCTCGGCGGGGCCAACCTGGTGGTGGACGCCGCCTGCGCCAGTTCCCTGGCCGCCGTCCGCCAGGGCCTGACCGAACTGCGGTCCGGCCAGGCCGACCTGGTGGTCACCGGCGGAATGGACACCTTCAGCGATCCCTTCATGTACACCTGCTTTTCCAAGACCCCGGCCCTGTCCCCCACCGGCGACGTCCTGGCCTACGACCAGGACGGCGACGGCACCATGCTCGGCGAGGGGCTGGGCGTGGTGGTGCTGAAGCGCCTGGCCGACGCCCGGCGCGACGGCGACCGGGTCTACGCGGTCATCCGGGCCATGGGGGCCTCCAGCGACGGCAAGGGCGCGGCCATCTTCGCCCCCACGGTCTGCGGCCAGTCGCGGGCGCTGGCCAACGCCTACGCCGAGGCCGGGTTCGACCCCGGCCAGGTGGGCCTGGTGGAAGGGCACGGCACGGGCACGGCCGTGGGCGACGCCGTGGAGGCCGAGGCCCTGGCCCAGGTGTTCGGCCGGAGCGGGCGGGCCGACAGCGGCCGCCCCTGGTGTTCCTTAGGTTCGGTCAAGAGCCAGATCGGCCACACCAAGGCCGCCGCCGGCGCGGCCGGCCTCATCAAAGCCGCCCTGGCCCTGTATTTCAAGACGCTCCCGCCGGCCGTCAAGGTGCGGACCCCGCTCCCGGTCCTCACCCGGCCGGGCTCGCCCTTCCACCTCTCTTCCCGGCCCCGGCCCTGGCTCGGCGCCGGGCCCCGGCGGGCCGGGGTCAGCGCCTTCGGTTTCGGGGGCAGCAATTTCCACTGCCTTCTGGAAGAGGCCGACCCGGCCAAACCCGGCGCCGAGGCCCCGGTGGATTTTGAGCTTTTCGCCTTCAGCGGCCCTGACCCGGACGCTATTGTCAAACGTTTGATTGAGACGACTCGCGCCCACGACCCGGCCCGGGCCGCCGCCCAAAGCCGCGAGGACTTCTCCGCCGACGACGCCTGCCGCCTGGTGGCCGCCGTGTCCGGGCCCCGCCTGGCCGCCCTGGCCGCCGAACTGACGGCCCTGATGAAGCGGCCCGACGCCGCGCCCGGGGATTGGCCGGCCGAGGTCTTTTACGGCGCCGGCCCGGCTTTGGCGGGCGGTTTCGGCGTCCTCTCCTCCCCGGCCCGGGCCGTCCGGCCCGACCAGTTCCGCGATTTGGCCGTGAATTGGCCCGAAATGCTCGAGGCCTTGAGCCAGGCCGCCGCCGAACTGGCCCAGGCCGCCCCGGACCTCAGCCCCCTGGACCTCATCCTCTATCCGCCCGACCTGGCCTCCCCGGAAAACCGGACCCTCTGGGCCCGGGAGAGCCGCGACCCGCGCTTCCAGAAGGTGGTCCGCGCCGCTTTCCACCGGGGTCTGACCGAAATATTGGAAAAATTCGGCCTCCGTCCCGAGGTGGCTCTGGATGCGGACGCCAAAGATTTCGACCTGGAAAAAGGGTTGGCCAAGCATTCGAAAATCGGCCGGTGGATTGAGCCCGGTCCGGGCCGGACCCTGGCCCGGGCCGCGTTCGAGGCCGGCCGCCAAGCCCTGGCCATGGTGGAGGACGAGGACGAAAGCGACGGGCACCCGGCCCTGGCCCGTTTGTTGGGCCGCCTGGCCGCCCTGGGCCTGCCCGTGGATTTCCGGGCCTGGCCCCGGCCTTTCCTGGCCGCGCCCGCGGGGCCCGACCCGGAGAAGACTTTTACGGTCCTGATTTCCGGGGCCAACTATTTCGTGCGGAAGGAACTGCCGCCTTCACCCCGGCGGGCCGCCACGGGCCAGCCCGACCTGGCCGCCCTCGAGCGCCTCACCCGGGAGACGGCCCGGCTGCATCAGGAATTTCTGGACCGGCAGACCGAGGCCCTGCGCCTGCTCCAGGGGGCTCCGGCCGCGCCGCCGGCTCCGGCCCCGCGCCCGGAACCGGCCCCGGCTTTTGTGGTCGCGGCTTCGGCTCCGGCCGTGGCGCTGGTCGCCGTCCCGGCTCCCGCGCCGACGGCTCCGACGACGAGGCCGGCTCCGGTCGCCGGGGCCGGCGAGGCCCTGGTGCTGGAGGTGGTGTCCGCCGAGACCGGGTATCCCGTGGAAATGCTCAGCCTGGATATGGGCCTGGAAGCCGATCTGGGCCTGGATTCCATTAAAAAGGTGGAGATCATGGCCGCCCTCGGCGAGCGGCGGCCGGCCTTGCAGGAACTGAATCCGGAAGCCCTGGGCCGGGCCGCGGCCCTGCGTGACCTGGTGGCCCTGGCCGACGCGGTTTCGCCGGACGGCCCGCCCGCGCCCGCTCCGGCCGCCGAGCACGCCGCCGCCCCGGCCGCTCCCACCCCGGCCGAGTCCCCCCTGTGGGAGGTGCTGGTCGAGGTGGTGGCCGCCGAAACCGGATATCCCCGGGAAATGCTCACCCCCGGGCTGCGCCTGGGCGAGGATCTGGGCCTGGATTCCATCAAGCTCGTGGAAATCGCCAGCAGCCTCGGCGAACGTCGGCCCGAAGCGGCCGCCCTTTCGGCCGACACCCTCGGCGGAGCCCGCACCCTCGACGACCTGGCCCGGGCCCTGGCCGGCGCGGCCGTCGCCGTCCCCGGGCCGGCGCCAGCCGCGCCCGCGACCGCCGGGGATTCGGTGGTGGAGATCGTGTTCGAGGTCGTCTCCCACGAAACCGGCTATCCCAAGACCATGCTCAATCTGAACATGAACCTGGAGGCCGATCTGGGTCTGGATTCCATCAAGCGTGTGGAAATCCTGGCCGCCCTCGGCGAGCGCCTGCCCCTGGACCAGGCCGACGCCGGCGACGCCCTGGCCGGCCTCCTCACTCTGGGCGACCTGGCCGCCCTGGCCGGCGGCGCACCGGGCCGGACGGCTCCGGCCATGGCTCCGGCCGCCGGCCCGGATCCCGGCGCGGTCCTTTTGGAAGCGGTGGCCCGGGAAACGGGGTATCCCCAGGACATGCTGAGCTTTTCCGCCGCCCTGGAGGCCGATCTGGGACTTGATTCCATCAAGCGTGTGGAAATCCTGGCCGCTCTCGGCGAGCGCCTGGGCGAGGAGGTCCTCACCGCCGTCCCGACCGATGTCCTGTCCGGAGCCGTGACCCTGGGCGACCTCCGGGATTTGCTGACTTCCGGCCGGCCCCCGGCGGCCGCGCGGCCGGTTCCGGCCCCGGTTCCGGCGGCCGCCGCACCGGCCTCCCCGCCGGCCGAGCCGTCGGCCGCCGAGGCCAGGAAGCGTGGCCCGGGCCGGCCCCCCAAGAACAGCCCGCCGGCCTTCAAAGCCGCCCCGGATGAACCCGAAATGGCCCTGACCACAGCCGGGACCACCCCCTTCCGGGTGGACCTGGCCCCCCTGGCTCAGCCCTTCGGCCCGCCCCGCCCCTGGCGCCGCAACGGCCAGACGATTATTGTCGCCGACCCCGGCCCCCTGGCCGACGAAATGGAAAAAATCCTGGCCGGGCGCGGCTTGGCCGTTGAGCGCCTGGATTGGCGCGCGGCCGACGAGTTCGCCCCCCGGCCCGGCCTGGAGGCGGCCATCCTGGCCTGGCCCGGCCCGGACCGTGGTGATCCGGACCTGCCCCGCCGGGCCTTCCGGCTGGCGCGGGCCGTGGGCGCCGCCATATCCGGCGCGGCGATGCCCGACTCCGAGCGGGCCCCGCTCCTGATGGGCCTGACCCGTCTGGGCGGGAGCCTGGGCCTGGCCGAGGGCGAAGTGCCGCGCCCGGAATCGGCCGCCCTGGCCGGCCTCCTCAAGACTGCGGCCCGCGAATGGCCCCAGGCCCGCGTCCGCGTGGTCGACCTCCCCGAGGCCGCCTTCGCCGCCGAGGCCGCCGCCTTCGCCCCGGCCCTGGCCGCCCTGGCCGAGGCGGCCGAGGCCCCGGCCGAACTGGCCCTCCCGGCCCCGGACCAGTTCCTGGCCCCGCGCCTGTCGCCGTATAAACTGAAGAACATCCGCGTCCGCCACATCCGCGAGGGCCAGACCATCCTGGTCACCGGCGGGGCCCGGGGGGTCACGGCCGCGGCCCTGAAGGAAATAGCCCGGCCCGTCAGCCCGAACCTGGTCATCCTCGGCCGCACCCCCTTGCCTTCCTCCGAGCCGAGGTGGCTGGAAAACCTCAAGGACGAGGCCGCCATCCGTCAGGCCCTCTTCAATCGGGCCAAGGTCAAGCCCGGGCCCCTGGAGCTGGCCCGCGAAAGCCGGCGCATCCTGGCCGGCCGCGAAGTGCGCAATAACCTCCAGGCCCTGGAAAAAGCCGGGGCCCGGGTCACCTACCGGGCCGGCGACTTCCGGGACCCCGAAACCCTCAAAGCCGTCCTGGCCGAGATCCGCAAAAGCCACGGGCCCATCCACGGCTTCATCCACGGGGCCGGGGTCCTGGCCGACGGCCTGATCACGGACAAGAAAGACGAAAACTTCGACCTGGTCTTCGACACCAAGGCCCGCCTGGCCGAGCTCATCCTCGGGGAACTGGCCTCGGAACCCCTGAACCTGGTGGCCTTCTTCTCCTCCTCCACGGCCCGCTTCGGCCGGCGGGGCCAGGCCGACTACGCGGCGGCCAACGAGGTTCTCAATAAACTGGCCCGGGCCCAGGCCGGGACCCGGCAGGGCCCCAAGTGCCTCTCCGTCAACTGGGGCCCGTGGGACGGGGGCATGGTGGACGCCGGACTCAAACGTTTGTTCGAAGACGAGGGCGTCGGCCTCATCCCCCTCGACGAAGGGGCCCGCCTCTTCGCCACCCTGGCCGGCACCCCTAAAAACGACCCCGTGGAAGTCGTCGTCCTCGGCCCTGATACCGACCTCTCGGCTTTGATGCGGTAAAGGGCTATCTGGAGAAGCGGCGGGGGCTGCTCGCCCCCGCACCCCCTCGCCGGAGTGCTAAGAGCGGGAGAACTTCCGAGTACTCTTTTTTCCTGCCCGCAGTGAACGGCGAGGCCGGAGGGCGGGGAACTTTTCGGAGAGAGCCGTCTTTTTTCGACACGAGTCGAAGCGGAGCGGAGCCGTTGTCGAAAAAAGACGAGCGAACGGAGAAAACGTTCCCCGCCCTCCGGCCGGTCCCAACTCCCGCCGGGATGATGATGAAATGTTTAACCTCGTCCCATATTGAGACAGAACCCGTATGAAAACAAAACCCAAAAATGAAACCAGACGGCCGGAAACGCACGAAGTGGCGGCGGTGGTGGGGCTGGGGCTGAGCCTCCCCGGCGCGGCCACGGTGGATGAATTCTGGAACGGCGTCCTCGAAGGCCGCCGCCTCTTCACCCCGGCCACGGCCCTGGACTGGGGGGCCGACCCCGAACTGTTCCACCAGGAGGGCGGACCGGCCCCGGACAAGGCCTACAGCCTGAACGGAGCCTTCAACCAGCGCCGGGCCGTGGACCCCGAGGGCCTGAACCTGCCCGAGGACTTCGACCCCAAAAGCGCCGACGGCTCGTTGGCCTTCTGGCTGGCCGCCGGCCGCGACGCGGCCCGTGAAGTCAGGTGGGACAAGGCCGACCCCGCCCGGGTGGGCGTCATTTCCGGCCACGTGATCCTCCCGTCCACGGCCATGGCCGAGGCGGCCGTGAGCCTGTACACCCGCGAGGCCACGCGTGACTGGCCCGCCCGGCCCCAGCTCGATTCCCCGCCCCGGGACGCCTTCCGCCTCCTGGGCCATTCGGCGCGCCTCCTGTCGCGCTCCTTAGGCTTCAGCGGCCCGGCCTACACCCTGGACGCCGCCTGCGCCTCGTCGCTATACGCCGTCCACCTGGCCGTGCGGGAGCTTCTGGCGGGCGAACTGACGGCGGTCATCACCGGCGGGGTGGCCAAGGCCGACGCCCTCTTCACCCAACTCGGCTTCAGCCAGCTGCGGGCCCTGGCCGCCTCCGGGACCCTGACCCCCTTCGACCAGTCGGCCGACGGCCTCATCGTGGGCGAAGGGGCCGTGGCCCTGGTCCTGAAGCGCCTGGACACGGCCCTGGCCGACGGCGACCGCATCCGGGCCGTGATCCGGGGCGTGGGCCTCTCGAACGACCAGACCGGCAACATCCTGGCCCCCCAGGCCGAGGGCCAGCTCCGGGCCATGAAGGCCGCCTGGCGCGACGCCGGCCTCAGCCCGGCCGAGGTGGGGCTCATCGAGGCCCACGGCACAGGCACCATCGTCGGCGACCGGGTGGAAACCGGCACCCTGAAGGAGCTGTTGGCCGATCCCGAATTTCCCCGGCCCGATCGGACCGCCCCGCCGGTCGTCGGCTCGGTGAAGAGCAACATCGGGCACCTCCTTTCGGCCGCCGGCGCGGCCAGCATGGCCAAGGCCATCCTGGCCCTGGAACGCCGCACCCTCCCGCCCACGGCCGGCTTCACCCGGGAAGCCCCGGGCCTGGACCTGACCGGGGCTCCGGCTCTCCGGGTCCTGACCCGGCCCGAGCCCTGGCCGGAACCGCCCGCCGGCCGCGAGCGCCTGGCCGCGGTCAACGCCTTCGGCTTCGGCGGGGTCAACGCCCAGGTGATCCTCTCCGAATACGCGCCCGACCAATGGGGCCTGCCGGCTTCGGCCAAGACCGGGAGCCTGCCGTTCAAGGACGCCGTGGCCCCGCCCGTGCGCCTGTTGTCGGCCCGGGCCCTGTCCGCGCCCTGGCCCGACTTCGCCGCCCTGGCCCAGAACTGGATGGATTCCGAGGGGCCGCCCATCATTTCCACCCGGCGCTTCGGGGCCCTGAAGGCCACGGGCCTGTTTTTCCACAGCCTGGTTCTCGAAGGCGCCAACCTGCGCCTGGCCCCCAAGGACCTGGCCCACATCCTGCCCCAGCAGGCCCTGGCCCTGAAAATGGCCGAGGACGCCCTCGTCGACGCCCGGCTCGACGCGGGCCACGGCCGCCAGGTCATCACCGGCCTCGAAGCCGGGCCCGATTCCCCGGGCGTGGACAAGACCCGGGTGGGCGTCTTCATGGGCGTGGACATCGATCCCCGCTCGGCCGACTACGCCTTCCGCTGGCTGGGCCCCTTAAAGGCCGCCGAGGCCCTGGTGGCCGCCGGCGAACTGCGCCAGCGGGACGTGCCCGAATTCGTGGCCGCCCTGCGCCGCCACAGCCACCCGCCGCTCACCGCCAGCCGGGTGGTGGGCGCCTTGGGGAGCCTGGTCGCCAGCCGGGTGGCCCGCTACGTGGGCTCGGGGGGGCCGGCCTTCACCGTGTCCGAAGGGAACGTCTCGGGCCTCCGGGCCGTGAGGCTGGCCATGGGCGCCATCGGCCGGGGCGAAATCGACCTGGCCCTGGTGGGCCTGGTGGACACCATGGGCGACCCCAAGACCGCGGCCCTGGAGCCCAAGCGCCTGTGGGAGGAAGGGGCGGCCATGCTCATCCTGGCTTCCCCCGAGGCGGCCGAGCGGCTCGGCCGGGGCCAGGCCCCGGAACTGGCCCAGCTGCCCGAGGCCGAGGGCCGCCTGGGCGGCCTGGGCGGCCTGTTCCCCCTGGTCAAGAACGCCTTTTTCATCACCCACCGGCTGGCCTCCCGGGGCCTGGGGGCCGGGGCCGCCTACTGGATCAAAAACAAGACCGATCCACCCCGCCGCCTGGAATCCACCGGCTTCGTCATCACCGAAAAGGGGGGGGAGGACGTGTCCTCGCCGCCCTATTCCTACGAGGACGCCACCTGGTTCCTGGTGCGCGGCCGGGGGCCCGAAGACAGCCTGGCCCTCCTGGACCGGCTGGAACAGATGGCCCAGGCCGCCCAGAACGAACACTATCTGGTGGAGGTACTGGGCCCGGTGCGGGCCGAAAAACGGGCCTTGAAGCGCCTCGGCGACCGCTTCTGGGCCGGGTACGGCTACGCCTCCGGGGCCAAGCCCACGCTGGCCATGCTGGCCCGGGGTTTCGACGACCTCCAGAATCTCATCAAGCGGGCCCGGGCCCGCCTCCGGGGGGACAACCAGCCCCTGCCCCCGGACCAGAAGAACCGCATCCTCTGGGCCCTGGAAGGCGAGCGGGTGCGCGGCGACCTGGCCTGGGTCTTCCCCGGCTCGGGCAGCCACTACCACGGCCTGGGCCGCCGCCTGGCCATGAATTTTCCCCATTTGATGGGCCAGTTGGAAGACGGGGCCACCCGCCTGGCCGACCATTTCCAGAGCTACGTGTTCTGGGGCCCCAGCCCCCGGGAGATCACCCCGGTGCAGGCCCTCCTGGGCCAGGTGGCCTTCGGCCTTCTGGGCGCCAAGGTGCTGACCCAGTTCAAGATCCTGCCCCAGGCCGTCCTGGGTCATTCCCTGGGCGAGACCACCGCCCTGGTGGCCACCGGGGCCTGGACCGACCGCGAGGGCCTGTATGAGGATCTCGTGCGCACGCCCCTTTTCACGCGCGACCTGGCCGGCGAATACCGGGCCGCCCGCCGCTATTTCAAGTGGCCCAAGGACAAACCCTTCCGCTGGCTCACGGGCATTGTGCCCCGCCCGGCCGAGGCCGTGCGCAAGGCCCTGGCCGTCTTGGCCGAGCCCCACCGGGGCCGGGCCTTCCTCCTCCTGGTCAACGCCCCCAATGAGACGGTCATCGGCGGCGAGGAGTCGGCCGTGCGGGCCCTGGCCCAGTCCCTGGGCGCGGTCATGTGCGCCCTGGAAAGCGTGGCCGCGGTGCACAACCCCTCGGTGGCCGAGGTGGCCGGGGAATACACCCGCTTCCACACCCGGCCCACCACCCCGCCCCCGAACCTCCGCTTCTATTCCTCGGCCTGGGCCAAAGCCTACGAGCCGGACCGCGAGAGCGCGGCCCGGTCCCTCACGGACCAGGCCCTGCACGGCCACGATTTCCCCAAACTCATCGAGCAGGCTTATCAGGACGGGGTGCGTTTCTTCGTCGAGGTGGGCCCCGGCTCCGGGGCGACCCGCCTCATCGGGAGCATCCTCCAGGGTCGGCCCCACCTGGCCACCAGCCTGGCCGCCAGCGACCATGAAGAGGGCTGGATGGGCCTCCACCGCCTCTTGGTGGAACTGTGGATGGCCGGGTATCCCCAGAAGATGTCGGTGCTGTACCCCGACGCCTCCGGGTCCTCGATGACCCTTCCGGTGCCCATCGCCCTGTCCCCGCCCTCCGGCCCCTGGCCCCAGCCTGACGAGGTGCTGGAACTGGCCCGAAAGGACGAGGAGGCCGAGGCCGAAGCGGCCGTTCCGGTCCTGCCCGCGCTTTCCGCGCCGCCGGCCCGGCCCGCGCCGGCCAAACCGGCTCGGCCGGCCCCGGCGGCCGCCGGGCTTGAGCCCGGCTTCAGCGCCTGGCTGGCCGAGCAGAAGGCCAAACGCGGCCGGGAGGAGGCCGCCCTCAAAGCCGACACCCCGGCCCCGCTGAACCGGGAACAGTGCCTGGAATTCGCGGTGGGCCGTCTGGGCCAGGTTTTCGGCCCGCGCTTCGCCGAGGTGGATACGTTCCCCTCCCGGGTGCGCCTGCCGGACGAGCCCCTCATGCTCGTGGACCGGGTGCTGGCCCTCGACGGCAAAGCCCAATCCATGGGGCCGGGCCGCATCGTCACCGAGCACGACGTCAAGCCCGGGGCCTGGTATCTGGACCAGGGGAGCTTGCCCACGGGCCTGGCCATCGAGGCCGGCCAGGCCGACCTCATGCTCTCGGCCTGGCTGGGCGTGGATTTCGCCACCCGGGGGCGGGCCCTCTACCGCCTTTTGGACGCGGAGGTGACCTTCCACCGGGACCTGCCGAAGGCCGGGGAGACGGCCCGCTACGACATCCGCCTGGTGCGCTTTTTCAAATACAGCCACACCCACCTCTTCCGCTTCGAATTCGAGGGCACGGCGGGCGGGAAACCCCTCCTCACCATGAAGGGCGGCTGCGCCGGCTTCTTCACCCCGGCCGAACTGGCCGGGGGCCGGGGACTGCCGGGCGGGGGCCTGATGGAGGACCCCCTCCCGGCCCAGATCGACCCCGCGGCCCTGGACTTCCGACCCGCCCTCCCGCCCCGGCTGGAGGCCCCGGCCTTGGACGCCCTGCGCGCCGGGGACCTGGACGCGGCTTTCGGCCCGGGCTGGAACCCGGGCCTGAAAAAGCCCCTCCCCCTCCCGGGCGGCCGGATGGGCCTCATCCACCGGGCGGCCAAGCTGGAAAAGACCGGCGGCCGCTACGGCGCCGGCTTCATCCGGGCCGAGGCCGACATCGATCCCCAGGCCTGGTTCCTCACCTCCCATTTCAAAGGCGATGAGGTCATGCCCGGCACCCTGATGTATGAAAGCTGCCTCCACGCCCTCCGGGTCTTCCTGACCGCCTCGGGCTGGGTGGGTGAGGCGGGCGCGGTCGACTGGCAGCCCGTGCCGGCCCTTTCCGCCTCCCTCAAATGCCGGGGCCAGGTCACGGAACGCACCCGGGTGGCGGCCTACGAGGTGCACGTCCGCCGCCTGGAGTTCAACGCCGCCGGCGAACCCGCGGCCGTGGCCGAAGCCATCATGCTGGCCGACGACCGGCCCATTGTGGAGGTGCGCAACCTCAACCTGCGTCTGGCCGGCGCCTCGAAGGAGGCCCTCGTCCGCCTGTGGTCCGGCGGCCCGGTCGGGGCGGACAAGCCCGCCAAACCCGTCCGGGTCAGGACCGAACCGGTCGCCTTCGATCGCCAGAAACTCCTGGCCCTGGCCCAGGGCCGGCCCTCCGAGGCCCTGGGGGCGGCCTACGCCCGCTTCGACGACGGGGCCTTCGTGGCCCGCCTCCCGCGTCCGCCCTACGACCTGATCCACGAGGCCCGGGTCACCTCGGGCCGGGCCGGCGAAGTGCGGGAGGGCTCGGAAGTCGTGGCCCGCTGCGTGCCCGACGAGTGGTTCTTCCGCCAGGCCGGCGGGGCCGACCCGGCCCTGCCGTACGCGGCCCTGAACGAAATCGCCCTCCAGCCCTGCGGCTTTCTGGCCGCCTTCATGGGCTCGGCCCTGCCCTTTGACGGGCCCATGCACTTCCGCAACCTCGGCGGCCGGGCCACGGTCCAGGGCGAAATCCGCGAGGGCCGGCCCGTGGAGACCACGGCCCGCCTGACCCGCCAGAGCCGCATGGGCGAAATGCTCATCCAGCACTACCAGTTCGCCTGCCGGGCCGACGGCCGGCCCGTCTACGAGGGGGTGACCCACTTCGGCTTCTTCAGCCCCCAGGCCCTGGCCCGCCAGGCCGGCCTCACCGGCGAAGACCCGGCCGCCTGGCCGGCCCGGCCGGAACGGCTGGCGCCGTATCCCGAAGGCCCCCTGTGGCCCCGGGAGCGCTGGCGCATGCTGGACGAAGCGGCCGTCGATCCCCACGGCGGGCCGAAAGGCCTGGGCACGGCCTTTGCCCGGACCAAGGTCGACCCCGGGGCCTGGTTCTTCCGTGCCCACTTCCACCAGGACCCGGTCTGGCCCGGCTCCCTGGGGCTGGAGGCCTTTCTCCAGGCCCTCCAGGCCCTGGTCCAGGCCCGCTTTGGTCCCCTGGAGGACGACTTCGTCTGGGCCGCCCCGGCCGTAGGCCACACCCACGACTGGCTCTATCGCGGCCAAATCACTCCGGACCAGGGCGAGATGACCCTCACCCTGGCCGTGCGGGAGGCGGATGAGGACCGCCGGCTCCTCACCGCCGACGGCCTGGTGTTCGTCGACGGCCGGCCCATCTACAAGCTCACCGGCTTCACCGCCGGGCCGGCCCCGGAAGCGGTTTCGGGGCCGGTTTCCGCCGGCCCGCCGTCCGGGGACGGCATCTCCGCCGACCAGCTCCTGGCCTGGCGCCGGGACCGGGGCCTGAGTCAGGGCCAACTGGCCAAGCTCATGGGCGTGACCCCCATCTACGTCAGCCTCATGGAGCGCGGCAAGCGCAACATCAGCCCCCTCATGGCCGAAAAGCTGAAGGTGATTTTTTCCAGCCCCCTGGCCTCCCTGGGCGAGAACGCCGAGGAATCGGAAATCCTGGCCAGGGGCACCCTGAAGACCCGGCGCGAGGAAAAGGAGGCCGCGGCCCAGCTCCTCACCCCGGACCGGCTGCGGGACCTGCGCCTGGCCAAGGGCCTGAGCCAGAAGAAACTGGCCGACCAGGTGGACGTCACGGCCACCCTCATCGGCCTGATCGAGCTCGGCAAGCGCGGCCTCTCGCTCCCCCTGGCCCGGAAGATCCTGGCCGTGCTCGAAGGCGAGGAGTAGGCCCCCCTTCCTTCCGTCATCCCGGCGAAGGCCGGGATCTATGCTTTGGCCCTTTTTTATGAGAAAGGCCTGGATCCCGGCCTTCGCCGGAATTACGGAATACGAAGGGAAGCCGGGGGCGGCTGAAGAATAATCTGGAGTAATTGATGTTCCGTGAGCGGGCGGCCATGCGCCGGCGCCGGGGCTTGAACCCGTCGAAGGTGGTTTTCGTCTACGGACTGGCGTTTCTCCTGGTCTGCTGGCACCAGTCCGGCCGCGTGGCCGGCTGGTTCGAGGACCAGGCCCTGGCCCGCCAGGGTCTGCTTTCCCAGGCCTCCTTCGCGGCCGCCGGCTTTCTCGACGACCGCGTGGCCGCCCACGGCCCGGATCAGCTGAACCGTCTCGAGGACCGCGCCCGGGACTGGCTGGCCGCCGTCTTCGCCGGCGAAGAGCCGCCGGCCGCGCCGAAACCCGCCCCGGCCCGCCGGGCCCCGGTCGCCGTCGGGGTCGACGCCCCGGAGGCCGGCCCCCGGGGCGCGGCCCCCGGCCAAACCGCCTTCCTCACGGCCCGGCTCGATGCCGGCGCCGCCGCCCGTTCCTGGTCGCCGCCCCGGTCCGCCGACGAGGAGGAGGGAATTCCCCCGCCGGCCGCGCCCTGGCGGGCGGCTCCCCGCGCGCCCGCCGGCCCGGCCCCGCAGGCGGGCATTCCCCGGGCGCCCGCCCCCCGGCCGGATTTCAAACCGGCCCGGGTGCTCCTTTTGGGCGACTCCATGATGCTGGAAGGCCTGGGCCCGCAGCTCCAGCGCGAGCTGAAGAAGCACGAGGGCCTCACCGTCAACCGCGACGGGCGCTACGGCACGGGCCTGGCCCGCCTCGACGCCTTCGACTGGCTGGCCTATTTCGACGAAATGCTCGACCAGTACACCCCGGACCTGGTCATCATCACACTCGGGGCCAACGACACCCAGGACATCGTCGAGCCCGGCCAGAAGCGCCTGTCCGTATCCGGCGAGGAATGGAACGCGGTCTACGCCGACCGGGTGGCCGACCTCCTGGCCCGGGCCGCGGCCACGGGGGCCAAGGTGTTCTGGGTGGGCCTCCCGGTGATGGGCCAGGAGCCGTATGGCGCGCGGGTGGTCAACATCAACCGGGTCACGGCCGCCGCCTGCGCGGCCGCGCCCAACTGCCGCTTCTGGGATTCCACCCGCTCGGTGGCCGACGACCAGGGGAAATACGCGGTCTTCCTCCCCGACGGCCAGGGCAAGACCCTGCGCGTCCGGGCCAAGGACGCCATCCACCTCACCGAGAGCGGCGGCCGCCTGATGGCCGAGAAATTCCTGGCCGAAACCTCGGGCTGGGCCGACTACGCCCAATCGGAGGGCCCGGCCGGCGAAGGGCCGGCCGCTTCGGGCCATACCCCGTCCGAGGCCCCGGCCGTCGTGTCCCGGCCCCCGGCCCCGGACCGCCCGGCCTCCGACCGGAGCGGCTCCCTCCGCCAGGACCTGCGCCTTCCGGCCCCCTCGGCCGGCGACGAGGATTTCGATTTCGACGCGGCCGCCGGCCGGGTGCTGGAATACCGATACCATTCCCCGGCCCGGAACAAGGACGTGCCCTTTTTCGTGGCCGCCCCCAAATTCTCCGCCAAACGGCCCGGGCCCTTTCCCGTGGTCTGGCTGCTCCACGGGGCCTGGGACGGGCCGGCATCCTGGGTGACGCATCTGGGCGAGGCCCGGCTGGCCGGCCTGGCCGACCGCCTGGGCCTGATCCTGGTCATGCCCGACGGCGAACCCTTCGGCTGGTATCTCGACGGCCGGGAAACGGCCATCGAAACCCACGTGACCGTGGAGCTCCAGGCCCTGATCCGCGAATGGCCCCGGGCCGACACCCGCCGCCAGGCCATCACCGGCCTTTCCATGGGCGGCCACGGGGCCCTGACTCTGGCCCTCAAGCACCCGGACCTCTTCCGGGCCGCCGGGGCCATGAGCGCGGTCACCGACCTCTCGGCCCACGCCGGCCGGGCCCACACGGCGGACCCACAGCTCAAGATCGACCGGGTGCTCGGCCCGTCCGGGCCGGGCGGCGCGGCCTGGCGGCCCTACGGCGCCCTGGGCCTCACCGGATCCGCGCCCCGGGCCTGGGCCGGCCGGCCCCTCATCCTCGGCGTGGGCCAAGGCGACCGCCTGACCCTGGCCGAGAACCGGGCCTTCCACCAGCTTTTGACCGACCTGAACATCAAGCACGTGTATGCCGAAACGCCCGGCGGACACGACTGGCCCTACTGGTCGGCCCAACTGCCGATCCAACTTGAATTTTTGTCCGAGAAGTTGAAGGAGGAAAGATGAAAATTCTACTGAGCGGCGGCCAGGGCTTCCTGGGCGGCCGGGTGCTGGAAATGCTGCTGGAAAAAGGCTACGGCGTCCGGGCCGTATGCCGGCGCCCGGCCCCGGAGTTGGAACTCAAGGGCGCGGAAGTGGTGCGGGCCGACCTGCGGAACCTGGCCGCCGTGCGCGAAGTATCCAAAGGCGTGGACGGCGTCATCCACTGCGCGGCCCAAAGCGGCGTGTGGGGGCCCCTCCACCGCTACCTCCAGGCCAACTACGCGACGACCGTCAATCTCCTGATGGCCGCCCGCCTGGGCGGGGCCCGCTGGTTCGTCCACACCAGTTCCCCCAGCGTGACCCACACCGGGGCCCCCCTCGACGGCGAGGACGAATCCACGCCCTACGCCATGAGCGTGGCCAACCCCTACCCCTACTCCAAGATGATGGCCGAAAAGCTGGTCCTGTCCGCCGACGAACCGGACTTCCGCACCGTGGCCATCCGGCCCCACCTCATCTGGGGCCCGGGCGACCCCCACTTTCTGCCGCGCCTGGTGGCCCGGGCCCGGGCCCGGAAGCTGTGGCTGCCCCGCTCCACCGCCCTGGTGGACGCCACCTACATCGACAACGCGGCCCTGGCCCACATCCTGGCCGCCGAAAAACTGGCCGCCGGCGGCGGCACGGCCATCGGCGGCCGGGCCTACTTCATCGCCCAGGGCGAGCCCCTCACGGCCTCCGAACTCATCACCAAGCTCCTCGCCGCCGCTTCCCGCAAGGGCGAGCGCCTCAAAGTCCGGGGCTACCTCCCGGCCTGGCTCAGCCGCGCGGGCGGCGCCGCCCTGGAAGCCGTCTGGGGGGGCCTGATGCTCAAAAACGAGCCGCCCCTGACCCGCTTCGTGGCCGAGGAACTCACCCTCCCCCACTGGTTCAAACTCGACCGCGCCTGGAGCGAACTGGGTTACGTCCCCCAGGTCTCCATGGAGGAAGGCCTCCGCCGCCTCCAGGAAGCCGTGGCCCTGGGCGGGTTTTAGGAGGAGATTATGATGGTCCCGGCGCCGCTGGGCGGGCCGGAAAGGGGGATCGGCGGATGATGAAAGTATGCGGATTGGCCGGCCTCCTGGCCGGCGCGCTCTGGCTGGCCCCGGCCCCGGGCCAGGCCGCCCAGGGCTGCGTGCGCGACCTCGGCGACGCCGACGCGGTCATCTGCCCGCCGCCCGACGGCGGCCTGGCCGGCGACGCCTCCGGCCGCCCCGTGTGCGGCCCGGGCTGGTGCCTGGCCGACGCCTCGGGTCGGATCAGGTGCTCGTCCGTGCCCGGCGGCGCGGTGACCCGGGACCAGCACGGAAACGTATTGTGCGTCGGCGGGTGCGTGGACGCCAGCGCGGCCGCGTGCCGGCGCCTCGTCCCGCCCCCGGCGGAGTGACGGCGAACCGGCCCCGGGCCGGGGAAAGGAAGGCCCGCCCTATGCGGAAAGGCGTCCTGACGATGATCCTGACGGGCTGGTGTTTTTTTTCGGCGGCCATGCCGCCGGCCGTCGTCGGCGCGTCGGATTTCCACTGCGTGCAGTTGCCGGATTCGCGCAACAGCCTGCTCTGCGCGCCCCCGCGCGGCTCCCTCTTGAAAAACGAAAAAGACCGGTATGTGTGCGGCCCGGGCCAGTGCCTGCGCCAGGCCTCCGGCCGGACCATCTGCTCGGCCGTGCCCGGCGGGGCCGCGGCCCTCGACAGCCGGGACCGGGGCCTCTGCGACGGCGGCTGCGTGGAAGCCACGGAAGACCAGTGCGTCACCCCGATCCCCGATCCCTCGTGACCGGCCGCGCGCCCCTGGGGAACATTATGAAAATAACCGCCGTCCTCATCTGCCTCGGCCTGGCGATTTTCGCCGGCCCGGCCCCGGCCGGGGCGGAGCCCAAATGCCTGTGGAGCCTGAACATGGACCGGGCGGCCTGCTCGCCGCCCTTCGGGGATATCGTCCCGGACATCAACAGCGGCAAATTCCTCTGCGGGGCCGGCCAGTGCCTCATGAACCCGGCCGGCCAATACCGGTGCTCGGCCGTGCCGGGCGGCGCGGCGATCCTCAATTCCCGCAACCGGGCGGCCTGCGTGGGCGGGTGCGTCCCGGCCGACGAAACCCTGTGCGCGGCGCCCCGGCCTTAAGGAGGGCTCCCCGCCCCAAGCGCCCCGGGCGGGGCCACGAAAAAAAACCGCCGTTCCGGGGAGCGGCGGTTTTTTTATTGCGTCGGCCGGGGCGCGTGGGGGGGCGCCGATGTCGGGGGGAACGCCGGGGGCCGGCTCAGCCGGCGCCGCGCGGGCGGGCCTCCTTGGGGTCGAAATCCAGGTTCACCTGGTGGGGCCGGCCGCCGAACACGGGCGGCAGGGGCGGCAGCTGGGTGGAGGAGCGGTCGATGGCCCGCTCGGCCGAGAGGTCGAACTCCTGGTTGCCGCTGGTGGTCTTCAGGGTGAAGGACGAAATGCGGCCGTCGGGCTCGATGACGATGGCATACCTGGCCCGCAGCTTCATGATGGTGCCGGGCGGCAGGGCCCAGTTGGCCATGATGATGTCGCGGACGTGGCTGTAATAGGCGGCGATGCGCGGATCGATGCGCTGGCCCGTGGTGGCCCCGCCGCTTTCGCTGCCCTCGCCCGCGCCCCGGCGCTGGTTCTGGGCGATGTTCACCATCCGGGCCTCGATCTCCTCGTCGAGGTTGTCGGTCTCGACCTTGGTCTCCAGGGCCTTCATACGCTTTTCAATGGCGTCGTCCAGGTTGGGTTTGGGCTTGGGCTTGGGTTTTTCCTCCTCCACCTTGGGGGGGGAGAGCTTGGGCGGCGCGACCGGGGTTTTCTTTATCTCCGGGGGCTTGTCCTGGACCTTGGGGCCCAGGGGGATGACGTCCTGGGGCACGGTCACCTGGTCGGGCACCTGGGGGGTGGGGGGCTGGGGCGTGGGCGCGGGGGCCTTGGAGGCCTCGACCACGTCGGGCCCTTTCAGGTCGGGGTTGACCTTGGCCTTGGGCGCGGACGGCGCCGGGGGCAGGTTGCCGAGGAGTTGCACGGTGATGAATTCGTCGTCCTTGATCAGCCGGTCGGGGATCAGGTGGGGAAAGACGAAGAACAGCAGCCAGGCCGCCACCACGTGGAAGCCGATGGACAGGGCCACGGCGAAGCCCAGGCGGTTTTCCAGGGCGCTGCTTTGGCGGTCGTAGGGACTGATGATATGGGCCATCGCGGATATTCCCCCGGGCCGAGCCCGGCGAACCGCCCGTTCCCGAAACCGGGGGGGCGAAAAAAGAATCCTGGTCGTCAGGCTGGTCCTGCCCGGACAAACCCAACTATAAATATAGCACAACCCGGCCTTGGGGACCAGCTAAATTATGCCCGACAATGTAAAGGCCTTCTCCGGAATTTTACCATTCCGGAGAAGGCAGGCGGGCGGCCCGGCCGCCTCCGTTCTTATTTCTGGCGGTAGTCTTTGGGCTGATTCGCCTTGGTGGACCGATCCACAGGTTCGGTGACCAGGCCCACGCTGGTGATGCCCGCGGCGCGGAGCTGGCCCATGACCGTGGCCACGAAGCCGTACGGGGTATCCTGGTCGGCGCGGAGGAAGACGGTTTGGTTTTTCTTGACCTGCATCACCTGGGTGACCTGATAGGCCAGGTTGTCGGGGGTCACCTTGAAATCGTCGAGGTAGAGTTCGCCGTTGGCCTTGATGGTCAGGATGGTCTGCTGCTGCTCGGTCTGGAGGGCCTGGGAGTCGACCTTGGGGAGGTTGACGTCGAGGCCCTGGGTCATCATGGGGGCGGTGACCATGAAGATGATGAGCAAGACCAGCATGACGTCCACCAGGGGGGTCACGTTGATTTCGCTCATCATGCCCGGCCGGCCGCCGCTCTGGCCGGAGGCGCTGAAGGACATCTGGTCAGTCCTCTCTGGGCTGGGGCCCGGTGGAGCGCTTCAGGAGATCGCGCTCGAGGATGTTGACGAAGTCGGCGGTGAAGTTGCCCATTTCGGCCTCGAGCTCGCGCACCCAGCTATTGTAATAGTTGAAGAAGATGACGGCGGGGATGGCCGCGGCCAACCCCACGGCCGTGGCCACCAGGGCCTCGGAAATGCCGGGGGCCACGGTGGCCAGGGAGGCGCTTCCGGCCTGGCCGATTTCGTGGAAGGAATCCATGATGCCCCAGACCGTGCCGAAGAGGCCGATGAAGGGCGCGGCGTTGCCGCAGGTGGCCAGGAACGGGAGGTATTTGAACAGCCGGGTGCCCTCGGCCGCGCTGGAGCGCCTGAGCGCGCGCTGGACGTTTTCCATGGCCGTGCGCTGGTCGAGGCGGGCCTTGTGGACGCGCCCCAGTTCCTGGTAGCCGACGCGGAATATCTGGGCGATGGGGGAGCTGCCGTAATCCCCGGCCTCGGCGTAGAGGTTGGCCAGGGAGCGGCTCTTCCAGAAGCTGTCGAGGAAGGAGTTGGAGTTGCGGCTGGCCCGGCTCAGCTGAAGGGCCTTGGACAGGATGATGGCCCAGGACAGGAGCGAGAAGGCCAAAAGCGCCAAGAGCACGCCCTTGACCACGGGGCCGGCGTTCAACACCATCTGGATGACGTTGGACGAGCCCCCCGAGGCGGCCACGGTGGCGGCCTGGGCCGTCTGGGCCATGGCCTGGGCGGCGGCCGGGTCCTGGGCCACGGTGTCGGCCGCGGCCTGGGCGAAATTGAGAACCAAGAGAGAAATGGACATGCGAATACCTTTTGTAAGAGCTTATAAATCATTCCGCCCTGAGCGCATTCCGAGGGGCTCTCGAAAAAAGCTCGAAAACAGACTAACATTGCATTTTAGTATGATCCTCCCCTAAAATCAAGGGGAAGATCGTTTTTTTTTACTTCGGGGGCGAGCCCGCCTCACTCCTCCGCCCCGGCCCAGAAATCCGTCTGGCGCAGGGCCTCGCCGGTGACGAGGCCCACGCAGGTGGCCAGGTTCAGGCTGCGCACCACGGGCCGCAGGGGCACGCGCATCAGTCCGTCCAGGTCGGCCTTGACGCTTTCGGGCAGCCCCCGGGTTTCGGGGCCGAAGACCAGGCCGTCGTCCGCGCGGAATTCCATCCGGGTATACAGCCGCCCGCCCCGGGCCGAGGTGCCCAGAAGGCGTCCGCCGGTCCAGCCGGCCCGGAAGGCCGCCCAGTCGGGCCAGCGGCAAAGGTCCACGTGGGGCCAGTAATCCAGCCCGGCCCGTTTGAGCTGCCGGTCGTCGATGGTGAAGCCCAGGGGCTCCACGAGGTGGAGCCGCAGCCCCAGCCCCGCGCAGAACCTGGCGATGTTGCCCGTGTTGGGCGGAATTTCCGGTTCGAAAAGTATTATTTCCATATTTTCATCTCCGAGTGAGGGGAGAGCGGGGGCCGCTTGGTCGGCCGGGCTGGTTTCGACCGTGGAACCTTGGCGAATACCGGAGACCCGTATTGAAAGCTTGACAAGCGCCCAGCAGCGGCCGGTATTAGCCCAACTTGACCACCGGCGCGCCCCGCCACCGGCACGCCCGCCCCCACTACTTATCCAAATCGCCCTTTACCTCACCCTCCCCGCCCCGATGGCATGGGAGTTGCTTCTACGTATGCCAGCGGACAGGCCGCGACGCCTTTTTGACGCGAAGGCGAGGGTGATTGTACCAGCGAGGTGACGTTATGGCCAGCAGTTTAACCAGCAACCTCTTTGACGGCAAGATCAACGTTCTGGGCGGGAGCCTCGGGCTCCGGCTGGCCCGGCACGATTTGTCGGCCGGCAACCTCGCCAACATGGACACCCCCGGCTTCCGGGCCAAGCACCTGAAGTTCGAGGAAGTGCTGGCCCGGCACCTGACCAACGATCCGGGCGAACTGGACGCCAGCCGCACCAACGAGCAGCACATCCCCACCAAGGACCCGAACCGGGCCTTCGACCGCGCCCGCCAGTCGGTCAAATATTCGCCGTACGGTTGGGACGAAAACGATGACGACATTCTCGACATCGACAAGGAAATGACGCTCCTGACCAAGAACCAGCTCATCTACAACACCACCGTGCAAATGCTGGCCAAGTCCTTCGAGGGCTTGAAATACGCCATCGGTGAAGGCAGCGGCGGCTGACGCGCGGCCCGGGCGTCCGGGGGAATCCGTTCCCGTCCGTTCCCGGCCGCCTGAATCACGGGTGGCGCCCACTCTCTCGTCGGAGGAAAAAAAATGGATTTCTTGAACTCGATGGATATCAGCCAGTCCGGCCTGACCTCCCAGCGTCAGCGCATGAACCTGGTGGCCATGAACCTCAGCCACATCAACACCACCCGCACCCCGGACGGCGGCCCCTACCGCCGCAAGGTGCCCATTTTCGAAACGGCCCCGTATTTCAGCGGCGCCCGGGGGTCCATGCCCCGCCTGGACCACGAGCTCCAGGACGTGCAGGTCCGCGAGGTGATGGAAGACCGCCGCGATTTCAAACTGGTTTTCGACCCGTCCCACCCCGACGCCGACGAATTCGGCTACGTCCTGATGCCCAACGTCAACGTGGTGCAGGAAATGGTGGACATGATCTCGGCCAAGCGCGGCTACGAGGCCAACATCACGGCGGCCACCGCCGCCCAGAGCATGGCCCTGAAATCCCTGGACCTTTTGCGGTAAGCGGCTGAAATAAAGGAGGCCCCCCATGTTTATCCGCCCCATGGCGCCCATCGCCAGCCCGGCCCTGGAAATGAAGGGCCCCAGCAAAGCCGACGCCCAGCCCGGATTCGCCGAGCACCTCAAGGCCACGGTCATGAGCGCCAACGCCCTCCAGCAAAAATCCGCCACCGCCCAGGAGGAACTGGCCACCGGGCGCAACGGCAACATCCACGAAACCCTCATCGCCATGAGCAAGGCCGACGTCTCCTTCCGCATGGTCATGCAGGTGCGCAACAAAATCATCAACGCCTACCAGGAAGTCATGCGGATGCAGGCGTAGCGCGCCGCCCCCGCGCGGCGCGGGGCTACTCGGGGCACGAAACGCCGGTCTCTTCCGCATTGATTTTTAAGCCGACCAACCGCCATCCCCCTAAAAGCCGAGGGCCGGAACTATTCCGGCCTTCGGCTTTTAGGGGGATGGATTGAGAAAACAGTTCAGGCCCAATTCTCAAGCTTCAAATGCGGGATGCGCTCGAACTCCCTGGTGTTGTTGCTGACCAGGGTCAGCCCGGAGGCCAGGGCGTGGGCCGCTATCCACAGATCGTTGTTGCCGATGGGCCGCCCGTTTTTCTCCAGGTCGGCCCCCAAACGCCCATAAGACTTTCCGCAGTCCGGCGGCATCGGCAGAACGGGCACCAGGCCGGAGAATTCCTCCAAAAGCCTGAGCACCCGCTCGGATTGTTGGCTTTTGGCCGCCCCGTAAAGCAATTCCCCCCAGGTGATGACGGAAATGACCGCCTGGCCGGGCTTCAAGGTTTCAAAGCGGGCCAGAACCGACGGCGGCTTGTGGCGCTGGATATAGATGCAGATGTTCGTATCCAGCATGAACTTGGGGGCCTTGGTCATAGCTCGTCCCTGGCCTGCGGCGGCTCCTGCCCGCGATCCGGCAGGAAATCGTCCGGCAGCGAACTTAGGAGCTCAAAAGCGCGGGCCACGCTGGTCTCCGGCTCCCGCAGAACGATCTCCCGGCCCCGGCGGAAAATCTCCAGTTCCCGGGCTTCCACCCGGAACTCCCTGGGCAGCCTGATGGCCTGGCTGTTGCCTGATTTAAAGACTTTGGCGGTATCCATAGCGGCCTCCCTTCACCATAAAGTATATACGTAAAGTATATACATTAGTCCCCGCCCAGTCAAGCCGGCGAAGGCCGCTGGAGTCCAGTGATTTCGGGCTTTGGCGAAATCACGGGTATGACCTATTTAGTTGCCGGAGTAATAATAAAAATCCTGAAGCGCGGCCACCTGCCAGGCGCCGTTTTGTTCGCGGCCTTCGACGAGGGCTTCGAGGGCGCTCATGGTGGTGAAGAGGGGGAGGCGGCGCTTCAAGGCTTCGGTGCGGATGGCCTGGCTGTCGCGGGCCGAGCCCTGGCCGCTGACGGTGTTGATGACCAGGCCGAAGTGGCCGTCGGAGATGCGGTCCAGAAGGTTGGGCCGGGGGCCGCTCATTTTGTTGACCGGTTCGCAGGCCAGGCCCGCCGCCCGCAGGAACCGGCAGGTGCCCTCGGTGGCGAAAAGCCGGTAGCCCAAGGCCGCCAGGGCCCGGGCCGGGGCGGCCAGGCGCGGCTTATCGTCATCGCAGATCGACAAAAGCACCCCGCCCTCGGGGGGCACGGTCATGCCCACGGCCAGCTGGGCCTTGAGAAAGGCCTGGCCGTAGCTCTCGGCCAGGCCCATCACCTCGCCGGTGGACCGCATCTCCGCGCCGAGCTGGATGCTCGTGCCCGGGAAGCGGTCGAAGGGCAGCACCACTTCCTTGACCGCGTTGTACAGCCGGCGCGGGCGCGGCCGCTGCGGCAGGCGGCTCACGGGGGTCCCGGTCATGACCAGCGCGGCCAGGCGGGCCAGGGGCCAGCCTGTGGCCTTGGCCACGAAGGGCACGGTGCGCGACGCCCGGGGATTGGCCTCGAGAAGGTAGATGCGGTTATCCTGCACCGCGAACTGGATGTTTATCAACCCCTTGGTACGCAAGGCCAGGGCCAGGTCGCGGGTGTGCTTGCGGATCCGTTCCATCTGGCCGCCGGTGAGGTTGTGGGGGAAGATGGAGCAGGCCGAGTCGCCGGAATGGATGCCGGCCTGCTCCACGTGCTCCATGATGGCCGCGACCAGGACCTCGCGGCCGTCGCAGAGGGCGTCCACGTCCAGTTCCAGCGCGCCTTCGAGGAAGTGGTCGATGAAGACCGTGCCGCCCTGGGCCGCGCCGGCGGCCTCGTCCCAATAGCGCCGCAGCTCGGCCTCGTCGTGGACGATGCGCATGGCCCGGCCGCCCAGCACGAAATCGGGCCGGGCCATGACCGGGTAGCCCACCTCCTGGGCCACGCGGCAGGCGGCCTCCACGTTGGCCGCCGAACGGCCCGCGGGCTGGCTGATGCCCAGGGACGCCGCCAGCCGGTTGAACTCGCCCCGGTCCTCGGCCAGGAAAATGTCCTCGGGCTGGGTGCCGATGATGGGGACGCCGGCCGCTTTCAGCGCCCGCGAAAGGTTCAGCGGCGTCTGCCCGCCGAACTGCACCAACACGCCGTCGGGCCGCTCGGCCTCGCACACGGCCAGGATGTCTTCCACGGTCAGGGGTTCGAAGTAGAGGCGGTCAGCCAGGTCATAGTCGGTGGACACGGTTTCGGGGTTGGAATTGACCATGATCGTCTCCCAGCCGGCCTCGCGCAACGCCAGCGCGGCCTGGACGCAGCAGTAGTCGAACTCCACGCCCTGGCCGATGCGGTTCGGCCCCCCGCCCAGGATCATCATCTTCTTGCGGCCTTTGCCCGGCAAACGGTCCTCGCTCCCGGGCCGGTAGTTGTAGGTGGAATAGAAATAGGGCGTGTAGGCTTCGAATTCGCCCGCGCAGGTATCCACGGCCCGGAAGCCCGGCCGCACCCCGGCCAGGAGGCGCCGCCGCCGCACGGCCTCCTCGTCGATCCCGTCGTCGGCCAGGTCGCGGCGCAGCAGTTCCGCCAGGCGCCGGTCGGAAAAGCCCTGCCCTTTGAAGCGCCGCCACTGGGCCGCCTCGGCCGGGCCCGGCTGCGGGGCCCGTTCGGCGAAGAAGGGGCCCAGCACGTCGGCCAGCGCGGCCTCCTCGTCGTGGAGCATGCGCATCTGGTCGAGGAACCAGGGGTCCACGCCGGTGGTTTCGGCCAGTTGGTCCACGGTCCAGCCCCGGCGCAGGGCCTCCCGCAGGTAAAACACGCGGTACGGGCCGGCCTGGCTCAGCCGCTCCTCCAGCGGGGGCAGGGCTTCCCCGGGCCGGGCCGGCCGGCCGGTGAAGCCGTGCTGGCCGATCTCCAGCCCCCGCAAGGCTTTCTGCAGGGCCTCGCGGAAGCTGCGGCCCAGGGCCATGGTCTCGCCCACGGATTTCATCTGAAATCCCAAAACCGGGTCCGCCCCCGGAAATTTTTCGAAATCAAAGCGCGGCGCCTTCACCACACAATAATCCAAGGCCGGCTCGAAGGCCGCGCAGCTTTGCCGGGTAATGCTGTTGGGGATTTCGTCCAGCGTGTAGCCCAGGGCCAGCTTGGCCGCCACCCGGGCGATGGGGAAGCCCGTGGCCTTGGAGGCCAAGGCCGACGAGCGCGACACGCGCGGATTCATCTCGATCACCGCCCGCCGGCCGTCGCGCGGGTTGACCGCGAACTGGATGTTGCAGCCCCCGGTCTCCACGCCCACCGCGCCCACGATGGCGATGGCCTCGTCGCGCAGGGCCTGGTATTCAGGGTCGGCCAGCGTCTGGATGGGCGCCACGGTGATGGAATCGCCCGTGTGGATGCCCATGGGATCGAGATTCTCGATGCCGCAGATGACCACCGCGTTTCCGGCCCGATCGCGCACCAGCTCCAGCTCGATCTCCTTCCAGCCGAGGAGCGATTCCTCCACCAGCACCTCGCCGGCCGGCGAGGCCGCCAGGCCCCGTTCGACGACACTCCTGAGCTCGTTGAAATTGAAGGCGATGCCGCCGCCCGTGCCGCCCAGCGTGAACGACGGCCGCACCACCACCGGAAAGCCGCGGACCCGGGCGAAGGCCGCCGCCTCGTCCCGCGAGCGGGCCGGGGCGCTGGCCGCCAGGGAGAGACCCAGGCCGGCGATGAGGCGGCGGAAGATTTCGCGGTCCTCGGCCCGCCGGATGACCTCGGCCTCGGCCCCGATGAGGCGCGACCCGCACTCGGCCAGGACGCCGCTTTCGGCCAGCGTCAGCCCCAGATTCAGCGCCGTCTGCCCGCCGAAGGTCGGCAGGACCGCGTCCGGCCGTTCCCGGCGGACGATTTCCGCCACCACCTCCGGCACCAGCGGCTCGATGTAGGTGCGCTCGCTGAACGCCGGGTCCGTCATCACCGTGGCCGGATTGGAATTGACGAGGACGATCTCGCAGCCCTCCTCGCGGAGGGCGCGGCACGCCTGCGTCCCGGAATAGTCGAATTCACAGGCCTGCCCGATGATGATCGGGCCGGATCCCAGGAGCATTATTTTCTTGAGCGAGGGGTCTTTGGGCATGGGGGGCTCCGTTTATTTTAAGATTGAAGAGTGAAGAATATAATGAACTTTGCATTTGCAGAGGGGCGGAGCCCCTCTTCAATCTCAAAATTCCTTATTTCTTCTCTATTCTTCAAGAGCCTCGGAACTCGGCGACCATCTGAAAGAAGTCGCCGAAGAACCCCCTGGCGTCGTGGGGACCCGGCGACGCCTCGGGATGAAACTGCACCGAGAAGGCCCGGCGGCCCGGCACGGCCAGCCCTTCGACGGTGCCGTCGTTGGCGTTCACGTGGGTGACGGCGGCTTCGCCGGGGAGCCCCCCGGGGTCCACGCAGAAGCCGTGGTTCTGGCTGGTGACCATGATCCGGCCGGAGGCCAGCTCCCGCACGGGGTGGTTGGCGCCCCGGTGGCCGAAGGGCAGCTTGAAGGTGCGGCCGCCCAGGGCCAGGGCCAGAATCTGGTGGCCCAGGCAGATGCCGAACAGCGGCCGCCGGCCCAGAAGCGCCCGCGCGGCGGCGACGGCCGCGCCGCAGGCGGCCGGGTCGCCCGGCCCGTTGGACAGGAATACCCCATCCGCGTCGGAGGCCAGAATCTCGGCCGCCGGCGTCCGGCCCGGCCACACCCGGACCCGGAAGCCGGCCCGGGCCAACTGGTCCAGGATGGACCGCTTCACGCCGAAATCGAGCACGGCCACGGAGAACGCGCCATGGTCGGAGAATTGGTAGCTCTCGCGGCAGCCGGCCTCGTCGGCCAGGTTCCGGCCGGCCATTGGGGGCAGGGCCCGGGCTTTTTCCAGGAGCGAGGCCGGGGAGAGGTCGCGCGAGCTGAAATAGCCGTTCTGGCTGCCGTGGCGGCGCAGGTGCAGAGTCAGGGCCCGGGTGTCCACGCCCTGGATGCCGCCGATCCCGTGGTCGGCCAGCCAGGCGGCCAGGCTTTGGCGGGCGCGCCAGTGGGCGCGCGGCTCGTCGAGCTCGAAGCAGATCAGGCCGGCGGCGCGGGGGCCGGGGGCCTCGTTGTCGTCGGGGTTGACGCCGTAATTGCCGATGTGGGGGAAGGTGAAATTGACGAGTTGGCCGAGATAGGAGGGGTCGGTGAGAATTTCCTGATAGCCGGTCATGGCGGTGTTGAAGACCACTTCGCCGCCGGCCTCGCCGGGCGGTCCGAGGGCCGTTCCGGGAAAGGCGGTGCCGTCGGCGAGCATGAGGAGGGCGGGAGAGAGGGGCATGGGAGAGACCTCCGGCCGGCAAATATTACATTATCGTATCTATGTTGCCATTTCAAAAATGATACCAAGGCGAAACTATCGGGTCAAGAAAAAAGAGGCCGAAGCCTCTATTATTTTGAAAGCGACCGAACGGTATTTTTCATGGAAGCCCCGGAGCCGATACCTCCCCCATTGTCCGAAATAATTGCAGAAAAGCCCCCAATCTACCGATCAGAAGGAGAAGCCGACGCTTCGGACCCGCCCGCCGGCGCGCCCGCCGAAGCCGCCGGAACCACCGCCGCGCCCTGGCCCCCGTACCGGGCCACCAGGATCGCGGCCAGATCGGGCGGCACGGCCAGATACTCGGCCAGGGCCACGGGCTTCTGTTTCCGCCGGTCGCGGACCTCCACCAGGGTCAGGTCCAGGAAGGCGTAGTCCTCGGGGCTGGCCGAGCGGTACAGGGTCAGGATCAGGCGGCTGGCCTTGGTGCGCGTTTCCGCCGGCGCGGTCAGGAGCGCGGTGAGATCCCCGTTCCGCAGGGCCTCCGCCAGGTTCGGGTCGGCCTCGAGGTCGACCACGGCCCGGCGGGGCAGCCTGCGCCGCGTCATCCAGGTCTCGGTGGCTTCGGAAAAGGGCAGACCGGCCTGGCGCACCGGCCCCTTGAGGGCCGGGATGAAAAACAGGAGGGCCTCGGCGGCCCAGACCAGGCCCAGCGCCGGCCCCCGCAGCGGCCAGCTCCACACGCGCCACAGGCCCTCGTCGTACACCAGGGCGGCCACTTCGCGCAGGCGCTCGGGATTCATGGCCAGATCCAGGGTGGGCCAGAGGCTCAGGGAGCTGCGGGTGAATTCCCAGACCTGGCGGCCGCCGTCCCAGGAGACCACCTCGCCCTGGCGCAGCACCAGCTCGGCCCAGAGCACCCAGGAGACGGCGTAGCCCGCCGTGACCCCGAGCCCGGACAAAAGGGCCACCAGAACGGGGTGGCGCATGTTCCAGGCCCGCACCACCAGGGCCAGGAGCCCGGCCACGGACCAGCCCCACAGAAGCGTCCACAGCGGCGCCAGATACATGACCGGGTTGTACCAGGAGACCAGGGCATAGGGCAGGGCCAGACCGGCGGAAATCACCGCCGCGGCCGCCGGCAGAACCAGAAGGCCCGTCGGCTTGACCGCTCCGGTGGGGACGTACGTCATGTGCATGAGAAGCGGAAACTCCCGTCAGAAAAGAACATGGCGCCGGGCGGCGCTTTGGGGGATAGTAGCAAATAAGCCCAAGCCGGTCAAGGACGGGACGCGGCGGGGCGTGGGCCTCCGAACCGTTGGCCGCGTCCCGGGCCGCCAGGGCCCTCACGCCGCGGCGAAAATCGCCCGGACGAATACGTTATGGAATTATACCGGAAAACCTGCTAAAATAGCCAACGGTTTTTAGTCGTCGTCAGATACCCGGAGGATGTATGCCCGTTTATCAGTGGAAGGGGACCGGCAGCAGCGGCCGGAAACGCAAAGGCAAACTCGAGGCCATGGATGAGCGGCAGGTCGAGCTGTTTCTCAAGCGGCTCCGCATCGGCGACTACACCATCAAGCCGGCCCCCAAGGAGCTCCTGCTTTTCAAGCCCAAGGTGAAGCCCAAGACGATCATGGTCTTCACCCGGCAGTTCTCCACCATGATCGACGCCGGCCTTCCGCTGGTGCAGAGCCTGAAGGTGCTGAGCGACCAGGAAGTCAACCTCACCTTCCGCGACGCCCTGAAGGATCTCAACCAATCCGTCCAGTCCGGCAGCACCCTGTCGGACGCCATGCGCAAATACCCGGCCCTGTTTGACGAACTGTACTGCAACCTGGTGGCCGCCGGCGAGGCCGCCGGTATCCTGGACAACATTTTGAAGCGCCTGGCCGACTACATCGAAAAGGCCGAGCGCTTGAAGCGCAAGGTCAAGGGGGCCATGACCTATCCCGCGATAGTGCTTCTGGTGGCCGTCGCGGTGGTGGCCATCCTCCTGGTCTGGGTCATCCCGGTCTTCAAGGACGTCTACTCCAGCATGGGCAGCGACCTCCCGGCCCTGACCCAGAAGGTGGTGGATCTTTCCGACTTGCTGATCAACCACTTCGTGCTCGTGGCGATCGGCCTGGTCGCGGGGGGGGTGGGGCTCTACAAATACACCCAGACCCCCGCGGGCCGCCGCCAGCGGGATCTTTTGCTGCTGCGGCTCCCGGCCTTCGGGGACCTTTTGCGCAAGGCCGCCGTGGCCAAGTTCAGCCGCACCCTGGCCACCATGCTCCAGGCGGGCGTGCCGATCATTTCCAGCCTCGACATCGTGGCCAGCACGGCCGGCAACAAGATCATCGAAGAGGCCATCATCGAATCGCGCATGGCCATCGCCGAAGGCCGCTCCCTCACCGATCCTTTTCTGGAAACCGGGGTCTTCCCGCCCATGGTGGTGCAGATGATCTCCGTCGGCGAGGAATCGGGCGCCCTGGACACCATGCTCCTGAAGATCGCCGAATTCTACGACGAGGAGGTGGACGCCGCGGTCGACACCCTGACCACCCTCATCGAACCGGCGCTCATCATCTTCCTCGGCATCACCGTCGGCACCCTGGTCATCGCCATGTACCTGCCCATCTTCTCCCTGGGCGAGGCCATCGGCGCCTGACCCCCGGCCCGGAGCCCGCTTCCGGCCGCTTTTCGGCGGCCCGGGAGCGGGCCTCCCTTTTTCAGGCCAAGCCGCCATCGGATTTAAGGCGATTCGCTGGCCACTGGGCGTCAGCGCCCGCCCCGGCCAGGATTTCTTCCGCCCCAGGAGCGTCATGACCAAGCCCGCGACCAAGCCCAAGCCCAAGCCCGCCGCGCCGGCCCCGGAAGCCGCGTCCGGCCGGACCCAGCGGCGCTGGCTCATGGGCCTGCGTTTGGCCACGGCCAGCTTCCTGCTCCTCTCCCTGATCTTCACCAGCGCCTACGGCGTGGCCCCGGACCGGCTCCAGCAATGGTTCATCCCCGGCCTGGGCATGCTGGGCCTGTATTATCTGCTGGCCGTGCTCTTTTACGGCTTTCCCGGCCAGGGCCGGGCCGCCGCCTTCCACCGGGCCGCCCAAGTGGTGGCCGACCTGGCCCTGGCCGTGTGCCTCACCCTCATCACCGGGGCCGGGGACAGCCCCTATTCCTTCCTGTTCCTTCTGGTGATCATCAACAGCGCCTTCCTCGGCGGCATCCGCACCGCCCTGGTGGTGGCCACCTTCTCCGCCGCCCTGTGGGGCCTCCTGGTCACCCTGGAAGAGGCCGGCTCCCTGGCGGCCTGGTTTCCGCCCCTGAACGGCGGCCGCGTTGCGACCGGCTGGATGCTTCCCAAAATCAGCGACGACCGCCTGGCGCGGATCCTGGTGAACACCGGGTCCTGCTACCTGGTGGCCTTCCTCAGCGGGCACCTGGCCGGCCAGCTGGTCCTGTCCCGCCGGGCCCTGGTCCGCAGCCAGGCCTACCTCGACCGCCTGGCCGACTTGAACGAAAACATCATCCAGAGCATCGACTCCGGACTCATCACCCTTGACCGCAACGGGCTCATCCTCTCCGTCAACCGGGCCGGGCGGGAGATACTCGGCCGCGCGGCCCCGGACCTGACCGGCCGGCCCTGGCAGATGTTCCTGCCCCAGCTGGAACACATCCTGCCTTTGTCGATCCGCAACCGGGCCGGAGTCTTCGACGCCGGCGGGCTCCGCTTCGAATATTTCCGGGAGAAAGACCAGCGGGAACTCCTCCTGGAACTGAACGTCCTGGCCCTGACGGACGCGGCCGGCGACATCTGGGGCCGCCTGTTGGTCGTCAAGGACCTCACCTCTCTCAGCCGCCTGGAGGAAACCGTGCGCAAGGCCGAGCACCTGGCCGCCCTGGGCGAACTGGCCGCCGGTCTGGCCCACGAACTGCGCACCCCCCTGGCCTCCATGACCGGCGCCTGCGACCTCCTGGCCCAGGGCGGCGCCGAACCCGAAGACCACCAGCGGCTGGTGACCATCATCGGCCGGGAAATGGAACGCCTGGCCAAGCTGACCAACGACTTCCTCTCTTTCGCCCGGCCGGCCCGGTCTACCCCCCGCCCCTTTGACCTGGCCGCCGCGGTCACCGACCAACTGCGCCTGTTCGAAGCCTCCCGCCCCCCGCGGGTGACGGTGGAAACCCGCCTCACCCCACTGCCTCCGGTCTACTTCGACGCCGGCCAGTTCAGCCAGGTCTGGTGGAACCTCCTGACCAACGCCGTGGAAGCCGGCGCCCACCAGCCCGAGCTCCGGCTCATCGTGGAAACCACCCTCGACCCGGCCTGGCCCGACCACGCGGCCCTCCGCCTCACCGACGACGGCCCCGGCATCCCCCACGAAATACTCCCCAAACTCTTCGAACCCTTCTACACCACCAAGGCCAGCGGCAACGGCCTGGGCCTGGCCATCGTCAGCCGCATCCTCCACGAAGGCGGCGGCCACATCTCCGCCGCCTCCTCCCGCAAAACCGGCACCACCTTCTCCGTGTACCTCCCCCTCGCCGGCGACGGGCAGCCGTAAGAGAATCGGAGTGATTTGGTCAAAGCTCCAAATCACGGGTATGACTTATTTAGTTGCCGGAGTAATAACCGCCGGAGCTATATTACGTGCCGGAGTGACAGCGCAGTTTGCGGTAAAAAGTTCGTTTGCTCAAGCCCAACAGGCGCATGGCCTTGAGGCGGCAGCCGCCGCAACTTTCCAGGGTTTTCAGCAGATATTCTTTTTCCGCTTTTTCCAGCACCTCTTTCAACGAACCCGACGGCGGCGGAGAAAAGGATTCCGAACTGACGGCTTGGCCGGCGGCCGGCGAAAAATCCTCCAGCGACCGGGTCAGGTGCGACAGTTCGAAAAGCTGGCCCTGGGCCATGATGACTCCGTTTTCAATGCAGTTCTTCAACTCCCGCACATTGCCGGGCCAGGGGTAACGGTAGAAATAGGATAAAGCTTCGCCGGGAAAGCGCACCTGCTTATGGTATTTGGCATTGAACTGCCGCAGGAAGTCGTTGGCGAAAACCGGCAGGTCCTCTTTGCGTTCGCGCAGGGACGGAATGTTCAAGGTCACCGTGTTGATGCGATAAAAAAGGTCGCGACGAAACTGGCGGCCGGCGATCATTTCGTCCAGGTTCTGATTGGTGGCGGCAATGATGCGCACGTCCACCCTGACGCTCCGCTCGCCGCCGATGCGGCCGATCTCCTTTTCCTGGATGGCCCGCAGCACCTTGGTCTGGGCGGCCAGGGACATGTCGCCGATCTCGTCGAGAAACAGCGTGCCCCCGTCGGCCATTTCGAATTTGCCCATCTTGCCGCCCCGCCGGGCGCCGGTGAACGAGCCGCTCTCATAGCCGAACAGTTCGCTTTCAATCAGGTTTTCCGGGATGGAGGCGCAGTTGACGGCGATCAGCGGCCGGCCCGCCCGGTCGCTGTGGCGGTGGATGAAATTGGCGATCACTTCTTTGCCCGCCCCGTTTTCCCCCAAAATCAGGACCGGTGCCGAGGTCTTGGCCACGATGGCCGCCTGGGACAGCACTTTGAGGAAAGCCGGGGATTGGCCGATGATTTTCAGCCGGTCCGCTTCGGTGAGGCTGTCCATCCGCTCCCGCAAGTCGTTGGCCACCTGCTCGGCATGACGGACCTTGTGGCCCAGGGCCACCAATTCAGAGGCGTCGGAAAACACCGACACCGCCCCTTCGAAGCGACCGTTGACGATGATGGGGTTGATGCGGCAGGAGACGTATTTGTCAATGGTCTCCACATATTGCTTGTCCAGGACGAGCGGCTTTCTCTGCTTCAGGACGCGCACCAGGGCCGAGTTGGGCTCGGTTTCAAAAACGTTGCGGCCCAGGACTTTGCCCACGGGCACCTCGAATATCTGGGCGTACATCTCGTTGGCGTAAAATATGACGCCGTCGCCGGCGGCGGCGATGACCCCCTCGCTGTACTGATCCATGATCTCGGACATCAGCTCGTGCCCTTTCAGGCGGACCACGTTCAGCAGGCGTTCCTTTTTGATGTCGCCCACCACCCGCCGCCGGCCGTCCACAATGGGCACCAGCGGCCCGAAGGGCTCCAGGTCGCCCGGGCTGAGGTCGTAAATATCCCGGTCGGCCGACAGGCCGACGGACGATTGGGCCGGAGCCGGGCTCGGGCGGTTCTTCGTTATTTTTCCCAGTTTCATAGGACTTCTCGCTTCATGGCGTTCAGGCCGGACGACGGTCGCCGGCGCGATCCGGGATGGCGGTTATGACCTCGAATATAACACAGGCCCGGCCGGGTGGCAAATTTGGCACTCACCGGGTTCGGCCCGGAATTAAAATCGAAAGAGCCTTTTTAATATCTCTTGACAAATTAACTGATTAACAGAAAATAACCACTGTGCTTAGCATGTTTAGTGCCAAAAACGGCACTACGTTCGCGTCCAGGTGCTAAAAATGCCACCCGCATCGATCCTCTCCGGTTGGTTATCATATTGTTTTTTATCAATTTTTTTGAAGAACAGCCCTTGGCGCAATCCTTGCTTATTATCCTGGCCATGTCATGCCGTCTCGTACCGTACCACTACCCAAGGAGGTTTTTCCATGCGTATTCGTTTTCTGGCGACTCTTTCCGCCCTGGCCCTGGTTCTGGCCCTGGCCGCCTGCGACGGAGGAGTGATGAACAAGTCCCAGCAGAGCGGCGACGGCGCCGCCAAGCAAAGCTTCACCTGGCGGCTGGCCAGTGTTTGGGGCGACGGCACCTTTCAGTTTGAAGGCGACCGCCGTTTCGCCGAGACGGTCACCAAGCTGTCCGGCGGCCGGCTGACCATCACCGCGTACGGCGCCGGTTCGATCGTGCCCACCACCGGGGTCTTTGACGCGGTCCGGGGCGGCACCGTGGAGTGCGGAGGCGACTGGCCCTCTTACTGGACGGGTTTCAACACCGCCTTCGACCTCCTGGGCTCCCAGGTGATGGGTTTCAACAACTATGATTACATGAACTGGATTTACGGGGCCGGCGGCCTGGCCTTTTACAAGGAACTGTATGGCAAATACGGCATGGAATATTTTCCGGTGGCCATGAGCGGCATGGAATCGGGCATCCGTTCCACCAAGCGGGTCACCAAGCTTGACGACCTGGCCGGCATGAAAATCCGTTTCGCCGGGCTGATCCAGGGGGAACTGATTCAGAAATTCGGGGTTACGCCGGTGTCCATGAGCCTCCCGGAAGCGTATGAAGGCCTTCAGCGCGGAGTCATCGACGCCATGGAATTTTCCGCGCCCATCAACGACGAGGCGGCCAAGCTCCAGGAAGTGGCCAAATACTGGCTGGCTCCGGGCTGGCACCAGACCTGCTCCGTCTACGGCGTGATGATCAACCAGGACTCCTACAACAAGCTGGACGACGAACTGAAGCTGATCGTTGAAAAGGCGGCCAAAAGCGTGGGCCTGGAAACCATGGCCGAATACGGCTGGGGCGACTCGGTGGCCACCAACAAGATGATCGACTACGGCGTGGAGGTCACCTGGCTCAGCGAGGAAGACATGGACCGCCTGGAAGCGGCCAAGAACGAAGTCATGGCCAAGCTGTCCCGCGAGAACCCGGATTACGCCAAAGTGGCCAAGGCCCAGATGCAGTATTTCAAAGATTACGACCGCTACCGCGCCTTCCTGGACGGCTGGAGCTTCGGCCGCACCCCCAAAGTGTATCCCGACCTGCCTTGACGGTTCGTCGCCCGGCGCCGGCGGGATTGTACGCCGCCGGCGCCGGGCTCCCCCCCAAAAACCGGAATCAGCGCTTTATCCGGCCGCCGCGCCGAACGGTGACGCCCAAGCCGAAACCATCCGGGGCGAAGAGGATCTTTCATGCCGACAATGTATAGAATAACCGCCGCCATCGACCGAATCAGCGACTGTATCGGCAAGATCGCCATGTATCTGGCCATGATCCTCCTGGCCGTGGTGGTCTTCGAAGTCATCAGCCGCCGGTTCTTCAACGCGCCCACCGTCTGGACCTATGAACTGAGCTCGATGCTTTTCGGGGCCTTCATCATGTTCATCATGCCCTACGGCATGCTGCACAAGGTCAACGTGTCGGTGGACCTGGTCACCCAGAAATTTTCCGTCAAGACCCGGCAGATAATCGATCTGGCCACGTACTTCATTTTTTTCTTTCCCTTCATGCTGGTGCTGTTCTACGCCGGCTGGAAGTTCGCCCTGTCGTCCTGGCAGGTGCAGGAGACCAGCTGGTCCAACTGGAAGCCGCCGCTGTATCACTTCAAGGCCTGTATTCCGGTGGCGGCCTTCTTCACCATTTTGCAGGGCGTTTCCGAATTTCTCAAGCGCCTGATGATTTTGAAGGGGCACCGGCCCCCGGCCATACCGGGCGAAACCGCTGAAACGGCTGGGGAGGGCAATCATGGCTGAGGCAATTCTCCTGGCAATGTTCATCGCCCTGATCATCGGCATCACCACCAACCACCCCTTGGGCTTCGTGCTCGGCGGAGTCGGCATCATCGCCGGCCTGATCGGCTGGGGCGGCGCGTCCTTCAACATCATCGTCAACCAGGCCTACGCGGTGATGAACAACTATCTGCTGATCGCCATCCCCATGTTCGTTCTGATGGCCAACTTCCTGATGTACAGCGGCGTGGCCGACGGGCTGTTCGAATCGGTCCGCCTGATTCTGGGCACCCTGCGCGGCGGCCTGGCCGTGGCCGTGGTCTTGGTGGCCACCGTTTTCGCCGCCACCACCGGCGTGGTCGGGGCTTCGGTGCTGACCATGGGCCTTTTGGCCATTCCCATCCTGGACCGCTATAAATACGACCGGGGCCTGACCGCCGGGGTGGTCTGCGCCGGGGGCTCGCTGGGCATTCTGATACCGCCGAGCATCATGCTGGTCTCCATGGCTTCCTTCGCCCAGATCTCGGTCGGCAAGCTCCTTTTGGCCGCCATTGTGCCCGGGCTGTTTCTGTCGCTGTGCTATATGATCTACGTGGTGGCCGTCTGCCACTTCAAGCCGGAAAAAGGCCCGGCCATGACCCGCGAGGAATTGGCCCGGTATCCCATGAGCGTCCGCATCAAGGGCTGCCTGATCAACCTGGTGCCGCCGGTCATTCTGATCCTGGGCGTTCTGGGGACCATCTTCACCGGCGCGGCCACCCCGACCGAAGCCTCGGCCTGCGGCGCCTTCCTGTCCCTGATCATGACCGTCTGCTACCGCCGGTTCAATCTCAAGATGGTCCGCGATTCCCTGGTGGATACGGCCAAGACTTCCTGCATGTGCTTCGTCATCATGATCGGGGCCAACAGCTTCTGCGCCATCTTCATGGGCCTCAACGGGTCCCAGGCGGTGGCCTCCTTTGTCCAGACCATGGGGCTCAGCGGCGGCGCGGTGCTGGTTTTCATGCTGGCCCTCATTTTCGGCATGGGCTGCTTCATCGACTGGATCGGCATCGTGGCCATCTGCCTGCCGATTTTCCTGCCCATCCTGGACGTGTACGGCTACGACCGCCTCTACGTCTGCGCCGTGTCCGCGGTGGTCATGCAGACCTGCTTCATGACCCCGCCCTTCGGCTACGCCCTGTTCTACATCAAGGGCATCATGCCCGCCGACTGGTCGATGCTGGATATTTACAAGGGCGTGGTCCCCTTCCTGGCCATCATCCTTTTTGTGGTGGCCATGACCCTGATTTTTCCTCAGATCGTTTTGTGGCTGCCGGGCCTGTCCAACCTCTGAGGCCGTCGCCGAATCCCGCCGGCCGCCTGAAGCGGCCGCCCCGAAAATAAGGAGTCGATCATGAACATCGTCAAGCCCGTGCCCTTCAAAATCCCTTCGGCCATCATCACCGGAGTGGACAGCGTGAAAGAAAATCTCCTGGACCAGGTCAAAGGCTTCGGCGCCCGCCGGGTGCTGATCGTCAGCGACCCGGTGCTGGTGAAGGCCGGCTACGTGGACGAGCTGAAGAGCTTTCTCCGGGATGTCGAGACGGAGGTGTACACCGACATCGAGCCCGAGCCCTCCATTGAGAACATGGAGGAAACCCTGGCCTGGTGCGCCGGCAAGGACTTCGACGCCTTCATCGGCCTCGGCGGGGGCAGCGTCATCGACAGCACCAAGATGCTGGCCGCCCTCGTCGCCCACGGCGGCCGGGTGCGGGACTACGTCGGCGGCCCCGAGGTTTTTGAGAAATTCGGCGCGCCCACGATCATGATCCCCACCACCAGCGGCACCGGGGCCGAGGTCACGGTCAACGTGGTTTTCAAGGACCAGGCGGCCAAGCTCAAACGGGTGGCCGTGAGCCCGTATCTCATGCCCAACGTGGCCATCGTCGATCCCTGGTACACCATGACCGTGCCGCCGGCGGTCACCGCCGCCACCGGCATGGACGCCCTGACCCACGCCATCGAGGCCTACACGGCCATGAAGGCCACCCCCATGACCGACCTCTTCGCCGAGGACGCCATCGTCCGCATCGGGCGCTCCATCCGCACGGCGGTCGCCGCCGGCGGCAACGTCGAAGCCCGGCTGGACATGTCCCTGGGCTCCCTCTTCGGCGGCATCGCCAACGCCGGGGCTTCGGTGGGCGCGGTCCACGCCTTGTCCTATCCCCTCTGCGGCGAGTTCAACCTTTCCCACGGGGTGGGGAACGCCCTGATGCTGCCCTATGTGGCCGAGGTCAACATGATGGGCAACATTAAAAAGTTCGCCCGCATCGCCGCTCTGCTGGGCGAGGCGACCGAGGGCTATTCGGACCGCGACGCGGCCGGGCTGGCGGTGGAATCCATCAAGCGCCTGTCCGAGGACATCGGCATTCCCTCGCGCATGAGCGAATTCGGCATCACCGCCGAGGTTCTGCCGCGCTGGGCCAAGACGGTCATGGAGACCCAGACCCGGCTGTTGAGCAACAATCCCCGGCGCCTGACCGAAAAAGACGTGCTGGGCATTTACGAAGCCGCCCTGTAATTCCCGGAGGGCTCATGCAAGCCATACCCGACAATCTGCGCCGCCGCGAGGCCTCGGCCGCCGAAGCGGCCGCCCTGATCCGGAACGGCCACACCCTGGCCGTCGGCGGCTACACCTCCGCCGGCTACCCCAAGGCCGTCCCCCGGGAACTGGCCGCCCGCCGGCGGAGCGGGGAAGCTTTGGCCGTCAACCTCCTCAGCGGTTCGCTGGTGGGGCAGGTGGACGAAATGCTGGCCGACCTGGTTCTCCGCCGCACGCCCATGTTTGAAAGCCAGGCTATGCGGCGGGCGGTCAACGGGCGCCGGACGGTCTATGTCGAGCAGCAGATCGCCAAGCTGCCGCGCCTTTTGCGGTCCGGCGCGCTGGGCCGCATCGACGTGGCCGTGGTCGAGGCCCTGGGGTTCACCGGGGACGGCCATCTGATCCCGACCTCGTCGGTGGGGCTGATGCCCCTGCTCCTGGAGATGGCCGACCAGGTCATCGTCGAAATCAATGCGGCCCAGCCGGCCGGCCTGGAAGGGCTGCACGACGTCTACCTGCCGGGCCGCCCCCCGGCGCGGCGGCCCATTCCCCTGGAACATCCGGCCCACCGCTTCGGCGACCCCTTTGTCCGGGTCGATCCGGACAAGATTCGGGCCATCGTCCGCACCGACGAGCCCGACCAGGCCCCGGCGCCCGAACCGCCCGCCGGAATCATGGTTCAGGTGACCAGCCACCTGCTGAATTTTCTGGAACTGGAGGCGGCCCGCCGCTGGCCCGGGGGGTTGCCGCCCATCCAGAGCGGGGTGGGCAACCTGGCCTACGGCCTGGTGGCCGCCCTGGGGCGGTCGGCCTTCCACGACCTTGAATTCTTTTGCGGCACTCTCAACGAGGCCGGCATCGAGCTGCTTTTGGCCGGCCAGGCCGTGGGCGCCTCCACCAGCGCGGTTCAGATGACGCCCCGGGTGACGGAAATACTGCGGGCCCACGGCGCGGACCTGAAAAAAGCCCTGGTCATCAGGAATCAGGAGATAACCAACGGCGTCGAACCGGCCGCCCGCCTGGAGATTTTAGCGCTGAACACCGGCCTGGAAGTGGATATCTACGGCAACGTCAACACCAGCCACATCGGCGGCACCCAGGTGGTCAACGGCCTCGGCGGCGGAGCCAATTTCGCCCAGAACTCCGGGCTCTCGATCATGCTGCTGCCGTCCTGCGGCAAGGGCGGGGCCATCAGCACCGTCGTGCCCATGACCCCCCATGTGGACATCGGCGAACACGACGTGGACGTGCTCATCACCGAACAGGGCGTGGCCGACCTGCGCGGCAAGGATGACGTCGAGCGCGCTTCGGCCATCATCGCCCACTGCGCCCACCCGGCCTATCGGGACAATTTGCGGGCATATCTCGACCGGGCCGTGGCCCTAGTTGGCGGGCACCATCCCCACCTGCTGGGGGAAGCCTTTGACTGGCACCGGCGGTTGAAGGAAACCGGCAGCATGGCCGAGTAAAATTATCACCTATGTTGGAGCTGGAATATGCTGGGTAGCGTAGCTATATTCGTGCCGGCCGTTTCCGTGAGGAAAATGGAAAAGGCCCTGACCCTGGCCGCCGACACCATTTATTTCGACCTGGAGGATTCCGTGGCCCCCGACCAGAAGGACGAGGCCCGCGCCTGTCTGCTCAAATTCCTGGCGGACAGCGACGGCGGGGGGCGCTGCCTTCTGGCCCGGGTCAACTCGGTCGGCAGCCTCTGGTGGGGCCAGGACGTGGCCGCCCTGGCCCACTGCCGGGCCCTGTCGGCCCTCCTTCTGCCCAACGCCGACCTGGCCTCGGTCAGCCTCCTGACCGACCAGTTGGACCGCTTCGATTCCCACCTCAAAATCGTGCCTCTCATCGAAACCGCCCGGGGTTTGGAGGAGGCCCGCGAGGCGGTGCTGGTCTCCAGCCGGGTGGTCGGCCTCCAGTTCGGCGGCGAGGATTACACCGCCAGCCTGGGCATCCGCCGCACCCTGGGCGGCGAGGAAATCACCTACGCCCGCTCCCGGCTGGCCAACCTGGCCCGGGCCTACAACCTGGACATGATGGACACCCCCTTCACCGCCATCCAGGAGCTGGAAATACTGGCCGCCGACTGCCGCCGGGCCGTGGACATGGGGTTTACCGGCAAGGCGGTCATCCATCCCAGCCATATCGACATTGTCCGCCGGGCCTTCCGGCCGGACGAGGCGGATATTGAAAAAGCCCGCCGGCTTATCGCCGCCTTTGAACGGCAGGCCGGCGAGCGGGCCGGAGTCTTTACTTTCGAAGGCGCCATGATCGACGCCCCCATCATTCAGCGGGCCCGGAACACCCTGAAAAAGGCCGGACTGTGATATTCAGGCCGCCGGACAGGCGGCGTCCAGTGAAAGGAAAATTGAAAATGAGCGATTGCAAAGAGTATGTCAGCGGCTTGATCAAGCGGGCCCGGGCGGCCCAGGTTCAGATTGAGAATCACTCTCAGGATCAGGTCGACAAGCTCTGCCGGGCTATCGCCCGCGCGGTGACCACCTCGGACCAGATCGAGATCATCGGCCGCATGGTCTATGACGAGGCCGGCTACGGCGACCTGGAATCCAAATTCTTCAAGCTCGAAACCCGGGTCAAGGGCACGCTGTGGGATGTCCTGAAGATGAAATCCGTGGGCGTGCTGGAGGAAATCCCGGAACGCGGCCTGGTGAAGATCGCCAAGCCCGTGGGCGTGGTGGCCGGCCTGGTGCCCAGCACCCAGCCCGAGGTCACCCCGGTCATCAAGGCCCTTTTCGCCCTGAAAGCCCGGGACGCCATCGTCTTCGCCCCGCACCCCAAGACCGAGAAATGCACGGCCTACGTGGTCGACCGCATGCGCGAAGCCCTGAAGAAATACGGCGCGCCCGAGGACTTGCTGATCTGCGCCGAAAAGCCCACCGTGGAGATGACCAACGAACTGATGCGCCAGGCCGACCTGGTGGTGGCCACCGGCGGGGCGCCCATGGTCCGGGCGGCCTATTCCTCCGGCACCCCGGCCTACGGCGCGGGCGCGGGCAATTCCAACGTGGTGGTGGACGAAACGGCCGACATCGAGGCCACGGCCAAGCTCCTGATCAACAGCAAATACTTTGACCAGTCCAGCGGCTGTTCCTGCGAAAACGCGGCCGTCATTCACTCCAGCGTCTACGATTCCCTCATCGGCCATATGAAGGCCAACGGGGCCCATCTCCTCGACGCCGAGGAAAAAGCCAAATTGCGGAAGGCCCTGTGGCCCAACTGGCCCAAGGACCACGCCCTCGGCCGGGACGTCATCCTCCAGCGGGCCCGGGTCATTGCCGAGCGGGCCGGCTTCAGCGTGCCGCCGGAAACCAAGCTCCTTCTGGTGGAAGAATCCGGCAGCGGCCCGGACCACCCCTTTTCCGGCGAAAAACTGAGCGTGGTGCTGACCCTCTATAAATACGACGACTTCGACCAGGCCATGGCCATCGTCAAGGCCAATCAGGAATACCAGGGCCTGGGCCATTCCTGCGGCATCCATTCTTTCGACGACGAAAAAATCATGCGTTACGCCCTGACCATGAAAAGTACCCGCGTGGCCGTGCGCCAGGCCATGACCGCCTCCAACAGCGGCAGCTGGACCAGCGGCAACCACTGGACCTCCACCCTGGGCTGCGGCACCTGGGGCAAGACCATCGTGGCCGAAAACATCACCGTGAAGCATTTTATGAACTTCACCTGGGTGGCCCGGCCCATCGAACCGTACATCCCCACCGAGGAAGAGCTCTTCGCCGGGCTCGACTGAGTGTTTTACGCCCTGAAGCCGTGGGCCGGGCGACCGCCATGCCGGGGAGGCGGTCCAAGGCGGCGGGGCTGACGGGTCATATCCATCGGCACGCACCCAAAGGCCGCGTTTCGGGAATATCATTTCCCTGAACGCGGCCTTTGGTCTTCAGGGGGTTGGGGGGGGGGGCGCAGTCCCCTGTCTCTTCGGGGGCGCCAACGGGGCGCCCGCCCCCTTGGCGCCCGAGGAGCCCAGAGGAGGCCAGAGGAGGCCATCGCAATTTTCCAAATTGCGATGAACTGAGCTTGCCCGCAGGGCAAAGACAGGGCGAGCCCCTCCCCTGGCGGGGTGAAGGAAAAGGCGACGATTGTCAACTGCGGGGCCGGCCTTCAGAAAATACCTGCCCGCACCGGAACTGCTCCCGACACCTAACGGGCGCGGCCATGGATTTGAAAGGGCTTCTCAAATAATAACCGCGGCTAAATGCAAAGGAAAACAGCGGACCGAAATCCGCTGTTTTCCTTGACCACAAGGGGCCTGGAGGGCTTAAAATTCCCACTTTAACTGCACGTTGCCGGTGACGCCCTCTCTGACTCCGGTGTAGCCCTGGACCGACAAGTCAAGGGAAAATCCGCTGTCCACGGCCGGTTTCAGCGAAAAGCCGAGCTCCCCGATACCCGTGCCGCCTTTGAGTTCCGGGGCGTCAACGCTGTAGCCGTAAACGGCGGCGTCGGCCCGGCCGTCAAACTCATAATCAAAAGCGGCCCCGATGTAGGGGATGAACTGCTCGTTGACCGCGTGCGACAACCGAAGGCCATTGCGCCAGCGGTGGGAGTCCGCATCGTCGAAATCGAAGCGGTCCCCGGCCACTGTCACCCCTTGGCCGTCTTGATGGGTCCACAGGTATCTGGTGGTGAAATCAAGGCTGGTACACGCATTGAGCTGCCAGACGTAGCCCATTGCGGCTTGAGCGCCATAGTAGGTTGAGGAAATGTCGTAATGCGCCCTGGTCCCGGCCAGTCTGGACAAATCCGCGCTGTTGAACTCGTTCTCCACCCGCCCGGCCCGGAAAAGGGCTTCGAAATACAGCCCGCTGGCCAGGTCGTAGCGCCCGATCAAGCCGCCGCCGTAATACTTGGTATCGCCGTCGCCCGCTATGGATTCGAGGCCGTTGAAGCTGTTGTGAGTGTCGTAGTTCCCGTTCCCAAATTCAAAAAATGGCCCCGCTTTCAGCAAGCCCTCGGCCACCGGATGATTCCAGGTCAACCCGGCGACCAGGGAAACCCCGTCCACATCCACATGGGAGCCGCTGTCATAGCGGGAACTGCCGCCGCTGACCGTCATGAAAGGGGTCCAGCCGACTTCAAGATTTTCCAAATCAAACGAAGCCGGCGACCAGCGATTCAAGCCGGCCAGCAGGTCCCCGCCCTGGCCCAAAAAGGCCAATGAGGCCACCTGGCCTTCAGCCAGGGGTTTGGACTGCGGGTCGGCCTGCCCCGATCTGACCCGGGCATAGCGGTTATTGGCGTCGTTAGAAAGTTCCAGGCCGTAAATCACGGCAATGCCCTGCCGGGCCTGGGCATAGGTGTTGGTGTCATTGGCCGTCAAGCCTCCGATGTCATTGATGAGGGTGATCTGGTCACCGGCCCGCAGGCCGCCGCTGCCGGGCGTGAAATTAACTCTGGTCACGCTGTCGGAAATGTTCGAGGCGTCGGTGACCGTCAGGGCGGCTCCGCCGCCAGCCAGGGAAGCCGAAATGTAGAAATCATACGTTTCGAAATTGGCGATGCGTCTGACTTCTGTTCCGGAATAATCATGAATTTGCAATATGTTACCTGAGACAGCGTCCGCTGCCCCGCCACTGTTGCCGCCGTAAATGGTCACGCCGCGAAGAGTTGGAGACCCCGAAAGCTTCACGGTATTGTTAATGGCGTCGCCCCCGCTTGCACCGCTGTTGTTGGTGCCCACTCCCCCCGTTATTTCACTGTTGGCGGCATTATTGAAAACACCGCCCAGGACATTCACCACGTTGTTGCTGGCAGTGCCGTCGCCGTCAGTCCGCCCCCCGGCGACATGCTGCAAATCGGTTCCGCCTTTGACAGTAACCGTATTGCCGGTGGCATCGCCCGTGTTCGTCCACCCACCATAGATGGATGAGCCGGAGGAAAATGTACCTCCCTCAATCAGGACCGTGTTTCTTTCGGCTTTGCCGGCAGTGGTGACGCGGGCGCCCACAACACCTCGCATGACACCGCCGCTGATGATAGCGGTGTTATCATTGGCGTCGCCGTTGGTGGCCACAGCCGCTGTGATATCGTAATTGACCGTTGTTGAAGCCCCGGAGATGAAAACGGTATTGCGTTCGGCCTTGCCGGTTCCGTCATTCGTTCCTCCGTAAATATAGCCGGTGGTAGCATCCCCATCCGTCCCTATTTTGCCGCCTCGTATTATCACGGTATTGTCCGACGCGTCTTTGGCTCCGCCGCTTCCGGCGCCCCAGATACTGCCTTTCACCCAACCGTCAGACATGGTGACGCTGTTGCCGGAAGCTTCGCCGGTACTGGCATAGGCGCCACGCACATTACCCCCCAACTCCGTGGATGCGCCGGTAATCATCACCGAATTCAGCCTGGAGTCACCGGAGCTTGACGAATGCACGTACCGCCTTGCACCCATCCATCCACAGTGCCTCCCGATATCGTTACGGTATTGCCGAAAGCCGCATTGGCACCATTCATGGCATAAGCGCCGTACATGTTATTGGTGATATGGCCGTCAATCAGGAATATTTTATTGTTATTGACGGATGCGGCGCCGCTGATGCCGCCGAAGACCCGAACGGGATTATCGCCAGCTGAATAGTCGATGGTGATTGTATTTGCGGAAGATGAGGTTGCGGAAAACAAGCTGTTTGCTGTACTGGCAGGGTCCGGCGCTGCGCTCAGGTCACCGCCGTTGCCTGTGTAAGTATTGACTCGGCAATTAAATATATTTCTCAGGCAGCATAAGCGATGACCGGGTCTTCGAAATATTTTTTGACCCTTTCAGGACGCCGCTGAATGGTCTTCATCGCGGAGCGGACCTTACTTTTGACCTGATCTTTGTTTCG
>JAVBQN010000031.1:0-111203 GCA_031549025.1 Candidatus Adiutrix sp. | reverse complement strand
AAAGTCAAGCCACGATGCCTTGCTACCCAAGGAGTTTCCCGGCGGCGGTGGGGCCGCCCAACGAGCCAGCGCCGCCGCCGGGAAACGGGGGATGCGCATTCACCATTCTCAGTAAAAAGTACGCTTCAGCCGGATGAACCGAAAATGATATGGCTAAGAACCAGTCATATCCGGTTTTAGAAAAACGTATAGCGGATACCTATGTGCAAACTTCAAATGCCACTCTGAGTAAAAGTGTTTATGACTCGTATATAAAAGCTTATAGATGGGCATCCGACAGAATAAATGCCAAGACCGGCGGAATTATCGCATTTGTTTCAAGTGCTGGATGGATTGATGGCAACGCTATGGACGGCTTCAGGAAATGCTTGGAACAAGAATTCAACAGTATTTATGTATTTAACCTGCGAGGCAATCAGCGAACCAGTGGAGAAACATCACGGCGTGAAGGCGGGAAGGTTTTTGGCTCCGATAGTCGGACGCCTATAGCCATAACTTTGCTGATCAAAAAGCCGAACCATGATGGTAAGGCCACTATTCGTTATAGAGATATTGGTGATTATCTGAGTAGTGAGGAAAAACTGGAGATAGTCGCCAAAAGCCACAACGTCTTACATAACACAGTGGAATGGCAAACCATTCAGCCAAATGAGCATGCTGATTGGTTGAACCAGCGAAATAATGCATTTGGAGATTTTATCCCTTTAGGCATAAAAGGTAAAAAAGATCAATGCGTTTTCAGCATATATTCTGGCGGAGTACTGACGAGTCGTGACAGTTGGTGTTATAATTTCTCAAAAACCCGACTGAAACAGAACATTAGTGCGTCTATCGATTATTATAATGAACAACGCATTGCTTTTAATAATGCAAAACAATCTGGGGACAAGAAAGACATCACAAAACACATTGATACAGATAAAAAGAAAATTAGTTGGTCACGAGCCATAATTGCCAACGCAAAAAATAATAAGCCTAAAAAGTACTTGGCGGGTAATGTTTTTGATTCTTTGTTTAGGCCGTATTGTGCGCAAAATTTATACTATAGTCGGGATTTCAATGAAATGACATATCAAATGCCAAAATTGTTCCCTACTGTCGATCATGGCAATTTGGTAATAACAACGCGAGCAAATAGGAATGAACTTCCTTTAATCGTTAATAAGGTGCCGGATTTCCACTTTAATGGCGACTCGCAATGCTTTTCTCTTTTTTATTATGATAAAAAACAAATTCAGCAAAATACCCTTTTTGATAATACCAGTGATCAATATATCCGCCGTGATGCCCTGACAAATTTCATCCTCGACCGTTGCCGCGAGAATTACGGCCCCAAAGTCACAAAAGAGGATATATTCTATTACGTTTATGGATTGCTCCATTCTCAGGATTATCGGACGCAGTTTGCCGCCGACCTTAAAAAAATGTTGCCTCGTCTCCCCCTGGTGGAAAAGCCCGCTGACTTTTGGGCCTTCAGCAAGGCCGGGCGGGCTTTGGCGGAATTGCACCTGAACTATGAGGAACAGCCGCCTTGTCCGGCGGTGAAGGTGACGGGTGCGGAAAACGGCAAATTCCAGGTGGAAAAAATGCGCTTCCCGAACAAGGGAGACAAGGCGGTTATTGACTACAACCCCTGGATCAGACTGTCCGGCATGCCCCTGGAAGCCTATGAATATGTGGTCAATGGCCGGTCGGCAATCGAATGGATCATGGAACGGTATCAGGTCAAAGTGGATAAAGACAGCGGCATCAAAAACGATCCCAACGATTGGGCGGCCGAGCACGGCCAGCCAAGGTATATTCTGGATTTGCTGTTGAGCATTGTTACGGTGAGCCTGGAAACCATGAAGATAGTCAATTCACTCCCCCAAATCGTTTTTGATGATAATGACCAGCGCAATAACGGACCATTGGGAGGCCGGGGCGGGGCGCAAAGCTCTGGGCGTTATCAAAATTCAAGGGAAGGATTACGTGAGATGAGCGAATGGAACCTCTTTGGACAACAACCGCTGACCATGAACCATTTCCACTATGGCCGGGATATCCCCCTGGCGGCCGTCTGTGAGTATGACAAGGGGATTGTGTTCTACCCCGGTGAGGCTTGTGTTGACCCCTATCCGAGCGGCCACGCTTCCTACCCTATGGAGGGGAGCAAACCAGTATTCCGGAATGGGGCCTGGTACATCCGGGATGAGGATCATGAGGGCCAGGAGATTGAATTTACCCTGCCCACGCGTGAGACTATGGCTTGGTGGGAAGAGCACAAAGACAAGATTTGGCCTCTGGCTAAGTTTGCGGAAGTTGCCCACCGGTCATGGGACAATTACGGTGAAGACCCTGAGGATGGCGAAGAGAGTGATGAGTAAAGTTTAGAATGTGGTTGTTTAGAGCATTGACGAACCACCGGAAAATGACTTATGAACGAATGGAACCTCTTTGAACAGCAACCCGTGACTATGAATCATCCGCATTATGGCCGGAACAAGACCATAATGGCGGTCTGTGAATATGATAATGGTATTGTGTTTTACCCCGGCATGGGTGGGTCGTTTGACGGGGGTTTTTCGAATTTCCCCATTTCTCGGAAGCCTTATTTCAAAAACGGGAATTGGTATGTTCACGATGATGATACCGATCAAAGCCTCATTGAATTTACCCTGCCCACGCCTGAGGCCTTGGCGTGGTGGGAACAGAACAAGGACAAAGACAAAGTCCGGCCGCTTGCCAATCTTGCGGAGCAAACGAGACGGGCTTATAACCAGGGGGAATAAGTAAAATGTGGTTGTTTATCAAAGACGCTTTCGTTTCCATCGTCGAGGCCCACGGGGAGCCTCATAATGTCCTGGTCCGGGCCAGGCGGAAAAAGCACCTGGAGACCTTCCTCCCGGAGCACGAAAAGAGTATCACCGAAGACAGTAACCGGGATTATCGCTTTCGGGTCAAGGTCTCTAAAGAGGCCATTGCCACTATCGTCTCCCAGTACGTCCTCAAGAGCCTCACCTATGATAATTTCAAGGGGGCTCAGAGCCACCAGGACCCGCAATGGACCAGAGCCTTACATGACGTGTGGGATGTCATGTATCGGCTTCAGTATCAACGAGATGAGGCCAATTCGTGAATATTACTGTGACAGGGAGAAATCGCTCCGTTGGCCGATCGCCTGTTACAAACGCTTCCAGGCCCCTCTCCGGGCCTGTTTCTTTGGCGGCGTCATGTGCGTTTGTGTTGTGGGATTCGAACCATTGGCAAAAGTGGGATTCATACGTTCCGGATTTCTATGCTGTGGGCAAGCCCGCATCAATCTGCTATAATAAACCCTGCCCGTGGTAGAGCATGAAAGGAGGCCGCCATGAACCCCGTTATCAATGCAAGCAACCCTGATCTGTCGCCGGAACTGAAGGGGCGGCTTGAAAAGCGCGTCAGGAGCCAGACCGGAGTCCTGGAGAAGGAAGCCGGGAAAATCTTCAAGTACCGCCAGGCGGCCCGTGATGCGGTTCTAGACGTGATCGAGGCGCGTTGGAGCAAACTGCCTACGCCACCTTCCGCCCAGGAAGTGGAAAATTGGATTGCCCAGGGCCGTACGGGCAGAGGCGGCGAATGATTATCGACACGATGGTCATGGCCTATGCCGTTCTCGGTGTGCCGGAGTTCGGCCGGGAGTCGGCCGCCGCTTTGCGCCGGGTCGATGAATTGACCGCGCCCGCGTCGGTGGAAGCCGAGTTGTTGAATGTGCTGTGGCAGTGGGGCCGACGCGGGGTGGAGCAGGAAATGGCGGCGGCCATTTATGAGAACGCCGCCCAATTATGGTCCGATTTGATACCGGTAAGCACCCTGTGGCCGACCGCCTTGGCCCTGGCTTTTAGTGCCGGGCATTCACCGTATGACACCCTCTTTGTCGCGGCGGCGCGGTATCGGCGAACCCTTCTTCTGACCTATGATAAAAAATTGCTGAAGCTCTTCCCTGATGACACGGTAACAGTGTCAGAAGTCCTGAAGTGAGGCTGATACGAAGCGGGAAAAAATTCCAACAAAAAATATTTACAGGGTAAATATTCGGGTAATGACTGAATTGGCGATTGATATTTTAAATGTAAACAATATGTTGAAATAAAATATGGCGGACTCTCTCTCCGCCACGATTTGATACGAAGCAACCCGAAAGCGTCCGTTTCACCTTGAAACACAAAGCTTTCGGGTTTTTCTTTGAACCGGAGTTGTCCGGTGAAAACCACCCTCAGCCGGACATCCCACCGGATAACAAACTGGACAACTCCACCGGCATCTGGCTTCATCACTTCGACGAATTTCGTCCTGAAGAGCAAAGATCATGTCATCAGCATTGGATGATATCGTTGAAGCTTTCATGCTTCATAATTGATCCCCGGTTTTTAAGTTGTAGCGGGCGATCTTGCGCTGCACGGTGCGGAGACTTTTACCCAGGGCCTGGGCCGCCCGCCGGGTGTTCCAGCCGCAGCCCTCCAGGACGGCGATGAGGGTGTCACGGTCGAATTCGTAGAAGGACCGGGGCGCGGCGGCCGGGGGCAAAGGCGCGGCCGCCGGCGGGGCCAGGTATTCCTTACCTTCGGGCGGGCTGTCGGCGTTGTGGTGGGCCAGGTCTATCTCGTGGAGCGAAAGATATTTCAACACCTGGTAGTGCAGTTCCCGCACGTTGCCCGGCCAGTCGTAATTGAGAAACCGGGCCTTGGCCTGGGGCGGAAAGGACGGTCGGGACCACAATTTCAAGGGATGGTTTTCATTGAGGTAGAGCTCGGCAAAGACCTGCATCAGATATTCCACGTCCCCCTGCCGCTCGCGGAGCGGCGGCATGGTGACGGTCAGCTGCCGCAGGCGGTGGTAAAAATCATAACGCATCCGGCCGCTCCGCACCTCTTCCTCCAGGCTGCGGTTGGTGGCGCAGGTCAGCCGGAAGCGGGATACCTTGCTTTCCGTGCTGCCCACCGCCATGTGGCCGTACCCGTCCAGCACCCGCAGAAGCTTGACCTGCATGGACAGGGGCATTTCCCCGATTTCGTCCAGGAACAGGGTGCCCCCTTCGACCACATCCAGATAGCCCCGGCGATGTTCCGTGGCCCCGCTGAAGGCCCCCCGCACGTGGCCGAAGAATTCGCTCTCGATAAGGTTGTCGCTGATGGCGCCGCAGTTGATGGCGATGAAGGGGCCGTCGCGAAAGGGGCTGAGGTCGTGCAACGCCCGGGCGGCCAGTTCCTTGCCGGTGCCGCTTTCGCCCTCGATGAGCACCCGGGCCTTGGTGGGGGCGATTTTCAGAATACGTTCAAAGACCTTCTTGATCTGCGGGCTGCGGCCGATCATTTCGCCCAGCCCTTCGTACTGGTGGCGATGGAGCGGTTCCGGCCTCGCGGCCTGAGCCGGCCCTGAAGACGCCGGAGCTTTCTTGGACACCGGCGGGCGGCCGAAGGCCTGGCGCTTCAGGGCGGCGGGCTGATATTCCAGAAAATCGAGCCCGGGGTCCAAGCTCGGCTCCATCAGGACGCCTATCTTGAAATTCGCCCCGATATCGCCGTGGTCGAGCCGCCGGTCCAGGAATATCTTGGGGCCCTGATATCGGGTCCGGAACAGGCGCAGGCAGGTGTCCGGCTCCCCGGCCCCGACCACCCCGGGCAGCGCTTTGACGGTGCGGTCGGCCAGGAGTTCGTCGAACAGCCGCCCCCGCACCGCCTCGGGATCGAAGCCCGACAGACGGGCCAGGCCCTGGCTGATGAATTCCAGACGCCAGCCTTCCGGCTCCCGGGCCAACAGGTAGACGGCCACGGGCAGGCGGTCGAACAGGGCGCTGAAAAGCTGCAGGTGGGCCTCCAGCCGGGTTTTGGTTTCCGGGGGCGGGCTGGCGGTATCGGCGGACGGGGAAGGGGAAGGCATGGTGATCTCTCCTGGGAAAGGGGGTGCCGATTCAGTATAGCATAAAACGCCATAACTCGTCGCTCTTGCCGCATATTGGCGCTTTTTGGCGCGATGAGTTGAAAATGCTTCCCTGACGCCACGTAATATCAAGAGGTTGGCTCAAAAAAATCTGGCATGTCACTTGCTCTGTTTTTTAGCCATATCGAATGTCTTTTCACCGCGACCTGGTCGCCCGCCGGACTGGCGTTTTCTTTCCGACCCGGAGCCCCTGCCGCCACGGCCGTAAGGAGCCAGGCCGCCGCCGCCTGGCCCGCGCGGCGGTGAAACTTCGTTGTTCATCTCTCTTGACCGTCTGGAGGTAGACCATGACCGACGCCACCATTCCCGTCAACGGCGCCACCCTTCCCAATTCAAAAGAACAATCGCCCGGCAAAGAGGAAAAGGCCCTGAAGTACGCCAAGCAGGGGCTATGGCTGGCCATCTTCGCGGGCATGGCCTGGAGCTGGCAGGGGCTGTTCGCCGACCAGGGCTCCAGCCGGGGTTTTTACGCGGACGAACGCTTCTGGCTCCTTTCCCCGATTTTGTGCGGGGCCATCAACGACACCTGGGCCGGGGTGCTCGTTACCATCTACAACCTGAAGCTGGGCCGGGGCCCGGAACTGGTCCGCAGCCTGGCCAGCAAGCCCGGGCGTTTCGTGATGCTCGGGGCCATGTTCGGCTCCATCATCGGCATGAGCTTTTACATGGCCTCCTTCAGCCTGGTGGGGGCGGCCTACACGCTCCCCATCACCGCCTCCTATCCGGCCCTGGCCGCCTTCCTGGCCATCTTCATCCTCCGGGAACGCATCCGCCCCCTGGGCTGGCTGGGCCTGGCCGGATGCGTCATCGGGGCCATCATCATCGGCTATGAGCCGCCGGAGACCATCACCGTCAGCAGCGGCCTCTTTTACCTCGGGCTCTTCCTGGCGCTCGTGGCCGCCTTCGGCTGGGCCATGGAAGGGGTCCTGGCCACCTTCGCCATGGATTTCGTCCAGCCCGCGGTGGCCCTGAACATTTATCACATCGCCGGGGCCACGGTCTACTGCCTGGTGCTCATTCCCCTGATCTGCTCGGGGTGGTTTGTCGACCAGGGCGGCTTCACGGTCGTGTGGGAAATGCTCAGCGGCGACGGCACGGGCTATCTCCTCCTGGCCGGCACGGTCACTCCCCTGGCCCTCCTGTCGTGGTACAAGTCCATGAACATGACCGGGGTCAGCCGGGCCATGGCCATCAACGTCACCTATTCCCTGTGGGGCATCATCTTCACGGCCATTTTCTGGCAGGACGTGGAACTGACCACCTACCTGATCGTCGGGGCCGTCGTCATGTTCATCGGCACGGTCCTGGTCATCGGCAACCCCCGGGACCTCATGAACCTCAGGAAACTGGACTGACCGGAAAGGAGCGGGACCATGACCAAAAAGCATCCCATTCGCCTCGGCTTGGCCAGCCTTTTGATAGAGCGCGGCCCCAGCGATTTCGGCCGCATCTTCGAGGGACTGGAGACCATGTATCCCAACGAGCGGGTCATCAACCCCAAAGAGGTGGCCGAGCACATCCAGTCCCTTCTGGCCGTGGGGTTCGTGACCAGTGAAGTCGACCCGGAGCACGGCCTGGAAACGTATCACATCACCGATTACGGCCGGGCCAAGGTGGCCAAGCTCACCTGAGAGGGAGGCGCGCATGAACACGCAGGACCGTTATGCCCTGGCCTCGGCCGTTTTGCGCCAGGCCCGGGAACTGGGGGCCAGCCTGGCCGGCCTGGCCTCGGTGGAAAGCCTGAAAAAGGAACCCTCGGCCCGGGTGGTGCCTCTGATCCCGGCCGGCACCTACGGCTCGCAGGAGAGCCCGTATAACCTCAAACCCGGGGAGATCCGCTGGCCGGACGGCGGAAAGACCGTGGTGGTCCTGGCCGTGGAGCACCCGGAAAACCATCCTGAACTGGACTGGTGGTACGGCCTGATCGATCCCCCGGGCAACCGGGTGCTCAAGAAAATCGTCCGGGACCTGAAAAACTGGCTGGCCGAACAATGGCCTCAAGTCACGGTCTGGCCCATCACCTACCACATTGAAAAAGGCGGCATTTTTCTGAAGGAGGCCGCCCGGCTGGCCGGCCTCGGGACCATCGGGCGCAACAACATCGTGGTCACCCCGGAATACGGGCCCCGTATCCGGCTCCGGGCCATGATTCTGGACGTGGAACTGCCGCCCACGGGCCCCACCGGGTTCGACCCCTGCCCAAGCTGCCCGGGCTTTTGCCTGAAGAGCTGCCCCAGCGGGGCCTTTGACCGGATCGTCCTCACTCCCGAACAGACCGGGGAAGAGCGCCTGCCGGGCCGCATCGGCAACTATTGTCGGGCCAACTGCGCCCGGATCATGCAGCGCAACGAGGATGAAGCGGTGCCGGAACTGGTGCCGGACATCAGCCCCGAGCCGGTGGGCATTATCAAGTATTGCCGGAATTGCGAAACCGCCTGTCCGGCGGGGCGCTTCTGAACCGGTTCGGGTCTGTCGAAAAAAAGAGTCCGGGGCTTCCTGACGGGAAATCCCGGACTTCGCTTATTGCATATTTCGGCCGCATCTGCTAATAATCGGCCAGGGGGGAAAACGGTGGCGGCCAGAAGGGATGGGTTTATGAAAATTCCGGACAGAGATACCCTGGCTTCGTTGATCCTGCAAAAGGCCAGGGACTTCGGGGCCGACCTGGCGGGCCTGGCCGGCATAGCCGCCCTCAAGAAGGAGCCCTCCACCCGGGTGGTGCCCTTCATCCCGCCGGGCACATACGGTTCCATGGAAAGCCTGTACGGCCTCAAACCCGGCGAGGTGCGCTGGCCCAAAGGCGGCAAGAGCGTGGTGGTGGTCGGCCTGGAGCACCCGGAAGACCACCCCGAGCTGGATTGGTGGTATTGGCTCATCGACCCCCCCGGGAACCGCGTTTTGAAAAGCATTGTCCAGAATCTCAAGGAGTGGCTTGCGGCCGAATACGGCCTGGAATCGACGCACATCACCTATCATATCGAAAAAGGCGGGGTGTTTCTCAAAGAGGCCGCCCGCCTGGCCGGCCTGGGCTGCATAGGCCGCAACAATCTCCTGATAACCCCGCAATACGGCCCCCGGATCCGCCTCCGGTCCCTGGTGGTCAACATCGATCTGCCCGCCACCGGGCCTTCGGCCTTCGACCCCTGTTCGGCCTGCCGGGCTCCCTGCCAGAAGCACTGTCCCTCCCTGGCCTTCGACAAAATCGTCCTGACCCGGGGGCAAACCGGGGAGGAGCGCCTGCCGGGCCGTGACGGGCGCTATCACCGGGAAAACTGCGCCCAGATCATGCAGTTGAACGAGGACGAGGCCCAGCTGCAACTGGTCCCGGAAATCAGTGCCGATCCCATTCCCATTATCAAATATTGCCGCAACTGCGAAGTATTCTGCCCGGTGGGCGCGAGTTGATTTTGGGAGCGCCGCGGAAAACCACGGCGCCGCGTCGCCAGTGACGCGACAAAGAGGTATAATGAACCCAGCGCCGAAGGACGGGACTGATGGAAAAAAAATACCGCCGGGTCCCGCCTGGGTTTTGATCGGCCATACCGTTAATCCCCAAGGAGGCCAGTTCCCGTGTCCCGTCAAGAAATCACCGCCCCGGGCGCCGTCGCCGTCGGCCCTTATTCCCACGGAGTGGAGTCCGACGGCCTGATCTTTCTTTCCGGCCAGACCCCGCTGGACCCCGCGACCAAGCAACTCGTGCCGGGCGGTCTCGGAGCCCAGACCGAACAGTGCTTCCGAAACCTCGAGGCGGTCCTGGAGGCCGCCGGCCTGGGGCTCGGCGACGTGCAGAAAGTCAACGTGTTCCTGACGGACATGAACACCTTCGCGGCCATGAATGAAGTGTATGCCCGTCAGTTCACGGCGCCCTATCCGGCCCGGACCACCATCGGCGTGGCCAGCCTCCCCCTGGGCGCCCAGGTGGAAATAGAGATGATCGCCCGGCGGCGCGCGGGCTGAAGGCGGGAGAAAAAAAGACGCCGCGGCGAATTCGGCTCCGTCGCGGCGTCTTTTTGTTATGCCGGCAATGAAGCGGAGGCCGCTCAGTCCCGGGCGTATTTTTCCCGAATGCCGGTCAGGGCGCTGCGGAGATTCCCGGGCAGGGGCTCGGGCCGGTGGGTTTCCAGAAGCCGCCGGGCCCGGTCCCGGGCCTGGTGTTCAAAAGGCCGGCCGCCTTTGTGCCGCCACTGAACATGGGAATGGCGGTCGAAGAGTTGGGGCGTCCAGCAGCATTTCGGCAGATGCTTGAGGGTGTGGCGCTGGGGGAGGAAATTCCCGGTGGTGTGCCCCAATTGGTCGATAAGGTCCAGGGCCAGGGTTTCGTCGGAAATTTCCGGCGGGGACAGATGATGGCGCAGCCAGCCGATCACCTCGTCGCAGAGGACGAGGAGTTCGAAGGAATACGTCATCGCCGAATCGAGATAGCCCAGGTCGTGAATCAGGTTGGCGCCGTACAGGCTGTTGTAGACCAGGCTCATGGCCGCTTCGGCCGTGGCCTGGCCGTCGAAGATTTTGGCGTCGCTCATGCCGGCCGTACCGAAGAGGGGCAGCCCACCCAGCTTGGCCACCTGCCAGCCCAGGCGTCCCATGTCCGGCGACATGTAGAGGCTGACCATGGTTTTGAGGTCCAGCATCCCTTCGCCGGGCAAAGCCCGGATCATCGGGGCCCCCTCCCGGGCCAACTGGTGCAGGACCAGGGCGCCCATCTGGGCCGCCTGGCCCAAGGCCACATTGCCGGCCGGGGTGACCGGCCCCACCGTACCCCGGCCCTGGCCGGGCTGGTAGACGGTGGGCAGGCCCAGGCGGGCCCCGTATATGAGCCGCTTGACGCTTTCATTGTTGTGGATGAAAGGGCTGACGGAGTTGATGTAGTTGACGCCCAGGGGCCTGGCCGCCAACTGGTCGAACCCGCCCCGCACTTCGGCCATCATTTCGGCCGCGCAGCGGGTGCTGTGCTCCGACTCGCCGACGAAGACGATGGGTTTGGTGGTCCCGGCCAGCATGGCCTCCATCTGGTAGTACTCGTGGCGACCCAGGGGCGCGTCGGCGGGCATGACCATGGACATGGCGAAATCCACCTGGGGCAGGGCGTCGGCGATGGTCAGGGCGTCGGCGAGGTCGCTCAGCCGGGCCTGACGGCGTTCGCCGGTGGCCAGGTCATAGAGGTGGGCGCAGTCCGAGCCGGGGCCGTAGTAATTGCGGGTATCCCCGAGGTCCATGGCCAGGTCGCCGCGGCGGTTGTAAACGCACACGCTCTTGGGGGCGGTGGACAGGGCCCATTCCACCAGGCGGCCGGGAATGTGGACGATGTGGCCGTCCCGGACCCGGGCCCCGGCTTTTTTGAAAAGCAGGGCGGCTTCGTCGTTGTCGAACCGAAGGCCGGTGCGTTCCAGGATGGAGAGGGCGGCGCCGTGGATTTTTTGCACCGAGGCCGGGTCCAGACTCCAGGGCCCGGCCGGGCGGGCGTTGGTTTCGCTCATGGCGGTATCCTTCTGGCCGGCCCGCCCCCTGGAAAAGGCGGCGGGCCGGATGGTTGGGTCAGGCGACGGGCTTCTCCGCCGGGACGGCGCGGGCGGCCGCTTCGTTGAGCTTGAAACGGGTTTTTTCGTTTTTTCGCAGATCGTCGACGAGATACCACATAGTGATGAGATAGATGGCCACACAGTAGCTCGAAGCCGCCACCGACGACATCTGGATGGCCGAGATGCCCTCGCCCTGGATGATGAGGGTGATGGACCCGGAACCCAGAATGGCCGCCCACACGGCCCGCATGATCTTGGACGGGTTCTGTATGTCGCCTTTTTCGCCGGTGCAGAGAGTGGCGCAGTTGTAGGAGATGGAGTCGGCCGTGGTGGCCAGGAAAATGACCACCAAAGCGATGAACAGAGGAATGGTCAGGCCCGACAAAGGCAGGTTGTTCAACAGCTTGTAGACCACCACGTCAGTGCCGCCCTCTTTCATGGCGCCCACCATATCCACGCCGCCCTTGACTTCCATCCACAGGGCCGTGCCGCCGAAAGTGGCGAACCACACCCAGGTGGACACCGTGGCCAGGACCATGAAGGCCATGACCATTTCCCTGAAGGTGCGGCCGTAGGAGACGCGGGTGGCGAAGGCGGAGATGGCCGGGATGCAGGCGATCCACCAGGCCCAGTAGAAGATGGTCCAGCCCTGGGGAAAGCCGCCCTGGTCGATGGGGTCGGTCCAGAGGCTCATTTTGAAGAAGCGGTCGAGATAGTCGCCCATGGAGCTGGTGAAAAGGTTGGTGATGAAAGCGCTGGGGCCGACGAAGAAGACGAAGACCAGAAGCCCCAGGGCCAGATAGATGTTCAGGCCGCTGAGTACCTTGATGCCCTTGTAGATGCCGCTGACCGCACTCCAGGCGTACAGGCTGATCCACAAGACGGCGATGATGAGGTAGAGGGTGACGTTCACTTCCAGGCCGAACTGGTTGGCCAGGCCCGCGGCCAGCTGCTTGACCCCGAAGCCGATGGCGGTCATGACCGAAAGCACCATGGCCGCGACCATGAACCCGTCCACGATTTTGGCGAACAGGCCGTTCCAGGCCAGCCGCAGGGAATCCGGGAGCGCGCTGGAATAGCGCAGGGGCCGGCCCTTGCGATAGACGAAATAGCCGATCGCCACCGAATAGCAGAGAAAGATGGCCCAGGGCACAATGCCCCAGTGGGAGAAAGCCCAGGCCATGCCCATTTCCGCCGAGACCGTGGTCTGGGTCGGCAGGCCGATCGGCGGAGAGACGTAGAATGTCAGCGGCTCGGCCGGACCCCAGTAGGTCAGGCCCACGCCGTAGGCCGCGGCAAAAAGCATGGCGAACCACGAGAACGTGCTGAATTCCGGCTTGGCGTCGTCCGGGCCGATTTTGACGTGGGAATAGGGGCCGAAGGCCAGCCAGAAAGCCATGCCCGTCAAAAGGACGCCCATGAACAAGAGCACCCAGCCGAACGAATGAGTCAGGAGTTTCAGGGTGCCCTGCATCAGAGTGCCCAGGCTTTCCCCGAATGTCAAACCCCAGATGAAGAACAGGGCCGTCACTCCGAAGGCCACGATAGTGGTTGGTTTGTCCAACCGGTCGAAGAAACCTGCTTGATTGTCCTGCATGTGTCAAAGCCTCCCGTTGTCGATGAGAATGAAATCGTAACCCGGCCCGGATCGGGGCGGATGCGGCCTCTGATTTTGGGTACAGCTTTTCTGTACGGGCACCTGACGGTGCGTCCTCAATTCTTGGGATGTGGGAATAACAGTGTTAATCGTCGGGGTTACACGTGGCCGTAATAATCCCGGTGGTTGACTATGCCCCAGGCGAAATCCAGAAGCGTGCCCCAACTGAAGACCGGCAGATCCACGGCCCGCTGCACGGCCCGGCCGAAGGGCTGGGCGCCGGAGCACTCCAGAACCAGGGCCCGGACCTGGGGATTTTTTTTGACGATGTCCCGGCAGATGCCGACGAATTCGCGTTCCGCCTCGTTGTAGAGGCACGTCGGAATTTCCTGCCGGGCGTAATCCTGCCAGAGCTGGTCGAACTGGGCGCAGTTGTACTCGTCCTGGTGGCCGAAGACCAGGTAGTTGGAGTCCGGGACAATGCCCACGTTGGTCAGGTGGGTTTCGGTCAAATGGTTCTTCATGGCCACCACCAGGCCCACGCTGTATTGCGGGCCGATGAGGGCCTGGGCGAAGGGCGCCTGAAGGAGACTGGACATGAAGACCGGCACCTTCACCTCCCGGGCCACGATCTTCTGGAACCAGGCGAAATAGCCGCACTCGGCGCTGATGGCCCGGACGCCCATTTTTTCCAGCTTCCTGGCCGCCCGGACAATGGGTTCGATGTGGGGAGTCTTGTCCGGTTCCCGCACTAAATTCTTGCAGTTCACCCCGTCGGCGATTTCGTACTGAATGGGGAAATTCCAGGCGCTGGCGTTCCGCAGGTCGCCCGGAAAACCGGGGTACACGTCGTCCAGCAGCATAATGCCTAAACCCATGCCGTAGCAGACATTCCCGGGCCGGGCCCAGATTTGGCTGATGCCGGGGTCTCGCGATTGATGGAACATGTCCTATCTCCTCTCCGCGCGCCGCCATTTTTCCCGAAAGGCGGCGAGAAGCGCGGCCTTTTCCGGGGAAAGCGGCCGGGGTTGATGGGTTTCGATGAGCCGCAAAGTTTCCGCCTTCAGGCGCTGGCCCAGGGTGGTGCCCAGAAAAGTCCGGGACCGGTCCATCAGCCTGGAAAAGGAGAGCAGGCGGAAATTGGCCAGGGTATGGCGGTGGGTCAGAAAATGGCCGCCGGGCCCGACCTGGTTGATGACTTCGGTGGCCAGGGTTTTCTCACTGACGTCGATCCCGCGCCGGAACGGGGCCAGCATGCCGATCAGTTCGTCGCACAGGACCAGCATCTCCGGCGAGGTGGATTCGCCGTGCCCCATGAGCCCCAGGTCGTGCACCAGGTTGGCCGGGGACAGAAGCGAACTCATGATGCTCATGGCCGCCTCGGCCGCGGCCTGAAGGTCCACCGTGGCCGCGTCGCTGCACCCGGCCGTGCCGAAGAAGGGCAGGTCCAGGTGGCGGGCCACTTCGGCCGAGGCCGCGACCAAAAGGTGCAGTTCCGGCGCGCCCATGACCCCGATGGAGTGGCGCATTTCCAGATACGACGGCATGGCCCCCATGATGAACGGCGCCCCGGGCCGCACACCCTGGTGCAACACCAGGCCCGCGAACATTTCCGCGTGCGCCAGGGCCAGGGCCGAGGCGAAGGACATGGGACCCGTGCCGCCCATCATGATGTAGGGCGTGTAGGTGAGGGGCACGGATTTTTCGGCCAGAAACATGACTTTTCGGCAGGAATCCGCGCTGTGCACCAGGGGTGAAATGGGCTCGGCATAATGGATGACGAAGGGCTTGGCGGCCAGGGCCTCTTCACCCCCGGCCAGGGCCGCGGCCACGGCCACGGCTTCGCGGCAGTTGTCAAAGTCGTTGGTGGTGAAGCCGATGGGCTTGGTGGTGTTCTCGGCCACGATGGCCAGGGCCTCGGCCCCGGGGAAGGGATGCCCGCAGTCGCAGAGCGTTCCCGAGTTCATGGCGTAGTCGAGGTTGGGAAGAGCGTCGGTCAGGCGGACCATGACGGCTTCGTGCGCCTTGCCGAGGGGAACGGTTTGTTTGGTGTTCGGGTCGAGATACTGGAAGCCGTTGGTCAGGGAGCCGAAGTAGATGTTGCGGCCGCCCAGGACCAGGGCCTCCCGGCCTTCGCGATCGTATATGGTGACGGGGCGGGGGGCCGAGGCCAGGGCCCGGTCCACCAGATCGGCCGGGATCTTGACCAGGCCGGTCGCGTCGACCTTCGCGCCCAGGGTTTTCATGATGTCCAGGGACCGGCCGTCCAGAAACCGGGTGCCGGTTTCCAGGAGGATGGTCTTGGCGGCTTTGATGATTTGTTCGATGCCCTCGGGGGTGAGAACGGTCATGCCCCCCGAGCCCGCGCTCAATGCGTTCATGGTGCGCTCCGCTTCGGCCGGAGGAGCCGGGGGCGCCTCCGGCCGGCGTTGTAATTACAGTTTTCCCTCGTGGAGATAAGCCAGCCGGGCGGCCTTGTCCATCTTGGCCAGTCCCAGATGTTCCAGGGTGTAGCCGGTCTGGAAATAGTCGTTTTGGATCATCTTGGAGGCCAGGACGATCATGGTGTCGATGACCGGCGTCGGCACGCCGCACTCCCGGCCCAGGAGGTGGTAGACGTGGCAGCCCACGGGGATGTCTTCGGTGATGTAGCGGTTGTGGATGGTGTGGGGGCCGGTGCGCATGGCCTTGTAATCGTGCTCCTCGAAGGGGATTTTAAAACCGCTCTTGCCCATGAACTCGCCGCCGAGGATGCTCTTGCGGGAGAAGAATTCCTCTTCCTCGTACTCCTGGATGCCCACGCCCAGGGCTTTGGCGATGGCCACCTCCTCCTGGTAGAAGGCGTACTGGATGCGGGCGATGGAGGGGCAGTAGGCATGGGAGTAGATGGAATAGTCCTTCTTGTCAAACGTGCCGTACAGGACGCCCCAGTTTTCCATGGTGCCCACGCCCAAAATGGTGCCCGGGCAGTGGAGGACCGGGTTGACGTTGGAAAAGCCCGTGTCCAGCACCGTGTTCCCGGGCAGGGGGCCGTCGCCGGAATAGACGGAATCCAGGCAGCCGAGGTACTTGCCGCTTTCCATGAAGGCGTCCTGGTCGACGGAGGGGAGGGCGGCCCCGCGCAGGGTCACGGCCCGGTATTCCACGGCCACCTTCGGCAGCACCACCCCGCCGTAGATCTGCACCCGGCAGCCGTAGGGCGCGCTGGCCCAGCCGCCGACGATGATCTTCCTGGTGCAGCCCGCCTCCCGCATCATGCGGCGGAGAATGAGGCTGCCGTAGTTGTCGGGAAAAATGTGCACCACCATGCCGTCCTCGAGGGCCGGAATCATGGCCTTGAAAAAGTCCACGTGACCGGCGGCCACCGAGCACACCACCACCAGGCCCGCGCCCTTCATGGCTTTGGCGATGTCGGTGGTGGCGCATTCCATCTTGGCCCGGCCGCTGCGTTCGAAGCAGTAGAGGTTGTCCTGGGGACCGAAAAGATGGAGGCCCGATTCCTCGACCTGGCCCAGGGTCTTGGCGAACTGCGGGAGATCGGCCAGGCGGACCGCGGCCCCGGCCAGGGCGCAGTCGGCGGCGATGGACTTGCCGACCGCGCCGGCCCCCAGGACGGCGATGGGCTTGTTTTTCAGATAGCTCATGTCAACCATGTCTCTGACTCCTTGAATTTAAACGGCGGCGGCACATCGGCCGGAGGCGTCGGTTTGGAAGGTAAAGCCCCGCTCGAAGGCTTGAAGGTTGATGTCCAGAACTTTGGCCGGCAGGCGCTCGGTGAGGACTTTGGTCCAGGTTTCACGGTCGAAGTCCAGATCCCGGGCCAGGGCGCCGAGAAGAACAGAGTTGGCCACCTTGGGGTTCCCGAGTTCCACAGCCATGGCCAGGGCCGGCACCACGGTGACCTGCGAGGCCCAGCCGGCGAAGGAATCCAGAATTTCCCGCTGGTCGGGATAAAGGGCCTGTCCGGTGGAAACCAGCATGGGAAAGATGCGGGCGTCGTTGATGAGCACCCGGCCGCCTTTTTTCAGGTACGGCCGCTGGCGGGCCGTCTCCAGCCATTCCAGGCTCACCAGGTAGTCGGCCCGGGCCCGGCCGATGACCGGCGAAGAAATTTTTTTTCCCCAGCGGACGTGGCTGAACACGTTGCCTCCGCGCACGGCCAGACCCAGGATGTCCGATTTCTTGGCGTCGAAACCTTCGGCCGCGCACCGGGCGGCCAGAAGGTCGCTCATCAGGACGTTGCCCTGGCCGCCGACCCCGGCGATGACCACATTCATTTCGCTATTATTCATCAGCCTTCCCCCCTCGTCCCCCGGCTGATGGCCTGGCGGGGGCAAATCTGGACGCACATGGTGCAGCTCGCGCAGAGCACCGGATCGACCTTCATCTTGGCCTTGCTGTTGGCCGCGTGGAGTTCCGCGCTCTTGACCAGGGCCGGGCAGCCCAGCTTTTCGCAGACGCCGCAGGCCACGCACTTTTCCGCGTCGATGACCACCGGCGGCTCGCCGCTCCGCTCCACGAACACGCAGGGGCCTTCGGCGATGACCACGTTGACCCCGTCGAAGTCGGCGGCCTTCTTGAAGGCGGCCTCCACTTCGTCCATCTTGAAGGGGTTTATCTTCTGGATCAACGGCACATTGATGGCCCGGCAGAGGCCCTCGATGTCGATCTTCTGGGTGGGGCCCTGGCTCAGGGTATATGAGCAGCCGGGGTGGTCCTGATGGCCGGTCATGGCCGTGGTGCCGTTGTCCATGATGAGGACCGTGCCCCGGCCCTTGTTGTGCACCATGTTCATCAGGGGCGGAACGCCGGCGTGGAAGAAGGTGCTGTCGCCGATGGTGGCGAAGGGCTTCTCCGGCAGGCCGCTCTTGGCCATGCCGTGCATGACCCCGATGCTGGCGCCCATGGAGCCCATGGTGTGTTGGGCGCTGTAGGGCGGCAGGGCCCCGAGGTTGTAGCAGCCGATGTCGCCGGCCACGGGCACCTTCATCTTGCTGAGGAAGTAATAGCTGGCCCGGTGCGGACAGCCCGGGCAGAGCACCGGAGCCCGGGAGGGGAGGGACCCCTTGAATTCGGGAATGATTGCGGGTTCGGCCGGGTCGAGCAGACCGGCCTGGGCGCAGAGGCGGGCGATGTCCTCGGGCAGGAGTTCGCCGCAGGGCGGAAAAATGTCCTTGCCCCGGGCCGGGACGCCCAGGGCCCGGACTTCCTGTTCCAGAAAGCCGTCCAGTTCCTCAATGACCAGCACCTGATCGACTTCGGCGGCCAGGTGCTTGATCATTCTTTTCGGCAGGGGGAAGGTCAGGCCCAGCTTGAGGAAACTGGCTTCAGGGAAGACTTCTTTGGCGTATTCGTAGGTCACGCCGCTGGTGATGATGCCCAGCTTCCGGCTGTTCAGCTCCAGCCGGTTCAGGGGCGTGGTCTCGGCGAATTCGGCCAGGGCCTCCAGCCGGTCCTCCACCACGAAGTGGCGCAGGCGCGACCAGGCGCACATGCAGTTATACTTTTCCGGGTTGCGGGGAAAGGGACCGATCCCCCCCTTGAAACCCCGGGCCGGCCCCTCATCCACCAAGGACTTGGAATGGGAGGTGCGCATGGTGGTGCGGACGATGACGGGCGTGTCGAATTTTTCGCTGAGGTCGATGGCCGCGGCGATGAAATCCTTGGCCTCCTGGCTGTCGGCCGGCTCCAGGAGCGGCATTTTGCCCTGCCTGGCGTAGTAGCGATTGTCCTGCTCGTTCTGGGAACTGAACATGCCCGGATCGTCGGCCGTGACGATCACCAGCCCCGCTTCCAGGCCCGTGTAGACCGCGTAGTACAGAGAATCCGGCACGACGTTCATGCCCGACTGCTTGGTGGTGACCAGGGCCCGCCGGCCGCTGTAGGCCGAACCGATGGCCGCGTCCATGGCCACTTTTTCGTTGGTGGACCATTCGGAATAAATGTCCGGATAGTGGGCCACGTTTTCCAATATCTCGGAACTGGGAGTGCCGGGATAGCCGAAGGCCATTTGAATGCCGGCCTCGTAGGCGCCCCGGGCAATGGCTTCATTGCCCGAAAGAAGAACTTTCATGAATGCCTCGCTCTGATTGGAGTCGATTATTTCGATACAACGAGGACATCCACCGCCGCGACGCCCCGCCCCTGAGGCAGGACCATCACGGGGTTGAGGTCCAGAGAGGAAATGCTTTCCCGCATATCCCAGGCCAGAAGGCTGACGCGGGCGAGAAAATCGGCCAGGGCCGCCGTATCCAGAACCGGCCGCCCCCGGAAACCGTGGAACACGGCCGATTGCTTGAGGCGGGCGATCATGGCTTTGGCTGTCTCGATTTCGAAGGGAGCCAGCTCCAGCACCGGGTCGTCCAGCAGTTCCACGAAAATGCCGCCCAGGGCCAGGACCACGGCCGGGCCGTAGGCCGGATCGTTGTCCACCCCGACGATGACTTCCAGGGCCTCTCTGGGGGCCATGGCCTGCACCCAGAAGGCTTCCCTGACGAAGCCGGCCGCCGCGAGTTTTTCCTCCATACCCCGGGCCGCTTTCAGCAGTTCGTCCCGATTGGTCAGGTTCAGGGCCAGGAGGCCCATTTCCGTCTTGTGCGGAGCTTCGGGCGATTCCAGCTTCAGGGCCACAGGCCAGCCTAAGGGCTCGGCCGCCGCGGCCGCCTCTTCGGCCGTCTCCGCCGCGGCGCCCGCGACGAGATTCAGGCCGTAGTGCTTCATCAGCGCCAGCCGGTTCCGGAGCGATACCGGGCCGGCCGGGCCCGGATCGCCTTCATAGGGCGGCGTGTCCGCCGGGGTGCGGAAATAATTATTGAGGAGCGGCCAGCGTTCCCGCCGGAACTCGGCATAATCCACGGTCTTGCGGATGGCCGCCATGCACTCCCGGGTGCCTTGGATGAAGGGGATTCCGGCCGGGGCCAGGATGTCGGTGATGCGGGGCTCCAGGCCGCCGCCGATGTGGCTGACCAGGAGCACGGGCTTGTCCGCCGTTTCGGCGGAGGCCTGGACCGCGGCCCGGGCCACGTCCTGATACTGGGCCACCTGGCTGTCGCTCATGCCCAAGGGCGCGTCCTGCGAGAGGAGGACCACGTCCACGTTGGGATCGCTGGCAATGGCCTTCAGGCAATTGGTATAAGACCCGGCCAGGTCGCCGTTGCTCCAGGCATCCATGGGGTTGTCGGGGCTGGAATAGGCGGGAAGCCATTGCCGGGCCTGGGCCCGGGTGTTGTGGGCCAGGACGGGGAATTTTAGGCCGAAGCGCTCGGCGTGGTCGCCCAACAGGCCGATCTCGCCGCCGCTGACCGTGGTCGCACCCAGGCGACCGCCGCGCGGCCAGCGCTTCCGGGCGTGCAGAAGGAGCTTGGCGGTCTCCAGCATCTCGTTGAGATCATCCACCTCGATGACGCCGTACTTGCGCAGCAAGGCTGAACCGATGCGGGCCCCGCCGGCCAGGGCGCCGGTATGGGATCCGACCGTGGACCGGGCCAGGGCCGAGGAGCCGATTTTAAGCACCACCACCGGCTTGTTCTTTTCAGCGGCCCGGAGGCAGGCGGCCTTGAATTCCTCGGGCCGCCGGAGCTGTTCCTGGAACAGGGCGATGACCTCGGTGCCCTCGTCGTCCACCAGGTGGTTGAGATAGTCGGTGGTGTCCAGCACCGCTTCGTTGCCGCTGGAGACGACGGTGCTGAAGCCGATTTCAGTGAGGGTGTTGGTCAGGGCCAAAACGATGGAGCCGCTGTGGGCCACCAGGCCCAGGCCGCCGACTTTGGTCTTTTCGGACAGGGGGGCGCTGTAAGCCCCGACCCGCGCGTGGAAGTTGGCGAAGCCGACGCAGTTGGGCCCGCAGAAGGCGATGTCGTTGTCCTGACAGAAGGCCCGCAGTTCCGCCTGCAAGGCCCGGCCTTCGGGGCCGGTCTCGGCGAAACCGCTGGCCAGGGCCCAGGCGTGTTTGATGCCCAGCGACAAGGCGTCTTTGAGGGCGGGGAGCACCCGGTCGGCCCGGACCACGATGGCCACGCAGTCGGGCCGGGCGCCGGCCGGCAGGTCCCGAAGGGAGGGAAAGCAGGGGCGGCCCAAAAGAGTGGTGCGGGCCGGGTTGACGGCGAAGACCTCGCCCCGGAAGCCCAGCACCCGCAGATTGTCCATCACATTGAAGCCCTGGGCCGTTTCCGAGGCCCCGACCACGGCCAGGCTGCGGGCCGTGAACATCGCGTCAAGATTCATCATTCCTCCAGATAGCCTAGTTCGGCTGATATTCGACGGCTGGCTTCCAGGAGCGGCCCTTTGAGATTCAGCAGCTGTTCCTTGGAAACCGCCGGGTAGGAGACCGAGAGACTGGTGGCGGCCACCACTTTTTTGGTGTAGTCCCGAATGGGTGCGCCCAGACACATGCCCCCTTCAATGAGTTCCCGTATTTCCAGGGCGTAGCCCAGGCGGCGGACCTTTTCCAGTTCAGCGATGAGCTTTCCCGGGCTGGTGATGGTCTGGTTGGTCAGAAGCACAAATTCGGTGTTCCGCAGATATTCCTTCAATTCGCCTTCGGAAAGGAATGCCAGGATGATTTTACCGCAGCTGGTGGCGTAGGCCGGGAGCGTGCGGGCCGGGTTGATGATGGTCAGGTTGTTGTCGCCCTCGATGCGTTCCACCACCAGGGTCTGGGTGCCGGTCAGGATCGAAAGGTTCACGGTGTGGCCCGTCCGGTGCCGCAGTTCCACCATGTGGGGTCGGGCCAGGGCCACCAGGCTGGTTTGGTCCCGGGCCCTGAGCCCCAGTTGGAACACCTTCATGGTGGGGCCGTAGGCCTTGGTGTGGGGGTGTTGCCGGAGGTAGCCCATTTCCACCAGGGTGGCCAGCATGCCGTGCAGGGTCCCCACCTTGAGCCCGGTCTCCCGGGCGATGTGGGAGAGTTTCATTTCACCTCGTTCGCAAACCAATTCAAAAATGCCGAAAACTTTTTCCACGGATTTCATGAGTATCAGCCTCGTTTCCTTGAAATGTCAATCTATCAGGGCCGTTACGCGCTGCAACTCATCTGTGTATCATGAATCGACTGAAAATCAAAGTGATTCCTACCGCGGTGCGCGGTTTGAAATCCGCCGTTACCCGGAAGCGGATGGACGCTTCGGATGGCCGACCCGGCCCTTTATGGTCGGGGGCATTTGAGCTGGGATGGTTAACCCGGGGTTGTCTCCCTTGGTTATATTTTCGATATATTCGAAAGTATTTCGTAAAAATAGAATAATTCATTTTTCTCTAGAAAGTCAAGAGATAAAATGATTCTCTTTCGCCCCGGATTGGGGTCCGAGGCAAGCTGCTAAAAATAGATGGCGATTTGGTTGGAAGAATTCTTTGGCTCATTTCCGGTCATTGGAAAAAATATTCACTGAATGTTTGTATTCTATTGATAATAATAATGTTTATAAAAATAGCGGAAAAGTAAAATTCAGAAAATGAAAAATTTTAATCTATGGTCGGTTTTTTTATTGTGTATTGGTTGGATTTCGCCTGTTTTGCGATTTCGGAGGGTAGTCGATGGTGAAGGAAATGGCTTAGATTGTTGAACAATTTTTTGTGATCTATTGTATTTCGATATATTCGAAACTTATTTGATATATTGAAAAAATTAAATTAGCGTGATATGATTTAAGCACCAGCCAAAGGGGTGCCTAATGAGCGGTTCGAGTTGCGATATCGTGATCACCGGCGGCCTGATCATTACTTCTCGGGCGGTCGTTCCCGGCAACATCGTCATTGCCGACGAAAAAGTGGTCGCCATCGCTCCGGTCGCCGAAATGCCCTCAGCCCGCCGAACGATTTCGGCTCAGGGGAAAATCATTTTCCCGGGCATCGTCGACGCCCATCTCCATCCGGTCTACAGCGACCGAATAGCCACCCTCTCCCGGGCGGCGGCGGCCGGGGGCGTCACCACCCTCATTCCCTACATAGGCGCTTTCAAGGCCTGGGGCGGGGCGGGAGATCTTCGGGCCGCCCTGGACCAGTTCATTGAAGAAGGCGAGACCACCTCGCTTCTGGATTTCGCCGTCCACCTCAGCCTCAATCGGGACGACCTGCCCCATATGGCGGCCATCATGGACCACGCCGCCGAGCGCGGGGTGCGGTCATACAAGCTTTTTACGGCCTATAAAAAGCGGGGCATGCAGCTGGACGATCCGGAGATACTCGCGGTCATGAACGAGGTGATCCGGGTCGGCGGGCTTTTGGCGGCCCACTGTGAAAACGGGGCCATCATCGAGTATCTGGAAAACCGGGCCCTGGCCGAGGGCCGCACCGGTCCGGAACACTTCGCCGCCACCCACCCGGACCTGAGCGAGGCCGAAGCCCTGTTCCGTTTCCTGTGCCTGGGCCGGATGGCCGGCTGCCCGCTGTATCTCCCGCATCTTTCGACCCGCCAATCCCTGGACGTGCTGGATCTGGCCCGCTCCTGGGCCGGACCGCGCATTTTCGCCGAGACCTGCCCCCACTATCTGGACCTGACGGACGAACTGATGACCGTCTGGGGCAGCCGGGCCAAGGTCACTCCGCCGCTCCGGAGCCCGGAGCACGCCGATTTCCTGTGGGCGGCCCTGGCCGACGGTCGTCTGGACGTGGTCGGTTCGGACCACGCCGGCCACGCCTCCGCTGCCAAGGAACCGCATTTCGGCGACGTCTTCGCCTCGCCCACGGGCATTCCCGGCGGCGATCTGCTCCTGAGGGTGATGTACGATCGGGGCGTGGCCAGGGGCCGGCTGACCCTGCCGCACCTGGCGCGGCTTCTGTGCGAAAATCCGGCCCGCATCTTCGGCCTCTGGCCGGGCAAGGGTTCCCTCGATCCGGGTGCCAACGCGGACCTGGTGATCTGGGACCCGGCGGCCGAAACTCATATCAATGGCCCGGCCCCGGTCCTGAAGACCGACTACACCCTGTATCAGGGACAAACGCTTGTTGGCCGGCCGGACCTGGTGATGCGGCGTGGCCGGGTGATCGCGGAAAATGGAGCGGTGGACGATACCCAGGGGCCGGCTCGTTATCTGCCGGCCGCCTTCGGCCACTGGCCGGAACGGTGAGGGGGCACCATGGCCGAGCGGGCGAGATATGATCTGTTGTTCACGGGCGGCCGGGTGGTGGACCCGCTGGGGAACCGCCACGGCGCCTTTGATCTGGCGGTAAAGGACGGTCAGGTGGCCGAAGTGGCCGCCGATCTGGACCCGGGGCAGGCCCGGCAATGCTTTTCCGCGGTCGGTCTGACTCTGATGCCCGGCGTGGTGGATACCCATGTGCACGCCTCCAGTTGGCTGGGCGGACCCCGGGCCCACGCCATGATGGCCCGGGCCGGGGTGACCACGGCCCTGGACATGTCCGGGCCGGTGGAAAGTGTTCTGGAGTACGCCGCCCGCCACGGCCGGGGGCTCAACCTGGCTATTCTGCAATACGTTCGGCCCGGCCACACCGTGCGGAACGACCACCCCGGCCGGGAGGAGCTGAAAACGCTTCTGGAGCGAAGCCTCGCCGCCGGAGCCATCGGCCTGAAAATCCTGGGCGGGCACTATCCGCTCACGCCGGAGGCCACTGACGCGGCCATCGGCCTGGCCCATCGGCGGGGCGCGTATCTGGCCTTCCACGCCGGCACCCTGGCCACCCGCTCCGACCTCACGGGCCTGACCGAAGCCGTGGGCCTGGCCGGCGATCGGCCGATTCACCTGGCCCACATCAATTCCTACTGCCGGGGCCGGGTGCGTCCGTGCCTGGAGGAAACGGCCGAGGCCTTGCGGCTGTTGCGGTCCCGGCCGCAGCTGTTCAGCGAGTCGTATCTCTCGTCCTTCAACGGCACCAGCGGAGAGATCCGGAACGGCGCGCCCGAAAGCCAGGTCACGGTCAACTGCCTGGCCGCCAAAGGCTTCCCCCCCACCGACGCCGGACTGGAAGCGGCCATACGCCAAGGCTGGGCCTGGGTCAACCGGGAAGGCCGGGCCGAGGTATCCCTGATCCGGGGCGAAGAGGCGGCGGCGTACTGGCGGCAAAAGAAAACCCTGGTCACCCTGAGCTTTCCGGTCAATCCCCCGGAGCCCAGGCTGTGTCTGGCCACGGCCAGGAACGATGACGGCCGCTTCACGGTCACGGCCCTCAGCACCGACGGCGGCGGCATCCCCCGCAACGTGACGGTGGAAATGGGTCTGGCCCTGGTGCGTCTCCAGGCTTTGACGCTGGAGGAGTTCGTCTGGAAAGCCAGCGCCGCCCCGGCCTCGGCCCTGGGCCTGGCGGCCGGGCGCGGCCATCTCTCGCCCGGAGCCTGGGCCGACATAACGGGCCTGGACCTCCACAAGGGGCGGGCGGCCCTGACCGTGGTCGGCGGTCGGGTGGTCATGTATCGGGGGCGTCTGTTCCGGAGGGGCGCCACCATCATCACCACCAGGCCGGGGGTGAAGGCCGTGCGCGAGGCCGGTCTGGCGGCGGAGGCGCTGGACCTGGCCGATCGTCCCTTTTACGCCCGGACGGAATGCCGTCCGAACCCGGAGTGATGGCGGATGCGTTTGAAATACAATAAAGATCTCTGTTATGGCTGCAAGCTTTGCGCGTTGGGGTGTTCGTATCGCCGCACCGGGGCTTTTGGCCTGGTGGACAGCCATATCCAGGTGGAGCGGGATTTCGAAACCAGCCGCATCGACTGGCGCCTTTCGCCGGGTTGCGATCGCTGCGTTGACCGGGCGCGGCCGGTATGTGTCGCCTTCTGCCCTTATGGGGCCTTGACGGAGTATGGCCATGACTGACCAGGCCTGGGCCCAGGCCGGGCGGATTCTGCGGGTGGATTTGGGGGCGGTTTCGTTGGCGGTCGAAGATTCCCGGCCGTATCTGGAACCCTGGCTGGGGGGCCGGGGCCTCAACAGCGCCCTCTTGTTTCAGGAAAGCCGTCGGGGCCTGACGTGGCGCGACCCGGAGGCCTCTTCATACCTCGGGGCGGGCCTTCTGGTGGGCACCCCGGCCTACGCCGCCTGCCGCACCGATATTTCCGGCTTCAACGTCTTCAACAACGGCAAGGGCTCGGCCAACGTGGGCGGCTTTTTCGGCGCCCAGTTGAAATATTCCGGCTTTGACAACCTGGTCCTCACCGGCCGCTCGCCGGAGCCGGTGTATCTTTTCCTCAATGACGGCCGGGCCGAGCTCAGGCCGGCCGATTTTCTCTGGGGGCGCGGCGTGGTGGAATCGGAACGCCTGCTGCGGGAACGCCACGGCCCCGGCGTCAAGTGCGCCCTCATCGGGCCGGCTGGGGAAAATCTGGTCCAGGGTTCCGGAGTCATTGTGGATACGGCCAAGGCGGCGGCCGGCTGCGGGGTGGGTTGCGTGTGGGGCTGGAAGAAACTTAAGGGCGTGGTGGTGGGCGGCGGCCAAAGCCTTCGCCTGAAAGACCCCGAACGATTTCTGGCCGTGGTGGCCCGCACCCGGGAACAGCTTCTGGCCCACCCCGGGGCTTTGGCCATGCGCCAGTCCCTGGCTGACGCCTATGCCAACCCCGATCACGGCAGTTGGAGCGTGCTGGCCGTGGTCCGCAACGGGCAGGACGATTTCTGGGAGCGGGAAAAACGCGCGCGGCTGATGAACCGGGAGACCGGGGTGCCGTCCATGCGCCGGGGGGTGCGGGCCTGCTTTTCCTGCCCCACGGGCTGTATGCCCCACCACGTACTGCCGAACGCCGGACCCGGGCCCGAGCGCGGGGAAGGTTTTTGGGTCAACACCATCAACGGCTACGCCTGCCGCCTGGACATCGACGATCCCCAGGCGGTCCTCCGGGCCTGGCTCCTGACCAATGACCTGGGCCTGGACGGCGACTACTGCGCCTCTATCCTCTCGTGGGTTTTTGAATGCCGCCAAAAGGGTTATCTGAGCCCGGCCGATCTGGGCGGCCTGGAACAGGGCTGGGGCGACGGCCGGGCTCTGCCGCGCCTCCTGGACGACCTGGCCCATCGCCGTCATGTCTTCGCCCAGATCGGCGGAGATTTGGCGGACGCGGTCAAGGGGCTCCACCCCGAGGCCGCCCGGCTTTTGTTCCACTACAAGGGCCAGCCCAACCTGGAGCCTTTCCGCATCCCCAAGGCCTGGGCCCTGGCCGCGGCCACCTCTCCGGTGGGCGGCCGCCATCTCCGGGGCATGACCTGCGGCGGCGCGGGCTTTGGGCCCCACCCCCGGCCCAACCGCTGGGGCATCGAAACATACGAACACCAGCCGGAAGGTGTGCATTGGCAAGGTCTGGCGCGGGAACTTGAGGATATGCTGGGCGTCTGCATCTATCCCGGCACCTGGGGGCCGGCCAGCTTCCAGCGGGTGAACGATTATGCCGACCTGGTGGCCGCCGCCACGGGCCTCCCGGTGGATATGGACCGGCTGATGGAGTATTACGGCCCCCGGGGACGGATGATGGAATTGGCCTTCAACGCCCTGAACACCGATTTCAGCCGCCGCGACGATTATCCCATTGACCGGGCCTTTACCGAGCCGACCCCGCGCGGCCCGCATGCCGGCCAGGTGCTGGACCGGGAAAAATTCGACGCCATGCTGGATGAATTCTATACCCTTTGGGGGCTCGATCCGGCCAGCGGCCGCCTCAAAGGCGAAACCCTGGAAGGGCTGGACCTGGGCTGGGTGGCGGACAAGCTGCGCCACAGCGGCTACGATTTGCTATAACACGACGGCCAGGCCGGGCGACCGGTCGGAGACAGGCATTGTGAAACCAAGCCTTTCGAATAACCAGGCCGGCCCGGGGTCTGTTGTTTCCGACAGAAGCCGGCGCCAGGGCGTGATGCTGGCGTTCATCACTTTTGTGATGTGGGGCTTCAGCCCCATCTATCTCAGCGCGGTGCGCTACGCCACCGCCTGGGAACTCTGGGGGGTGCGGACGATCCTGTTCGTGCCCTTCATGGCCCTGTACATCGGCTGGGACAAGCAGTGGCCCAAGGTGCGGGACCTGTTGCGGAACCGGCGGCAGCTTCTGGCCACCTGCCTGAGCGCGCTTCTCATCGCCGCCAACAATATTCTCTTCATGTATATCGTCAACATCGGCCGGGCTCTGGAATGCTCCCTGTCCAATTTCATCCTGCCGCTGGTGAGCATTTTTTTCGGGGTGGTCTGCTTTCGGGAACGTTTGAACCCGGCCCAGTGGCTGGCCGTGGCCCTGGCCGCCGGGGGCGTGGCGGCGCTGACCGCGGTCACGGGCGAGGCCCCGCGTTATGCGCTCGTCATGTCGGTCATGTTCGCCACCTATGCGGTGGTGCGCAAGGCCGCCGGGCTGCCGGCGGTGGCTTCGAGTTTTTTGGAAATGGTGTTGGCCGCGCCTTTGGCCGTGGCGGTTCTCTGGGCGCTCCATAATAAGGGGCTGATGGTGTTTGGCCGTCTGAGCCTGGGACACGATGCCCTGTTGATGTTTTCGGTGATCTTCTTTCTCCCCGGATATATCATGTACAACCAGGCCATCAAGGTGGTGGACCTGTCTCTGTTGGGTTTCATGCAATATGTCACCCCGATTCTCCAGTTCATCTTCGCCATCCTCGTGCTCAAGGAACATTTCACCTGGGACATGGGGCTGTGCTATCTGGCGATTTGGGCGGCGTTGATGATTTTCAGCCTGGCCACCTTCCGGAAGAAGGAACCGCCGGCCTTGGAGAACTGATCGAGATGACCCCTGAGTATTCGGCCTGTCCCGAGACCGCCGCGAAACCGGACCGGATCATCGGCGTGGTGGGCGGGGTCGGCCCCTACAGCGGACTGGACCTGGCCGCGAAAATTTTCGACCAGACCCGGGCCGGCCGTGATCAGGAACACTTGTCCGTGCTGGTGTATTCCCTGCCCGGCCTCATTCCGGACCGGACCGCCTTTCTTCTCGACCCGAGTCTGCCCAACCCCGGTCCGGTACTGGCCGGCATTGTCCGTCGTCTGGCCGAGGCCGGAGCTACGGTGGTGGGTATACCGTGCAATACCGCCCATGCGGCGCCTATTTTCCGGGTGGTGGAGGCGGCGGCCGGGGCTCTGGACCTCGAACTGGTCAACATGCCGGCGGAGACGGCCCGCCATCTGGCCGCGACCCATAACCCCGGCGAGCGCCTCGCGGTCCTCTCGACCCTGGGGACGTACTGGACCGGCCTGTATTCTCAATACCTGGCCGACTTCGGCCCGGATGTGCTCGACCCCGGGCCGGAGTTGACGGCCCGGGTGCACGAAGCCATTTATCATCCGGAATACGGCATCAAAAGCTGCCCGCCCCCGGTGTCCGGCCGGGCCCGGTCGCTGTTGGAAGACGCGGTGCTGGCGCTGAAAAAACGTGGGCTCGGCACGGTGGTGCTGGGCTGCACCGAACTGCCTCTGGCTTTTCCGGAGCGTGAATTCGCCGGGGTTCGGTTGGTGGACCCCACCCTTATCCTGGCCCGGGCCCTGGTGGCCCGGGCCGCCCCGGGCAAACTGAAATCCTCCCAATAAAACAACGGAAAGACGGAGTGGCGCATGCCCCGCGTGGAACACGATTTTTTAGGTGAATTGGAAATGCCGCCGGAAACGTATTACGGCATTCAGACGGCCCGGGCGCTGGGCAACTTCCAGATATCGGGCCTCTCTCTCAACTCCTGCCCGGAGATGGTCAAGGCCCTGGCCGCCGTGAAGCTGGCCGCGGCCCGGACCAACATGGAACTGGGCCTTCTTCCCGAAAACCCCGGCCGGGCCGTCTGCCGGGCGGCCGAGGAGGTCCTGGGCGGGGCCTTTCCGGACCAGTTCCCGGTGGATGTGATTCAAGGCGGGGCCGGCACTTCCACCAACATGAACATCAACGAGGTCCTGGCCAACCGGGCTCTGGAAATATTGGGCCATGGGAAAGGGGAATATCAGTTCTGCCACCCCAACAATCACGTCAATTGCTCCCAGTCCACCAACGACGTCTACCCCACGGCCCTGCGCGTGGCCCTGTTCTGGGCCATCGATGAGCAACTGGCGGCCATGGCGCACGTCCGGGCCGGGTTCGAGGAAAAGGCCGCCGCCTTTGCCGACGTCCTGAAAATGGGGCGCACCCAGCTCCAGGACGCCGTGCCCATGACCGTGGGCCAGCAGTTCGGGGCCTACGCCACCACCGTGGGCGAGGACATCTGCCGGATAGAGGAGGCCCGGCGCCTGCTTCTGGAAATCAACCTCGGGGCCACGGCCATCGGCACGGGCCTCAACAGCCATCCCGACTATGCCGTCCGGGCCGTGACCCAACTGGCCGGAATCACCGGCCTGCCCCTGGAGCTGTCGCCCAACCTCATCGAGGCCACCTGGGACACCGGGGCCTACGTCCAGGTTTCCGGCGCCTTGAAGCGCTTCGCCGTCAAAATATCAAAAATCTGCAACGATCTGCGTCTCCTGTCGTCCGGCCCCCGGGCCGGCCTGAACGAGCTCAATCTGCCGCCGCGCCAGCCCGGGTCCTCCATCATGCCCGGCAAGGTCAATCCGGTCATCCCCGAGGTGGTCAACCAGGTGGCCTACGACGTCATCGGGAAGGACGTGACCATCACCCTGGCCGCCGAGGCCGGGCAGTTGGAACTGAACGTGATGGAGCCCATCATCGCCCACAGCCTGTTTTCCGGCCTCAAGCGAATGAGCCGGGCCTGCCGGGCTCTCCAGGATTTATGCGTGCGTGATCTGACCGTGAACCAGGACCGCTGTCGGGACCTGGTGATGAACAGCATCGGCCTCTTGACCGCCCTGGCTCCGACCCTGGGGTACGAACTTACCTCCAGCCTGGCCCGGGAAGCCCTGCATGCCAATGTCCCGGTCTACGATTTTCTCTTGGGGAAAAATATCCTGGAGCGGGAGGTGCTGGACGATCTCCTGGCCCCTGAACACCTGATCCGGCCGTACCTGCCGCCGTCGCGGGGCTGAAAATTCCGGTCGGCCGAATCACCGCCCCGGCCGGAGGTTTTGGGAAAAGCGCCAGGCCAGGTAGCAGAGGACGGCGCTCAAGGCCATGGAGCCCAGAAGATCGGAAGGGTGGTGGCGGCTGAGGTAGAGGCGCGAAAAGCCCATCAGCGCGGCCGCCAGGCCCCAGAGGACCGGCCGGCCGCAGCGCTGCCCCAGGGGAACGGTCAGGCCCAGGATAGAGGTGGTGTGGCCGGAGGGAAAGGAGTTGTGAAAATCGTCGCCGGCAAAGGAGATGAAGGGGCCCTCCACCAGCGGCCGAGGGCGGCCGATGGCCGCTTTGATCAGCGGCTCGGCGAGCACCACCACCACCAGGTGGGCCAGGAGGCAGCCCAGGGCGAAGCCGGTTAATCCCCGGTTTCCAGTGCGCCACCCCGCCAGGACCAGAACGGCGTAGGCCAGGTAGAAGGCGGCGTTGCCCCAATCGGTGAAGAACTCCACCAGCGCGGTCAGGCGGGGATGGGCCTCCCGGTACAGGGTAAAGAACGCGGTTGTCCGGTCTTCGGAGCCGAAGTTGAACCAGACGAGACCAATGGTGACGGCCAGGGGAAGCAAGCCCCAAAGATGGGGCGCCAGGGGGTAGCCGCCAATGTCGTACCGATCGCCGGCGGCCCTTTTGCTGTTCATCGACATGTTCTTCCCGCCGGATGGAGTGACCACCAGAGTCAACCCCCCCCTCGGCATGTTTCATCAATTTGGGGCCGGGCTTGAGATTCTTTATTTTGGTGTCTGAAAGCTTGCCGCTCATGATTTTCCTCAGCCGTGGGTGAGTGGCTGTGAGTATTCATTTTTGCCCTGCCCACAACAATACCCACAAAAAAGGCGGATGTCAAGGAAGCCCAGAGAACGACAGCGGACAAAGAAAAATCCCGAAAGCCTTTTATTTCATTAGCTTTCGGGATGATATGTGACGATTTGGCAAACAATAATGGCGGAGAGGGGGGGATTTGAACCCCCGGTGGAGTTTCCCCCACACACGATTTCCAATCGTGCTCCTTAAGCCGCTCGGACACCTCTCCAAAACAGATAAGTATTGCCATATTTTGCGGCGATAGTCAAGAGGAAAGCGGGATTTTTTTCCTGCCGCGCCCGGCCGGTCAGGAAGCCCAATTCTCGGCGGGGCCGCCTCAGCCGCGCGGGCCGAAGAGAGCGGTGCCCACCCGGACGATGGTGGCCCCCTCTTCGATGGCCACCTCGAAATCGCCGCTCATGCCCATGGAGAGGCCGGGAAGGCGCGGAGCGTGCCGGTCCCGCAGTCGGCGCAGGGCCGCGAAATGGGGGCGGGAGCGCTCCGGATCGGGATCGTAGGGCGGCATGGTCATCAGCCCCACGGGCCGGAGAGCCGTAAGCCCGGACAGGGCCTCAAGGAAACCGGGCAAGGCCTCGGGCGAAAGACCGCTTTTGCTGCCCTCGCCGGAGACGTTGACCTGGACGTAGACGTCGATGGTCCGGCCCTCCCGGGTTGCCCGGCGGTGCAACTCTCCAGCCAGTTCGAGTTGGTCCAGCGAGTGGATGACCGGGAAAAGGGGGGCGGCGTATTTGGCCTTGTTGGTCTGGAGGTGGCCGATGAAATGCCAGGTGGGCGTCAAGCCCTGGCCGGCCAGCTCAGCCGCCTTGTCGCGGGCTTCCTGGATGTAGTTTTCCCCGAAATCCCGCAGCCCCGCCTCCCAGTAGGCGCGCACCATGGCCGCCGGAAAGGTCTTGCTGACCCCCAAAAGGGTGACGGACCCGGGATCGCGGCCGGCCCGGGCGGCCGCCCGGGCCATGGCCGCCCGCACCTCGGCCAAACGGGCGGAAGCCTCGGCCGGGGTCAGAGTATCGTCGGCGGGAATCACGGGAAGAGAACCTGTCAGCCTTTGGTCTGATTGAAATAGTAGGAGGGATCGAAGCCGGCCTCGTCGCGGGACATGACTCTCTTGATCTTCAGCCCCTGGGCCTCGCGTTCGTTGGCGAGGTCGATGAGCTTGGTCCGGGCGTAGATCATGCCCGTGGAGTCGGCGATAACTTTGACCAGGGGGGTGTTGAGAAAGGCCTGGTTGACTTCCATGACCAGGGCCACCTGGTTGGAGTTCAACTGCACGATGGTGCCCGGCGGATAGATGCCCACGCTCTGGACGAAGCGATCCACCCAATCGGCGTTGAAATGGGTGCCGCGCAGGCTGTAGATGAATTTAAGGGCGTCGTGGGGCAGCCGGCCCTTGTGGTAGACCCGGTCGGACGTCAGGGCGTCATAGACGTCCGACAGCCCGCAGACCGTCACCAGGGGCGGTATCTGGTCGCCTTCCAGATGATCGGGATAGCCGCTGCCGTCCAGGCGCTCGTGGTGGTGCCGGGCGATTTGATAGACGATATCCTCCACCTGGAGCTTCTGCTCCTGGATGATTCGGCCGCTCAGGGCCGCGTGGTCGCGCATGATGGCGAATTCCGTGTCGGAGAGTTTGCCGGGCTTGTTGAGGATATAGCCGGGGATGCGGCTCTTGCCCAGGTCGTGGAACATGGTGCCCAGGCCCAGGATCTGCAGGTCGTGGTCGCTGAGCCCCAGGGATTTGCCGGCGGAAATGGCCAGCACCGACACGTTGAGGGAATGGGTGTAGGTGTAGTCGTCGAAGCGACGCAGCTTCATCAGGGCCATCAGGGCGTCGCGGTTGCGGGTGACGCTTTCCACCAGTTCGTTGACGTTGTCCTGCACGGCCTGGAGCTCGATCTTCTTGTTCATGCGGCAGGCCGCCACCAGGGCCTTGGAGGTGTCCAGGGCCTTGTTGTAGGCCTGGACGGCCTTGGGCATTTCCGCTTCCACCGCGCTTAAGGAGTCGGGCGTGGATTGAGCCGGCGCGGCGGGCGGCGATTTGGGCGTGGCGCCTACCGGCGGATATCGCCTGGTCTGCCAGTTGTTGTCGGCGGCTTCGTCGGCGGCCGGCGTGGCGTCCCCGGCGTCGAAGCCGTCGGTTTCCGCGGCCGGTTTGACTTTGGACTTGTCAAGATCGACGAAGACTTCGGTGATCCCGTAGTCCAGCAGTTGGTGGATCTCTTCGGGATTGGTGATGAGCTTGCTTTTGGTGGGCCAGGGATGGTTCAGCCAGCTGCGGCCGACATCCGCCACGAACATTCCCATACGCAAGTCTTTGGTCTGTGTTTTTTTCAGCATTGACTAACTAACCAGCGGACGAACTTTTTCAGCGGACGACTAGAGCCGTCGCCCCCCCTGGAGCTTTTCCTCGGGGATATCCGATGAATTCCAAGGTGATTCATCTCCACTGAGCCAGAAAACGATCGTTGGCTGTGTTTGGCCGCGGACAACTCAGGTGGAACCCGATCCCATCATCGTATATATTTTAAACATGGCCGGAATAAAGTCAAGCAAGATGTCCACCCGGAAAAGCCGGCCGCCGGGCCGTCGGCCCGCCCCGATCAGCGGACGGGGAAGTTCTTGACACGGGTTGACGGATGATATACAAATAAAATATAAGTCTTATCCGAGATAATTACCAATTTTCATAAAATCCGGCCCGTCGCCGGAATTATCCGGACTCCCAGGAAGGTTTCGCCAAAGGGAGGCTTTCTCCGGACCTGGGGCCGCTTCCGGTTTCGGTTTCGGCCCGGGAAAAGACCTCCGCTCGCGAACCACGACCGGGCTTGGGTTTCACTCCGCCGGCGTCCACCGCTTCCAGAGGCGGGAAAGGCCGGCTGAAAGGCCTGTGGAGGTGTCTTATGGCGACCATTTTCAACACCGACCAAATACTCCGGGTCATTCGGCGCGAAAAAATCGGCCACATTCCGGTGATGGGGTCGATGTTCGGGTTCATGTACGCCCAATCCAGCTTTACCCCCGGCGAATGTGAAAAGGAACCGGAAAAATTCGCCGCCGCTTATGTGGAATTTCAGAAAAAATTCGAAATCAGCGGGTTTTTCATCGGCAACTTCCAGGCGGTGGTCAAAAGTTTCGGCCAGGGGCTGATCGACCAGTTCGGCCGGGTTTCGGTGAGCGGAGACGGCACGGTCCACAACCGGGAGGACCTGCAAAAGCTTCACCCCTTCGACATCGACGACTGCCCGCAGCTGGACCTGTTCGCCGCCCGCATCCGGCGGCTGAAGGACCTGGCCCCGGATTCCCCCCGCATCGTCATCATCAACAATCCCGTCAGTTCGGCCTTCTACCTTCTGGGCGGCCAGAACTGTTATGTGAAAATGCGCCGCGAACCGGATTTCGTCCGGGAAGCCACCGCCCTGTTCGTGGACCCCATTGCCCGCTGCGTCGAACGTCTGGTGGCGGCCGGGGCCGACATCATCTGGCTGCCCCTGGCCCCCTTCAGCCGCACCTGCATCTCCCGGCAGTGCTATGAGGACATCTGCCACGAAAGCAACCGGGAGTTTAATCAAATCATCAAAAAGCACGGTCGGCCGCTGATCGTGCACACCTGCGGCAACTGGAACGACCGCTTTGACCTGGCCGTGGCCGAGGGACCGGACGCGCTGCACGTGGCCGAGGCCGACCTGGGCCGGCTCAAAAGGGAACACGGCCGCCAGGTGGCCCTGATGGGCCAGATACCGGCCGTCTTCACCATGTTTGATAAACGGGCGGACGACGTCTATGCCGAAGCCTTGGAGCAGTGCCGCCTGGGAGCCGAAGGCGGGGGCTATATTCTGGCCCCGGATTGCGGCCTGCCGCTGAAAACCCCGCCTGAAAACGTCCACGCTCTGGTGCGGGCGGCCCGGGACGCGGAAGCGGAACTGGCCGGGCGATGCTGAGGGCCGGGCGGGAACGGGTCGTCGTCATCGGCCACGGCGCCGCCGCTGTGGAAGGCTGCCGGGGGCTGCGGGAAGGCGGGTTCGAGGGTGAAGTGCTGGTCTTCGCCGTCGGCGGCCACCCGGTCTATAATCCGATGCTGACCAGCTATTTCGCGGCCGGCCGGATCGACTACGCCGGGCTGTTTCCCTATGGCCGGTCGGACGACGTTTTTCGAAAATACCGGGCCGCCCTGCGGCCCCATGAGCCGGCCCTGGCCCTGTCGGTCCGGGACCGGACGGTGACCACGGCCGACGGCCGGGTCCACCCCTTTGACCGGGCCCTCATCGCCTCCGGGGCCTCGCCCCTGGTGCCGCCCATTCCCGGCCTGTCCAATGTCCCCAATATTTTCACCCTGCGTACGGTGGAGGACGCGTTGGCCCTCCGGGAGGCCTTGGCCCGGAAACCCCGGCGGGCCCTGGTGGTGGGGGCTTCCATGGTCGGCCTCAAGGCGGTGGAACTTTTTCTGCAAGCCGGGCTGAAGGTCGCCCTGGCCGACATGGCCGACCGCGTCTTTCCCCTGGCCGCCCATCCCGACTGCTCCCGGATCATCGAACGGCGCCTGGCCGCCCGGGGCCTGGAAATGACCTTCGGCGCGATTCTCGACCGGGTTGAAGAAACCGCCGCCGGCCTGCGGGCCTTTTTTCGGGGGCGGCCCGAACCGCTGGAAGCCGATTTGATTCTGATCGCCGTCGGGGTGCGGGCCAACCTCGGTTTTGCCGATCGCCGCGAAATCGAGATCGGCCAGGGGGTATTGGTGGACCGGCGGCTGGAGAGCAGCGTGCCGGGCATCTGCGCCGCCGGGGACGCGGCCCAGGTTTTGAACCTTCTGACCGGACGGAAACAGGTGATCGGCCTGTGGGGGGTGGCCCGGCGCCAGGGCTACGCCGCGGGCCGCCACCTGGCCGGGGCGCCGTCCGAATACGCCGGAGAGATCCTCCACAATCTCAGCCACTTCATGGGTATGGATTTTGTAGGCCTCGGCGAATTCCGGGATTGCGACCGGGTGGAGACCCGGGGCGACGGCGGCCGTTTCGCCCAGGTGTTCTATCGTGACGGGTGTGTCCGGGGGGCGAATTTTTTGGATTGGTACACCGAGGCCGGCGTCTTCAAGAGCGTGCTGGAAAAATATCTCCTGACGGAACGGGCGGCGGCGGGCCCCCTGGCCGGACATCTATTGCGGGACCTGTGGCGGCCGTCGTCAGCCGTCGCGGCCGGAGCCGGGGGGCCCTCCGGATCATAGGCCGCGCGCCTTGACGGGCCTCCCCGGGAACGGGCCCCCTATAAACGTCAGGCCGGCGCCATATGCCCCAGCCGGACGCTGGACCGCACCACGGCCCTTTTTTTCAAGTGCCTTCTGTCAGATCAAGTCTAAACTTCTACAGATCATCACGACCACGCAGAGGCCTGTTTTTAGAGATTCCCGGAAGTCTTTCTGGGGCGGAAGAAAAAATCATTCTGCCCGCTGTCGTAGTCATGCAAAATATCGGCGGGGGAGCCCGACGAGACAATTTCTCCCTCGTACATCACCAACACTCGGCTGCCCAGCCTTGTGGCCTCGCGGATGTCGTGGGTGATTAAAAAGATGGTGATGTTCAGCTCCCGGTGTATCTTTTTAAGCTCGTCCTGCAGCTTGCCTCGGGTAATCTCGTCCAGGGCTCCGAAGGGTTCGTCCATCAGGAGGATCTCGGGCGAAGCCGCCAAAGCCCGCGCCACCCCGACGCGTTGCTGTTGCCCGCCGGACAGTTCACCGGGGTAGCGGTCCAGCATCTTTTCGTCCAAGCCCACCAGTTGAATCAGCTGGTGGGCGATGGCCCTGGAAATCTCCTTGTCGAATTTCAGTATGCCGGGTATGAATTCAATATTTTTTCTCACGCTTAGGTGGGAAAACAGACCAATGCCCTGAATGACATAGCCTATTTTACGCCGCAACGCTATTTGGTCGGTTTTGGCGACATCCTCGCCAAAAACGTACACCGTGCCCTCGCTTGGCGCCAATAGCCCGTTGATCAGCTTCAGCATGGTTGTTTTGCCGCTGCCCGAGCTGCCGATGACGGTGACGAATTCTCCTTTGGCAATCTGGAGATTCACGTCCCGCAGCGCCAGATGTTCACCGTAACACTTGCTCACATGGTGAAATTCAATCAACGCCGGGTTACCGTTCCTCTCGGTTTCCATTGATCAAACCTTTCTGCTGCAAAAACGCGAGCGCCACTTCCCTGGCGTCGCGTCCCTCCCTGTCCACCGCCGCGTTCATCGTGGTCATCTCCTTGTTGGAGATCATTCCGTTCAGCATTTTCAAAGCCTGGCCCAGCTCGGGGTAGACTTGCAGCACCTCGTCGCGAATGAGAGTGCCGCATAGCGCCGGGGGGAAATAGTCCTTGTCATCCTGCAATTCCACAATTTCGGGGTTGTCCATCCGCCCGTCGGTTTTGTAGATGGTGATGGCGTCCACTTGCTTGTCCAATAGCGCCATGTACTTCAGGCTCAGGTTCATCTCCAGGATCTCTTTGAAGTTGAACCCGTACAGCTCCTGCAACCCGGCGTAGCCATCCTCCCGCTCAAAAAACTCATATCCGGCGCCGAAGGTCATTTCCCCGCTGTGCGCCGCCAGGTCGGAAAAGGTTTTCAGGCCGTATTCCACGGCCGTCTCCCGGCGCACGGCGATGCTGTAGGTGTTGTCGAACCCGTAGTAACCCAGCCACGTCATGCCGTATTCCTTCCGGTAAATTTCCTCCATCTCCCGGTGCATGGCTTCCACATCAATGTTTTTGGGCTTTTTCAGCACCGTCATCCAAGCCGTGCTGTCGTATTCCGGGTAAAGGTCGAAATCCCCCTTGACCATGGCGGGCATGATGATGCTGGTTTCCCCGGCGACGCCGGCGGTCAGTTCCACCTCGAGGCCGGTGTGTTCCAGCACCATTGCCTTGAGAATCTCTCCCAGGATGTACTGCTCGGAAAAGTCTTTGGAGGCGATGCGGATGGTGTCGCTCTTCTGGCCGCCCCCCAGAGACAAAAAAGCCACAAGTAAAGCTGAAATAATACAGCAAAGGATAATAATGAATCTATATCGCTTCATTGCAGTATCTTCCTTTTTCGCTTTATATGCTTTTCAAACGCGCCGATAATCGAATCCAAGAGGATGGCCAAAAGGGCGATCAAAAGGCTGCCGGCCGCCGTCATGGTGTGGTTGTTCATGGTGATGCCCCGGTAGATGGCCAGCCCAAGGCCCCCCGCCCCGATGTACGAGGCGATGCCCGCCAGGGCGATGGTCATCACCACCATGTTGCGAAAGCCCGCCAGGATAACCAGCAGCGCCTGGGGCAGTTTGATTCTGTAAATCATTTGCAGCGGCGTGCACCCCATGCCCTTGGCGGCCTCAATCACGTCGGGGCTGATGGTGTCGATGCCCGTGAAAGTGTTGCGGATCATGGGCAGCAAGCCGTAAACCGTCAGCGCGATCACGGCGGTGACGTTTCCAATGCCCGTGAAGGGAAGCAGCAGCCCCAAGAGGGCGATGGAGGGGATTGTGTAAACAATATTGCACGCCTCCATGACCAATTTGGACGCTTTGCGGTACTCGCTGATGAGGATGCCCAGCCCCAGCCCCAGAACCGTAGCAATCACAATGGCAATTCCCGAGATGAACAGGTGCTGGACGGTGAGCTGGAGAAACCAGTCGTGCCGTTCCGCGAACAGTGTTAGCAGCGCGTGCATTGCCAAGACCCCCGTGTTGGATAATTTTGCCATTTTATTTTAGCACAGAATCATCCGGGGGTACATATACGGCCATGGTGGACCAGGGCCTGCGCATCTCATCGCCAAAAGGCGATACAGATAATTGCAACCATAGCGGATGGGCTTTCAAACCATCCGCTATGGCGGCCGACATCAGCCCAAAACCATCTGGTGGTATTCCTGCGGCAGAAGGCGCTGGATGATCTCCCGGCGCTCGTTGGTCAGCTCGGGCGGTTCGTATTCTTCGATGCGTTTTTTCCAGGCGGCGGTGAGCAGGTCCTCGCAGACAGGCTCGCCGTTCTTGATCCAGTTGCTGTGGGTGTCCCGGACGTCGTATCGGGGCTCAAAGAACTCTTTGCGGAACTGGGGCAGCGTGCGTCCCAGGTAACTGCCGGTGGGGCCTTTCTTCTTGATTTCGTCGAAGCGGAACGTCTCTTCGTTGATCTCGTATCCCTCCATCAGGTGGCGGCACTTCAGAATATCCTCTTCGTCCCAGATGTACTTTTCATAGCACATGGTGTTCATGCAATCCAAGGGGCCGCAGGCCATGTTCAGGATGTCGGCGCGCAGCAGATGGGGGCTCAGATGGTTCATGAAACCCTCGGCGCCGCACTGGATGTCCAGCACCTTGGACTCGCCGGTGCCCACACCGCTTTGCAGCGGGAAGTTGTAGTAGTCGGCCATCTTTTTGGAGGTGGCGCAGGCCCACATGGCCTCGATGCCGCCGTAGGCCGGCCCCATGTTCTTCATGTCGTGGGAGGAGAACCGGGTGCAGTACAGAATGGGCGTGCCCGGACGCAGCAGTTGGGAGTACACGATGCCCGCCAACACCATGGCGTTGCCGATGGTGTACGCCCCGGCCATGGTTTGGGGGCCCGAGGCGCCCAACATAACCCCGCTGACAATGGTGGTGGGCTGGCCGGCTGTACACAGCACTTCCATGGCCTCGCAGATGTCCTTCGCCAGTTGCATGGGGCCGACGGTGCAGGTGAGGCCGTGCATGATGGGCTTGTCGTACTGGCTGTAGAAATCCTGCATGGCGCGGAAGCAGTCCTCCACCACCCGCTTGCCGCCCAGCACCATGCCGTGCATCGGCTTTTTGCAGTAGCGCAACGCCACACCCAGGCCGTATTGGTTGCGCACGGCCGGGGGCACGTAGGAGATGTCGATCACGTTGGGGTTGGAGATGGCGATGACGTCGCTGGTTTCCGCCAACTTGTGGAAATTCACCAGGTGTTCGTGGTTAGGCTTGTCGTACTGGCCTTCTTTGCGGATGTAGATGGGGCCGTCGGTGGAGTCGCATTTCAAATCGCCCTCGCCGATGGTGATGTAGCCTCCGTCCCGGTCGTACAGGCGGTAGGTGCGGGGGACGGTTTTGATGGCCTTTTCCAGCATGGCTCGGGAGATGTGGACGATCTCCCCGTCCACCTTGGCGCCGTGCCGTTTGAACAATTCAACGGTGTCCGGAGAATGAAAAACCGCGCCGACCTCGCTGAGGATGCGAACGGACATTTCGTGTATGGTTTCCGCATCTTGGGCGGTTCCAATGGAATACTGCAATTTCATTGTATATTGCGCTCCTTTCCCGCGATGAAAATTCGGGTTGCGTTGGTTGCTCTAGCCCGCGCATTGCTGGTCTTCGGCCTGCGTTCAGGCCAGCCGGGCCTGGATTTCTTCCTGGTGCACCTCCGCAATGTCCTTTTGGTTGCGTATGCGGAACAGCGCCGAGGTGACGATGCCTAATATGCCAAACGCGGCCACCAATAAGAAGATGTTCCGCCAGGCCACCTCCATGGGCAGGTTGTCCAGCCACTGGCCGAGGATGGGCGGGAGAATGGCGTCGGTGGCGTAGATCAGGGTGGCGTAAAAACCGATGGCCGAACCGGTGAGGTTCATGGGAACGCGGCATTCCCGCATGGGGGCGTACATCTGGCCGCGGAAAGCGCCGGTGAGGGTGATTTCAATGGCGATGACGATGAGGAACACCACCAGCAAAGCGCTGGTTTTGGGTATGAAGGCGAAAAACAGCGCGATGCAGGTGAGGACGATGTTCAAGAACAGGATGACCTTGCTGGGGCCGAACCTGTCCCCAAAGAAGCCCACGCTGAAGTTGCCCACGGGTTTGAACCACTGGTTCATCAGGCCCACATAGGCGGCGGTGGCCACGCTGATGCCGAAAGCGGATCTGCCGAAGGTGCCCAGGTACGAGCCGATGACGCTGCCCACGGTGTAGCCGCCCATGGCCATCAGGCCAACCAGCCAGATGTTGGGATCCTTCAGGCAAAGCAGCAGCAGCTTGAAGGGGTTTTCCTTGTTGATGACGTCTTCTTTGCTTTCGTCACCCTTGTCGTCAAAAGCGAAGAAGGCGAGGATGCCGAAGATTACCAGCATGGCCGCGTACATCCACATGACGAAGCGCAGGCCGGAAACGCTGTTGTCGAACCGGGAGAACATGAACACGGCAAAGGTGGCCGCTACGATGGAGAAAACGCTTCGCGTCCCCTCCATGGCGCCGAAACTCTTGCTCTCGGAGCCGACTGTGCGGCCGAATTGCCGCGTCAGCTTCAAAAAGGAGCCCCAGAAGGTGAGGGTGGTGGAGGCGCCCATGATGCCGTACAGAAGCAAGGTTATCCCGTAACTGGGGAAGAACCCCAGCGCAAAGTTGCAAAGCCCCGTGGCGATGAAGGAAAACGTCACCAGCAACCGGGGGTGAACCTTGTCGGCCAGGATGCCGCCGATGAAATAACTGGCGCTGGATATGGCCAGCGCGACGGTGGACATAAACCCAAACTGGGTGTTGGTGACGTGGAACGCCTCCATGAAAGCGTCGTAATAACTGCCTCTGCTGAACAGGATATAGAATATCGCGTTCGAGCCACAGCCCAAAACCAAAAACTGTACCAGGTTGCGTCCTTTTAATTTGCTCCCCATGATTTTCACTCCTTCCCATACAGCAATCGAACCAAAATGAACGAAGAATGAAAAACCGTTGCCCTGGCGCCGGGGTTATCCAATGCCGCAGGATGAAAGCCTGGCGTTTGGTGGCTGATTCATCCCATCAACCGGTTGGTGGGCAAAATTGCCGGTCGGATGCTTATGGCCCGGTCAGCCTCCCAGCGCCCAGGCGCGGCATATTTTCACACTTTCCTGCGGGTTGAAGGACCAGTTGTCGGCGCCTACCATTTCACATACTTCGGCGGTTACCGGGTTGCCGCCGATGATGATTTTCACCTGGTCGCGCATACCCGCCTCAATGAAGGCGCCCACGGTTTCTTTCATAGAGTCGATGGCCAGGGTGAGGATGCCGCTGAGGCCCACAATTTTCACGCCGTTTTCCTTGGCGGTGGCCACGATGTTCCGGGGCGGCACGTCCACGCCCAGGTCGATCACCTCAAAGCCGCCGGTGCCCATCATCGCTTTCACGATGTTCTTGCCGATGTCGTGTATGTCGCCGGCAACGGTACACAGGATCATCTGGCCCAGGTTCTCGGTGTTGTCTTTGGCCAGCAGCGGGCGCAGTTTGTCCATGGCCGTGCCCATCAGCTCCCCGGCAAAAATCAGGTCGCCGATGAAGTATTCCCCTGTTTCAAACCGGTTGCCCACCAGTTCCATACCTTCCTGACAGGCCTCCATGGCCTTGCTGGCGTCGCCGCCTTTTTGCACCACTTCGTCAATCAGCTCCATGGCCGCCTCGTCGTCCATCTCGCCGATAGCCACTTTTAGTTTGTCATAGTCAATCATGCCGTAACCTCCCTTGCACATGTCTTGTTCGTGGTGTGGCCGGGCCGCAAATCATGTTTTTTGCGGAGGCCCGAATTTTCCGTCCCGGTATGCCTTGTAGTATTTGCGGCAGTGCCTGTCCCGGCCAAGCAGTGCCTCCACGGCGAATATCGAGCCCACCATGTCCCGGTTTTCCGGGTTGATGATGGCCGCATCCATGCCGGCGGCCAGCATCAGAGTCAGGAAATTCAGGTTGATGATTTTCCGGTAGGGCATGCCGTAAGAGATGTTGGAAAGCCCCGACACGGTTTTCACGGTGGGGTATAGCCGCTTGATCTCCCGAACCGAATCCATGAACATCAACATGGAATCGTTGGCCGTGGCCAGGGACAAAACCAGGGGATCGATGAACAGCCGCTCAGGGCCAAGGCCATACGATCCGGCTTTTTCAATCAGCTCGCAGGCAATCTCCACCTTCTTGGGCGCCGTGTCCGGAATTCCCCCGTTGCCGCAGGTGAGCACAACCACTTCCCAATCGCCGCCCTTCACCAGCGGAAAGATCACCTCGCACTTGTCTCCTTCGCCTGAAACGGAGTTTATGAGGCCGCACCTCCGCACCATCGGCAGCACCTCTTCAATGATGCGGGCGTTGGGGCTGTCCACACACAGGCGAGTGTCTGTTTCTTCCTGCACAATCTCAATCAGCCACTTCAACGCGTCCAGTTCCCGGTCGGGGCTTGTACCCGCGCACACATCCAGGTAGTCCACCCCCACGTTTACCTGCCGCCGCGCCAAATCCCGGATAAACGCGTCGTCATGTTCGGCAATGGCCCGGGCCACTGAGGGAATGGCTCCGTTAATCTTTTCTCCAATAACAAGCATATTGTCATCACCTCTCTAATATTGCCTGATAATGTCAGGCGGTTACCGGATGCGACACAGCTTTTTCGCGTTGCGGTTTCATCGCTTCGCCGGACCTATGCCGCCGAACCATCACCGCTTAAACAGGATACGAATCATCGCCGCTCGACGGCGGCTGACGCCAACCGGAAAATATTAACCCGGCAACTTTAGAAGTCTGTTCCCGGCCGCTGAAGCCCAGTGATTTCGGGCTTTGGCGAAATCACGGGTATGACTTATTTAGTTGCCGGAGTAATAACTACCGCTGGCTTGACGCATTGGCCCGGGAAGGCCTTTGCTTCGTCACCCGGCTGAAATCCAACGCCTTCCTCAGGGCGGTCAAATTCCGGCCAGTTCCCCGCGAGAGGCAAAACTTCCCAGCGCCGCCCGGATCGATAAATCCTGGCGTCTCACGATTTTCAGTCTATGGTGTAAGTGATGGTGTACGTGTTTCTTTGATATCTATGGCGTAAGTATATCTTTGATGCTGACTATAAAGTCAAGGCCTTTTCATTCGAAAAAGCGATATTCTTTCGAGGCGGGGCTGGGGCGGACATGGCTTTTTTCCAACGAAAAAGCCCGATCGGCGGCCAACGGGCGGAAAGTTTATAGTCCAGGAGAGAGTTCTTCGCCACAGGTGGCGCCGGCGGCGATCCGATTGACAAGTGGGACGGCGGATAGTAAAATTTTCCAATAGATTGCCCGTTATATGGGTTTCGTGCCGGCCTATGAACGTCTGGGGGGCGGCGGATGAAAAAGTGGTATTCCATAGGCGAAGTGGCGGCGCTTCTGGGCATCTCCGCCCAGACGCTCCGTTTCTACAGCAACCAAGGCCTCATCGAGCCCAGCCGCGTCGACGGACAGAGCGGCTACCGCTATTATACATACGAACAATTCCACACCATCGACCGCATCAAGTATCTCCAGAGCCTCGGGATGAGCTTGGCCGAGATCAAGGAGGCCCTGAAAAGCGGCCGGGTGGATGATCTGCTCCCCTTCCTGGAACGGCAGCGGGAGCGCAAGCTTCGGGAACTTGAGGGCATCCGCAAAAACGTGGAAAGCCTCGACTGGTACATCAAGTACTATAAATATTTGGGTGACAACCGATTTCCATCCTTGCCCTTCAAGCGCGAGATCGGCCCCCGCTGGCTTCTGGGGGCGGCCATGAGTCCGGGTGAGGCTCTGTTCGGCCCGGGCGGGCTGCGGCTTACCATCCTGAAAAGCGGCCCGCCCCTGAGACAACTTCCCGTACTGCGGCAGACCGGCTATATCTTGAATTTTGAAGCTTTGCTCGAGGGGAAAATACAGCCGGAAACCTACTTCATCTACTTGAAGGGAGACCCCGGTTTTGCCCACGACGCCATCCGCACGCTCCCGGCCGGGGAATATCTCTGCTTCCGGGGCCGCATCCTGACCGACGACTGGGACCCGGGACCGGCCGCAGCCTGCTTCCAGGACGACCGGTCCCCTCGCTTGGTCGTGGCCGACGAATATGAGGACAATCTCCGGGACTTCCTGCACTGTACCTACGAAGTGCAGATTTTTTTGGGCGCTTCCTGACCAGTCTTTTGTCGCTACCCCACCATGGCCGTGACTTCAATACCAGGGGACGCCACGACTCGCCCCTGGGGGCAGGGCAGGGGGCCTTGTTCAAAAACTGGAGGGAGTGTATTATGGAAACTTCGCTGCCGCGGATCGTTCCGGCGACGAGGCGGCGGGGTGGTTTTTTCGGGAAAGGAGTATGGTCGGATGCGAAAGATGCTGGTGGCCTGCAATACGATCGAGGACGAGATCAAATGCGCGATGGAGCGGATGGGGATGGAGTGCCCCATTGTCTGGCTGGAGGGGGGGCTCCATAACAGCCCGGACCGCCTGCGGAACCGCCTGAAAGAGGTGCTGGCCGAGGCCGAGGGACAGTGCGATTTCCTATTGTTCACCCTGGGCTACTGCGGCGGCGGGGTGAGCGAACTGACCACCGGAAACTACACCACCGTGCTGCCCCTGGCCGACGACTGCCTGTCCATTCTGCTGGGCTCCCTGGACGCCCGCCTGGCGGCCTCCAAGTCGCCCACCTACTTTTTGACCGAAGGCTGGATGCGCCACGAGAACAACATCGTCACCTCGTATGAGCGGACTGTGGAAAAATACGGCGAGGCCCGGGCCGACCGGATCAACAAAATGATGCTCAAGAACTATCACCGCTTCGGCTTGGTGGAAACCGGCTGCTACGATTACCCGGCCGCCGCCGCCCGGATCGCCCCCCTGGCGAAAAAAATGGATTTGGCCGTGGAGGCTCTGCCCGGGGACAACTCCTGGCTGGATCGCCTTCTCTCCGGCCCCTGGGACGACCCGAACCTCTTTCTGGTGCTGCCGCCCCACACCTGTCTGAACTTCGACAAGTGGTGCGGCTTGCTTGAGCGCACCGGCCCCCTCTCCACCCCGGACGCCTGAGGTGCCATAAAAAAGTGAGCGGCGGAATCCCGAAAGGTTCCGCCGCTTCGTCTTCCCCCGACTCCAAGTCATCGCGAAGCCGGGAGCGTTTGCGGCAAAGGGCACGGGAATGTCTGGGGAGCACCGGCCCCCATACTTTGAATGCCCTTGACCGCAGATCTTCCGCTACGCGATGGCTTGGAGAAGGGCCTTGTGGGGGCGGGCGATGACGACGGAGCTGACGATGCCGCCGTCCGCGCCGAGGCGTTCGAGGGCGGCTTTACTGGCGGCTTCGACGGAGCCCAGTTCACCGGTGAAGAAGACCTCGCCCTTGCCGCCGAGGCCGCGGGCCAGGCGGATTTCGATGAGTTTCACCTGCCCGGCCTTGGCCACGATGTCCCCGGCCATGACCGCGCCCACGGCGGCGACGGTTTCGATGACGCCGAGGGATTCGAGGTGGTCGATCATGGTGGCCCCGGAGAGGGCGGGCATGACCGCGTCGGAGACGTTGGGGATGATGTGGGAGCCCACCAGGAAGATGCCGCCCACGATCACGCCCCGGTTGATGGCGGTGGTGACGTTGGCCACTTCGCCGCTGATGATGCTGATGTATTTGCCGGGGCAGATGGGGGCGGCCAGGATGAGGTCCACCTCCGCGGCTTTCAGCATTTCGTCGGTGGATTCAACGCCCACCGGGATGGTCTTGAATTCCAATAATCCTAAAGCTGTGCTCATGCTTAAACCCCCTGCCCGATCACGATGGAAGTCTGGTCGACGGCCTTGATCCGTCCGTCGAGGCTGGCGTGGATGTTGGCCCCCATGGCGCCCTCGGCCGGGGCGGCTATGAGTTGCCCCTGGTGAACCTCGTCGCCCACGGCTACCTGCGGAACGCACGGGGTGCCGAGGTGCTGTTTGAGCATCAGACGCACCTCTCTGACCGGGGCGGGATAGTCGGTCAGCGGGGCCTTCTGGTGGTCGTAGGCCGCCAGGCCCAGGCGCTGCACCAGTTTGGGAATGGGGTATTGCCGATAGGGCCGGAACGGGTTGGGCTGGTCCGGAACCGTGTGGTGGGGGTTCCTGATGCCGAGGGCCCCCATGCGTTTCTTCAGTTCCTGATTGAGCTTCCAGGGTTGAAGGCTCATGATGCAGGCCAGTTCGCACAGGCCGCATTCGCAGCACAGGAAGGCGCCCGTGGCGGCCTCGTCCTTTTCGCAGGTGGAATGGTAGGTGGCCAGACGCATGAGCTTGTCCGGGTGGAGACGATGCCCGATGAGGTAGCGCGGGCAGAGGTCGGTGCAGAGCATGCAGTGGCAGCAGGCGGTCTGGCTGATGTGCATCATTTCCTCGATACGCCGCTGTTTGGCCAATACCCAGGGATGGTCTGCGTTCAGGACGATAATGCCCTTGGAGGTCTTGGTCACGGGCGCGTCGAGGTCGGTCTCGACCTTGCCCATCATGGGGCCGCCGTTCAAAAGCGCCGGCCTGGGCACCGTCGCCCCCCCGGCCGCGTCGATAAGCTCGGCAAAGCGCACGCCCACGGGCACCAGGTAGGTGGCCGGTTTGTTCACGGCCCCCACCACGGAGACGTATTTGTGGGTGACGGGCTGGTCGTCCTCCAGGGCGTGGGCGATGTTCAGAAGCGTCTCCACGTTGACCACCACGGCCCCGCAGGCAATGGGGATGCCGCCTTCGGGCACAATCCGGCCCAGGGTTTCGTAGATCAGCACGTGTTCGTCGCCCATGGGGTAGTAGTTGCCCAGGAGCTTGACGGAGAGGCGGGGAAAGGCGCCGATGTCTTTTTCCAGCTCGGCCGCCGCCTCTTTGTATTTGGCCTTCAGGGCGAAGATGCCGGCCTTGGCCCCCACAGCCTGGACCAGGGTGTCGAGGGTGCGGAGAAGCTTCTTGGCGAACAGGTGACTCAACTGCTGGTCCACCTGTAGAAGCGGCTCGCACTCGGCCCCGTTGACCACAATGTATTCGGGCGTGGATTTGAGCTTCACGGCTGTGGGGAAGCCCGCTCCTCCCGCGCCGACGATGCCGGCTGCGCGGACCTTATCCAGAATTTCATCGATCATAAATCGTCTCCAGTCCTTATTTTCCAAAGACCAGGGTTTTCACCACCACCGGAACCACGCGGCCGTTGGCCAGAGGGCTGCCGATATCGAGGTAATCCCCGTTTTCCACCTTGACGGTGTCCAGGGATATTATCTTTTTGGTCGGGAGCGCGTTCATCAACGCGTAGCCCAGACTTTTGGCCATGTCCCGGTCGAGCACCAGAACGAGGAGGTCGTTGGTCCTGAGATAATCGCTGAGGCCCTCGATGACCTTGCCGCAAATGTACTTGACCTTTTCAAAGGAGGGGTTGAAGGCGCCTTTGAAGGCCACGGCCATGGGCTGGTAGCGGTCCGCGCCTTCCTCCTTGAACCAGCCGGCCTTCTCGGCCAGGCGGGAGCTGAAATACTTGTAGTCCCCGCTCTCGTCGTCCTCGGTGAGTTTCAAGATGGGGATGTTCTTGATGGGCAGCACGGCCGCGTCGCTGATGGCGATGGTCGAGCCGCTGATCTCCATGGTGTTGGAACCGGCCCCCACCACGGTGGCCCGGATGGTCTCCTGCGGCGTGAGGCGTTCCACCTTTTCGAAGGCCCGGCACCGGCGGATACAGTGACCCAGCAACGGCCCGATGTCGCCGTAGGGGAAGGGATTCCTCGGGTCGTAGTCGGCGTAGATGTAGTCGGCCACCCCGCCGGAAAAGGTCAGGCCCGCCAGGGGCCAGGTCTGCTTGAGGGGGTGGGCGGTAAAAAAAAGGTCCAAGTCTTCGGTGGAGCCTTCCACCAGCCCCACGGACTGGGCCAGGATGACGGCCAGCCGGTCGCAGAGGCGGGTGAGGTCTTCGAGAGAAGCGGCCCGGCCTTCGGCCAGCTTGAGATTCATCCGGCCGGCCAGGGTTTTCACCTTCTCGGCCACGTAGCTGGGCGTCAGGGTGCGGGGATCGAGAATGATCTGGCGGCCGCCGATGTCCAGGCAGGTGGTGTCCGCCGGGTCGCCCTCGATGAAGACGGCGATGTTGGCGGTGCCCCCGCCGATGTCCAGGTTGGCCAGGGGGCGGCCGTAGACTTTGCGGCTCATGGCGGCCGTGCCCGCGCCCCGGCCGGCGATGATGGATTCGAGGTCGCTGCCGGCCGTGGCCACCACGAAATCGCCGGCCAGTCCCGAGAGGGTGCGCAAGACGGCCTCGCTGTTTTCCTTGCGGGCCGTCTCGCCGGTGATGATGACCGCCCCGGCCGAAAGGTCCTGGGGCACGACGCCGGCCTTTTTATACTCCGCCTCCACCAGGTCGCGCACCGCGCCGACGTCGATGGTGTTGCGGTTCAAAAGCGGCGTGAAGTGTATGCCGCCCCGGTAGACGATCTCCTTGTCCACAATCTGGATGCGGGGGATGGAGGTGACCGAGGCCGTGTTTTCCACCACCAGCCGGCTGAAGATCAGCTGGGTGGTGGTGGTGCCCAGATCGATGCCCACGCTGAGGAGGCTTTCGCTCATGACGCCTCCCCTCAGATGCCGGAGTGCTCCGGCTCGAAGCCGGGGGGCAGGTATTTGAACATCAGGATGTAGAACAGGCTCGACAGCCGGTTCAGGGCCCGGATGATATCGTCGCGCGTGGAGAGGCCGGCGCCGTCCCTGAAGGCCTGGGCCGCGCTCAGTTCCGCCTCGCGGACCAGGGCCCGCAGGGTGTTCAGGGCCACCACCAGGGGGCCCATTTTATAGGTGGTGAGCATGTGGCGGTGGCCGAAGAATTTCACCGGGTCGTGGCTGCGTTCGCGCAGGTCGGCGGCGGTCAGGCCCAGGAGGTTCCATTCTTCGACTTCCTTGCCGCGCAGTTCGTAGGTCAGGAGGCGCCGGGTGAATTCCAGAATTTCCTGGAGATCGTCGACGTATTCCTGGTTGCCCAACTGCCAGGCGCAGACCTGGGCTTCGACGATGCGGGCGGTGAGGGTGTCGAGCTTGCCGCGCCAGATGATGACGGGATGATCCTTGTGGACCAGCTGCCGGCCTTTGAGATGGGTCAGGGCCTCAGGCTTGTGGTCGAAGGTGCCGCCGTCCGGACCGAAGAAAAGCTCTTTCGGCTTTTCGCCGGGCGCGGCTTCGGCCCTGGCTTTCGGATCGCTGAAATCCCACTTGGGGGCCGGGCGCTCGGGCTTCCGGGGCGCGGCGGCGGGAGCCGGGGCGGCCGTCCGGGCGGGCGGCGCGGGGGCCGGATCCTCATAGACCAGTTCCACCCGAAGCTGACGCAGATATTCCAGGGCCGCCGGGGTGACCACGGTGCCTTTAGGCACGCGGTACGTCGGGGCCGGACGGTCTTTCAAAGCCATTCGCAAATCGAGTTCGGTCAAGGGCTTCATGGGCCACCTTCCCGGCGGGCCTCTCTTTCGTCAGGGAGAGAGGCCCGCGGATACACATAATGGAGCGGGCAGACCACCGGCCGGCCCTGCCGGGCCGACGGAGCGAAGCGACTGGCGGTCCAGCCGATCAGTTCGCCCGCCAGGCCAAAATCACATTTTTGGCCCGGCTACGGCTCCGCCCGTCAAGGCGCGGAGGCCATAATAGTTACTGTTCGTACCAGTTGGCCGGATAGACCACGTAGAAGAATCGGGCGAATTCCGGGGCCGAGAATTCGATGGTGGACCGGGCCGGGATGAAGATCACGTCCCCGGCGTGGCCGACCACCTTGCGCCCGTCGATGAGGATCTCCAGGGTGCCGTCGATGACGTAGTCCACCTCGTCGTAATTGAGGGTCCACTTGAAGGTGGAATGGTCCATCTCCATGACCCCGAAGCCGAGGCGGGGGCTTTCCTCCAGGGTGACCATGTCTTTGAGGAAGACCTTGTCGCCGGCCTTCCCGGTGTCGAAGGGCTCCGGATGCCAGTTGGGGGTGTGGAAGGACATGATGCCGCTTTTGTCGACGATCTTGGTGCGGTCGCCGCAGCCGTTCCCGGTCAGGATCTCGGTCAGCACCTTGCGGATCATGTTTTCCAGGGTTTTGGGATCCATATCGCTCATGGGTTCTACTCCTCAATAAGCCGTATTCTCAAGCCTTGGCCTGTTCGGGCTTGTCCTTGGACAGGATGACGAGGGCCAGGATCACGGCGGTGACGCCGCCGACGAGCTTGCCGGCGACCATGGCCGCGATCATGCCTTTTTCCACGCCGGCGGTGAAGCCGAGGTGATCGCCGAGGGCGAAGGCGGCGCTGACGGTGAAGGCCACGTTGATGACCTTGCCCCGGTTATCCATGTCCTTCATCATGGTGAACATGGGGATGTTGTTGGCCAGGGTGGCCACCATGCCGGCGGCGGCCACGTCGTTCATGCCCAGGGCCCGGCCGGCGGTCTCCAGGGGCTTCTGCCCGAACTTGGTCAGGAGGTACACCAGGGGGAAGGCCCCGGCCAATACGATGGCGATGGAGCCGATGACCGCCACGGCCTCGCTCAAGGGGGCCATGGTGGTGACTTCGCCCGTGAGGGCGTTGGTGTGGGTGACGAACTGGTGGCCGGTCAGGGTCTCGACGATGACGGCGGCCATGGCCAGGGTGATGAAGATGACCACGAAGCGGCCGAAGATGTCGAAGATCTTGATCATGGTGTTGGGCACCATGGCCAGGCCCACGGCGATGATGACCGCGGCGATGATGACCGGCACCAGGTTCTTGACGATGACCATCACCGGCAGGCCCTGCACCAGGCCGCCGACGAAGCAGCCGATGGGAATGGTGACGATGCCGATGAGAATGCCCCGGGCCAGGAAGGGGCGGTCCTCGATCTTGATGATGCCGAGGGCCACGGGGATGGAGAAGACGATGGTGGGGCCCATCATGGCGCCCAGGATGATGCCGGCGAAGCGGCCGATCTCCACATTCTCGGGCCCGGCCAGTTGCATGGCCAGGGGGTAGCCGCCCATGTCGCAGGCCAAGAGGGTCGTGGCGAACATGGCCGGGTTGGCGCCCAGGGCCGAATAGACGGGAGCCACGATCGGCTCCAGGTAGGCCGCCAGGACCGGGGCGATACAGATGACGCTGACCATGGAGAGGGTCAGGGCCCCCATGGCGTTGAAACCTTCCTCAAACTTTTCCGACAGGCCGAAAGTCTTGCCGACGGCGGTGTTGAGGCAGCGGTCCAGGGCGCCGAGGAGCATGAAAGCCATCATGATGTAGAGAATGATTTCGTTAATGCCCATATGTAAAGACCTCCTTGGTATTTTCAGGCCGGATTTTTCGCGGCGAATCGCTCTTCGCCGGAAGCCGGGGCCGTATGGGTTTCCGAAAGTTTTTTTTCAGGGAGCCTCAAAAGCGGCCGTCCCGGTCGAGGGAGCGGTTTGCAAAGATTCCCTCCAGACGGGGCGGGAGCCCCTGGGGCGGAACCGCTCCGCCGGGGGCGGACTCCCCAGGTCATGATTCCAAGAACTTGTCGTCAACCTCCAAAGAATCAATGATGCCCACCACCACCGCGTCCACGGGGCTGTCCTTCTCCCGCAGGGAGATGCGGGCCACGCTGCCTTTGGTCACCAGGACGTCGTCGCCGATGCCGGCGCCGATGGTGTCCACGGCCACCAGGGTTTCGGAGCCGCTGTCGCAGCCGCCGTGGGTGCGGACGACCAGAAGTTTGTAGCCGTTGAGCTTCTCGTCTTTTTTCGTGGCCCAGACATTGCCGATCACTTTACAGATAATCATGGGGACCTCCGGCCGTCAGCCCTTGACCAGATTGATCTTCATGGCCAGGACATAATCCTGGGCCAGGGGGGTCAAGAAGTCGCCGGGCGAAAGGCGCAGGGTCTGGCCCGGGCCGCCGGAAACGGGGCAGGCGGCGATGACCTCCGCTTCGGTCAGCACCCGGCGGCCGCCGGCGGGCTTGATGACCGGCACCGGGGGCCGTCCTTGCTGCGTCGGGGCGAAGGGCATGGGCGGCGGCGCGGCCGGGGGCCGGCCCAGGAGGGCTTCCGCCGCTCCGTCCTCGTCCACCAGCTTCAGGCCGTAGCTCTGCAAGACGCTTTCATAGTGACCGTAGCGGGCCAGGAGGGTTTTCGGCGCGGTGGCCATATACCGCCTCCAGACCAGGCCGTCCTTGAGCGCGGCCACGGGCTGGCCGTTCAACAGAGCGGCCAGAAGCGCCCGGCCTTCCACGGTGCAGCCTTCGTCGCCCTCGGCCACCCGCACCATCGCCTGAATGTTCAGGGTGGTGATGAGGACCGAGGCTTCGGGGGGCAGGGTGTCGTTCCAGTCCAGGTGTTCGCGGACGATGAAGCGTTCCTGGAGGCGGGCCAGGGCCGGAGTGCCGAGGTCCGTGGTGCGGCCCACCAGGTGCAGGAGCGCCTTGGGGGCGGCATGCGGCGCGGCGGCGGCCGGCGGAGCGGAGCCCAGACGTTTCATCAGTTCGCGGGTGATATATTCAACCAGTTCAGCGGAGATGTTCATTCCGATTCTCCTTTAAGCTCGCGGCCCGGTCCCGCAGCCGGTCAGGGCTGGACGGGGTCCGGGACGCGCGGCGCGGAGCCCAGGGCGATGCCCGCCGGGGTGACCAGAAGCGGGTGGGCCGAGACGGTGACGGGCCGCCCCACTTCCAGGCCGATGATCTTTTCAATGCCCGTGGTGGACGCGGTGCCGCCCACCAGGTGGATTTCGTCCGCCGGGTAGCCGGCGAGGCCCTTCCGGATGATGGTGCCGATCTTCTGGAGGACCGGGGCCACCAGGGCCAGGATTTTCCGGGCGTTTTTCGGGTCCTGCTTCAAGGCCTCGGCCTCGTCGAAGCCGATTTTGTGGTGGCCGGCCAGGACCAGGGTCAGGTGGGTGCCGCCGGTGGCTTCGTCAAAGGTGGTCAGCACCCGCCCGTTTTCCAGCACCGCCACCCCCGTGGTGCCGCCGCCGATGTCGACGATGGCCCCGTGGGTCAGGCCCAGGACCAGATTGGCGGCCGTGGGTTCGTCCAGCACCGCGTTCACCTCCAGGCCGGCCCCGGAGGCCACGTAGCCGTGGGTGGCCGCGTCGCGTTCCGAAGTGCCGGGGGGCACGGCAATGGCCGTTTCGGTCAGTTCCACGCCCAGGTCGGCTTCCAGTTCGCGTTTCAGCTCTTCCACCAGGGTCCGGGCCGCGCTGAAATCCACCACCAACCCGTCGCGCACCACCTCGGCAAAGCGCCGGGCCGCGCCCAGGGGGCGGCGGTCCTCGCCGAGCACCACCAGAACCAGGGAGGCCGTGCCCAGGTCCAGGCCGACCTGGATGGCCTCGCCCGGCCGGGGCTTCCGCCGGCGGGTCAGGCTGTGCTCCACTCCGGCCAGGAAGCGTTCCGGGTCCGGAATCAGGGGTCCGTCCGCAAGCTTTTCCATTGCGCTTGACAAGGTCATATCGTCATTTCATTTTCACTTTTGGGTAAACGCCCCCGGCCGGCCTCGAAATTCCGAGCCGGGGGCTGATCGTGGTTTGTGGTCCGGCCTGTCTTCCGGTCAGCCTTCCAGCTTGGGCAGAATGAATTCCACCTCGCTGTGGGGGCGCGGGATGACGTGGACGCTGACGAGCTCGCCCACCCGGCCGGCGGCCGCGGCCCCGGCGTCGGTGGCGGCCTTGACCGCGCCGACGTCGCCGCGGACCATCACGGTCACCAGGCCGCCGCCCACATGGACCTTGCCGATCAACGTGACGTTAGCCGCCTTGACCATGGCGTCGGCCGCCTCGACGGCCGCCACCAGACCTTTGGTTTCAATCATTCCCAGAGCGCGGGTATCGTTGGCCATATTCACTTCCTCCTTCAATGTCGATCAGCGGGGCCGATCGTGGTGCGTATTCTTAATCCCGACCGGTGAGGCCGATCAGGGGTTTTCACCTTTCGCAAGCGGTCAAGTGGTCTGTTCGCCGGGATTCCCGAGCGTGGGCAGCAGAAATTCCACTTCCCCGTGAGGGCGCGGAATGACATGGACGCTGATGAGGTCGCCCACCCGGCCGGCGGCCGCGGCCCCGGCGTCGGTGGCGGCCTTGACCGCGCCGACGTCGCCGCGAACCATCACGGTCACCAGGCCGCCGCCCACCTGAACCTTGCCGATCAAGGTGACGTTGGCCGCCTTGACCATGGCGTCGGCCGCTTCCACGGCGCCCACCAGACCTTTGGTTTCAATCATACCCAGAGCTTGTTGGGTGTCTGCCATTGTTTCCTCCTAAGGCCTATTTGATGGCGGCCTGTAAACGTTCGACTATTTTCTGGACCAGGATATCGATCGTGGCCTCATTGACGGAAGCGGGGAAGGCGCCCGGGGCGTCCTCGATGGTCGCGGGCCGCAGTTCCTCCAGCTCCCGGAGGCCGTAGGCCACCCGCCTGATGTTGATCAGGTTCAGGGGGCCCACGTTGTCGGAGGTGGCGTTGTGCCCCACCGCGCCGCAGCCCAGGGTCAGGGAGGGATTCAGGCCCGTGGTGGCCCCGATGGCCGCCAGGGCGGCGGGCGAATTGACGATGAGCCGGGACACGGGTTTTTTCAAGCCGAATTCGCGGATCACCTTTTCGTCCTGGGAATGGATGCTCATGGTGTGGCCCGCGCCCTCCAGGGAGAGGATCTCGATGCAGCGCAGGCAGGCCTTTTCCCAATTGTCCTCCACGAAGAAGCCGAGGACGGGCATGAGCTTTTCCTTGGAATACGGATATTTCTCGCCGACCCGGGTCTCCTCGCCCAGAAGCACCCGGGTGCCCTTGGGAATGGCCACCCCGGCCGCGTGGGCGATGTATTCGGCCGGCCGGCCCACCAGTTTGGCGTTCATGGTCCCGCCCGGGCCCATGAGGATTTTCTCCACCTTCTCCGAATCGCCCGGGGGCAGGAAATAGCCGCCCTGGCGCACCACTTCCTCCATGACCGCCTGGCGGATCGGCGCTTCGGTGATGATGGACTGTTCCGAGGAACAGATGGTGCCGTTGTCGAAAGTCTTCGAATCGAAGATGCGCTTCACGGCCAGAGGGATGTCCGCGCTCTTCTCGATGAAGGACGGGCCGTTCCCCGGGCCCACGCCCAGCGCCGGGGTGCCCGAGCTGTAGGCCGCGTGGACCATGGCGTTGCCGCCCGTGGCCAGGATGAGGTTCATCTTGGGGTGGGTCATCAGGGTGTGGGTGGCTTCCTTGGTGGGCATGGTCAGGCAGGTGACCACGTTCTTGGGAACGCCCAGTTCCCCCAAGGCCGAGCGCACGATCTTGACCACCTCCATGATGGCGTTGCGGGCGCTGGGATGCGGCGAAAAGATCACCGCGCACCCGGCCTTCAGCGCGATCAGGGATTTGAAGATGGCCGTGGAGGTCGGGTTGGTGGACGGCACCAGAGCCGTCACCAGGCCCACCGGGACCCCCACCTCGAATATTTTGTTGACCGGGTCCTCACGGATGATGCCCACGGTCTTCAAGGGTTTGATGTATTCGTGGACCCGCCGGGAGGCGAAGAGGTTCTTCACCACTTTGTCGGGCCACTTGCCGAAGCCGGTTTCCTCGTGGGCCATCTTGGCGATCTTCACGGCCTGGGCTTCGGCGGCCTGGGCCACGGCCGCGACGACTTTGTCGATCGCGGCCTGGTCCAGCTCCCGATAGATGGCCTGGGCCTCGGCCGCCAGCTCCACGAGGTTCCGGGCTTCCTGAATGGATATCAGGTCCCTGTCTTTCACTTCTATGGTCATCGGATCTCCTTACCTGGCAAGGCTCGCTTGACCAAGCCTATTTCTTGCCGGGCTTGCGGGGCTTCTTGCCGCCGGCGGGTTTCTTCTCCGCCGATCCGCTTTTTTGAGCGCCGCCCGCCGGATCGTCCTTCCGCATCGCCGGGACTTTGGCCGGGGCCTTGGTCGCCGGCGCCGGCGTTTCCGGTCTCAGGACCGGGACCCCGCTGGCGGGCTTGACCGCCGGCACCTCCGGGGCGGCCCGCACCATCGGGACTTCAGCCTCGGGCTTGAGCGCCGGCGGATCGGCGGGCTTGGCCGGACCGCCGCCGGTTTTCGGCGTCTCGGCGCCGGGCACCTTGAGGCCGTCCTTCCGGAGCATTTCCCAGACCGCCGGGTCCGGGCGGGCGATGACGTGGGTCATGCCGTACCCTCCCATGGTGGAAATGACGGCCTGGGCCGCGTCCAGAGCGGCCCGGACCGCGCCCACATCGCCCGCGACCGTGGCCAGGGCCAGGCCGCCGCCGACCTTATGGCCGGTGGCCAGGCTCACCTGGGCGGCTTTCAGGGCCGCGTCCACGGCCCGGACCAGAGGGGCGTAGCCCTTGGTTTCGATCAGCCCCAATGCCGGCCGGTTCCGCGCTTCCAAGGTCGATCACCCGGGCGTCAGTACGCGGTGGGGTTTTCGGCCACGAACTGCACGGCCGCGGCGAAGGCGTCGCAGGCGGCCTTGCAGGCCGACTGGCTGCCGGTCAAAAGGCCCCCGCCGAAGTTGGTCTCCGACGGCGGACCGTAGAAGGCGGCCAGGCGCACGTCGGCGGCCTTTAACGCCATATCCAGGGCGTACATGGCCTCCAGGGGCGGGGCGATGAGATAGGCCAGGGAATCCCCCTCGGCCACGCCCGCCACCTGCGAGAGGTAGCTCCCCGTCCGGGAGATGCAGTGCGCGTAGTAGGGGATGGTGTCGTCCTCGTTGGCCGAGACGAACCAGGCCTCGTTCTCGATGAAGGCCCGGAGGGCGTTCAAACCGCTCCTGACCTCGGCCGGGTTGGGCCCGGCGATGATGCCGATGATTTCGCCGGCCAGCTTGGTGTTGGCGTTGGCCGCGCCGCCATAGAAGCTCTTGGCGTAAACCACTTCCACGTCGGCCATCTTGGTGGCCTCGTCGAGGGCGGTGTAGGTGACGTCGTCACAGTCGGCGGTGACCAGCCCCAGGCTCTTGAAGCCCGGTTTCAGCCCTAAATCCTTGGCCATGTCGGGGCTGACGTTGGGGATGATCTTGGCCGCCAGTACGGTGGTCTTTAAAGGATCGTTCTTAGCCATATTGCTACCCTCTCTGAATTTTTTGAAATCGGCTTGGCCTTCGGGACCTTGATAGCGCCGATGGAGTGTGCTCGGGGGACGCGCCCGGTTTACAGCTTCAGGTCCAGACCGCTGGCTTTTTTCTCCAGCATCATCTTGATGATGTCGGCGATGTAGCCGCCGGCCTCCACGGCCGGTGTGCCGCGCCGGTGGATGTTGGAAACCACGGTGCGGCGGGCTTCGGGCATGTCCACGGCGGCCTTGTAGGCCAGGTAGGCGCTCATGCTCTCGGCGGTGATGAGGCCGGGCCGTTCGCCGATGAGGGCGCAGACCACTTCGGCGCCGGTGATTTCACTGATCGCGTCCTCGGTGCCCACCCGGGCGTACTGGACGAAGAACGGCGCGCAGGGCTTGACGTTGGTGCGGGCCAGCCCGTCGACGATGGCCTTGTAGGTGTCCATGGCGTTGGTGGTCACGGCCGTGGTGGACAGGCCGTCGGCCACGTAGACCACCACCTTGTTGTTCGAGCCCACGTGGGCCTTGATCTTCTTGGCTTCCTCGTCGTCGAACTGGCGGCCGAGGTCGGGCCGGGTGAGGTAGACGTCCTTGTTCTCGCACTTGGTCTTGAAGTGCGGGAGGCCGTGCTCCTTGATCCAGTCCTCGGACACGTCGGTGAAGACCGCGTCCATGGCGACCGCGTGGTCGGCCCGGAAGCGCAGGAGGGTTTCAGTGAGGTAGCGCGGGCCGGCCCGCCAGACCGCGATGCGGGCCGGGGTGGTCTTGCGCATGGCCTTCAAAGCTTCGGGGTTGTGGGGATGGGGCACTTTGATGATGTCCTGCAAGTCCACGGCCCCGAGATCGGGCAGGCTCTCGCCGCCGTTCGCGGCATACGCCTTCTTCCCGTTCCCGTTGGCTGCGGCGGCCGCTGCCGGCAGCTTCCCCCCCATTTCCATCAGGATGGCCTCGACGGCTTTTTTCAGTTCGTGTTCCGTAACCATTGTCTACCCCCTTGGTATATACGTACGGCTGTTGAAGTTTTTTCCAATATGTCTGGCGGCCGGGGATTCCGGCCCCCGGTCTCAAAAGAAAATGGAGGCGTCGCCGGCCTTGGCGGTCAGGCGGCCCGTCTCGTCCATCAGCTCGTGCTTTTTCATCCACTCGAAGAACTCGGGCGCCGGGGTGCGGTGCAAAAGCTCGCGCAGGGTGGCGTCGTCGTGGTAGCTGGTGTCCTGATAGGCCAGCATGACGTCGTCCCCCACGGGGAGGCCCATGTAGTAGTTGCTCCCGGCCAGGGCCAGCAGCATGGTGGCCATCTCCTGGTCGTCCTGGTTGATCTTGGTGTGGTTGGTGTAGCACGGGGCCATGCCCATGGGGATGCCGAGGAGCTTGCCCATGAAGTGGTCCTCGAGGCTGGCCCGGATGATCTGCCGCCCGTCATACAGGGTCTCGGGCCCGATGAAGCCGGAGACGTTGTTGAGCATGAAAGGCTTGTAGATGCGGGCGTAGGCGTAGCAGCGGGCTTCCAGGGTCATCAGGTCGATCCCGAGGTCCGCGTTGATGGACTGTTCCGAGCCCTGGCCGGTTTCGAAGTACAAGAGATTCGGACCCGGCGCCACCCCCATCTGATGGATCAGGTCATAGGCCTCGTGGAGCATCCGGGTGGTGACCCCGAAAGCTTCGTTGGCCACGCCCGTGCCGGCGATGCTCTGGAAAAGGGTGCAGCAGGCCGCGCCCTTTTTGACCGCCTCCATCTGGGTGGTGATGTGGGACAGGACGCAGTTCTGGGTGGGGATGTTCCACTTCTCCATGACTTCCCACAAGAGGTCCAGAATGGCCCGGGTATTGTCCGCCGTGTCCTCCACCGGGTTCACCCCGAAGACCGCGTCCCCGCAGCCGTACGAGATGCCCTCGTAAAGCGAGGAGCGGATGCCCTCCAGATCGTCCGCGGGGTGGTTGGGCTGGCAACGGAAGGAAAGGGTGCCCGGAAGACCGATGGTGGTGTTGCAGGTCCCCGTGACCGTCAGCTTGGAGGCGGCATAGACCAGGTCCATGGCCGTCATGAGCTTGGTCACGCCCGCGGCCACTTCCGCCTCCAGACCCCGGCACATGCGGGCCACATCCTGGCCGCTGGTCTCGTGCCGGAGCAGCCAGTCGCGCAGTTCGCCGATGGTCCAGTTTTTCATCCGTTGATAGATGGTCAGGTTCAGATCCTCCCGGATGGCTCTGGAGACCTCGTCCTTTTCCGGGGGGAGGACCGGGTTTTCGTAAAAGTCGGCCAGGGTCAGGTTGGCCAGAACGATCTTGGCGGCCGTGCGTTCGGTGACCGTGCGCGCGGCCCGGCCCAGCAGCACGTCGCCTGATTTTTCATCATTGGCCTTCGCCAGAACCTCGGTGAGGTCCTTGAAGGCGTACACCTGTCCGGCCAGTTTGGTCTTGAGAATCACTTGTTCTCCTCCGTCAATCAATCAGCGGCAGTCTATGGGGAGCCCGGTCGGTTCGCGGACGGCCCCATGCCAGAGGAAAGCCGTCACCGCGGAGTTGGCCCCGGGCCCCGCCCGGTTTACGCGAATATCGAGGCGTCGCCGGCCCGGTCGGTCAGGCGGCCGTTTTCCCAGAGGCCCATCTTTTCCATCCACTTGGTGAAGGCCGGGATGGGGTTGAGGCCCAGGAGCTGCCGCAGCGACGGGCCGTCGTGGTAGCTGGTGCACTGGTAGTTGAGCATGATGTCGTCGCCGTGGGGGATGCCCATGAAGTAGTTGCAGCCCGCGGTGGTCAGGAGAATGGCCAGGTTCTCGACGTCGTTCTGGTCGGCCTTGGCGTGGTTGGTGTAGCAGGCGTCGCAGCCCATGGAGATGCCGGTGAGCTTGCCCATGAAATGGTCTTCCAGCCCGGCCCGGGTGATCTGCTTGGAGTCATACAGATACTCCGGCCCGATGAAGCCGACCACGGTGTTGACCAGGAAGGGGCTGTAGCGCTTGCCGAAACCGTAGCACCGGGCCTCCATGGTCACCTGGTCCGCGCCGTGGTGGGCGTCGGAGGACAGTTCGGAGCCCTGGCCGGTTTCGAAATACATCACGTTGGGGCCGCAGCCGGTGCCTTCGTGGAGGGCCAGGTCATAGGCCTCGTCCATCATCTTCATGTCGATGCCGAAGGCGGCGTTGCCTTTTTCCGAGCCGGCGATGCTCTGGAAGATGAGATCCGACGGGGCTCCCTTGCGGATGGCCGCCATCTGGGTGGTCACGTGGCCGAGTACGCACACTTGGGTGGGAATTTTGAAGCGGTTCTTGATTTCGGTGAAGCGCTCGAGAATGGCTTTGATATTGTCCACCGTGTCGTCCACGGGGTTGAGCCCGATCACCGCGTCGCCCGAGCCGTACGACAGGCCTTCGTAGACCGAGGCGGTGATGCCTTCAATGTCGTCGGTGGTGTGGTTGGGCTGGAGGCGGATGGCCAGGGTGCCGGGCTGGCCGATGGTGGTGTTGCAGTGGGCCGTGACCCGCATTTTGGAGGCGCCGTAGACCAGGTCCAGGTTGGTCATGAGCTTGGCCACGCCCGCCACCACTTCCGAGGTCAGGCCCCGGCTCAGGCGGCGCAGGGCGTTGGGTCCGGTGTGGTTGCAGAGAATCCACTCCCGGAGTTCGCCCATGCGCCAATTGCGGATTTCTTTATAAATGGATTCGTTGACCGCGTCTTGAATGACCCGGGTGACTTCGTCCTGTTCGTAGGGCACCACCGGGTTTTCCCGGATGTCGGCGACGGTCAGTTCGGCCAGAACCTGCTTGGCCGCGATGCGTTCGGCCATGGATTCGGCGGCGACGCCGGCCAGATGGTCGCCGGAGCGGTCCTCGTTGGCCTTGGCCAGGACGTCCTTGACGTCCTTGAACTGATACACTTTACCAAAGAGCGTGGTTTTCAGTATCACTGGTCTACCTCCATTGGTTGGCGGGCGCCCGGCAGTTCGCGCCCGCTCGAAGATTTACGGCCCCGGGTCGCGGCCCGGAGCGGGGATGCCTGTTTTTTTCCGGTCCCGGCCGGCCTTTACGGGGCCGGGGCGTTTTCATCCGCGGGACCGTGGTTTTCATAATCGGCGATGCGCCGGCACAGTTCGTTCAGACCTTGGCCGGTAACGGCGGAAAATTCCAGAATCTCCCTGACGCCGGCCCCGAGGAGCGTCGCCCGGGCCCGGTCCACGGTCCCCGGGGCGGCCACATCGATCTTGGTGACCACCCCCAGTACGGGGGCCCGCATGGCCAGGGCCAGACGCGGCGGCAGCGGCGTGGGACGGCGGCCGTCCATCAGCAGGAGAACCAAACCAGCCCGCACCGAATTGAGGATCAGGGCGTGGTAGAAATGGGGGATGGTGATCATCTCCCCCGGGGTATCGATGGCCTGATCCAGGTAGGTCAGGGCTTCGGTCTTCTTCACTTCGCCTTCGGCCCGCTGGATGGCGCGAAGCAAAGTGCTTTTGCCGACCCCCACCGGGCCGATGACCATCAAAGGTTTGTTGGCGGCCGCGGCCGGGCCGCTCTCCTGAACCGAGGCCACGGACTTCAGGTCCGGGTGATGGGCGCGGGCGTGAAGCCCAGGACGCGGGTGAGGGCGTCGATGGCTCCGGCCAGGGCGCTTTCCACGGCGGCCACGTCGCCGGTGAAGACCAGGCAGCCCGTGAACCGGTCCACGAACTCCAGCTTGATCTCGCCGTTTTTGGTGGCCGCGTCGGCGGCGATGATGGCCCCTTCACCCGGGGTGATGGTCATCAGGCCAATGGCGCCGCTTTCGGCCACCCCGATCTGCTGGCACAGCCCCACGTCGGGGTGGGCGATAAGGTGGGCCAGGGTGGCCTGTTTGCCCGGAACGTATTCCTGTATGGACCGAAATTTTTCCTTTTCCGTCATGAGCGGGTGTGCCTCGGGGCGCCTTCGTCGTCGACAGACGCGGATGAGTCGTGCAAATTACGGCTGGGCCGGTGGTTCAAAAGGGCACAGTAAACCTCCCCGGCCGAGCGGGGGCGCTTCAAGATCTCAAAATCACCAGCTGTCAAATACAGTCTGAAAGGCCTGGTTCAACTCTGGACGTTTTAGAAAATCTTACGTTTTTCCCTTGTAAAACAATAACGGCTGCGAGATCAGGCGCCGGGGCGCCACACCTATGATCGTGGGAACGAGAGGGATGAGGCTGTTAAATTATGAATGAGCAACTTCATAATTCGAAAACATCATACCTCTTTTTCAAGCGTTTGGCAAATTTTTCCGGCGGCGGGATTGAGATCGGCCGCCACAAAAGCTTTGTTCTTTATTTTCCCGTTGAAAATTAAGGGAAATAAAACCTGACCCCCACCAGGCGTCCCTGGCCGTCGCCCGTCTTCGGCGGGGTATTTACCGGGTTTTGCGAAGGTGAATGGTCGGGTGCTGGCTTTGAACAATTACGAAAATAGTTTTCCATTCCCGGGCTGAAAGGCCGCTTCAGCCGCTGAATCGAAACGTTTCCGTTGTTTATTCCAAAATGGCAGGATTCCTCTAGGATGCCGAAGGCCGGGTGGCCCGGCCGGCACCAGGCGGCATCGGCCCGAGCCGGTGAAGGCGCCGGCCGCCGGCCGTCGGGCCCGGCGTCGCGGGAGCGGGCCGGGGCCGGATTCCGCTCCCCGGGCTTTTGATATAGCGTGTTTGAGGCGACCGATTCGGCGTAAAAAAGAGGGGCAGCCCAGTTTCCGCCCTCCAATTACGGCTGTTCGGAAGGTTTTTGTAAAAAAATTTTTTCGGTAGATTTGCGACAAAAAATGAGGGGAACCACAATCGAGTTCGGTAGCAGGGTGACGCGTCACCGGGCGGAAACTCGCAACCTTGTTGATGATTTTGAAATTTTACCTTGACACTGTTATTGGATTATGCCACCATGAATTCATCAGAGGGAAGACTTTTTGGGAATTGATTCGGGATCGGGACTCGCATCGCCATTGATGACGATGCAAGTTTGTAACCGGAGACCGGGAGTTGAAAGAGAGAGCAGCTTTTTCACCGTATCCTCCGGTTAACTTGAGCGCTTGACGTATTTCATATTTTTTACTAATACAATCCACAAGCAAAAACGCGGAATTCTTTGTCATCTCGTTTGCCGGCTTCCGCTGTTGCCATCCGAATCCGCTGAGTGCGCTTGACCAGTCGCGGGCCAGGCGGGCATCTATTATGATAGTCGGTTTTTGAGGCGCGGTTTCCGGCCGTTGAAAGATTTATTGATCTATTGCCCGAGTAGAACCAGCTCTTTTCTGGGGGTGGCGCGTATAACGATCGTCGCACAGCGTATATTCCATTCCATTAACCGTTTTGACCTCAAGGGATATAAAGATTTTAGGCGGCTCGAGACCCGTTAATCTCCATATGCCGGGAGAGACGGGGGCGAGTGCGGGGAGTGGAGTATCGACAACCCGGTTAAGCGGGCCCGGTATCTCATATCACCGGGAAGGGTGAGTTGTAACTATTTTTATTAAGGGTTTTGTTCTTTTGCACCCCAGGCTGGGGAGGGCGGAGCTGTATCCAGACCGCCGCGCCGGGCCTCGCGTTCGGCTTTCATCGATTTTCATCAGCGATCTTCATTACGAAAAACCATCGCCGCCATTTGCGGCGGAGCCAGGAACCGCTTGGCTCCCCGGATGGCCCCCGGAAGGCGCCTCACGGCCGGGACCTCGGGCCGGAGGGCCTCTATCATGCATGCTTAAGGAGTTTTTATGAAAAGAGCGGTCCAGACTGGTATGCTTCTGCAAAGAGGCTGCGGTTTGACTCTTCTCACCCCTGACGAGGTGAAGGAGACCCATTACGCGGGCCTGGAGATTCTGGCCAAGACCGGCGTTTTCGTGGAATCGGAGGAAGCCCTGGAAATCTTCCATTCCATCGGCTGCGTGGTCGACAAGGCCCAGAAGCGCGTCCGCATCCCGGCCCATCTGGCCGAGGCGGCCCTGGCCAGCGCGCCCTCCCAGTTCATCGTCCGCGGCCGGGACGTCAATAGAAGCCTGGTGGTGGGCGGCAAGCGCGTCAGCTACACCCCCTTCGGCGAAGGCGTCCGGGTCAACGACCCCTATACCGGGCAGCAGCGCGATTCCATCAAGATGGACCTGGCGGCCATCACCCGTCTTTCCGACTGGGTGGACGAGTTCGACATCATCCACCGGGCCGTGGCCTCCCAGGACGTCCACCCCGAGACCTATCCGCTGCATAACTTCGAGGCCATGGTGCACAACACCACCAAGCCCATCTCCCTGGGCGGCGGCAACGGCAAGCTCGTCGACAAGATGATCCAGATGGCGGCCATGATCCGGGGCGACAAGCCGTCCCTGAATCTGGAGCCCTTCATGGTCATCAGCACCTGCCCGGTGAGCCCCCTCCGGCTGGTGGGCGAATGCTGCGAAATCGCCATTGCCGGGGCCCGCCACCGCATCCCGGTGCGCTTCACCACCATGGCCCTGTCGGGCTCCACCAGCCCCATCACCATGGTGGGCACCATGGCCGTCCAGAACGCCGAATTCATGGCCTGCGCCACCTTGAGCCAGGCGGTCAACAAGGGCGCCCCCATTTTCCGCAGCGGCACCTCCACCCAGTTGGACATGAAAAAGGGCGACGCCTCGGTGGGCTCGCCGGAAATGGCCATGATGGCCTGCATGAACGCCCAGATCGCCCAGTTCCACGGGGTCCCCTCCTGGACTGGGGGAACATAGACTGATTCGAAGATTCCGGGCGGCGCCCAGGCCGGTCACGAGAAAACTCTGACGGCTCTGATGGCTGGCTTGGCAGGGTCCAATGTCATCTACGGAGCGGGTATGTTGGAGTGCGGGATGACCGTCGATTACGGGCAACTCTTGTTGGATTCGGACATGCTCAACATGATCCTCTTCCTCCTTCGAGGCGAAGAAGTGAACGAGGAAACGCTTGATCTGGCCGAAATCCACAAGATCGGACCCCATGGCAACTACATGACCGCGCCCTTGACCAGGAAGCTCATGCGGGCCCAGAGCCGGCCGAAATTCTTCGACCGCATGAACATGGAGGCCTGGAAGAAGCTCGGCTCCCCCGACGCCTACCAGGTGGCTCTGGCCAAGGCCAAGGACGTCCTGGCCAACCATAAGGTTGAGCCGCTGTCCGCTTCCGTGGCCCAGGATTTACGCAAGTTCATCGAGGAAACGGAAAAGGAATGGGGCGTTCCGGTGAAGAACCCGGATTTCAACCCCACCCAGGGCTTTCTGATTAAATGACTTCTCCGCCCCCGCCCGGTCCGCCGGACGGGGGCGCTGGTAAGCGGACCCGTGATGCCATTCAAATACGCGCTTTTCGATTTTGACATGACCCTCATCGATTCCATCGCGCCCCTCCAGACCAGCGCCAACCTTCTGGCCAAGCGGTTCGGGCTGCGGGAGGTCACCTATGAGGAGGTCTACCAAGCCGAGGTGTCCGGTCCCAACGTCACCTTCGAATCCCTGTGGACCGACCTCTGGGGCCATTACGATCCCCAGTGGTATGAAATCTACCGCGACCACCTGACCGGCGAGGAATACGCGGCTATGGCCCTGTATCCCACCGGCCGGGAAACCCTGGAGACGCTCCACACCCGGGGCGTGCCCCTGGGGCTGGCCTCCAACCGCGATTACCCGCGTCGGGCCCTCCAAAGCCTGGGCATCGAGCACCTCTTCCAGGTGGTGCTCGGCCAGTTCGACGTGGAAAAGCCCAAACCCGACCCGGAAATGATCCTCAAGGCTGTGGAGCTTTGGCAGGCTCCGAAAGACGAGGTGCTCTACATCTGTGATTCGCGGGGGGACATCGCGGCCGCCAAGGCCGGCGGCGTGCGGACCTTCGCCCTGACCACCGGCGGCCATTCGGCCGAGAAGCTTCTGGACCTGGGAGCCTGGAAAACCGGCGACCGTCTGATTGAAGTGGTGGAGCTGTTTGATTTCGCTTAATCTGCGCTCTTAAAAAAGAGGGAGGTATTGAGGATGAAGAGGATAAAACCGTTTCAGGTTTTAGTGCTGGCCCTGGCCCTTTTTTTCAGTATCAACACGTCAGCTCTGGCGGCGTCCGACATCGTAGTCGCCGCGACCCCGGAAAACGGCAATTCTTACAAAATAACCTCCGCCTTGCAGGACTTTAAGGCGACCGACGACCTTTGGATAGGCACCTTGGCCCAATGGAAAGCGGCCGGGGGCAAGGTGTATGCCACCGGAACGTTTTTCGACAACGGCGAGGCCATCCATAAAGACGACCTCATCATCACCAACGGCGTGGTCGGCGCCGTATTGGCCGTCGGCACCCGGAGCCCCTGGGGGTATCCCGCCGGATCGATCCTGGACGCCGGCACGGTCAAAAAAATAAACGGAGCGATCGAGGCCAACCGCGACACCATCTGGTCGGTGGAATTTCTGGTGAACGGCTGGGATGGCTGGGCCCCGGAAAACTGCGGGCAGGTGGTGTTTGATCTGGTCAAATACGACTTCAAGGCCAAGGCCGAAGCCGCCGCCGGCCCCGACGTGGTTGACGCGGTTAAGGTGAGCCGCAAATATGTGGTGGGCGGCCATGACTTTGACGTGGTCACCTATTACGGCATCGCGCCAAACGCCGACGCGGTCTTCATGTTCGACGGCCTGGCCAACCGCGGCGGCCAGACCGACACTCTCTCCAACCGCTTCTCCCTGACCAACAAAGGCGATGACGGCGGGGCCATGAAAGCCATCAATGCCAAAACCGCCGTCGGCAGTTACGGCCTGAAAACGGAGGAGACCGCCTACAGCACCTGGTTTACCCTGCCGGGTAAAAACATGTCCAACAAGGGCAACAGCTTCGCCTGGAGCCGAAGCGGCGGCTCGGTCGGCTACATGGAATTGCGCGCCAACTACGGCTTTCAGCCCGAGGAAGCCGTGACGTACGACGCGTATCTCGTCATCTCCGACAAGCCCGATACGGCGGCCTTGAGCGCTTTTTTGAATGCGTATAAAGCCGCGGGCGAGCCGGACGCGGCCTCTGTTTTTACTATCGCGGGCTCGGTGGCCGATGGGGCCGCTTTATCCAAGAAGTCCGCCGCCATACTGGAACGGGACGGCGCTCCCTTTGACTGGCGGATGGTGGAAGACGGCAAATTCTCCTTTGAAGTGCCGGCCGGCGATTACGAGTATAAAGCCTATTTGGAATCCGACGGCATGGCGCGCGGGGCGGTGGCGAACGTGCCGAAAAACAGCGGGCCCCTCAGCCTGGTTCCCGGTAAGCCCAAGGGCGCTCTGACCGTCAACCTCGCCGACCGGGACGGGAAGCCGGTTTGGGGCAAGGTGGAAGTTCTGGGCGAATATCCCGTGGTTCGGTTTACCGGCAATTCGGTCTTCCAGGCTTCAAAGAAAGGCGTCATCAACGCCCTGGTGAATGACATCGCGGATTTCAAGGCCACCGTGTTCGGTCAGGGCTACTTCTTCCATTCCGAGCCCATCGCCCTTGACAGCGGCCAGGTTAAAGACGGCGCCGCCCAGGTGACGGTCGATCTGAAATACTCCGTTCCGGCCGGCTGGCTTTCCGCGGACGTTCATCATCACGCCAACAAAAACGACGCGTTCACAGCCCCCGCCGATCTGATTCCCTCGGTGCTGGCGGCGGGCCTGCCGGTCGCTCTGGTGTCGGACCATGACTTTACCGTCAACAACCACGATACCTACGACCTCATCGGGAAAAACTTCCCTGATATAACCGGGTTCATCCCTTCGGAGGAAATTTCGGCTTCCTGGGCGCACTTCAACGTTCTGCCCCAGACCGGCGAGAGTTATGATTATTTTATGGATCCGGGTCGGGAAAACCACATCATCAACCAGTTCCAGCCGTTCCCGACCATTGTGAAGCAGACGCATGAAGCCGGGGCCACCATCACGGCCAACCACCCCTATTATTCCTATGGCCTGTTCTATGCGCGTGAGAAGGATTCCGTTCCCGGCGGATATGTCGATGATTTTGACATGATCGAGTTGAACGCCAACTGCGACGACGTCGAAACGGTCAAGACCCTTAATGACGCCGCCGCGTTCTGGACCGCCTACCAGGCCAAGGGCGAGCACATGGGCAAGAAAGTGGAGAAAACCCACTATCTGGTCGGCGCTTCCGATACCCATGACGTCTTGTATCCCGGCATTGCCAACAATAAAGGCGGCTCGACCATCTATCACACCGGCAAAGCGCGCACGTACGCCCATGTCGGTGACCTCAAGGGCGATCTCAAAACCGTGGGCCTCGCGGTCGCCAAGGCCATAAAAGAGGGCCGCAGCTATGTGTCCTACGGCCCCATCCTCAGCCCGGCCAAAGTCTTCGGCGACAAATTGACCGCCAAAAAGGGCGTGTTTGAAATCGCCGTTGATATTCAATCCCTCAACGGGGTGCAGGATGTCATTGTTCTCTCCAACCTCGGCTCGAAAGAATACACCTACAAAGGCAAGGACAGCTCCGGCAAAGCGGCGGACTACGTGGTGAAGAACGTGCTGGACGTGCAATCCTTCCAGGGTGAAAACAAGGTCGGCTTTAATTACAAAGCCAAAATGGGTCAAGCGAAAGAGGCTTGGTTTGCTGTTTTGGTCATTGACCGCAGCGACTATCAGATGTTCGCCATCAGCAATCCTTATTGGGTGTCGAGCAAGTGATTCTCCCCCCAAGGGCGTGCTCATCTTCATAAGGTGAGCACGCCGGGGGGCAAGCCCGGGCGGCCTGGCCAAGGATTAAATCGTGCCTTTATTCTTGAAGCGCAATCCCGGTTTTTCCCTCCTATGAGTCTCAGGGCTCTGGCCGGCGGTCTGATTATTGTCGGGGTCATTTTCCGGCTGCGGCGGACCACGCCTGCCGAAGCGGCCGAGTCCGCGCCCCGGGTCGTGCTGGACGAGTCGCCCGAAAACCGCGCCGCTTCATCCTGAAATTCCGCTGCCTCCGGGGCTCCGGATCCTCATCGATTTCAGTGCCGCCAGGGGAGCGGCGCATCACGACGAAGCCGAAGGCTTCTTGAAGGAGAAACGACTGATGGAAAAGTCAAAGATGGACACTTCGAAAATGCTGCACTTCAAAGCGCCGGATTCGGCCTTTACCAACAAGCAGTTCATTGACGCCGCGAAGATGCTCAAGCGGGCCCGGAGTGTGTACGAAAAGAGCGACATGACTTTTGTCCGCGCCCAGATCAAGGAAGTGGTGGAACAGAACTATGACCTGGGGCGGGTTCTGGAGGTCTATGAAATCTTCGGCGGCTACGTCAACCGCAGCTTCGGGGTCGTCTGCGAGAAAGACGGTAAACGGGAGGACTACTTCGTCCGCAAGTATAAGGCCAAGTTCAACAGCGAGGCCAACCCCGACGACATCCTCTACGAACACCTCCTGATCAACTACTGCAAGGAAAAAGGCCTCAAGGAGGCGGCTTACGTCTATTCCGCCAAGAACGGTTCCACCATGGTCAGCCTGGTGGACCAGGACGAGACCGGCAAGGACCTTAAACGCTATTTCGCGGTCTATGATTTTCTCCCCGGCGAGGACCGCTACACCTGGATCAACAACGAGAACACCGCCGCCGAGTTCCGCAACCTCGGTGCGCTCCAGGCCCGGTTCCACAACTTCGGCAACGGCTTTGACCCCGGGAAGCTGGCCAAAGCCGAGCCCAAAATTCAGTATCTCCTCCCGACCTTCGTGAGCCTCTTCAGCCGGATGGCCGGGCGGGATCTGCCGGATTCCATCTTCCACGCCTTCTTCAACTCCAAGCTGCCCGCGATCCTCGAGAACGTCAAGAAGAACCAGATCCCGGACGAAGCTTTCCAGAAGATGCCCGAAACCCCCATCCACAGCGATCTCCACGCCGGCAACGTCAAATGGGAGGGCGACGACTGCACCGGCATTTTCGACTTCGACTGGTCAAAGATAGACGTACGCCTTTTCGACATCTGCTTTGGTCTGATCTACTGCTGTTCCTCCTGGCGGCCGGAGACCGATGGCATCCTGCGCATCGACGACTGCCGTGCCTACCTGGAGGGCTACAACGCGCAGCTCAAGACGCTGACCAGGCTCGAGCCTTTGAACGACACGGAGAAGGAATACTTCCCCATGATGCTGGCCGCGGCCTGCCAATACCTCATCAACTGGTGCACGGCGCTGTTTTTCTATGAGGATCCCGCGCTCGTCAACGACTATGAGGCGCTCTATTATCTGTTGCACATCACCCGCCTGATGGATTGGATCGAGGCCCACAAGGCCGATCTGGCCCAGGTGGTCAAAGCGGTCTAAATTTTTCAACCGCTCCGGCCGGCCGAAGAGCGGCCGGAGCCAAAGCAGATACCGGAGGTAGGTTTTATGGACCAAATCAATGTATTGCAAGTCTTGGAAACGAAGCAGCTCAAGCTGGCCAAGATAGGCATCATCACCGGCATCGTTTCGGGGATGCTCTGGGGGGCTTCCGGCACCGTGCTGTGGGAGGCCATCAACTACGCGCCCTTCACCAGCCTCTGGCCGGAAGAGGCCGGCGCCAGCGGCGCCGGGCTGAGCGGGGACGCGGCCACGGCCCACATCGAGTATCTTCAGTTGATGTTCGGGGTGGGGACCGGCCTGGCCCTGGCTTTCATACACGATTTTTTTGCCGCTTTATGGTGCCTGGGCTTCAACGGGGCCAAGGGCAAGTTCCGGGAATACGGCCGGGCCCTGGCCACCACTCCCGGCAAGATCGTCTGCGTCGGCGCCATTTTGGGCGGCCCCATCGGCATGAGCGGGTATCTCTTGGGGGTCACTTTCGCCGGCCCGGTCTATTCGCTGCCGATCACGGCTTCCTATCCGGCCCTGGCCGCCGTGATGTCCTTCTTCATCCTCAAGGAACGCAATCCCATCCGCGTCTGGGTCGGGGTGGTGGCCTGTATTTTCGGCTCGTTGATCATCGCCTGGGGCGATCCGGGCGTGGCCCCGAACTTCATGCTGGGTATCGGCTTGGCCACCCTGGCGTGCGTCGGCTGGGCCAGCGAGGGCTTACTCGCCACCTACGGTATGGACATGCTTGACCCCGACGTGGCTTTGGGCATCCGGGAAGGTTTCAGCGCCATCGTTCTCGGCGTGATCGTGCTCCCCGGTCTGGGCTTGTACATGGCCTCCAAGGGCATCGTGGGCGATGCGGCCACCGGCTGGGATCAGGTGGCCGGCACTTTCGCCATGATCGGCAGCAGCCCGGCCGTCTGGCTGTGCCTCCTGGGCGGTTTCTTCGGCGGTTTCAGCTACATCGCCTGGTATCGTACCCTGTATACTTGCGGCGTGGCCCGGGGTATGGCCTTCAACGTCACCTACGCCTTCTGGGCGGTGATTTTCGGGTACGTCATGGCTCTCATCATGGGCCGCGAAGCCGCCATCACCCCCCAGGCCTGGATCGGCGCCATTTGCGTCAGCATAGGGGCTATTCTGGTGTCCATCAACCCCCGCGAGCTCTTCAAGCTCCGCGATGTCTGCTAAAGGAGGCGCTCCATGGCCAAACTCCCGTTGCGTTTCAGAATCCTCTACGTCCTGAACAAAGCCGGCGGCAAAGAGATGACCACCAAGGACATCTACGATCGGCTGGCCAAGGAATACCAGGGCGAAGGCCAGTTCGGCCTGGAACAGATGGAACACCACCTGATGGCCATCAAGGCCACCGGGCTTATCGAAGGCCGGGACCCGTATCTGGACGAGGCCGGCGATGCCCGCTATCATTACGTCATCACCGATTACGGCCGGAGCCGCATCAAGTATCTTCCCCAGGCCTATCAGGGCTGAAATGGCATTCGACGACGGGCGGCTTCGCCATGAGGCCGCCCCATTTCCGTTACCCGCGTCGCATGCGGTCCGGGCCCGGTTCGCATTGCGTCCGGACCAGAGGTGATAGTATGAACTTTTACAATTTTTTCACCGATGACCAGAAGAAGAGTATCCATGAGGCGTCTCTGAGCATCCTGGAAGAAACCGGGATGCTGGTCAAAAACAAGGAAGCCCTGGAGATATTCAAGAAGCACGGCTGCCGGGTGGACGGCCAGATGGTCAAGTTCCCCCGCCAGGCGGTGAATGAAAAGCTGGCCTCCGCGCCCCCGACTTTCACCTTCACCGCCCAGAATCCGGATTTCGACGTGACCCTGCCCGGCTCCCGGCCGGTCATCGTCACCGGCTCCTCGGCCCCCAACGTGGTGGACCCCATCACCGGAGAGGAGCGGCGCGGCACCAGCCGGGACGTGGCCAACATCGCCTACCTGATCAACGAACTCCCCGGCTTCGACGTTTTCTCCATCTCCATCCTGGCCGACGACGCTCCGCCGGACATGCGGTCCCTCTACCGTTTCTATCCGGCCCTGAAGAACTGCAAAAAGCCGGTGCGGTCCAACACCCCCACCATCCCGGACCTGGAAAAGGTCCTGGACCTGGGCTACACCATCGCCGGCGGGGAAAAGGCTTATCTGGCCCGGCCCTTCATCAACCACCACTACTGCCCGGTCATCTCCCCCCTGACCTATGACGTGGAGTCCACCGAGGCGGTGATCTACCTGGTGAAAAAGGGTCTCCCGGTCTATGGAACGGTGGTGCCCAACGCGGGCATGACCTCGCCCATGAGCCTTCTCTCCACCCTGACCCTGGGGAACGCCGAGTTCCTGTCCCTGACCTTCCTGATGCAGGCCGTGCGGCCGGGCGCCGAGGTCATTTACGCGGTCCTCTCCACGGTGGCCGACATGCGGGCCGGCGACTACGCCCCCGGGGCCATCGAGACGGGGATTCTGCAAATGGGGCATTCGGAGATGGCCCGGTTTTACAACGTGCCGTCCGGCGGCTACATCGGCCTGACCAACTCCCAGTCCAACGATGTCCAGAACGGCTACGAGACGGCCCTGAACACCGCGGCGGCCCTCCTGGGCGGGTCGGACCTGTTCAACATGGGCGGCCTCCTCGGCGGCCTGATGGCCTTCGATTTCGCCAAGGCGGTCATCGACAACGAAATCGCCATGAACCTCAAGCACCTCAAGAAGGGCATCCCGTATCAGGAAAAGGATTTCTGCCTCGACCTGATCCACAAGCTGGGGCCGGCCGGCAACTATATGGACCAGCCCCACACGGCCAAGAACATGCGCAAGGTCACCCACTATCCCTCCATCGGGGTGCGCGGGTTCCGCAGCAAGTGGGAGCACGACGGCAAGCCCGGCGCCGCCGATCAGGCCGCGGCCCTGGCCAAGAAGATCCTCATCCAGCCCAATAAGAGCGCCTTCGCCGCCGACCTGGATAAAAAGGTCCGGGAGCACATCCCGAATCTCCCGGCCGGCGACGCCCTCTGGTACGAATAAAGGTGCCGGCCGCCCCTCCCCCGCCACAGGTGGGGGAGGGGCGGCCATTCCGACGGCCTCAGGTATATCAGGGAGGCCCCGCCGAGGCTCTCGGGCGGATCAGGAAGACAGGAGGTGAGTGCTCATGGCCATGGATACTTCACGGATGGAAAAAATCAAGAACATCAATTCCAATAAATTTCTGGAACTGCTGGATCGCGCCAAGAGCCTTAAGCGTTCTTTCGACTATCTCTATAAAACCATCGACAACCAGGTCCTGCGCAACCAGGTGGTGGATCTGGTGGAAAACCATTACGATCTCGGCCGGGTCGTGGAGGTCTACGAGGTCTTCGGCGGCTACACCAACCGCAGCTTCGGCATCATCTGCGAAAAGGACGGCCAGCGTTGCGAGCTGTTCGTACGCAAATACAAGGCCGCGGCCCTGGACGAGGACGTGATCCTGGAGCATAAGCTCATCAACTACGCCATTTCCCAGGGGTTCCGGGAGGCGGCCAGGATTTACGTCAACAAGTCCGGCACCACCTTTGTCAAAATCAAGGAAATCATCGGCGGCAAGCCCAGCACCCGCATCTTCGCGGTCTACGAATACCTCCCCGGCGAGGACAATTACACCTGGATCGACAACGAGTGCACTCCCCGGGAACTCGAGAACCTGGGCGCCCTCCTGGCCCGCCTGCACAACTGCACCCGGGACTTCGATCCCGGCCCCCTCCACAAGGCCGAGCCCAAGATCGAAGTGCTGCTCCCGGACATGAAGCGGATTTTCACCGAACTGGCCGGGCAGCCCCTGGACAACAAGTTCCACGAATATTTCGGCTCCATCCTCCCCCGGATCAAAGAGATCATCGACCGCAACATCATCCCGCCCGAGGATTACGGCCAGATGCCCCTGACTCCGGTGCACGGCGACTACCACGCCGGGAACGTCAAGTTCGACGGCGAGGAGACTGTGGGCCTGTTCGATTTCGATTGGTCCAAGACCGACGTGCGGCTCTTCGACATCTGCCTGGGCCTCGTCTACTGTTGCAGTTCCTGGCACGTGGCCACCGACGGCCAGATGCGGCTCGACGACTGCCGCCACTTCCTCACGGGGTACAACAGGGCCTTGGACGGCTCGGGTCTGCCGAAGCTCAACGCCATTGAGCGCAGGCACTTCCCCACAATGATGTGCATCGCCGGCATCTACCTGGTCTACTGGTGCACCGAATTGTGGTACTACCTCGATCCCGAGGGCACCAACGACTACGAGTCCATCTACTACCTGGTCCACTTCATCCGCAACATGCGCTGGATTGAAGCCAATAAGGATCGCCTGGCCGTACTGGCCGAGTCTGTGTAGCGCCAGGGCAGGGCAGGGCCCGGCAAAAAAGAAGACGCGCTGAGAAGGCGCGTCTTCGTATTTCCGGGAGAGAAGGCGGGTCAGGCCATGGCCAGCGACCAGTACCAGGCGATGAAGGCCGGACCGCAGAAGAGGTAGAGCAGGGCGGCCAGGACGAGGAAGGGGCCGAAGGGCAGGGCGTGTTTGGACCAGCCCTCCTCGGGGGGCTGGCCCCGGCTGTTGATGATGAGGATGGCCACACTGAGGAGGCCGATGAGCGTGGACCAGAGAACCACCAGGGGCACGGCCCGCCAGCCCAGGAAGGCGCCGATCATGCCCAGGAGCGGCGGGTCGCCGTCGCCCATGCCTTCGTGGCCCCGCAGGAGCTTATAGCTCACCGACACCAGCTTCAGGACGCCCCAGCCCAGAATCAGCCCGGCCAGGGCTCCGGCCAGGGAGGTCAGGCGCGGCCCCAGATGGGGTTCCAGGGCCACCCAGCATTTGGGGCCGATGAGGGACACTTCCGGCTCCAGAAGGGCGCACACCAGCCCCAAGACCGCGGCCGGATACATCAGCGCCACCGGGATGACCATCAGTTCCAGGTCGATCAGGGCGATGGCCAGGAGGCACATGACAAAGTAGAAATGGAGGAGGAAGCCCCAGGACAGGCCGAAGCGCTGATAGAGGTAGAGAGCCAGGAGGCCGGCGGCCAGTTCCACCAGGGGATAGCGGGCGGCGATGGGCCGCCGGCAGTCCCGGCAGCGGCCCCGGAGCCAGAGCCAGCTGAAGACCGGCAGGTTGTCGTGCCAGCGGATGGGAGCCCCGCAGGCCGGGCAGAAGGACCGGCTGGGGCGGGACACGGACAGGCCTTCCCGGGGCAGCCGATAGATGACCACATTAAGAAAGCTGCCCACCGACAGGCCCAATACAAAAATGAGAATATACACGGCCGCGGCCGCCGGGCCGGTCAGTTCCATCGAGTATCACCTAATTGTACCGCGTCCGCGCGGTTTTTTACCTCGGCCGGCGTCAGGCCGGCCGGGGGCGGCACCGACCGGGCCCGCCCGAAACCGGGTGAGCGGGTCAGGAGAAGATTTTTTCCAGCTTTTCCTGGAGAGTATCGGCGGTGAAGGGCTTGACGATGTAGTTGCTGACCTTGGCCTTGACCGCTTCGATGATGTTTTCCTGCTGGGCCTCGGCGGTGACCATCAGAAAGGGGATGTCCTTGAGATGCTCGGAGGAGCGCACGTGGCGCAGGAGCTCGATGCCGGTCATGTTGGGCATGTTCCAGTCGCTGATGATGATGTCGAATTTCTCGATTTCCAGGAGGGCCGCCGCCTTTTCCCCGTCCTCGGCCTCCGAGATGTTGGTGAAGCCCAACTGACGCAGGATGTTTTTGACGATGCGCCGCATGGTGGAAAAGTCGTCGACCACCAGCACTTTCATACTTTTATCGTAACCCATGTTCTCTCTCCACTTCCACTGACGGCCGCCCCCGGGGCGGCCAGGCTTGTCGCCGATTTTAGCAAAATCCGCCCGTCATATCAAGGATGGCAGCCTCCGGCCGCGGCCTTCAGTTCTGCTGGCCGCGCACCAGGGCGTAGTCGTCGGCGTATTCCGGGGCCTTGTAGATGTCCCGAACCCCGCCGTCCACCGCCTTGAGGAAGGCCGGACAATCGGATACGCCCACCATGACCTCGGCCGCGATGGCCGTATCCAGCGCGGTTTTGACGTCCGGGGTGAAGCCGCCGAGGCGCTTGATGGCCGCCATGACCGTCCCCAGGGTGTTGCCGTTGCGGCTGTTGAAGCCGGCCACGGTCTTGGGGGCCTCCGTCGAGCCCTTGGCCTGGCAGCCTTTCAGGAGCCCCAACGTCACGCTATAGCTCTTGAACAGTCGCAGGGCGGCCTTTTTCCGGGCCATATCCGGGCTGTCGTCGGCGTTGGTCTCCAGGGTGAACAGGGGCGGAGCCAGGCTGTCCGCCGCGTTTTCGGCGGCGGGCTCCTTTGGGTCCTGGGCTGCGAGCGGCCCGGCCGCCCCGCAGAACAGAGCGAGGCAGAGGGTCATCAACAAAAATTTTTTCATCACAATCTCCCTTGGCGGCGTCCCGGGGGTCTCCCGGACCGGTTCACTTCGGGGGCCGGCCTCCGGCTCCGTCAGGCGCGCGGGGTGGAACGGCCGATCCGCCCCACCCCCGGTCCCTTTTGCGCGTCATCCGGCGGTCGGCGTCACTGCTTGAACCGCATATCGTACTTATCGGCATGCCCCAGGGCCGGCGACAGTTCCTTGAGTTCGCGGTCAAAGTCGTCCAGCGTGGTGAAGGAACGATAGACGCTGGCGAAGCGGACGTAGGCCACCGGATCGGTTTCCTTCAAAAATTCAATGACCTTTTCACCGACTTCCCGGGCGGGAATTTCCTTGAGATTGGCTTCCTGAAACTGTCTTTCCAGATTTTCAATAAAGGAATCGATGATTTCGACGGAGACCGGACGTTTCTCCGTGGCCTTGAGGATGCCGTTGCGGACCTTTTCCCGATTAAAGGCCTCCCGGCGCCCGTCTTTCTTGATCAGCAGGGGAATCTGTTCTTCGACCTTTTCATAGGTGGTGAAGCGGCGTTCGCATTTAAAACATTCCCGCCGACGGCGGATGGAGAGGGCGTCCTTGCCCAGACGCGAATCAATGACCTTGTTGTTCAGGTCGCCACAAAAGGGACACTTCATGATGCCATAGCCTCCTTGTGTTGGAGGGGACGCGAAAAGCCCGCTTTCGAATCCCCCGCCGATGGTCCGGTTGCCGACCGGCGATCGGCTGATATTGTACTTCAGTTTGGCCCGCGGCCCTTTGGAAAAAAGGCGCAAAAATTCAACTTCAATGAATTCAATATATTGAAATCATTGATTTTTATTTTGCTATGACGCGGTTTTGACGATCGACAAAAATAAGAAAAACGGGAAAGCAAACTGAAATTCGCTCCCTGGCGGGAGTTTTGCGAAAATCGCGGTCGCGGCCGGGCGGAAACCCAAAACCAATTGCGGATTATCAAAGCCCCCGACAATCCACTTTTGGAAAACGCTTAAATTTTTATTCCGCCTTGGACGGGTGACCCTGGGTAAAAATTGAAAAATCCGTCGGCCCAATCATCGCCTGAGAGTGGGTATGGTGGTGTGTGGCGGCTGTGAAAACCTCCGATCCCGGAACTCCAAAACTGCCGCGGGGCGGTCGCGTCGTTTATTTGCCGCCAGCCGGTGGCGCGGGACCCACCATTAGGGGTGGGCTTTTCGGTCGACTCCCCAAGATCTGGTGCGGGAGGGGCGGCTTTACGGCAAAAAACGGCCTGGAATGACCGTTAATTTTAAAGAAGAGCATAACTCTTTTTTAAATAGAAATTACCTGACTGATAGTTATACTCAATTATACGATAATTTGCAACACTTTTTTTTAATTTATTTTAGGCCTCACGGGTCAAGGCTTTCGTAAAGTTTCCCACTGTCCGAGACCGCGGCGGTCCATCCGGACAGCTCGCCGCGTCTGCGGACAACGCTGGGATCGTATGCCGATATGAGTGTTTAATATAATGAAATCATTTGCATTAATTATGCCGGTGGCCGCGCTGCCAATCAGGGCTTGCCGGCCGCGAAAAAATAATACGGCCAACATATTTAATGGATAATTTACCGCGAATGTGGTATATAGAGCGAGTACAGCGCCCGCTAAGAGCGCCCCGGCTCGTTGAACGGGCGGTAGCAACAGCTATTTTGCAATGCAATTGTGTGGAGGCAGCATGAAACGCATCACCTTTAAACCCCTGAGCCTGGGGCTGGCCCTGGCTTTGGCCGTTCTTATTCTGGCTTTGCCGGTCGCGGCCCAGGCCCAGACCGCCCAGCCCATTGTCGGCGTCTTCGATCTGCAGAAGTGTCTGAACGATTCCAAGAACGGCAAGAAGGCCCGCTCGGATCTGGAAAACCAGTTCAAGAAGATGCAGGGCGACCTGAAGGCCAAGGAAGACGAAATCTCCAAGCTGAGCTCCGAACTGCGCAAAATGGTCGAAGCCCGCAGCGGCAACCAGGATGAATTGCGCAAGAAGGACGAGGACCTGAAAAAGAAAGTCAACGCCTACCAGGAACTGTTGGCTAAATCTAATGAAGATATGCGCAAGAAAGAAGAGACCGCCCTCAAACCCCTGGTGGACAAGGCCGTCAAGACGGCGGGCGATCTCGGCAAACAGCGCGGCTATATTCTGGTTCTGGAAGTGCAGCAGGCCGGGGTCATCTATGCCCTCGACAGCATGGACTTGACTCCGGAAATCATCAAGGCCATCGACGGAGGCAAATAAAACCGCGGCGGGCCTTGTCGCGGCCGTTCGTCGGCGGGACCTTTCCGGGGGCGCGCGGCCGAGTTCTGATCCAATCTTGTTCGCCCGGGTTGCTCTGTGCCGGCGAAGGGAAGTTCATTGTACAAACGGCCTGACAACCCGGCGGCCGTTTTGGCATCAGATCAGGCCCACCGACCCGCTGGCGTTCGGTGGGCCTTTAATATGTGGTCCTGTCGGGAACCTTTGAAAGTCGGATGGACGCATGATTGTGGATGACCCCCGAAACCTGGGAGAAATGGCCGCGGCCGCCCGAGCCGAATTGGCCGCCTCCCTGGCCGCCCTCGGTTCGCCGGACCTGGTTCCGGCCATTGAACTCCAAGGCCCGGCCGAGACTGCGGTGCGGGGCCTGGCCGCGGCGGATCAGGCCGGGCCGGGAGACCTGACCTTTGCCATCGGCCTCGAATATCTGCGGAAAGCCGAGGCCGCCGGAGCGGCCGCGGTCATCGTGCCGCCGGCCCTGGCCGGCCAGGCGGCCCTCCCGGCCCTGGTCACGGCCGAGCCCCGCCTGGTGTTCGCCGTGCTTCTGGGCCTGGCCGGCCGGGAGCGGGTGCCCGGGCCCGTGGCGGGCGAAGCTTTTTTCGCGGATCGGGCCAGTGTGACCCTGGGGCCCGGCGTGGTGATCGGGCCCCAGGCATACCTCGGCCGGAACGTGGCTATCGGCGCGGGCACGGTGATCGGTCCCCAGGTCTTCCTCGACGACGGGGTGGTGATCGGGGACCACTGCCTCATCCATCCCCGGGCCGTCCTGCGCTGGGGGGTCCGGGTGGGGAACCGCTGCCAGATCCACGCCGGCGCGGTCCTCGGGGAGGACGGCTTCGGGTACACCCAAATGCCCGATACGGCCCGTGGCCGGCTGATCCACTATAAAAACGCCCACTTGGGCGGCGTGGTCATTGAAGACGATGTGGAAATCGGGGCTCTGACCGCCGTGGACCGGGGCCTGGTCTCGGATACGGTGGTGGGCCGGGGCAGCAAGATCGACAATCTCGTCCAGATCGGGCACAATGTCCAGGTGGGCCGGGATTGTCTTCTGGTTTCCCAGGTGGGGGTCGGCGGGCACACCACGCTCGGGGACCGCTCCTTTCTCCTGGGCCAGGTGGGTCTGGGCCCCGGGGTGACCATCGGCGCGGACGCGGTCCTGACCGGCCAGGCCGGGGTGGGCAGCGGCCGCATTCCCCCGGGCCGCCGGATGTGGATGGGCACCCCGGCCCGGCCGTCCGAAGAGGTCCACCGGACTATGGCCCTGTCGGCCTCGCTCTTGCCGAAATTACGCGCTTTATTTCAGCTTCTCAAAAAAAGTGAATCCTTCAGCGATCTGAAATCGGCCTTCGCGGCCGCCGAGAAGGAAGAAAAGAAATGACCGCCGTACAGTATGACATTTCCACCATCCTCTCGATTCTGCCCCACCGCTATCCGATGCTCATGGTGGACCGGGTCACCGCGCTCGATCCCTGGAAGTCCATAGCGGCGTATAAGAACATCACTTTTAACGAGCCCCATTTCCAGGGACATTTCCCAGGAAAACCCGTCATGCCCGGGGTCCTCATGGTGGAGGCCATGGGCCAGGCTTCGGCCCTGTTCATCGCGCTTTCCTACCGGGAAGCCCCGGACCGGGTGCCCGACGGGGTGGAACTGCCCGACCTCAACGGCCGGGTGGCCTTTTTCGCCGGCTTCGACCAGGTCAAGTTCCGCCGCCAGGTCATCCCCGGCGACCGCCTGGACATGGAGGTGACGCTTTTGCGCCTCGGCAGCCGCATCTGGAAGGTGGCCGCCAAGGCCACGGTGGACGGCCACAAGGCGGCCGAGGCGGAAATGACCGCCGCCGTCTCCTGACCCGATAGCGGAATCCCGGATTCCGGGCCCGCTCTGAACGCCGCCTTTTTTCCCGCCGCCCCGCCGCTGTTGGCGGGCCGCGTAACGCTGTTTGATGAAAGTAACCTAATGTCAATTCATCCCACCGCCATCATCGACCCCACCGCGGACATCGATTCCACCGCCGTCATCGGCCCTTACGCCCTCATCGGCCCCCGGGTGACGGTCGGTCCGGAGGTTGAGATCATGGGTCACGCCTTTGTCGACAAGGACACGGCCATCGGCCGGGGCACCCGCATCTTCCCCTTCGCCTCCGTGGGCGCCGATCCTCAGGATCTGAAATATCAGGGTGAGCGCACCCGCCTGGTCATCGGGGAGCGGGTCACCATCCGGGAATCGTCCACCATCCACCGGGGCACCGGCGGCGGCGGCGGCGTGACCGAGATCGGCGACGGCAGCCTCATCATGGCCACCGTACACGTGGCTCACGACTGCCGCCTGGGCGCGGGGGTGATCCTGTCGAGCTACGCGGTCCTGGCCGGGCATATCACGGTGGGGGAGGGGGCCATCATCGGCGGCTTTTCGGCCATCCACCAGTTCTGCCGGGTCGGCCAATACGCTTTCCTGGGCGGCGGGTCGGGCGCGACCAAGGATCTGCCGCCTTACATGGCCGCGGCCAGCAGCGGCTCCCGGGACGTGGTGCTGGCCGGGCCCAACGTGGTGGGCCTGCGCCGCCGCCAGGTGCCGCTTTCCACGGTGGAGGCCCTGAAAGGGGCCTTCAGTCTGGTCTGCCGCAACCGCCGGCCCCTGGCCGAGGCCCTGGCCGAGGCCGAGGAAAAGTACGGCCAGGTGCCGGAAGTGAAGGAATTTATAGAATTTTACCGCGAATCCGGACGGGGGGTCTACCGGTGAGCGCGGGCGGCGCGGTGCTGGGCCTCTTGGCCGGCAACCGGGACCTGCCGCTCATGGTGGCGGAAAAGGCCCGGGCCGCGGGCTACAGCCTGGCCGTGGCGGGCCTGGAGGGCGAGGCCGAGCCGCGTTTGGCCGGGTTGGCCGACCGTTTTGTCTGGGTCAAGCTCGGCCAGTTCCAGGCCATGGTCGATTTTTTTCGATCGGCCGGGGTCCGGGACCTGATCATGATCGGGGGCGTGGACCGGGAAACCATTCTTTTCAATTACGATCCGGACGAAGCTTTTCTGGGGCTTCTGGCGGACCTGCCGGATTTTCACACCGACCGCCTGCTGTCCGCCGTGGCCGCCCGCCTGGAAGAACTGGGCCTGCGCCTGCGGAGCGTGCCCGAACTGCTGCCGGAACTGCCCGCTCCGCCGGGGCCCCTGACCTCCCGGACGCCGGACGCGGACCTGACGGCCGATCTCCAGGTGGCCTGGCGCATCGCCAAGGAACTGGGCCGCCTGGACGTGGGTCAGGCCGCCGTGGTCAGCGACCGCATCACCCTGGCCGCCGAGGCGGCCGAGGGCACGGACGCGGCCGTGGCCCGGGGCGCGGCCCTGGCGGGCAAGCCCGTGGCCGTGGCCAAGGTGGTCAAGCCCACCCAGGATCTGCGGCTGGACCCTCCGGTCATCGGGCCCGAAACCATCCGGGTCATGGCCCGGGCCAAAGTGGGGGCCCTGGCCGTGGAAGCCGGCCGGGTGCTCATCATCGACCGGGAGGAGACCATCCGCCTGGCCGAGGAGGCCGGTCTGGCCCTGGTGGCCTGGACCGACGAACTGGCCGGGTATCGGCCGTGAAAGCGCCGGGGAGCCGAGGGTGAACGGGGAACGCGCGATAGCTGGCCGGGAGGCCGGGAGTTTCCCGACCCCGGTAAAAGTAATAATTTCCGCCGGGGAGAGTTCCGGCGAAATCCACGGCGCGGCCCTCATCGAGGCGGCCCGGGCCAAGGGTTTGGACTGGGAATTCTGCGGCTTGGGCGGCGACCGCATGGCCGAGGCCGGGGCCCGGCTCCTGGCCCACGTGCGGGACACGGCGGTGATGGGGGTGACCGAGGTGCTGGGGTCGCTCCGGCGCATCCTGGCCATCCGCGGCCGGCTCAAGCGCGCCCTGGAACAGGAACGGCCCGCGGCTCTGGTGCTCATCGACGCCCCGGATTTCAATTTTGCCCTGGCCCGGCACGCCACCCGGCTGGGCATTCCGGTGATTTATTACATCTGCCCCCAGGTTTGGGCCTGGCGGGCGGGGCGGCTGAATTTTTTATCCCGCAATACCCGGCGCCGGGCCCTGCTCTTTTCCTTTGAAAAGGAATTCTTTGAGAGCCGGGGAGTGGACGCCGATTGGGTGGGCCACCCCCTCCTCGACGAACTGCCTCCGCCGGCCCCCCGCGATGCGTGGAAGGCCCGACTGGGCTTTTCGCCCCGGCGGCGACTCCTGGCCCTCTTGCCCGGCAGCCGCCGGAAAGTGGCGGCCCGGCTGGCTCCCCTTTTTCTGGCCGCGGCCGATCAGTTGCTGGACCGCGATCCGAATCTGGAGCTGGCCCTGCCCCGGGCCTCCACCCTCGATCCGGCGGTCCTTGATTCTTTGCTGGATGGGGCCACCCCCCGGGTCCGGGAACGGCTGCGGGTCTTTGACGGCCAATCGCGGCCGATTCTGGCCGGGGCCGATCTGGCCCTGGTGGCCTCGGGCACCTCGAGCGTGGAGGCCACTTTTCTGGGGACGCCCATGCTGGTGGCCTACCAGGTGAGCGGCCTGTCGTGGGCCCTGGCCCGGGCCCTGGTCAAGGTCCCGTACGTCACCATCGCCAATTTGGTGGCCGGCCGGGAAGTGGTGCCGGAATTCCTTCAGGAAAAAGCCACGGCCGCCAATCTGGCCGCCGCCGCCTGGCCCCTCCTGGCCGGGGGTGTGGCTCGGGCCCGGATGGTGGATGATTTGACGGCGGTGCGGGCCAGGCTGGGCGAGCCCGGCGCTTCCGGCCGGGTGGTGGACATCATCGCCCGGGAAATCGCCGGCGAGGGGAGCCGATGATCGTCGAGTTCATCGAAGAACGGGAATTTTTGCTGGCCTGGGTGCTGGCTCCGGCCACCCATCGGTTGGGCGTTCTGGCCATGAACGGCCGGGAGATGACCATCTCCCACAGCCGCATCCTGGGGTCGGTCGAACTGCCCGACCCGGGCGCCAAGGCCGGCCGCCTGGAGCTTCTGCGGGCCACGGACGCGGCCCGGCGGGTCCTGGCCGGCCAGGTGGACCTCGATGAACTGTGGGAAATTCTGGACGGCGAGGGCGAGGAATTTCGCTACGAGACCCTGGCCGCCCTCTTCTTTGGCCGGGCCACCGGGCCGGACGAGATTTCGGCCCTGGCCCGGGCGGTCTTCGCCGACGGCCTGAAATTCCGCTTCACCCCCCAGGGCGCGGTGCGCCAGAACGCCGAGGAGGTGGCCCGCCTGGCCGAAGCCCGGGCCCGGGCCGAGGAGGCCGAGCGGGTGCTCACGGTTCTGGCCGACTGGGTGAGGGCTTCGGCCAAGGGCGGCCCGGCCCCGGAGCCGCCCGAAGGCGGCCGGGCCCGGGAAATACTCTCGGACCTGGCTCTCTGGGGCGAGCAGGCGCAGCACAAAGCCCTGGCCAAAAAGCTCCTGGACCGGGCCGGCCTGGCCCCGGACGAGGCCGGCGCCTTCCAGGCCCTGGTGCGCCTGGGCGAGTTCAGCCGCCACGAAAATCTGGAACTGCGGCGGCTGGACATCCCGCTCCAGTTCAGTTCCGAAGCGGCCGAGGCCGTGGGCCGGCTCACCGGCGGCCGCCGGGCCGCTTCGCCCGGCCGGCTGGACCTGACCGCCCTCCGCACCCTGACCATCGATTCCAACGGGGCCCGGGATCTCGACGACGCCATTTCCATCAAATCCCTGGCCGGGGGCCGCTGGCAGGTGGGCATCCACATCACCGACGTGGCCGAATACGTCACCCCGGGTTCGCCCCTTGACGAGGCGGCCCGGGCCCGGGCCTCCTCCATCTACCTGCCCGAGGGCAAGTACCCCATGCTCCCGGCCGAATTGTCCGAGGGGCTCCTGAGCCTGACCCCGGGCGACGTCAAGCCGGCCTTCTCCATTCTGGCCACCCTGGAAAAGGACGGCCGGGTGTCGGAATGCTCCCTGGCCTCCAGCCTCATCCGGGTGGACCGCCAGTTCTCCTTTTCCGAGGCCGACCAGAGCCTCGACGAGGATTCGGACCTGGTGGACCTGTGGGATCTGGCCCAGGCCCTCATCGCCCGCCGGGAGGCCCAGGGCGGCCGGAACCTGAACCTGCCGAAGCTGAACATCTATTTTCTCCCGGACGGCTCATTGTCCGTGGGCCTCACCCAGTGGGACACCCCGGCCAAGATCATCGTCGGGGAACTGATGATCCTGGCCAATCACCTGGCCGCGGATCTCCTGCACAAAAAAGGCTGGCCCTGCCCCTTCCGCTATCAGGAGAAGAGTCGGGAGCCGGGCCCCGGAGAGGAAACGGCCGAAGCCGGCCTCCCCCAGGACGATGTGGAACTGGCCAGGCATCTGGCCGCCCGCCGCCGCACGGGCCGCTCGGGCCTCAGTTTCGTGCCCGCGGCCCACCACGGGCTGGGCCTGCCCATCTACACCGCCTTCACCGCGCCCATGCGGCGCTATCTGGACCTTCTGGTGGCCCGCCAACTGCGGGCCCTGGCCGACAACGGTCGGGAGGCCATGACCGAACAGGAGTTCCTGCGCCTGGCCCTGCCGGCCCACGAGCTCTCCATGCGCATCCAGAAAATGCAGAGCGCCCGCCAGCGCTACTGGCTGAAAGTACACCTGGCCGACCGCATCGGCCACGAGTATTCCGCCATACCTTTCGAGCAGCGGGACCGCCGCCTGCGGGTCTGCCTCACCGACTTCATGCTGGAGGCCGAGGTGTTCCTGCCCAAGGGCGAAGGCGGCCGGCCGCCGGCCTGCTTCGGCCGCCGGCTGAAGGTGAAGCTGGCGGCCCTCCCGCCGGGCGACGAGCCCCCCCGCTTCGAGGTGGCCTCATGAGCGTCATCACCGCTTCTCCGCCGGTGAAACCTTTCGCGGCGGTCTTCGCCGCGGACCGCGTCCGCATCGTGGAAGGCGTGAAGGGTCTGTCCGCCATTCTGGGCGGCGAGCCGGACTTTTTGAGTCCGGAGTTCCCGGTCGTCGAAACGGCGTATTATGAAAAGGAAATGGGCCCGGGCCTGGTAAAGGTCTACGCCTCCTGGCCCGAGCTGATGGAGCCGGAACGCCTGGTGGAGGTTAAGCTCGAAGCCATGGCCTGGGAGCGGCGGAACCTGGAAGACGGCCGGCGGCTGGTCAACCTGGACCCGGGCTATGTGTTCAGCGGTGGGCTGGTGCTGTCCACGGCCAAGTTCCGGGGCCACCGGCTGCCCCTGGGGCGCGGGCTGTGGGGCGAACTGACCCTCAGCTTTCAGCAGGGCCAGTTTCTGGCTCTGCCCTGGACCTATCTCGACTATCAGCGCCCGGACATCCAGATCTGGCTGATGATGATGCGCCAGGCCTACCTGGCCAGCATGAAGGAGCGACGGTAAGGCCCTGGCCCGTGCTTGGCGGGACTCTTTGGAAAACAGCGGTGGGGGAGGTTTGCGATGATTAGAAGCATGACCGGTTTCGGCTCGGCGTCCGGGGAGTTCGCCGGCCGCACATTGACCGTGGAGGTGAAGAGCGTCAACAACCGCTTCCGCGAAGTGATCACCCGGATACCGAAAATCTGCGCCCCCCTGGAGGAGGCCATAAAAAAGCAGGTGGCCGCCCGCCTGGAGCGGGGCCGCGTGGATCTATGGGTGCAGTTGGACGACCGGGAGCTGAAGCGGCGGGCCCTGAAGGTCGATATGGACCTGGCCGTGGAAATCCACCGGCAGTTGACCGCGGTGCGGGAGCGGCTGGGCCTCTCCGGCGGGGTGACCCTGGATCATCTCCTGTCCCTGGGCGTGGTCGGCCAGGAAGAGGACAACCCGGCCCTGGAGGAATTGTGGTCCGCCCTGACCCCCCTCATCACCCAGGCCCTCGACGGCCTGGTGGCCATGCGGGAGGCCGAGGGCCAGAACCTGGGCGGCGATTTGGAAAAGCGCCTGGCCCGCCTGGCCGGGGCCAACCGCAAAGTGGAGGAACTGGCCTCCAGCGCTCCGGACCAACTGCTGGAAAAGCTCCAGAACCGCCTGTCCGAGTTGGGGGCCGGGGTCAAGGTGGACCAGACCCGCCTGGCCCAGGAAGTGGCCCTCCTGGCCGACCGGGTGGACATCACCGAAGAGGTGGTCCGCTTCGGCAGCCACCTCGGCCGCTTCGGCGAAATCATCGCCGACCCCGAAGCCTCGGGCCGCCGTCTGGATTTCCTCCTCCAGGAAATGGGGCGGGAGGTCAACACCATGGGCTCCAAGGCCCAGGATCTGGACGTCACGGGCCTGGTCCTGGACATGAAGGCCGAACTGGAAAAGCTGCGCGAGCAAGTGCAGAACATCGAATGAGCCGCCGCTTTGCGGGCCAAGCTACCGCGCGTGGCTCTTTATTACTCCGGCGACTGAATAAGTCACACCCGTGATTTCGCCAAAGCCCGAAATCACTGGACTTCAGCGGCCGGGAACAGACTTCTCAAGCTGCCGGGTTAATATTACTCCGGCGACTGAATAAGTTATCCCAGTGATTTCGCCAAAGCCCGAAATCACTGGACTTCAGCGGCCGGGAACAGACTTCTCAAGCTGCCGGGTTAATATTACTCCGGCGACTGAATAAGTTATTCCAGTGATTTCGCCAAAGCCCGAAATCACTGGACTTCAGCGGCCGGGAACAGACTTCTAAAGTTGCCGGGTTAATAATAATGTCGGCCGTAGGGAGACGGAGCGAAGCGACTGGCGGGGGCGCCGGCGAAGTCGCCCGCCGGGCCAAAATCACATTTTGGGCCCGGCTGCGGGTCGCCGCTTGTGGGAAAACAGTATGTTGAAATTAATAAACGCCGGTTTCGGCAACATGATTTCCATCGACAAGGTGGTGGCCATCATCTCGCCCAACTCGGCCCCGGCCAAACGCCTCAAAGACGAGGCCCGCGAGGCCGGCCGCCTGGTGGACATCACCCAGGGCCGCCGCACCCGCTCCTTCATCATCACCGTGTCCAACCAGGTCTTCCTCTGCGCGGTGCAGGTGGAAACCATGGCCGCCCGTTTCCAGCACGAGGCCGGCCGCCCCGCGGAGCTGATTGACAAGCCATGACGAATTTTGCCGAATCGGGCCGGAAGACCGGCCGCCTCTTTGTCCTCAGCGCGCCCTCCGGCGCCGGCAAATCCACCATCAAGGATCTGGTTCTGCGGCGTTTGCCGGAGCTGGTCTATTCCGTGTCCTACACCACCCGCCAGCCCCGGCCCGGCGAAGTCGACGGCCGGGATTACCATTTCATCACCCCGGAAGCTTTTCGGGCCATGATCGGGCGGGGCGATTTTCTGGAATGGGCCGAGGTTTTCGGCCGCCATGGCTACGGCACGGGCCGGCCATGGGTGGAGGCCACGCTGGCCGAGGGCCGCGACGTCCTGGCCGACCTGGATGTGGCCGGGGCCGCGTCGGTGAAAAAGCTCATGCCCGGGGCCGTCCTGGTTTTCATGGTCCCGCCCACGGCCGGGGACCTGGCGCGCCGCCTGGCCGGCCGCCGAACCGAGTCGGAGGAAGAGGCCGCCCGCCGCCTGGCCGAATCGCGCACCGAAGTGAGCCGCCGCCACCTCTACGACTTTCTCCTCATCAACGACGATCCGGACCGGGCCGCCGATGAATTGGCGGGCATCGTCCGCACGGGCCAAGGCCGGCCCATGGCCGGGACCGAGGATTTCTGGACGGGGTTTTTCGATGGCCAAGCCGGGTAAGAAGCGGGATTTCCGGTTGGAAGAACCGAGGTCCGCCCCCAAGTTTTCACCGAAGCCAAAGCCGAAGCCGGAATCGCGGCCCGTGCCGGAGCCGGGCCCGGCCGCCGATCATCTGGTGGGCGGCTTGAACGCGGTGCTGGCCGCCCTGCGCCACCGGCCCCGCTCGGGCCGGGCCCTTCTGGTGGCCGAGGGCCGCCGGCCCAGCCCGGTGCTCAATGAAATTTTCGGCCTGGCCCGAAGCCACGGTCTGGCCGTGAAAATCGTGCCCCGGCCGGCCCTGGACCGGCTCTACGGCCGGGAAGGGCACCAGGGCGTGCTGGCCCAGTTCGACCCCCTGGAATACACCGTTTTTGAGGATTTTAGGCAAATGCTTCCGGCCGAGGGGCCGGCCCTGGTCCTGGCCCTGGACCGGGTGGAGGATCCGGGGAATCTCGGGGCTCTGATGCGCAGCGCCCTGGCCTTTGGCGCGGCTGGGGTGATCATTCCCCGCGAACGGTCGGCCGCGCTGACCCCGGCGGCCCTGAACGCGGCCGCCGGCGCGGCCGAGGCCCTGCCCCTGGTGCGGGTGGTCAACCTGCGCCGCGGCCTGGACGACTTGCGGGAGATGGGTTTTTGGCTGGTGGGGGCCGAAGGGGAGGGCGAGCGCAATCTTTTCGATTTTGATTTCCCCGAGCGGACCGTGGTGGTCCTGGGTTCCGAAGGCCAGGGCCTGGCCCCTTTGACCCAAAAGACCTGCGACTTTCTGGTCTCCATTCCCCACGGCCGGGCCGAGGTTTCATCACTCAACGTCTCGGTGGCCGGGGCCTTGTTTTTGGCTGAATATTATCGGCAGGTGGGTGGCCGAGTCTGAAAGCGTTTACGCCGTTTGAAAAAAATTCTGGCCCATTCCGCCGGCGGGATGGGCCAGTGCTTTTTTGACCCGTAAAGAAGCCGCGGCGTTACCCCACCCAGCCTTCGGGCAAAAAGAGTTGCTGGTACAATTGCATGGCGTAGCGGTCGGTCATGCCGGAAATGAAGTCGGCCACCACCAGGGCCAGGGGCTCGTCTTCGCCGGCGGCCGGGTAGTGGACCAGGAGGCGGTCGCGGTCATGGGTGAAGTGGTCGTAGAGGGCTTCGACGATGCAGTCGGCCTTGGCCAGGCTTTCGGTCAGGCGGGGGTGCTGGTAGACGCGGTGGAAGAGGAACTCGCGCAGATCCAGCATGCTCCGTTCCATGGCCGGGGAAAAGGCCAGGGTCAGGCTTTGCCCGTCGCGGGAGCTGTGGGCCAAGAGGTCGCCCACCATGGCCCCGATGCGGGTGGAGCCCCGGGGCCCGAAAATGCGGGCCAGATCCGGGGGCACGTCGTCGGGGGCCAGGAGGCCCGCCCGGAAGGCGTCGTCCAGGTCGTGGGCCAGATAGGCGATGAGGTCGGAGATGCGCACCAGTTGCCCTTCCAGGCTGGCCGGGCCCTGGCCGTCCGGGGCGAAGATGGGGCCCCGGCCCTTGGAGTGGCGGAGGATGCCGTCGCGCACCAGAGTGGTCAGGTTCAGGCCCTCGCCGTCCTTGGCCAGGCGGTCCACCACCCGAAGGCTTTGGGCCTGGTGGGTGAATCCGCCGGGGCGGAGGCGGTTCAAGACCCGCTCCCCGGAATGGCCGAAGGGGGTGTGTCCCAGGTCGTGGCCCAGGGCCACGGCTTCGGTGAGGTCTTCGTTGAGATTGAGGCTGTGGGCCAGGGTGCGGGCGATCTGGCTGACTTCCAGGGTGTGGGTCAGGCGGGTGCGGTAGTGGTCGCCGGTGGGGTTGATGAAGACCTGGGTCTTATACGCCAATCGGCGAAAAGCTTTGGAATGGATGATGCGGTCCCGGTCGCGCTGGAAGGCGGTACGGACCGGGCAGGGTTCCTCGGAAGCGAGGCGCCGGGCCCGGCTGGAAAGGGAGGCGCAGGCCGCCAGTTTTTCGGCTTCACGGGCCTCGGACGCTTCCCGCACACAGATAAACGGCGGCTCGCCGGGGCGGAACCGGCCGGCCTCGAAGGCTCCGAATCCCGCTTCCGGTCCGCCCGCCGGGATTTCCCGCCCTGGAATTTCCCCCATTGGGATTTCCGTTATCCCGGCCTCGGCCCAGGCCAGTTTCCCCACGATGCGCCTTCTCAGTTCAGCAGTTCGGAGATTTTGGCCTTCAGTTCCGCCAGATCGAAACTCTTAATCACGTAGTGATCGGCGGCAATGGACTTCATGTCGTCCTTGAAGGTGTCGTAGGCCGAGCAGAGAATCACGGGCAGATCGTAGAAGCGGTTGCGGATGTCCTGCAGGAGATCCAGGCCGTTGTAGTCCACCATTTTGATGTCCAGGACCACCAGGTCGGGCTTTTCCTGGTCAATGCGTTCCAGGAGGTTCAGACCGCCCTCGGCGGTGATGACCTCGTAACCCTCTTCGGTCAGTTCCTCGGTGTACAGAAGGCGGATGTGAGCTTCATCGTCAACCACTAGAATCTTCTTGGCCATGTCTTACGTTCTCCTTGACGCAAATCTGGGCCGCCGGGCATCCGGAGGGCCCTCCGCTTGACGCGGTCACAGTACTGTATTCTGAGTATAACAGACTTACCCCCTGACGGCAAGGCGCGTATTTCCAGCCGTTCCACATGCAGCTGATCGGCCGGGCGCGGTCTGGCCGTAGCCGGCAAAAAGTGCGATTTTTGCCCGGCTGCCGGCCGTCCGGGTCTCAACCGCCGACGCCCCGGGGTATCCCGGTCCGGTTGTAGAGGGCCTTGAATTCGCGGCGGTCGAGGCCGTGCTTTTTCATTTTATAGCTCAATAGTTGCCGGGAGATGCCCAGAAAGCCGGCGGCCCGGCCCAGGTGGCCTTTGGAATATTCCAACGCTTCGCGCAGGGCCAAACCTTCGCGCCGCTGGAGGTCCCCGGGCGCAAAGTCGGCCGGGGGCCGGGGGAGCTCCGGCTCCGCCGGCCGCTCCGCCTCGTCCGGCGCCGGATGGAGGTCGGCCCCCCTGGCCACCCGACCCTCCAGGGCCAGGCGGTGATGCTCCGGGATGTGGTGGAGATGGAGGGTGTTTTCCCAGGCGGTCAGGTTGATGGCCCCGGCGATGACGTATTCCAGTTCCCGCACGTTGCCCGGCCAGTTGCAGGACCGGAAGAAGCGCATCACCTCCTCGTCGGCCTTGACCACGTTTTTCCCCAGGGCCTGGTTGTACTTGGCGATGAAGTGCCCCACCAGGTCGTCGAGATCGCCCATGCGCATCCGCAGGGGCGGGATGATGACCGAAATCACGGCCAGCCGGTAGAACAAATCCGGCCGCAGGCGGCCGTGATGCAGGACCTCGGTCGTGGTGCAGCCGATGGAGCTGACGATCTTGACGTCCACCGCTCTTTCCTCGGACGAGCCCAGGCGGCGGACCCGCATCTCCTGGATGACCCGCAGCAGCTTGGGCTGGAGCTCCATGGGCATGGAGTCGATTTCGTCCAGATAGATGGTGCCGCCGTTGGCCTCCTCGAAGAGGCCGGGCCGGTCCACGGCCCCGGTGAAGCTGCCCTTGACCGCCCCGAAGAGGATGCCTTCCAGAAGCGTGGCCGGGATGGCCGCGCAGTTGATGACCTGAAAAGGTTTGTCGCTTCTGTTGCCGGCCTCCTTGATGGCCCGGACGAACATCTCCTTGCCGGTGCCCGTTTCGCCGCAGATCAGGACCGGCGAAGGGCTGGAGGCCGTGGTCTGGGCCACGGAGAGGGCCTTGCGGAAGGCCGGGTCGGCCCCGATGATGGCCGGAGCCCTCCGGCCGGACCGGGGCGCGGGGGATTCCTCCAGCCGCTCGGGCGCGTACGGCTGGACCGCGGTGACCATGGCCGGAGTATTCTTCAGCATCTGGGTCAGGCACAGGGCGCCGATGGTTTCCTCCCCGCGCTTGATCGGAAACACCCAGTAGGCACCGTTGATGATCTTGCCCTTCACCGTGCGGTAGTGGCACATGTAGCCCAGGATGGGCTGGCCGGTCTGCTGGCAGGTCTTCATGATGCCCGGACCCAGATAGGGGCCGTAGAGTTCCATTTCGAGCTTGCCGATGATGAAGCCGCGGTCCATGTCGTCGATCTTGGCCTGGGCTTCGTTGCAGTACACCACCCGTCCTTCTTCGTTTATCACCAGGACCCCCAGGGGCAGATGGTCCAGGACCGCGCCAAACACCTCCGGATCTCCGGTCCACAGGGGCAGGCCAGGAATGGCCATGGTCTCGGTTTCGGTAATGTGTTTCATGTATGCCTCCAATGACAATCTTGCAAATATATTTGCATTTTTTTGCAAAAAAAGCAAGCTATTTTTCTTTATCGTTTTGCGGGACAAAAAGTCGTTTTGCTGTAACTGACTAATATCCCTGTCTTTACAAAAATATCCGCAACATTTGGCCTTTGGCTTTGAAATTGCTCTGTAGTTAACAACGCTGCGAGCTGGTGTCTGAACGCTAGAATAAAATCGAATCCGCGCCCTGGCGGGTGTGGGGAATTTTTTATCCAAAATTCGGCGATGACTCGCCCTGTATCAGGAGGAAAGACATGGACAAACCTTATCTGGTGGTGGAATGGAATGATACGGAAACTTCGGCCGTGGGCTGGCTGGTGGTGTACAACTACGTCAAAGGCTCGACCGGCGGAGGCACCCGCATGCACCCCACCGTGACCCGGGAAGAGGTCATCCGCCTGGCCCGGGCCATGGCCTACAAGTATCAGGCCACCGAATCGAGCACCATGGGCGGCTGCAAGGCCGGCATCGCCTATGACTACAAGGCCCCCGACGCCCAGGCCGTGCTGCGCCGCTTCCTGTACGCCATTTCGCCCTACGTCTATAACGGTGTTTCCATCGGCAGCGATCTGGGCACCAATTACGGCTACATGCTGTCGGTCTTCCAGGAAATGGGCTTCGTCCTTCCCCAGACCCCGGCCATGCGCCGCGACCCCGCCATCCAGAAGAACATCGCCGACTTCGACCACCTCATGACCCTCTCCTGCGACGGTTTTCTGATCAACGACATGATCACCGGCTACGGCGTGGGCTTTTCGGCCGACGAGGCCTGGAAGTTCAAGGGCGGGGCCAAGGGGGCCAAGGTGGTCATCCAGGGCTTCGGCTGCGTGGGCGCGAGCTGCGCCCATCTGATGGACAAGCTGGGCTACAAGGTGGTGGGCCTCGCCGACGCCAACCTCCTGGTCCAGTGCGACGGCGGCCTGGATGTGAAAAGCCTGATCAAAAACAAGAAACCCTTCGGCGAAATGAACAAGGACATGTTCGATCCCAAATGGAAGGTGCGGCCCAACGGCGAGTGGCTGGACGTGCCCTGCGACATCCTCATCCCGGCCGCCCTGGAAGACGTCATCAACAAGAACAACGCCAACCAGGTCAAAGCTTCTCTTATTGTCGAGGCGGCCAATATCCCCATTTCCGCCGAGGGCGACCAGATCGTCAAGGGCCGGGGCATCGACGTGGTGGTGGATTTCGTGGCCAACCTCGGCGCGGTGCGCTATTACGACGCGGTGATCTACGGCCACATCCCGGCTGAGGTGGACAAGGCCGTGAACGACGTGGAGATGATCTGCCGCAAGAACACGAAAAATCTCTTCGCCGAGGCCAAGAGGCAAGGGCGCTACCAGCGCGAGGTGGCCCTGGAGATGTTCAACCCCGCCGTTCAGGACGCCCCGGAAATATCTTGAAAGTGCCCGGAAGGCCCCGCCCGAGAGCGGCGGGGCCTGACAAGGAGTATATATGGCCAAGAATGAAAAACTGATTCTGCACCAGGACAGCTGCAAGGCCTGCCTGTACTGCGTCGCGGCCTGCCCGAAACAGGCTCTGGCGGTTTCCGACTACACTAACGCCAAGGGCTACCAGGCCGTGGGCGTGGATGAGGAAAAATGTGTGGTCTGCGGCGCCTGCTTCGCGGTTTGTCCTGATTACGTATATGAAATCGTCAAAGGAGACGCCGTATGACCCGAGAACTGATGAAGGGCAACGAGGCTCTGGCCGAAGCGGCCATGCGGGCCGGGTGCCGCTTTTTCGCCGGCTACCCCATCACCCCGCAGAGTGAAGTGGTGGAATACATGTCCTGGCGGATGCCGGAAATCGGCGGCAACTTCGTGCAGTCGGAATCCGAACTGGCCGGCATTTCCATGGTCTACGGCGCGGCCGCCTCGGGCTTCCGGGCCATGACCAGCTCTTCGGGCCCGGGCTTCAGCTTACTCCACGAGGGCATTTCCTACATCTCCTCGGCCGAGCTGCCGGCGGTGATCGTGGACGTGATGCGCTACGGCACGGGCCTGGGCGACATTTTCCAGGGCCAGGCCGACTACTGGCAGGGCGTCAAGGGCGGGGGGCACGGCGACTACCGCCTCTTGGTCCTGGCCCCGGCCTCGGTCCAGGAGAGCGCGGACCTCATCGCCCTGGCCTTCGACAAGGCCGAGGAATACATGAACCCGGTGCTCATCCTCACCGACGCCACCATCGGCCAGATGATGGAACCGGTGGAACTCCCGGCCATGAAGGACCATGACCCCGACCAGTTCCAGTGGTCCCTGAAAGGCAAGCAGGCCGGCCCTTTCCGGCGGATTACCTCCACCATGTATTACCAGCCCGACTTCAACGATTACATTTTTGAAAAATTCAGCCGCATCGCCGCCGCCGAGGAGCGCTGGGAAAGCGTGGAAACCCGGGACGCCGAGCTTATCTTCGTGGCTTACGGCATTTCCAGCCGCATCGCCAAGGAGGCCGTGCGCCAGGCCCGCGAGGCCGGCCTGAAGCTGGGCCTGATTCGGCCCATCAGCCTGTGGCCGTTCCCGAAAAAAGCCTTTGCCGATTTCTCACCGAGCCTGAAAGGTTTTCTCACCGTGGAAATGAGCAGTCTCGGCCAGATCGGCGAAGACGTGGCCCTGGCCGACCGCATGAAGCATCCGGTCTACGTGTTCCGCTCGGGCGATCAGGTGCCCGAATCGGAAAAACTGGTGGATGAGGCTCGCCGCGTTCTGGCCGGCCAGGTCAAGGAGGTCTTCTGATGGTTCGTCATAAATCACCCTTGCTGGTGGAAGATAATAAATTTTGTCCCGGCTGCGGCCACGGCATCATCAACCGTCTGGTGGCCGAGGTTCTGGATGAACTGGGCGTGGCGGACAACACCATCGGGGTGGTGGCCGTGGGCTGCGCCTGCCTGATGATGGACACCTTCGGCGTGGACTGGGTGCAGGCCCAGCACGGCCGGGCCCCGGCCGTGGCCACGGGCGTCAAGCGCTGCCGGCCCGACAAGGTGGTGCTGAGCTATCAGGGCGACGGCGACTGCCTGGCCATAGGCATGGCCGAGACCATCCACACCGCCTTTCGCGGCGAGAATTTGACTATGATTTTCGTCAACAACGGCGTCTTCGGCATGACCGGCGGCCAGATGGCCCCCACCACCCTGCCGGGCCAGAAGACCACCACCTCGGTCAAAGGCCGCGACCCCAAGAAGACCGGCAATCCCGCCAACATCCTCGAGTTGCTGGGCACCTTCCAGACGGTGCAGTACCTGGCCCGGGGCACGGTGACCGACCTCGCGCACATCAAGCGCACCAAGGAATATCTGAAAAAGGCCTTTGAAAACCAGATCGCCGGCCGGGGGTATTCCTTCGTGGAAGTTCTTTCACCGTGCCCGACCAACTGGGGCGTGGCTCCGCTGAAAGCCCTGGAGCACATCAAAGATAAGGTGATCCCCACCTTCCCTTTAGGGGAATTCGTCGATCGGCGGAAGGAGACCCAGTCATGAGCGACATCATCTGTTCCGGCTTCGGCGGGCAGGGCATTCTGACCGCCGGGCTCATTCTGGCCAAAACCGCCATGAGCGAGGGCCTGGAAGTGACCTGGGTGCCGTCCTACGGCTCGGAAATGCGCGGCGGCACGGCCAATTGCAGCATCCGCATCGCCACCAAGCCCGTGGCCAGCCCCTTCGTGAAGAATCTCGACCTTCTGGTGGCCATGAACGCTCCCTCGGTGGACAAGTTCGAAAGCCGCCTCAATCCGGGCGCGGTCATGGCCGTCAACCAGGACCTCGTGGCCCCGGACCGCCGCTGCCGCGACGACATCACCGTGGTGCTGGTCCCGGCCGGCCGCATTGCCGCCGAACTGGAAAACCCCCGGGGCGCCACCCTGGTGATCCTCGCGGCGGCCGTGGCCAAAAGCGGCCTGTTCACCCGGGACGTCTTCTTCAACGGCGTGGAAAAATTCTTCGCCGACAAAGGGAAGATCAATCCCAAGAACGCCGCCTGCCTGGAACGGGGCTGGCGGGCGGCCGCCTGAGGAAATCCCATGAATTTAGAAAAACTCCTCAATCCCAAAAAGATCGCCCTCGTCGGGGCCAACGAGAAGGACGGATTCGGCGGCAACACCGCCCGCAACCTCACCCGATATGGCCGGCCCGAGGACATTTACCTCATCAATCCCAAGCGGACCGAAGTGTTGGGCTGGAAGTGCTGGCCGTCGATCAGCTCCCTTCCCGAGCCCATCGACCAGGTCATCATCGCCACGCCCCTCTCCACGGTCAATGGTCTCCTGCGGGAGGCCGCGGCCAAGGGCGCCAAGAGCGCGGTCCTGTACGCCAGCGGCTACGGCGAGGTCGGCACGGACGAGGGCCGGCGGGCCGAGGCCGAACTGAAGGAACTCTGCCGCGAGTTGGACCTGGCCCTCATGGGCCCCAACTGCGCGGGGTTCATCAACTACGTGGACGATATCTACAGCTTCGCCTTCGTCTTCGAGGAACGCGACCGCAGGGGCGGGGTGGGCCTGATTTCCCAGAGCGGGCAGTTGGCCTTGACGGCCATGGATTCGCCCAACATGAAGATGTCGTACGCCATCTCGGCCGGCAACAACAGCGTCACCACCATGGAGGATTACCTCGACTTCCTCATTGACGACGAGCGCACCAAGGTGGTGGCCCTGTTTCTGGAAGGCGTCAGTCGGCCGGATCGGATGGTGGCCGCCCTGGCCCGGGCCGCCGAGAAGCGCAAGCCGGTCCTCATCTTCAAGGTCGGCAAATCCGCCAAGGGGGCGGCGGCCGCGGCCAGCCACACCGGCAGCCTCTCCGGGGCCGACAAGGCCTTCGACGCATTGTTCGAAAAATTCGGGGTCATCCGCTGCGACGATTTTCAGGAACTTTTAAGCGCCTCCCTGACCCTGGCCACCTGGCCGTCCCGGCCGGAAAAAACCGGCCTGGCCGTCATGAACCTCTCGGGCGGGGAAACGGGCATTTGCGCCGACATGGGGCACGAGGCCGGGGTGGATTTTCCCGACTTCACCCCCGAAACCCTGGCCAAGCTCCGGGCCATGCTCCCGAGCTACGCCACGCCCAACAACCCCCTGGACATGACCGCGTCCCTTTCCTACGACGCGGACAAATACGGCGAGGCCTTCAAGACCGTGATGGACGATCCCAACATCGGGATCGTGGTCATCGGCTACACCATGCTTTTGGAAATCGCCGACCCGGCCATCCACTACATGGCCGAAGGTATCGAAAAAATCTTGAAGGGCAACGGCTCCACGAAGCCCACGGTCATGATGCCCTTCATCGAGAACACCCGCAATTTCGGGTATCAGGAAAAGCTCTCGCGGGCCGGGGTGCCGATCCTGCCGCCGCCGGCCTACGCCTTCAAGGTTTTGCGGAAACTCTCGGACTATATGGGCTATAAGCCCGGAGAGCGCACCCTGAGGCTGGCCCGGCCGGACAGCCCCTTGGGCGGCGGCCGGAAGATCCTGTCCGAGTTCGAGAGCATGAAGATCCTGCGCGAATTCGGCATCACCACGCCCCGGGGCGGCCTGGCCGCCGACGCGGCCGAGGCCGTGCGCCTGGCCGGCGACATTCCCGGTCCGGTGGTGCTGAAGGTGGCCTCGGCCGACATCCCCCACAAGACCGACGCGGGCGGCGTGAAATTGCGCCTGGAAGGCCCCGGCGCGGTGCGCGCGGCCTTTGACGATATTATGAAAAACTGCCGGGCCTACAAGCCCGGGGCCGTCATCGACGGCGTGTTCGTGCAGGAAATGCAGAAGCCGGGCCTGGAAGTCATTTTGGGCGTCAATAACGATCCCCAGTTCGGGCCCATGATCCTCTGCGGCCTGGGCGGGGTTTTCGTGGAAATCTTCAAGGACACGGCTCTCTACCCGGCCCCGCTGAACGAGCGCGAAGCGGCGCTGATGCTGAAAAAGCTCAAGGCCTGGCCCATGTTCACCGGCTATCGCGGCCAGAAACCCCTGGACGCCAAGGCCCTGGCCAAAACCATCGTGGGCGTGGGCGACCTGGCGGTTCACTACAAAAACAGCCTGGTGGAACTGGACATCAATCCCCTGTTCGTCTATCCCGAAGGCGAGGGGCTCTGCGCGGCCGACGCGCTGGTGGTGCTGACCTCTTGACCCTGTATCGATTGACGCCGGCCGTTCCCCTGAACGGCCGGCCGCTTTAAAACGGAGAAGGCTTTCCGCAGGCAATCGGCAAAGCCGGGTTTTCGAAAAATTGGAGGTATTTATGAGTCCTAACGTCAAAAGGTACATCGCTCTTTTTTCCCTGTCCATGGGCGCGGCCGCCTCGTACACCCTGCCGTACATCAAGTACATTTTCTACGACGCCTGGGTGGCCGGCCTGGGCCTGCCGGAGGGCGCCAACGAAAGCGCGGGCTGGCTTCTGACCTTCCACATGATCGGCTGCACCCTCCTCTACATCCCCGGCGGCTACATCGCCGACCGCTTCTCCCCGAAGAAGATCATCGTCGTCTCCCTTCTGGGCACGGGTTTGCTCAACCTGTGGTACTCCTTCGACCCCAGCTATGAAACCGGCCGGATCATCTGGTTCCTCCTGGCCTTCACCGTCGGCTTCGCCTATTGGTCGGGCATGATCAAGGCCGTGCGCATGCTCGGCACCCCGGAAGAGCAGGGCCGGATGTACGGCTGGTACAACTCCGGCGAAGGTTTCTTCTCGGCCAGCTGCCTGGGCGTGGCCACCGTGGCCTACGGTTTGTCCCAGGTGCCGTTGGATAGTCTCCAGTACGCCGTGTGGGTGCAGGGCGGGTTCTGCGTCCTGGCCGCCGTCATGACCGCCATTTTTTTTGACGAGAGCATCGCCCAGCAGAACGCCACCGAAGAGGACACCTTCCAGTTCCGCGATGTGGGCAAAGTCCTCGCCAATCCGTGGGTGTGGTGCGTCTCCATCGTGGTCATGTGCTGCTACGGCGCCTACACGGGCCAGTCCTACCTGACCCCCTACATGACCCAATTCCTCCAGATGTCGGCCGTGGCCGGCGCGGTTCTGGGCATTGTCCGCACCAAGGGCGCGCGCTTCGTGGGCGGCCCCATCGGCGGCATCCTGGCCGACCGCATCGGCTCGTCGTGCAAGGTCATCATCGGCTCCAACGTCCTGATGATCATCTTCCTCAGCCTCTTCTTCGTCATCCCCAACGCGGCCGAGGCCACGGTCTTGTCGGTGGCCCTGTCGCTGGTGGTGGCGGTGGCCAACTTCGCCGGCTATAACATCATGTTCGCCACCGTCGAGGAAGCCCACATCCCCCGCTACCTCACCGGCACGGCCGTGGGCATCATCTCCATCCTGGGCTACAGCCCCGACGGGTTCATCAACGCCCTGTTCGGCAACTGGCTCGACCGGTTCGGCGAGACCAGCGTCGAGGCCTATCACTACATCTTCATGTTCCTGATCGCCATGTGCGTGGTGGGTTCGTTCTTCTGTTTCCTGATCATGCGGCGCCACCAGCGGTTCGTGCGCGAGGCCCGGCAGCGGGAAGCCGTGGCCGGCTGACGTCACCCGGCCTTTCCGGAGCCGACCGGTTCCGGAAAGGCCGGCCTTCACAGCCTGATCATGACGGTTGACTTCGGCGCGGACCGCCGAAGCGATGGAAGCTTTGCCCCGGAACCGGTTCCCGGGGCGGCACCCCTGACTTTCCATATTCCGCATAGTGGAGATAGACTCGATGGAATTTTATGAAAATCCGCTGAACCTGCGCCTTCTGGGCGAGGCTTCCATAAGGAAGATCCATCAGGCGGCCCTGGACCTTTTGGCCAACACCGGGGTCAAGTTCGACACCGCCGAGGCCCGTCAGATCCTGACCCGGGCCGGAGCCAGGGAGGAAGCGCACGGCGTGGTGCGCATTCCCAGAGAAATGGTCGACGCCGCCCTGGGCCAGGTCAAGCGCGACGTGGCCCTGTATAACATCGCCGGCGATTTTAAGGCCGACCTGTCCGGCGACGAGTCCTTTTTCGATCCGGGCAGCGCCACCCTGATGATGCTGGAAGCCGACGGCCGCACCACCCACCAGGCCCTGGCCGCCGACCTGGTGGACATTGTCCGCCTCACCGAGCAGCTGGAGCACCTGGCCATCCAGTCCACGGCCATTTCGCCGGATGACGTGCCCTCGGTCATCTCCGACAGTTATCGGGTCTACCTCCTTCTCCGCCACGGCACCAAGCCCATGCTCTCCGGGGCCTTCAACCAGGCCGGGGTGGGGCACATCCACGACCTGGTGGCCGCGGCCGTGGGCGGGCCCAAGGAACTCATCACCCGGCCGCGCATCGTCCTGGACATCTGCCCCTCGGCGCCGCTGAAGTGGGCGGAACTGGCCTGCCACAACATCGTGGACAGCGCCCGGCTGGGCGTCCCGATCGAATATATTTCCGTCCCCATGCCCGGGGCCTGTTCCCCGGCCACCCTGGCCGGTTCGGTGCTGGTCCACACGGCCGAACTGTTGAGCGGCCTGGTTCTGGCCCACCTGGTGCGGCCGGGCACGCCCGTGATCTACGGGGGCGCGCCCATGCATTTTGACATGGGCACCATGAACGCCTGCCTCAGTTCGCCCGAAGTGAGCCTGATGCTCGTGGCCTACAGCCAAATGGGCAAATTCTACGGCCTCCCCACCCATACCTACGCGGCTTTGAGCGACAGCAAGGAAAACGACTACCAGGCCGGCGCGGAAACCATGATGGGCGGCCTGGCCGCGGCCCTGGCCGGGGTGAACATCATCTCCGGCGCGGGCATGCTGGAGTTCGCCCGCATCACCAGCCTGGAAAAGCTGGTGGCCGACAACGACGTCTGCGCCATGATCAAACGGATGAAGCGCGGCATCCGGGTGGACGACGACACCCTGGCCCAGGCCCTCATCGCCGCCCAGGGCCCCGGCGGGGACTACATTTCCCAGCCCCACACGGTGAAAAATTTCCGCAAGGAGACCTGCTTTCTCTCGCCGGCCATCAGCCGCCAGAGCCGGGGCAACTGGCTGGAAGAGGGCGGCCGCACCCTTCAACAGCGCGTCGCCGGCCGGGTCAAGGCCCTCATGGGCAAGACGCCGGCCCGCCAGGACTTCCCCGGCGCCAAGGCTCTCGATCAGACCATGCGGGACATCATGAAGCAATACGACCTCAAGGCCCTGCCCATACAACCCGATTTGGGGTAAGCCGTCGCGCTGATCCCTGATCCTTGATAAAAAAGAACCGGCGGCCTCGCGTGAGGCCGCCGGTTCTTTTTGAACAGCGCGAATGGGTATCAGTCCAGGCGTTGCCGCAGGTCGCGCAGTACTTCCCGCAGCACCGCGCGCATGGCCTTGGAGCTTCACCGCCGGAGACACGGCGGCTTCCCGGACGCGTACAGACGGAGTTCGTGGAGTCGGGTCAGGGCTCCGATTTCCAGGTCGTCGCCGACGAGCTTGATTCCCGCGAGCCCCGGAATCCTTTCCAGGGCAATGACGGCCTCGGGCGCCAACAGGTCGTATTTCATCAGCGGCACCAGGTCGGGGCCGCCGGCGATGAAGACGGACGACGCGTGACGCCGCTTCATTTCCAGAGCACCCTCAAGCGTCGCGGGTTCCAGATACGTGAAAGATTTCATCGTTTCATTCCCCGTTCGCGTCCAGCAGGAATCGGGCGCTCAGGGGCAGCCGGTTCACCGGACGAGTTATAGCGAATTTCCGCCACATCTTCCGGCCCCAGGACGGCCGGCACTCCGGGCCGGGCCAGGGCCTCGGCGCAGTCGATGGCCCGCACCCGGGCGTGGGGATGCGGGCTGCGGAGAACCGCGCCGTAGACCATCTCCCGGGGGGTGTAATCGTCGGTAAATCGGGCCCGCCCGTCGGCCTTCAGGGGCGATTCCCAGCGAGGGATATCGGCTCCCACCACGCTTCCGTCACTCACGGCCACCCTTCCTTTCCCGCAAGGCCCCGGCCGCCCGATCCACGCCGGCCACGATGCGTTCATAGCCAGTGCAGCGGCAAAGGTTGCCGGACAAGACTTCCATAACTTCAGACCGGCCGGGGGTCGAATTTTCCGTAAGTAACGCCTTGGCCGTGAGCACCATCCCGGGCGTGCAGAAACCGCACTGCACCGCGTCTTCCTCTATCAGGGCGGCCTGGATGACTCGCATGGTCTCATCCGCTTCCGAATGTTCGATGATCTCCACGGACCGGCCGTGGACCATGGAAGCCAGCATCAGGCAGGCGTTGGCCGGCGCGCCGTCCAGGAGGACCGTACAGGCCCCGCAGTGCCCCTGGTCGCAGCCGCGCTTGGCGCCCGTTAGGCGCAGTTCGTCGCGCAGGACGTCCAGCAGCGTGGCGTGGGGCTCGATCTCCAGTTGTCTGAGAAGACCATTGACAATGAGTGAAATTCGCTTCTTTAGCAAAGCCACTTTTGTCTCTTGGGTGATATCCTGATACTATCCCTTTATTCCGATCGCGCCGAAGGTGGACATGGTCCGCACCTCCCGGCCCCTGCCTCGGCACCTGAACCGGGAACAGGTTGACCAGCTGCTTGCCGCCGAAGTTCGGCCGGACTTCCGGCGGCTGTGGGTATTCCTGATCTGGACGGGCGTCCGGCGGCGGGAAGCCCATGAACTGGATTGGAGCGCGGTGACTCTCGGCCCGGCTCCGACCATCCGGGTGGTAGGGAAGGGCGACCGGGAAAGGGTGGTGCCGCTCCTGCCTCCTGCTGTCGATGCCATGGGGGAGCCCCGGACGTCCGGGCCGGTCTTCCAGGTGGGGAGGCTGGACAACCTGACCAGCCATTTCAAGATGACCGCCAGGCGGGCAGGCCTTCCCCTGGCCAGGCTTCACGACCTGCGCCACACTTGCCTTACCTGCCTTGTCGGGCAAGGGGTGCCGCTCAAGCTGGTTCAGGACATGGCCGGGCATTCGACGATCACGACCACCATGCAGTACACAAAATTGTTCGTCGGAAATGCGCACGGAGTCCTTAAAAAAGCTCTGCATTTCTGACCTTTCCCGCACAATTTTTCGCACAATTTACGATTTTGAGTAAAAAAGAGGGGTTGCCGACGGTCGATGCGCCGTCCGCAACCCCTTATAATTCAAGTGGTGCCCGAAGCCGGAATTGAACCGGCATGGCCTTTCGGCCGAGGGATTTTAAGTCCCTTGTGTCTACCAATTCCACCATTCGGGCGGACAAAGTCAGTTTTAATCGCTTCCGAGGATAATGTCAAGAAACTTCCGCGTCCTTTGCCGGAACTGGGCGGCCTATTCGACCGGGTGGAAGCTCAAGACTTGACTGGCGGCGGCTGGTTCTTTTCTTTGGGGTTCCGGCTGGGGGGCGCTCGTAACCACAGCCGGCTTCATCCGGGTCTCCGAAGCGGGCGAGCCGGCGGCCACGGCCGGCTGAGGAGCGGCCGTGGTTCGGGTCGCCGGCCGGACCGACGACGGTTGCGGGGAACCCAGCGCGTCCCGATCCGTGTAAAAGCCGCCGCCCAAGGCCACGATCAACTCGATTTCCGCGCTCAACTGGCGGCCCCGCATTTTCAGCATCCGGTCCTGCTCGGCCAGGACCGGCAGCCGGGCTTCCCGGGCCGTCACCTGGTCGGCCAGGCCCGTCCGGAAGTGGGTCCGGGCGCTTTCCGCGGTGCAGGTCACGGCCTGGAGCCGGCTCCGCTGGAGGGCACCTCCCGCACCGCCGGGGCCATGGCCTGGTTGTATTGGGCGATGGTCAGATCGCGGCCGGCCTGGGTGGCCTGGTAATTGGCGTTGAGGCGGCTGCTGTCGAAGATCGGGAGGGACAACCCGCCGATGAGGTCGAACTGCTGGCTGCCGCTGTGGAGCAGGTCCTCCAGATGGATGGCGTCGAAGGCGTAGAAGACTTTGCGGTCAAAGCTGGGGTAGAAGGCCGCCCGTGCTGCTTCGACCTCGCCTCGGGCCGCCTGGATGGGCCAGCGGGCCGCCTGGAGACCGGCCCGGCGGGCCAGGAGCTCATAACCCAGGGCCGGGGCCGGGCGCCCGCCGCTTTCGGCCGGGGCGCGACGGCCAGGTCCGGTCGGGACCCGCTCAGGCCCAGGAGGGTCAGGAGGGCCTCCTCCAGCACGCCGATTTCGGTGGCGGCGGCGCTGATCTGTTTGTCCAGTTCCAATTACCGGGCCAGCGCCACTTCGGTCAGGGTCAGGGGCACCGGAAAAAAGCTGACGCGCAGGCCGTACAGGCCGACGAAGACCACGGTCGCGGCGAACAGCGCCCGGGCCAGGGGGAGGCGGTCAGGGCCGAGCGGGCGGGATGACGATTCCCTGGCCTTCCTTCACCGGGCCGCCGTCGTACATCAGTTCCGCGAATTCCCGCACCATCTTCAGGCTGTCGGGGTGGCGAAGGGACAGGATGTTGGCCCCGGCCGCCAGGAAGGTCACGGCGGCCGTGGTCTCCAGCATGATGCCCCGGCTTTTCCCGTCGCCCAGGAGCGGGTGGTCGGCGGCCGACAGCCCCGCCTCCTTGGCCCGCCAGCTTTCCTCGCCCACGAAGTTGATCAGCGGCTGCTGCACGTCCTCGTCGTTCACGGCCAGGGCCCCGATCTGGAGCCGCTCCATGACCGAGTAGCAGTACTCCATCCCGTACCCCAGGGCCGCAGTGGTGGGGTCCATGAGGATGCGGTCCCGGGGGAAGCCCAGGTTGGTCAGGAGGATGTTCAATTGTTCGGCCAGGTTGAAATCCGTGGCCGAAAGGGCGATCAGGGTGTGCCCGCAGGCCAGGGCCAGGGGGGCGACCTGGCGGTAGCTCTTGGCCGTCACCGGGCCGAGAATCAGGTGGCGGCCCACGAAGGCCTCGGCCACGGCGGCCAGGGTTGCGGCGTCGCGGTATTCCAGGCCCATGCCGTAGACGATGATTGGCGCCTGGACCGCCTCCACCACTTTCCGCACGCTCTCCACCGCCTCGGCCGGCCCGGTGTTGCGGTCGGCCGGGTCCGAGCTCTTCAGGTGCAGGGCCACCAGGTCGGCCCCGTAGTCCACGCATTTCCGAGCCCAGGCCCCGGGGTCACCCATGACCCCGGCGTAGGCCTCCCGGAGCGCGGCCGGCCACTCTTCGCCGGGATCATAATCCCAGACGTCCAGGGCCAGGCGCGGGGGATGGGGAAAAACGCCTTCGAAGGCGTGGAAGCCGTAGGCGTCCTGGCCGCCGGTCAGCAGGCGGTCCGGGCCGAGGGCCACTTCGTGGATGCGGCCGGTGTATTTGACGACGGGTATTTGAAAGGGCATATGATGGTCCTCGTGTTGTTGCCGGGTGGATATGGCCCCGAGCGGGGCGTCTGTCCAACTATAGTACGAAGACGCGCTCCGGGACAAGCGGGAAGTTCAGGTTGGCCAAACTGGTGCGTGCCGTTTATTTATATTTTTGTATTATAATTAAAATAATAGAGAATATGATAGCGTGATCCCCAAAACAGGATTTTATTTCCAGCCGAGATGTTCCAGAAGTTTCCGGGCTCCGGCCGGGAAGGCCCGGTCGGCCAGGTCCTCGGGCCGCACCCAGAGGCCGTCGGCGGCCGGGGCATTCTTCGGGGCTTTGGTGAAAAAGCCGTGCAGGACCACCCGGCGGGTGGTGTAGCCGTGCCGCACCACGGCGATTTTTTCGTCCACGGTCACGTCCAGGCCGGTCTGTTCCCGAATGTGGCGGACCAGGGCCTGTTCGGGGCCCTCCCCGGGTTCGACGGGCCCGCCGGGGAAATCCCACAGCCCGGCCCATAAACCGCGCCACGGGCGCTGGCGGATCAGGACCAGGCCGTCCCGCCGCACCACTCCGGCCGCCGCCTCCAGAAACTGATAGGCGGCTTTGGGTCTGGTCACCGGCCGTTCGGCGGTGGCGCCTCGCCTAAAGGCCGCGCAGTGGGCCGTGACCGGGCAGCGGCCGCAGCCCGGTTTCCGGGCGCAGACGAGGGCCCCGAGTTCCATGAGGGCCTGGTTGAACAGGCGCGGGGATTCGGCGGGAATGAGGGCCCGGGCTGTGGCCGCGATCAGGGCTTGGCTATCGGGCTCGTCCACGGGCCGGTCCAGGTCTCCCAGGCGGGCCAGGAGGCGGCGGACATTGGCGTCCACGGCCGGCTCCGGCCGGTTGAAGGCGATGGAGGCCACCGCGCCGGCCGTATATTCGCCCACTCCGGGGAGAGCCCGGATGCGCTCCACGGAGGACGGGAATTCGCCGCCGTACACCTCCATGATATACCTGGCCGCCCGCTGGAGGTTCCGGGCCCGGGAGTAGTAGCCCAAACCTTCCCAGGCCGCCAGGACCGCCGCCTCGTCGGCCTCGGCCACGGACCGGATATCCGGGAAGCGGCGCATCCAACCCTCGAAATACCGGGCCCCGCGTTCGGCCTGGGTCTGCTGGAGCATGATTTCCGAACCCCATACTTCGTAAGGGTCATAGGCGGCGCGCCAAGGCAGGGGCCGTCCGGCCCCGGCGAACCAGGTCAGGAGGCGGGCGGTGAAATCTTCTTTGGCGGTGATCAGGTGCTTCATCATGGCGGTATCCGGCCGAAAATGCGTTGACCGATGATAGCGGCTCCAAAGCCGGAAGGCAAGCGGGACCCCGGTCCGCCCCTGAAATTTTGTGATACAATGGGATACATTTCAGGAGGTGACCGTCATGTCCCCCATCGGGTCGTTTCTGGGCGAGGACTTTGGGGACAGCCGGGTGCTGTGGCTGGGAGCCGGCTGTTCGCGGAACGAGCTCTCGCGGCCGATCATCGGCGTGGCCAATTCCTATTCCGCCATGGTGCCGGGGCATACCCACTTGCGGCAACTGGCCGAACAGGTGAAATACGGCCTCTACCGGGCCGGGGGCACGCCGGTCCAGAGCGGCCAGGTTTCGTTGGCTTCCTGAAACCCTTCCAGGAGGAAGCGGCGGCTGGCGTCGGTCAAAAGGATCGGGAGGTCGGTGGTGGTCAGGGCCCGGCCGACCATGTCGCGGACGTCTCCGCCGACGGAGCGGCCGGCGGACCGCAGGCATTCCCGGGCCAGCTCGCGCAGGGAATAGCCCCGCAGTTCCCGGGCGCCGGGAGCCGGCTTGTCGACCTCTAAGCCGCCCCGCAGCAAGAGGGAATCCAGGGCCCGGGCCCGGAAATTTTCCCCGGCGTCGTTCACCACCCGCACCGCGCCATAGGGCGGGCCGGTTCGATGGGTTTTGACCATGCGCTTCAGCACCACCTTCCACCCAGCAGGGGCCCTCGATGGCGAGGCCCCGTATTCCCGGCTTTCACCTTCGCGCAGGGAGTCAAATTCCAACAGGCGATAGCCGACGCTGCAATCGGTGAGGTGCCCCTCTTTGATTTTTGGTGAACACGTCGTCTTGAAGGGCCTGCCAGGAGGCCAGGTCTTCCAACACCTTTTCCGGATCGCCGCCCCGGCCGAGGATGATGTTCTGCGGCGAATCGAGGCCGGCCTTGATGTTGTCGATATCGGCCTTGCCCTCGCGCAAGGGGTCGGGGCTGGGCATGCCGGCCGGCACCCACATGGCCTTTTCGTAATGGGCCGGGTCGCGGAAATAGCCGGGGAGGCAGCCCTCGGTCAAGGCTTCCCACCGCAGCCACTCGCGGAACACGGGGCGGTTGACGGCCTGTTCCAGCCAGAAGCGGTCGGGCTCGAGGAACATGGTGAAATCCTGCCGGCTCATGCGGGCGGTGGAATAGGTGATGCCCGGGTAGTCGCCGGAGAGGATTTCGTAGGGGACGCCGGCCACGATGGCGATCATGCGCAACACGAAGCGGGTGAAGCGGTCGAACCCGTCGGCCACGCGGTTGGGAGCGTTCGCCAGCTCAATTTTTTCGCCGTCCCGGAGGTGTTCGATGACGCAGTTTTCCAGTATAAGCCCGGTTTTTCGGGGGGGCGGAGCCATGTTGGGTTTTTTTTGAGCTGTGTAGGAGCCATGTTTGATCTTTTTGGTCGACAGGCTTTTTCAAAACACCCCAAAACGCGAAAACCGCCCATTTGAGGGGCGGTTTTCAAGCGGCTATAGCAGAGGGGCTGTCTATGGTCTATTCCTCTGTTTCCAATTCCCTCCCGTACCGTACGGAGAGAATATACACGGCCCAGCCTTCGATGACTTTATAGGTCACGATATAGCTCGCGCGGCCCAGGCGGACGATCAACTGGCGCTTGTCGCCCGCCAGGCGGCCGATATACGGGGAATCACCCAGGCGGCGCATGGCCTTCGGCAAGGTTTCGCCGACCCGGGCGGCGGCTTCCGCATTTTTGTCCAGCAAAAACGCTTCCAGACGTTCCAGGCCGCGAAGAGCGGCCGGCAGGATTACAACTTGCGGCACTGCGGGCTCGGCTTGGAACCGGGGGTTCCCCAGGAGGCCAGCCAGCCGGCGGCCTCTTCCAGGGGAACGCCTTCCCCGGTTTTTTCAAACTCGGCCCAGGCCTCATCGGCCTCAGCCAGGCCGGCGGCGGCCTCTTTGTCTAACAGATATTCAGCCAGGGCGGCCAGCATCAGGTCGTTTTTGGAGAGCGATCTTTCCGCCGCCAAGTCGGCGAAGGCCTTGTCTATTTCATCAGGTACGATAATCGTGGTCATACGCATCACCCCTTGAGAAAGATTTTAGCTCATTTGCCGGGATCTATCAAGCCGCGCCGCCAGTCGGCGATGAGGGCGGTATCACTGATGTAAATCGGCATGCAAAAATGACCCACTATAGGGTGTAATAGGCACGTAAAAATGACCCACCTCAACCGCCTGCCGCTATGATGCCATAGCGGAGGTTTAAGGAGATGTTGACGGTGGATATGATAAGGAAAGTACGG
>JAVBQN010000024.1:0-9600 GCA_031549025.1 Candidatus Adiutrix sp. | reverse complement strand
AGAAGGAAGACCGCCGCCTTGACCAACTGACGCTGTTTAAGGACGAGTAGCAACTCGCCGCTCATGAGCGGCAATACATTCACACCGCTTCGAGCGGTTCACGCCTTTACAAGCCTCCGGCTCTGCCGGAGGTTATTGACTTGACGTCTCATGGGGTCCACCGGAAATCTTGACAACTCACGCATGATGGGGGCAGGCTAGGGGGCAAAGAGGGCTTTTGCCCCAAAACGTGGCCAGTTTGCCCCCAAAAGCGCCTGAAAAGGACTCGCCATTAAGCCAAGTCAAGGCAAGACTTGGAAGGAATGTCGGATACTCCAGATTGAGAAAGAGGAAAGCGAGAAGAGGCAACAAGCCCAAGCTGCCGCGAAGGCCTGCGCCGAAACGCTGACATCAGCGCTGGCCCTCAGCCGATCAACCGGAATGAGCCTCAGATAACGCGCCTTATATCCGTCAAGGCCATAGGCCGGCTATTGGTTATTAACCCGGCAGCTTGAGAAGTCTGTTCCCGGCCGCTGAAGTCCAGTGATTTCGGGCTTTGGCGAAATCACTGGCATGACTTATTCAGTCGCCGGAGTAATATCTCCGGCCGAAGCCTGGGGCGGAAAAAACCCGTGGGCCGGAGTGTTCCGGACCACGGGCAAAGTTTTGGCCGTGAGGCGCGGCTCAGAAATCCAGGCGGAAGAGACCGGCCACCTCGTGGCCGCTGTAGCCCGCCCCGAAGTGATAGTCGTAATCCAGGCTCAGGGTGACGTTGTCCACGCTGGCCGGAGTCCACGACAGGCCCGTCCCCGCCGAGCCGCTGTCACGGCCGGGGTCCAGGCCGGCGGCCGTGAAGATCAGGCCGGGGGCGGTGCTGGCCCGGCCGAGCACGGCCGCCTCGGTGTCTTGGAATTCATGGTAGTAATCGGCCCGCAGTTCCAGGTTCAGGCCGGGGGCGGCCTGCCAGATGAGGCTGGCCCCCAGGTCGGACCGCAGGGAGTCATAAGTGGTTTCAGCCACGGTCAGGGGCAGGCCTTGGGCCGGGCCGTTTTCCGCAAAACCGTCCAGGCTGGTGCGGGCGTAGTCCAGGCCCAGGCGGGGGCGGAGAATGGTGTCGGGTGTGAGGTGGAAATCATTGTCGAGGCTCAGGCCCAAATTCCAGGTGGAGCCGTCGGGCTCGGAATAATAGCTCCCGGCGCCGACGTTATGCGGCAGGCTGCCGATCCGTCGGGTCTGCTTGAGGCTGTGGTGCAGATAGCCGCCGTAGAGGGCCGCGCGGGGGTTCCAGTTTTCGCCGCCGGCAAAGCGGGCGGTCAGGCCCAGGGAAAAGCCGTAACTGTCGGAATCGGCCGAATACTGGCCGCCGTCAAAGTCGCCGTCCACATAGTTGAAAGCCGCGCCGAAGGCCAGATCGCCCCAGTCGGTGGTGTTAAAGCGGGTCAGGCCCATGTTCAGGCCGGTGAAGTCCTGGTCCTGGTCGGCGAAGCCGCCGTAGCCGTCGCGCGTGCCGGTGTGATAGAAGGGCCGGGCCCACAGGCTGGTGCGGTCGCCGGAGACGTCGCCGCCGGAAGGCGCGGCCTGGGGATAGGCGAAACCGCGGTCGTACAAGACGGGCAGGCTCCCCAACAATTCATACTTGAATTGGCTGGTGGCCGTGCGGCCGGCCTGGTTCAGGCCCAGCACGGCCTGATTGACGCCCATAGGGGTGGTCTGTAGATAGGCCGAGCGCGCGGCCGCGGCCACGTTGGGGGCATTTTCAATGCCGGCCAAAAGATACAGCCAGCCGATGTCCGGCGTGTCCAGGTTGTTGATGTTATTGGCGCCGTCAAACAAAACCGTGCCCCGCCAATAGTTTTCCAGTTGGCCCACCATAGCCCCGGCCGCCCCGCCGGTGACGGCCGAGGCGTCGGCCAGGCGTTCCACGGTGACGCCGTAAGTGCCGTCGCTGTTGCCCGTGCCTTGGAGCACGATGTGGGTATAGCGCAGCACCCCGTTGTCGGCGGTGACGAAGCCGTTCGTGCCGGAGGCTCCGACCACTGTGTTGTTCCCATCAAAAAAGCCGTCGGCCCGGTTTATGAGTTTGCTGTGGGTGATGGGGCTGGCACTGGGGGCCACCGTGGCCGCCAGGGAAATCAGCTTAGCCCCGCTTCCAATGTAGGCGGATTGGGGCTGACCGCCAAGAGCGAAGCTCAGGTTGGCGCCGGTGTCGGCCAGGTAAAGGGTGGAACCGCTTTGGAAGGTGGCGTGGTTATTGGCTTGATTATCCAAATAAGCGGAAAAGGCGGTGTTGGCGCCTTGGGCGGCCAGGGTTATCCGGCCGGAAGTGGTCAACCCGCCCGTGTAGACAAAAAGGCCATAACTGTGGCCGCTCCCCTGGCTATAAGCCAAGAGGTTCACCAACCCGGAGCCGCTGTTGGTGAAGCCATTTCTAACATACAGGCCATAAGCCCTGCCAGCGTCGTTGGAGGCGCCGTAGTGCTTGCTGGTGGCGGTTATGACGCCGGAGCCGTTGTGGGTGAAGCTGTTTCCAACATAAAGGCCATAACCGTTCGTTAGTGTAGCCAGGGCTTCGCCGGTGGCGACCAAGGCCCCCGGTCCGTTGTGGACGAAATCGTCGCTGTTGTAAATACCATAACCGCTGCTGTATTGGCCGCTGCCTGGGCCGTCTCCCTGGCCGAAGGCGGTTATACCCGCGAGGCGCTGTGGATGAAATCGCCGCTGCTGACATAAATACCATAGTGAGGTGGTTGTCAATAATGGACGCCATCTAAGCGGCGGCCGGCATATGGTCGGCTTGTAATTTCAGGTTGAAGGCGGCCGGCGACAGGTAGCCCAGGGTTTTCCGTATTCGCTGGCGATTGTAGAAAAGTTCAATATATTCGGTGATGTCCTGGCAGGCTTTCCGGTGGGTTTCATAGCGCCTCCGATGGACCAGTTCGTTTTTCAGAATGCCCCGGAAGCTTTCCATTGGGGCGTTGTCATAGCAGTTTCCCTTGCGGCTCATGGAGCTGAAGCGCTACGCCCACCTGTGCCCGGACATCCACCGTCAGGCCATTCGGGAGATCGACCTTATCAACAACGGTCACTATACTCGGCGGCGACACGGCGCCTGGTTGCGCAAATAAAAGCTGCGATAAATCCGCAACATTGGGCGCCCATGTTTACAACGGAGAGAGCCTCCTTGGACACGAAGAATACATTGTGCCATTGTGCAATTCATACAATAAACTGAGCGGGCCTTTTATTATTAGGGCGGGCACGTATTGCGCCAAAGCTAACCAGTCAGAGACTTGTGGGAAATAGTCTGCTTCTGGACAGAAGCCATTTGGGGGCCGCCCCGCAAAGGCGGCCTTTCTTTTTTCTCTTGGCACCACTCACGACTGCCGCGGCGCTTCGCTGGCGGCGGCGGCGGCGGCCAGGAAGCCGCTGCGGGTCATGCCGGCGGCTTCGGCCTTGCGGTCGATCATCTCCAGGGTGTAGCGCTTGAACGAGACCGAGATGCGCACCGGGGAGAGGTCCAGCTCCGGGGCCGGGATGAGCTGGAACAGCGTCCCCTCGGGCAGGTCCACGCCCATCTCCCGGCAATCCTCTTGCAGCTTGGCCCAGGCTTCCTCATGGGCGCTCGGCGCGGGGATGGGGTCCCCGTCGTCGGCCAGGGCCTCCAGGTGGCCGGCCAGGGCCTCCACGGCCCGGGCGAACGCTTCCTCGGGGGTGGTCCCCCAGGTCTGGCAGCCGGGCACATCGGGGAAGAGCACGGAATACTTTCCTTCGTCCGGGATCAGCCCGGCGTAATACGCTTTCATCGTCTCACCTCTTGAACTTCAGCCCGGCCTGCTTTTCGATGCTCTTGACCGTCAGGAACGGCACCTCGCCGGGGTGCATGGGTACGGTCACCTTGCCGGACTTCTGATCGTGTTTGAACTGCCGGTGTCCGGTCTTCCCGCCTTTCATTTCGTACCAGCCGTCAGCTTCCAGCATTTTGGCGATTTCTTTGGCGGTCATGATCACCCCTTCATTTGATACATTAATTTTATGCAATTTTTATGCATCAGTCAAGCGGTATATAAAAATTATGTAAAACTTGAGTTCGTCGCTTCTTCTTTCCGCTCTTCCTCAAAGTCACCCCAAATGTTTTTCCATGCCTTGAAAGACCTTTTACCGCTCAATACATCTGGCGGCGTTCACTGGACGAGCCGAGACCGAGCATTTCGCGGTATTTGGCCACGGTACGGCGGGCGATATCGATGTTGGAGCCGCGGAGGATTTCCACGATGCGTTGGTCGCTCAAGGGCTTTTGGGGGTCTTCGGCGTTGATGATCTGTTTGATGCGGTTTTTGACGCTTTCGGAAGCCAGGGCCTCGCCCTGGAAGCGGTTGATGGGGCTGTCGAAGAAGTATTTGAGTTCAAAGAGCCCTTGGGGGGTGTAGACGTATTTGTTGGTGGTGACCCGGCTGATGGTGGATTCGTGGAAGCCGAGTTCCTCGGCAATGTCGCGCAGGACCAGGGGCTTGAGGTGCTCCACGCCGTAATCGAGGAAGTCGCGCTGGACTTTGAAGATGGCCTCGGTGACCCGGTAGATGGTGCGCTGGCGCTGGTGGATGCTGCGGATGAGGAAGGCGGCGCCTTTCAGTTTTTCGTTCAAGTATTTTTTGGTTTCGCCCTCGGCTTCCTTGTTGGTCAACATGCGTCGGTATTCCTTGGAAAGGCGCAGCTTGGGGAGGCCATCCTCGTTGAGGGTGATGACGTATTCGTCGCCGATCTTGGAGATGTAGACGTCGGGCGTGACGTAGATGGAATCGGTGTTGTTGTAGGCCCGGCCCGGGCGCGGCTCCAGGGCGCGGATGGCCTCGATGGCCATGGCCACTTCCTCTTTGGTGGCTTTCAGGACCCGGCAGAGGCCGGCCATGTCCTTTTTTTCCACCAGGTGCAGGTGGTGGCGGCAGATATCGGCGGCCAGGCTGTCGCCCAGGTCGAGACGGTGAAGCTGGATCAGGAGGCACTCCGCAAGATCGCGGGCGGCCACCCCGGGCGGGTCCAGCTCCTGAACGAGAGCCAGGACATGGGCCATCTCCTCGGGGGCGGCTTTGGTTTCCGCAGCCAGTTCCTCGAGGGTGGCGGCCAGGTAGCCGTCGTCGTCGAGGTTGCCGATGACGGCCGAGCCCAGCACCAGGTCGCGCTCGTTATTGGCGGTGAAGCGCCACTGCCAGCTGAGGTGTTCGCTGAGGGAGGTTTTGGAGGCCACAAAGCTTTCAAAGCCGGGGGTCTCCTCGGGGCTTTCGTGGCTGCCGACATTGAGGCTGGTGGAGGGGGCGCTGGAGTATTCGCCGAGATAGTTTTCCCAGTCGAATTCCTCCCGCACCTTATCTTCAGTGGCTCCGGCGGAGTCGGCGAATTCGTCGGTGGTCCGGCGCTCGGTGTCCGGGGTCTGGTCATATCCGGGGTCGCTCAGGGAATTGCTGGAGGCGGCCTCGGCGCTGTCCGGCGGCGGGGCCAGTTCCAGCATGGGGTTTTCCAGCATTTCCTGATTGATTTCCTCAACCAGTTCCATTTGCCCGAGCTGCAACAGCTTGATGGCCTGCTGCAACTGGGGGGTCATGACCATGACCTGGGTTTGTTTCTGGCTGAGCCTGAGATCCAAAGCCATCATTCACTCCATAGACGTTTCGCCGGTTCCGGCCGGAAAGGCCCGCCGGAAACGGCCGGAAAGCCCTGAAGTCGCCCGGGCCTCACGCGTTTCATCGATCAAGATATCAAGTTCCGGCGGGACGACCCGGCCGGTTTTATAAGCAGAAATCGCGTCCCAGATAGATGCGCCGGACGGTTTCGTCGGTGGCCAGTTCCTGGGGCAGGCCTTCCCGCAGCACCTGGCCCTCGTTGATGATGTAGGCCCGGTCGCAGACACTCAATGTTTCCCGGACATTGTGGTCCGAGATGAGGATGCCCAGCCCCCGGTTGCGCAGCAACAGAATCAGGTTCTGGATGTCCCCCACGGCAATGGGATCGATGCCGGCGAAGGGCTCGTCGAACAAAAGGAACACCGGGGTCAGGGCCAGGGCCCGGGTGATCTCCAGGCGGCGGCGCTCCCCGCCCGACAGGGACAGGGCCTTGTTCTTGGCCAGGTGGCTGAGCCCCAGGTCCGCCAGGAGATGGGTCAGCCGCGACTGGCGTTCGGCCGGGGTCAGGTCCAGGGTTTCCAGGATGGCCATGACGTTGTCTTCCACCGACAGGCGGCGGAAGACCGAGGGCTCCTGGGGCAGATACGTCAGGCCCTGCCGGGCCCGTTGGTGCATGGGGGCGTCGGTGAGGTCGTGGTCGTTCAGGAGCACCGAACCCTCGTCAGGGCTGATGAGCCCCACCAGCATGTAAAAGGTGGTGGTCTTGCCCGCGCCGTTGGGACCTAGGAGGCCGCAGATCTCCCCCACTTCCAGGGCCACGCTGACCTCGTTGACCACCTTGCGCTGGCCATAGGCCTTCACCAGGCCGGAGCCCACCAGGCGCTGCTGCGGCGCCGGTTTCCGGCGCCGCTTGTGGGACTTGAGCGCCGCCTCGGTCATGGCTTGTTGCCGTCCTGATGGTAAATGGTCCGCACCCGGGTGCGCTGGCCGCCTTCCACGAGGCTGCGCTGGTCGTCGAGATAATAGGTCACCTGGTGCCCGGTCAGGGAATCGCGCCCCTGCCAGACCCGGGCCTCGCCCGTGAGAATGATGCGGCGGGGCAGGGCCTGGGCCAGGTACAGGGCCTTCTGGCCCACAGCCATGCGGTCGCCCTCGACCACCTTGACGTTGCCGTCGCACTCCACCCGGTCGATCTGCCTGTCCCCGCCGCCTAAGGGGGAGGGGGTCTTGGGCTTGGCCGGGGCCTCTTCCGAGGCGGACGAGACGGCGGCTTTGGCCGGTTCTTCCTTATGAAGATAAAAAATCCGCATCCGGTCACAGGTGATGGTCATCTCGCCCTGGCGGGCCACCACCGAGCCGCTGAAGGTCACCATCCCCGCGGGGTCGTCCGCTTCCAGGCGGTCGGCCGAAACGGCGATGGGGCCTTTGGACTCGCCGGCCCCGCCGGGCCGGAGCTGGGCGGAAACCGCCGCCGGCCACAGAGCCAATGCCATCAGACAGATCGTCAAACCGAAGAATACGTTCCTTTTCACTGGCTCACCGCAGCAATTTTCATTATGGCCTTTGTGTCGTGAGGAGATGGCCGTCGCCAGGCGAAAAACGCGGTCCGGCCCGGCGAGGGCCGTCCTCAGGCTGCTCCGTTGAAGCGATGCTCCGTCGGCGCCCGGTCCCGGGGAATCCCGGACCCGGCGCGCCGGGGTTACCGGGCTTCAAACAAGAGGTCCGTCCGGCCGCCGACCGTCAGGGTCTTCGCCTTGGTGTTGAACACGAAGGAGGTGCCTTCCAGGTCGCCGGTGGGGGTTGAGTAACAGAAGGGGCCGTCGCTGACCAGGAGATCTTCCTCGAACTTCAAGGTCAAGGTCTCGCAGGTCAGAACCCCGCCGTCCGTGGTCACCACCTTGATGGACCCCGTGAGGTCCACCACCCGGAGCCCCTGCTCATAGCGGCCGGAGTCGGCTTCGATGTCATAGTCGCCCTGATCGGTGAGCACCTGGGCCCGGATCCGGTGGAGTATGAAAAGGTCCTGCGTTTTATAATATTGAGCCGAATCGGCGTTGATGACCATGGTGCGGCCCGAGTCCCCGGCCTCGTTCAGGACCAGGTTGTCCAGCCGCATATCCACCTCGGCCGGGAGCATGTTCTTCAGGGAGCCGACGCTCTTCGACCAGTAGTGCGCTCCAAACAGGAGAATCCCGGAGATGACCACCAGGGCGCCCATGGCGCATAAAATCCAAAAACGGGCCCGCTGCATGAATCAACCGCCCCTCAAGGGAATCCCTAAAAATCCGCCTCGACCGGCTTTCCGCCGGGCCCTCGGCCCGTCGAGCGGGGTTTCGAAAGCCGGCGCCGGCCATCGGGCGCGGTCGTGCCCGGCGGACCGGGGCCCGGCCTCAGGACCGACATATGATATTATAACCCTTCCCGGGCGGGGTGTAAAGCAATAAGTATGCCTATCTGTTTCGCCAAGGTATAGCAAGGCCGGGCGGCCGTCGGCGCCCGATCTTCCCGGGTCTTAGCCATAATTCTTCCCCGGGATGGCGATTGAACCATAATGTTGGTCGGGGCGATAGGATTTGAACCTACGACCCACTGCTCCCAAAGCCGGAGACTTTGGAGAGCAGAATCATGGCTTTAAAAATTTATCGCGCGACATCAATATGTTGCGCTGATAGCGTCTCATGGCCTCGCGGGCTATTGGTCGTTTCATGCTCTATTTTTCCCTATTTCCAAGGGAGATGTTGACCAGCGTGTTGACCAATGACTCGGATGATACCACAGTTGCATGGGGAGGTCGAATCAATTTTGCGCCTCAAGGGCGGTGGGCGGGGTGCCTTCCGCCGGCGCGTTCTCCGGGCTTGGCTCCGGGTGCTGACCCGGCACTTGGGTGGAGGACAGCTTCGGCATGGACAGGTGATCCAGGGCCGCTCGCTTCTGCCGGTCGAACAAGTGGTAATAGGTCTGCATAGTCGTGGTGGGGTTACTATGCCCCAAGAGTTCCGAGGCGGCCTTGAGGTCCGCGCCGCTCGAAAGAAGCGTCGTGGCGTACCAGTGCCGCAAGTCATAAAGCCGGAGCCGGCGCGTGACTTCGGCGCCCTTCTTGGCCTCCCGCCAAGCGGTTTTCAGGGTGTTGACCCCGTGCCCCCGAAACTGGATCAGGCATTCCCGTTCCGGCTCCGCTTCGGCCATGGCCCGGATTTTGGCCAGGAATTCCGGCCGCAAGGGCAGAAGCTCCCGCGGCCGGTTGGTTTGCCCGGCCGTCTTTTGCCGGAGCAGCCAGATTCCCCCACGCTCAAAATCCACATCCCGCATCTTGATCGCGAACAACTCGGAGCGGCCCGGCCGGACCCCGGTGTTGCACATGACCTCAATCGCCCACTGGAGGTGCGGGGCAGCCTTCTGATAAATAGCCGTGATCTCGTCGTCAGTGGCCAGGTTCGGCGCTCTGCCCTCTTTGCCGACTTCGGCCCGGAACCGCCGGAAGGGGTTGTTGCCCACCAGGTCGTTATCCTGGCCCCATTGGCATATGGTCTTGCAATAGGACCGGTAGCGGTTGCGGGTGGCCAGGGTGCGGCCGGCGGCGGAAATGGCCGAATCCAGGTCGGCCAGATTGGCCATGGTCAAGTCATCCACCGGTACGTCGCCGAACAGGTCATAGACGTAGGTATTGAGGGCCGAGAGAAAGGCCGCCCGGCTCTTGGGCGTCAAGGGACGGCTGTTGAGGTATTTATTGGCCAGATCAGCGAAGGTTAATTTAGGCAGATCGCGAGGAATGGCCTCTTTAGGTTTCTTGAGGTTTTGCAGCCTTTCGGCCTCCCAGATTTTGGCCGCGTCCTTCCCCTCGGTCCCCCGCCCGAAATACTTCTTTGGCTCATCCGGTTTTAGCGTACTTGGCCTGCTATAGGCGTTACAATTCAATATCAAGCCGATGATTCGCAATTATTGACTCGGCAATTAAATATATTTCTCAGGCAGCATAAGCGATGACCGGGTCTTCGAAATATTTTTT
>JAVBQN010000021.1:0-115406 GCA_031549025.1 Candidatus Adiutrix sp. | reverse complement strand
GTTGCGAAGAATTGGCTGTAGCCATTGGGGAGTTTGTTGAAGTCCATAACGACAAGGCAGAACCTTTTATCTGGCGCAAACGTGAGGTGAAGGGCTCACAGCTCAAAAATACTATCAGTAATTTACGCAATTAGACACTAGAAGCACTTGGAAAAGGGCAGGAAATACTTGGAATTCGAAAAAAGCGGATTGACGAAAAGCTTACAGATTATCAACGCGAAGCCGTAGAGGCTTTCACAGAGGTTCTTTTGTTTGGCGGGGAATTAGCAGACGAATTTGCAGAACGTGCCATAGCCGTCGCCAGCCGGAAGCAAGCCGAGGCTGATTCGCAAAATCCTGCCCCCCGGACTTCCTTGAAATCCGCTTCGTGAGGCGGGGCCGAATTGTGTTCTATGAGCGGGCCGAGGTAAGATGAAAAAGGGCGGGGAGTTGACAACCCGCCCGATTTTGGTTATCTTTAAAAAACCTGAGGGGCGCTACCAACGCCCCTCAGGCGGAACCGACCAACCTTATAGGCTTTGGAAATTTGGCCCCCACAGGACGTTACCCTGTGGGGGCCTCTTTTTGGGGTATCGAACGGCGCCGCTTACCAGAAGCGGCGGACTATCCAATGCACCAGGAGGCCGGGTTAATAATTCAGTCCATTTTATTGAAATGTGCTATAATGGATTTTATAGGTTGTATGTGTATTCCTTGGTCATAAGACAATAATTTTATTGCGGTTATATTCGGCAATTTCTGGCCCGGGTGTTGCCGTAATGCCCGAACGTCACTGTTCGCCGCCGTCGGCCAGCCGGGATGAACGCTGAAAACGCCTCCCCTCAGAGCGGGGCTGATTCCGCCCATCGCCGGCCGGACCGCCTTACCAGGCCGCCGCCGCCGCCGGTTGGAATTCCGACCCCAAGTCGGTTCCGGCCGGGAACTGTTCCCCGCTTTCTGACCAGGAGGTATTGATGAAAAAGATTTGCTGCATTTTGACACTGGCCCTGACCGTCCTTTTCGGCGTCGGGCCTCTGGGGGCCGCCGACAAGCATGGCGGAACCATCAAGATCGGTGTGGGCATTCCGACCAACCTCGATCCCCATTTCGCCACCGCGTCTCCCGAACTGCTGATCATTTCCCAGCTGTATCAGAGGCTGGTGGACATCACCCCGGACCATGAGGCGGTGCCGGATCTGGCCGAAAGCTGGTCCTCCAGCGATGGCTTGACCTGGACTTTCAAACTCCGCCCCGATCAGAAATTCAGCGACCAGCGGCCCATCACGGCCAAAGACGTGGTCTTTACCTTCAACCGCCTGCGGGATCCCAAAGTGGGCACCCCGGTGGCCGGACTTTACGCCACCATAAAAGAGGTCAAGGCGGCCGACGACCTGACCGTGGTCTTCACTCTCTCCGAGCCCAATCCGGAATTCCCGGTGGACACCGGCGAATACCACGCGGTCATCATTCCCGAGGGCTCCAAAGACCCGGGCCAGGAACAAGTGGCCTCCGGGGCCTACATGGTCAAGGAGTACCATCCCGAAGACCGGATCGTCCTGGTCCGCAACCCCTATTTCAACCGTCTCGACCAGGACGGCCAAAAACTGCCGTATCTTGACGAGATTCAGTTCATTTTCTCCCCGGACATGGTCGGGCAGACCGAGTCGCTCAAGGGCCGGGAGCTTGACTTTGTCGGCGGCCTGTCCCAGGAGCTCCTGGCCGGGCTGGCTGACCACTCTAACACCAAAATCCTCACCTTGGCGGAAAATTTCCATTGGGTCATCCACATGCGCAGCGACGGCAAACGCCCGGGCGCCGATCCGCGGGTGCGGCAGGCCCTGAAACTGGGCACCGACCACGAGGAATTGATCAAGGCCGTCCGGCCCGGCCTGGCGGTGCCCGGCAACGGCACCCCCATCGGCCCCAGCTATGGGGATTATTACCTCAATAAGCCGCCCGTTTTCGACCAGGCCAAGGCCAAGGCCCTCCTGGCCGAGGCCGGCTACTCCAAGGGGCTGAAGCTGGAACTGGTCGCCATGAGCGTGGACGACGTGACCAAGATCGCCACGGTCTGGGCCCAGCAGATGGCCCGCATCGGGGTCACGGTCAATATCCGGCAGCTGCCCCAGGACGTTTACTACGCCGAGGGCGACAACAGCTGGCTGACCTGCGATTTCGGCATCACCGACTGGGGCACCCGGGGCACTCCCGTGGTGTATTTCAAGCTGGCCTACACTTCCGACGCCAGTTGGAACAGTTCGCACTGGACCGATCCGGAGCTTGACGCTCTGGTCCGCCAGGTGGACACGGAAATGGACCGGGCCAAACGGGTTGAGCTGTATCATAAAATTCAGGAAATATTCATCGAACGCGGACCGGCGGTGATCACCTACATGCAGGCGGCGGGCGCCGGCCTCAGCAAACGCCTGGAAGGCGTGGATCTGGCCTACAACTGGACCGTCACCAGATTCTGGAACGCCTGGCTGACAGAAAAATAAAGGTTCGGGGCCACGCCCCCGGCCGCATAGAGCGATGCCCAAAAGAAAGCCCCGGCCAGAAACTGAGCCGGGGCTTTTTTGTATGACTCGTCCAAGGTGAGCGAACGATGCCCGGCCATGTCCATAATAACCCTGGAGTATTGACCCGCCGAACCATCACCACATCATTCGGCCCGGAGCCCCTTCCCGGATGAAAAGAAGAAAAGGGACGAGCGGCGGCCCCAGGACGAGGCCGAACAGGCGGCAGAGGTAGAACGTGTCGCCGATTTTCCGCAAGGCCACCCGCACCGCCGCGATCACGGCGAAATAGCAGCAGAAAAACGTCAGCGGCAGCGAAATGAAAGCGCCGTCCCCGCCGTCGGCTATCGAAGGCAGAACCACCACCAGGCCGACCGCCGCCAGAAACACGGCGCCGATACAGGCCGCGATGTGGCCGAACCGGTCGCCGGGCACGGCCAGGCGAAAAAACAGGAGCACCACGGCCGGATGGAGGTACGCGAAGAGGTCCCCCAATAACGTAACGGCCGGGCCCCCCGCCCCGCCCCAGAGACCGCCGGCGGCCTCGGCGCGGTGATGCGCGAAAGCCAGATACAACCCCGCGCTGAGCGCCAGAGAGAACAAAACCATCGCCCACGACCAAACGGCCCACCGGGCGTCCCGTCTTTCAGTTTGCCGGATGCCGGTCATAATCACACCTCCCGGATACTGTATGGGTATGATTATGACCGGCCGTCGTGGATTTTTTATGAAGGAATTGTGGTTTGGCCGTGATTATCGGGCCGGACCGGATCGGGCCGGCGCGGACAGGGAGGCCGGGGCCGCCGTCCCCTCGCTCCGCCAGGATTTTACTTTTTGTGTGATCTGGATCACGGTCAGGAAAAACAGCGGCACGAAGAATATGGCCAGCACCGTGGCGGTGATGATGCCCCCCAGAACCGCGCTGCCGATGGCCACCTGGGCGCCGGACCCCGCGCCGCTGGAAAAGGCCAGCGGCAGCACGCCGAACCCGAAGGCCAGGGAGGTCATGATGATGGGCCGCAGCCGCAGCCGGGCCGCTTCGAGCACGGCGGGGACCAGGCCCCGGCCCTCCCGGCGCCACATGTCTCTCGCCACTTCGACGATCAGAATGGCGTTCTTGGCCGAAAGCCCGATGATGGTGATGAGGCCGACCTTGAAATAGATGTCGTTGTAGAGCCCGCGCAGCGTCACGGTCAGGGCCGCCCCCAGGACCCCCAGGGGCACGACCAGCAGCACCGCCACGGGAATGGACCAGCTTTCGTACAAGCCCGCCAGCACCAGAAAGATGATGAGCACCGACAGGGTATACAGGGCCACGGTCTGGTTGCCGGCCACGATTTCCTCAAAGCTCTGGCCGGACCATTCAAACCCGACCCCCTGGGGCAGGTCGCGGATGAGATCTTCCATCGTGTCCATGGCCAGGCCGCTGGAAAGGCCCGGAGCCGCCTCGCCGTTGATGGTGAAGGAAGGGAAGCCGTTATAGCGGTCGTACGAGGCCGGGCCCAGGGTCCAGTCCAGCCGGATGAAGGAAGACAGGGGGACCATTTCGCCGGAATCGTTGCGCACGTTGATGCGCCCCACGTCGGCCGCGGACAGCCGCCGGGAGCCCTCGGCCTGGACAATGACCTTCCGGACCTGCCCGTCCAGCATGAAATCGGCCACCTGGCTGGAACCCAGGGTCACCGACAGGGCCGAATTGATTTCGTCCACCGAGACCCCCATGCTCAGGGCCTTGTGGCGGTCGATATCCAGCAGCATCTGGGGCGCGTCGCTGAGGCCGGCGAAAATGGCGTAGGCCAGTTCCGGCCGCCCGGCGGCGGCGGCCAGGAGGCTGTCCCGGGTCTGGCTGAAGGCTTCCCGGCCGAGCCCGGAGCGGTCCTGGAGGCGGAGGTCGAAGCCGTTGGTCTGGCCCAGCCCCGGCAGGGGCGGGAGGTTCACGGCCATGACCATGGCCTTTTCGTCGCCCGCGAACCGCCCGTTGATGCGGCGCACGACCTCGTCGACGCTCTGGTCCGGCGCCGGCCGCTCCTTCAAGTCGTCCAGCGACATGAAGGCCATGGCCATCTGGGCCCCGCTGCCGTAGAAGCTGTAGCCCTGAACCCCGTAGATATGCTTCACCGGCTCCTCCGTCAGCACATAGTCTTCCATCTCTTTCATCTTGGCCACGGTTTCGGACTGGGTCGCGCCCGCGGGCAGCATGATGGTGGCCATCAGGCCGCCCTGGTCTTCCGAGGGCAGAAAGGCGGTGGGCAGGTGAAAAACCAGGAAAACCGCCAGGGCGGCCACGCCCAGGAACACGGCCAGCCAGCGGCGGGGCCGGTCCAGCATGGTTTTGACCGCATACCCGTAGCGCCGGGTGCCGCGATAAAACGCCCGGTTGAACCAGCCGAAAAAGCCTTTTTTTGCCTGGTGCGCGGCCCCGACGGGCTTTAGGAACGTCGCGCACAGAGCCGGGGTCAGAGACAGGGCCAGAAAGGCGGAAAACGCGATGGACACCGCCAGGGTCAGCGAAAACTGGCGGTAGATGTTGCCCACCGCGCCGCCGAAAAAGGCCATGGGAATGAACACCGTCACCAGGACCAGGGTGATGCCCACGATGGCCCCGCTGATCTGGCCCATGGCCTTTTCCGTGGCCGGCCCGGGCGGCAGGTTTTCCGTCACCATCAGGCGTTCCACGTTTTCCACCACCACGATGGCGTCGTCCACCAGAATGCCGATGGCCAGCACCATGCCGAACAGGGTCAGGAGGTTTATGGAAAAGCCGAGAACATAGAGGGCCCCGCAGGTGCCCAGGAGAGCCACCGGCACAACTATGGTGGGAATCAGGGTGGCCCGGAAATTCTGCATGAAAAGAAACATCACCAGAAACACCAGCCCCACGGCCTCAAAAAGGGTCCGGACCACCTGGCCCACGGCCACATCGACGAAACCCGAGGTGTCGTAGGGCAGTTCCCAGTGGACGCCCGGCGGCAGATAGGGAGCCAGCGACTCCATGGCGTCCCGGACCCCCTGGGCAGTTTCCAGGGCGTTGGCGCCGTCGGTGAGCATGACGGCGATGCCGGTGGCCTTTTCACCGTTGAGGCGTGACTGGAAGCTGTAATCCCGGCCGGCCAGCTCCACCCGGGCCGCGTCGCCCAGACGCAGGGCCGCGCCGTCACTGTTGGTGCGCAGCGGTAGGTCCGAAAATTCCTCGGGAGTGTTCAGATAGTCGCGGGTCAGGATGGAGGCGTTGATGGGAGCGTCCTCCGGGGCGCTGTCGCCCCCCAGGGCCCCGGGCGTGAGCTTGGCGCTGTGGCTGGTCACCGCGTCGGCCACATCCTGGGCCGTCAGGCCCAGGGAGGTCATTTTTTCCGGATCCAGCCAGACCCGCATGGCTTTTTCCGTGCCGTACAGCGTGGCCCGGCCCACGCCCTCGACCCGCCGAAGCTCCGGCAGGACGCTGACCGAGGCTATTTCCCCCAGGCCGATGTCGTCATAGCGGCCGTCCTCCGAAGAGAGGCTCACGATGCTGAGAAAGGCGTTGCTGGCCCGCTCGACATAGATGCCGTTCCGCCGCACGCTGTCCGGCAGGTTCGGCTCCACCAGCTTCAGGCGGTTCTGCACCTCCACGCTGGCCATTTCCCCGTCGGTGCCCTGCCGGAAGGTCAAATTGATGTTGGCCATGCCGGCGGCACTGATGGAATCCATGTACATCAGGTGCGGGACGCCGTTCATTTCCCGTTCGATCAAAACCGTGACCGCCTCTTCCACGGTCCGGGCCGAGGCGCCGGGATAGGTCACCCACAGCGTCACCCGGGGCGGGGCGATTTCCGGATAGAGGGACACGGCCAGGCCGCGGATGGCCATAAGCCCGCCCAGGCTGATCAACAGGGAGATCACCAGGGCCAGCACCGGCCGCCGAATGAAGAATTTCGCCATGGTCCGTCCGCCTATTCCTTTTTGGCCGCCAGTTGATCCGCCTGGGCGGCGGCTCCGGCGGCGCCGGCGGCGACCGAGACCTTCTGTCCCTCAAGTCCGGCGGCCTGAGCGCTGTTGAGCGCCACCTTTTCCCCGGGCTTCAGTCCCTCGGTCACCACCCAGTTCCGGCCGTCCAGCTCGGAAGCCTCCACCGCCCGTTTCTCCACCAGGTTCCGCTCCGAGACGACCAGGACGTGGCTTTCCTGGCCCTGCCGCAGGAGGCTGTCGCGCGGCACCAGGAAGACCTGGGGATTGACGGCCCGGGAGAGTTCCACGGTCAGGTAGGTGCCGGGGCGCAGCGTCTTGTCCGGATTGGGGAAGATCGCCCGCATGGAGACGTTGTCCGTCTTGGGGTCCACGGAGGTGTCGGTGAAAATCAGGCGTCCGGCCTGCTCATAGGCGGTCCCGCCGGGCAAAGTCAGGCGCACCTGGATGGCGGAATCGTCGATCTTCCGCAGCCGGCCGCTTTTCACGCCCTCGTCTATGGCCAGGAGGTCGGCCGACGGCTGGGAAAAATCCACATAGATGGGATCGACCTGTTCGATGGTGGTCAGGAGGGTCAATTCGTCCTGGCCGACCAGGGTGCCTTCCGAAACCCGGGCCAGGCCCGCCCGCCCGGATATGGGGGCGGTGACGCGGGCGTAGCTCAGGTCCAGCTCCGCCTTGGCCAGGTCGGCGGCCGCGCTGTCCACTTCGGCCTGGGCCCGCTTTTCCGCGGTCACGGCGACCATGTGGTCATGCTCGTTGATCGATTTCTTTTCCAAAAGGCCGCTGTAGCGGCGCAGCGTGTCCCGGGTGCCCTGGTGCTCGGCCTCGGCCTTGGCCAGGGCGCTCCGGGCCGACAGGAGATTGATCTTGAGCTGGGCGTCGTCTATGCTGAACAAGAGGTCGCCCTCGGCCACCTCCCGGCCTTCCTCATAGTGCCGCGCCACCAGGATGCCGGCCGTGCGGGCCCGCACTTCGGCCCGGCGAAAGGCGGACATGCGGCCCGGATAGGCCTGGCTGACCGGCCGTTCCAAAGGAGCGGCCACCATGACCGCCACTTCCGGCACGGCCGCCTCGGCTTGGGGGGCGGCTTTTTCCGCCTCGGCCTGGCCGCAGGCCGCCAGAAGCGGCACCAACAGCGCCACGCCCAGAAATTTTCTGCCATATCCAAATATATCCGCGAACATATCCCAATACTCTCCCCGCCGCGTCACGGCGTCGTTACAGGCGCAATGTCCATTCCATGAGGGTCCGGATGGCCGCCTGGCGGTTTTCAGAACTGCTGTGCGGGACCGCGAAGGACTCCATCCACAGACCATCGGCGGCATACCGGATGATGGCCGCCAGCACCGGGTCGCTCTCCCGGCCGTATTTTCGGATTTGGGCCTTCAGCCAATCCGACCAGAGTTCCGCCAGTCCGGAGTCGCGGTTCATGGCGGTGATGAGCGCGCCCATCAGCTTGTTGTCGCCGCCCAGAGGGTCATACGTATACGCGGAAACCAGATAGGCCCGGGCGAAGCGGCCTCGGGGCTCGGGATCCTCGCCGACCAGTTCCTCTATGTGCTTTTCGTAATGTTTGATGCACGTCAGCACCATCTCGTCGATCAGGTGCTTTTTACTGGGAAAGTGGTGGAACAGGCCGCCCGAGGTGACCCCCGCGCGCCGGGCCACCTCGGCGGTGGTCACATGTTCCAGGCCGTGCTCCGAGGCGATGTCGGCCGCCGCCCGCAAAAGGTTGCGGCGCACCTGCTCCGGCTGTTTTTTCCTGGTGACCGTGGTCATGGGTCGCTCCGAGACCGTGAAGTGGGCCAGTCTTTGGCGGGCCTGTTCGGGAACATGAAACCGAGGGCTTGAACGTCATAACATACCAAGCACTCGGTATTTTGTCAAGCCATTTCCAAAAAAATCCCGGCCTGGAAGCCGGGATTCCGTACACTGTGCGGGCGGCGGCGCGTTTACGGATAGAGGCCGATGGCTTTTTCCACCGGGACATACCGGTCCATCAGGCCGAAGGCCTGGGCCACGGCTTCGTAAGTGATGCGGCCGTGATAGAGGTTCAGGCCCAGCCGCAGAGGCTGGCTCTCCCGGCAGGCCTTTTCCACCCCCTCCCCGGCCAGCCGGAGGCCGTAGCCCAGGGTGGCGTTATTGAGGGCGAATGTCGAGGTGCGGGAATAGGCCCCGGGCATGTTGGCCACGCAGTAGTGGACCAGTCCGTCCACCAGGTAGGTGGGCTCCTGGTGGGTGGTGGGCCGCGAGGTTTCAAAGCAGCCTCCCTGGTCGATGGCCACATCCACCAGGACGCTCCCCGGCTTCATAAGCTGGAGGTGTTCGCGCCGGACCAGCCGGGGCGTCCGGGCCCCGGGCACCAGAACCGCCCCGATGACGATGTCGGCCCGTTGGAGATAATGCTCCAGGGTCACCGGGTCGTTGTAGACGCAGTCCACGTTGTCGGGCATGATCTCTTCCAGATACTCCAGGCGGCAAAGATCGATGTCCAGGATCGTCACCGAGGCCCGCAGCCCGGCCGCGGTGTGGGCCGCGTTGGTGCCCACCACCCCGCCGCCCAGGATCAGCACCTCGGCCGGGGCCACCCCCGGAACGCCCATGGGGAGAATTCCCCGGCCGCCCTGGGTTTTGGCCAGGTAAAAAGCCCCCATCAGGCCGGACATGCGGCCGGCCACCTGGCTCATGGGCTTCAGCAGCGGCAGCGACCGGCCCTCCTGTACGGTCTCGTAGGCCAGGCCGACAATTTTCTGCTCCAGGCAGGCCCGCGTCAATTCTTCGTCGGCCGCGAAGTGGAAATAGGTGTAGACCAGCTGCCCACCCCGCATCAGGGGGTATTCCGGAGGGAGCGGCTCCTTGACCTTGACGATCATCCCGGCCTCGCCCCAGACGTCCTCGGCGGTGGAGAGCACCCGGGCGCCGGCCTGGATATATTCCTGATCGTCGATGGCCGAGCCCAGGCCCGCGCCCCGCTCGATGAACACCTCGTGCCCGGCCTGGACATACGCCCGGGCCGCGTTGGGGGTCAGCCCCACCCGGCTTTCGCTGTTCTTGATTTCCCTGGGACACCCGATTTTCATGAACCTCGCTCCCTTTCCGCCCGTGACCGGGTCGATAGAAAACAGCCGACGACCGGGACTGCGCCGCAAGTCGGCCGGCCGGCGCCGAAACCGCCGCGAAAATCCCTGATTGATCTATTGTGCCCCAGGGCCCGGCGGGCGTCAACGAGTTTATGAAGCGGCTTAAAAAAAACCCGCGACCGGCCGGGGGCTGGTCGCGGGCTTCCTAAAGTCGTCGGCCGGGGGGCGGCGGGTCAGACCTCGGTGATGCTCTTTTTCAGCATGGACTCGGCCACGGCGCGGCCGCTGACGTTATAGGCGCCGGCCGCCAGGCGGGACCGGATGTCGTTGACTTTTTCCTCGCGAACTTCGGGGGCGCCGGCGGCCAGTTCCCGGGACCGGGCGATGAGCCGGGAGCGCTCGGAAAGCTCAACCACGTCGCCGCGCGCGGTTTCCTCGGCCTTAGGGGCTTCCGGGGGCGCGGCCGCGGGCCGCTGGTTGGCACGGGCGTCGGCGGCGGCCTTGGCGTCGTTGTTCAGCAACGGATTGAGGCTATTATCTATTTTCATACATCCACCTCTTCAGGGGGCCGGATCGGCTTGCGCGGCCCCACCATGGTGCGGTCGACTTTGTAGTATATCAGATCTTCCAGCCGGCGCCAAAGGGTCAGGTTTTCAGCCCGGCCGACGAACGCGCCGCCGCTCTCTTCAATCTTATCGGCATCAACGTCGAGATCCAGAAAGGTTATTTCGCCCGTTTCATGTCTCAACCCCAGGGCCAGTCCGGGCCGGCCGCTTTCCTCGGTCAGTTCGGCCAGGGCCACGTAGGCCGGGTTGGCCGAATCCGCCTCCCCGCGCTGGGGGTGGCTTTTGGCCCGCCCCACCAGTTCGGCCAGGGCGTTGCGAGAGACTTTCTCCACCACGGAGACCCGAGGGGACGGCCGAGGCGGAATTTTGGGCAATCCCAGGGAAGCGGCCAATCTGTCTTTCAGTTGGCGGCCCAGGGTTCGCATCAAGGTGCCGAGCTGCCCCGGTCTGGTCGCCACCGCCGCCTCCTGTCTCGTCAAAAAGCCGACTCCCGGCCGGCCGGTTCACCAGGCGGCGTTTTCTTTATCCTCCGTATCGGTTTTTCCGCCCGCCAACTTTAGCAAAAAAACACACCCGGCCTGACCTTTCAATTATAAATCACCCCAGGTCGATCTGGCAAGCCTCCTCAGCCCTTCCTCGCTGGAAAGTCCAAAAAGGCGGCCGCCCGCCCCGGACCGGGGCGGACACCTTGGGGGTGAGCCCCTTTCCTTCCCCCACATCCGGGAAGGGCGGGGGGGCTCGAAGCGGCAAAAGAGAACCATCACTTCAGGTTGAACTCCCAACGGGAGCGGCTCTGTTGCCGCCAAAAATATGTAGCAAAAACAGTGCCTAAACCGGCAAGCCCGATCCGCCCCAAAAGGCGGGTTGACTCTTTGGGACATTCCATTACAATGACACCTGGCTGCGGCCGATCACTTTTCCCCTCGACCTCGCCGGCGGATTCGCCGGGACGGCCCGAAGTGAACGATCAGGAGACCTCCCGGTGTTTCCCGAACCTCTGCGGCTGGGGCCCTTGGCTTTCAGCTTTTACGGACTGATGGTGGCGGTCGGCGTCCTGGCCGCCTTGTATCTCTTCCGCTTCACCGCGCCCCGACGGGACCTGACCCCGGCCGTGGCCCGGGATTTCTGCTTCTGGATGGTGCTGTCCGGCCTCTTGGGCTCCCGCGTTTTTTACGTCATTTTCCATTGGCCGGAATTCGCCGGCCAGATGGGGCAGATCTTCGCCTACTGGCGAGGCGGCCTGATGTTCCAGGGCGGGGTGCTGCTGGCCCTGGCCGTTTCGCCGATAGTGCTTAAACGCTACCACCTGACGTTCTGGCCCACCATGGACGTCATGGCCCCGTCCCTGGCCCTGGGCCAGGCCTTCGGCCGGGTGGGCTGCTTCGGGGCGGGTTGCTGCTACGGCCGCCTGACCGAATCGGACAACCCCCTGGCCGTGGTCTTCCCCCTCAACTCCCTGGCCCCGGCCGGCTGGCCCCTGTGGCCCGCCCAGCTGATGGAATCCGCCGGCCTGATGGTCCTCGCCGCCATCCTCCTGATCGCCCTCCCGCGCCCCTCCTTCCGCCGCCCCGGCCGGCTGGCCGGGCTGTACCTCCTGGGCGCGGGGCTGATGCGGACGGGCATGGAGTTTCTCCGGGGCGACTATCGCGGCGATCCGGTGATCTGGAACCTCCCGCCCACCACCCTGGCCGCGATGCTGGCGGTTCTCCTGGGGGTGGCCCTGCTGATCCTCAGGAGGCCCGAGGCAAACACTGAGGGCAGACTGCGCTAAGCCCACAACTGGAGCATCTGGAAGTAGTGTGGAGCGAGGGGCCGGAAGGGGCGGATTTCCCGGCGGGACAGGGATTGCCGGCAATTGAAAAAACCGCCGCCGGGCGGTTGGGATTCCACACCCAAACCCGCCCCTGTTTTTTTAGCTTGAAATTCTCTCTGCCTTAGGGTAAGTAATCAGGTAGTAAAAGGCGTGGCAAGGAGGACTGCTTTTGGATCTGCATGCACTGAGATATTCCGCCGAACGGCTCTGGGTTCGCCTGGAAGAAGACAATCATGCCACCATCGGCCTCACCGAGGAGGCCCTGGAAGACTATGATGAACTTACCAAAATCCGCCTGCCCGCGGAAGGGGACGAGTTTTCCAAAGATGAACCCTTCGGCCGGCTGTCGGTGGGCACGGGCACGGGCCTGCGGCTGCTGTCCCCCCTGAGCGGCGAGGTGGTGGCTATCAACGAGGACATCGTCGACGCCCCGGAGGCCATTTTGGAGGACCCCTACGAAGAGGGCTGGCTGATTCGGGTGGACCTCAACAACATGAGCGAATATGACGACCTCATGACCCGCGAGGAATACGACGAATTCATCGATGAGGAATTCGGCGACGACGGCCTCGATGAGGATGAGTACGAGGACGACGAGGAAAGCCCGGAAGAGGAAGAGGACGACGACGAGTATTACTACGACGACGACGACGAGTGACGAAACCCGGAACCGCGCCGTGTGGGCGTCGTTTCCCATCCGGGGTATCCGCCTTAAAACCTGAGCATCCGTCAATCGTTTGTTTCGTCATTTCAACACCAAGGGGGCGTTCGGCCCCCTTGGTGTTGCTGATACCCCATTATTTACTCGGGAAGCGCCTCGCTCCCGACACGATGTGCCACACTGATTCCAGATGTTCCGGTTGTGGGCTTAGCGGAGTCTGCCCTCAACCGCACCTTTTCCCGCCGGTGCGGGAAGCATGCCGCGCCCTGCTTTTAATCGCCATTTACCACTTACAAATGCAGATGCAGGGCCGCCAGGGGGGCGATGTGGTTGAGGCCCAGCCGCTGGTAGACTTTCAGGGCCGGCAGGTTGAAGGAAGCCGTTTCCACCCGGATTCGGGCGGCCCGGCCCCGCAGACGGTCCATGATTTCCCGCAACAAGAGGTGGCCCAGGCCCCGGCCCTGATAGGCGGCGGGCACGGCCAGGATGGAGAGGACGGCCTCCCGCCCGGTGATGCGCACCGTGGCCAGGCCGGCGGGCCGGTCTTTTTTGAGGTCCCAGAGCACCACGGCCGGGTCGGCCTGGCCGCCGAGGTCTTCCCGGGCCACGCGGCTCCACAGCCGCCGGGCGGCTTCCGGGCCGGGCACGGGGTCGTGGCGGTGGTGCCCGTCATAGAAGAAATCGCCCAGGGAATTCACAATTTCTTCGGCCAGATCGGCCAGGTCCCCGTTGTCCAGAAAGCGGAAGCCGGAAGGCGGGGTGGCCTGGACCTCCTCTTCGGGCACCATACCGGCCAGGGAAGCCCCGATTTCGGCCAAAATGAAACCCTCGGCCAGAAAGCCGCGCAGCACGGCCGGATCGTGGAAGGTCTTGGCCGTGACCAGCCGGTGGCCCCGGGTCCGGGCCAGGCCCACGGCCTGCCGGGCCAGGTGCCGCACCCGGGCCTCCCGGTCGCCCTGGTCCTCGACCACCAGGAACGGCCCCAGGAGCCGGGCGCAGCCGTAACCGAAAAATTCGCTTTCCCAGGCCGAGGGGGCGTAGACGGCCAGGCCCCGGGCCGGATGGCGTTCCTCGACCCACAGGGGCGCGGCCTCGCCCCGGCCCACCCGGGCGGCCACGTCGCGGATGAGGTCCGGATAGAGGCCCGGGCTCCACAGGTTCGCGGGCGGTCCCACTTCGCGGATTTCCCGGGAGAGGAGGGTCAGGGTGCCGGCCACGATGCGGGCGGCCTGGAGATCAGGGCTGGTCAATGGCGGTCCTCACGGCTTTTTCCCGTCCGGCTTGAAAAGGTCATACTTGGTGGTGTTGTGGTAGCAGTTCCGGCAGACGGCCAGGGCTTCGTGGCCCAGCCCGCGCCCCACCCGCTGGCGCTGTTCGTTCATTTCGGGGCTGTGCCAGGCTTCGCGGAGGCTGGTGTCCCCCACCCGGCCCAGGCTGTGCTCCGGGAGCCCATTGGCGTCCTGGCCGCAGAACTGGATGAGGCCGTCGTATTTGACCTCCAGGGCCAGGAACACGTCCACGCAGCGGCCCCGGCTAAGGCCCCCGGACTGGCGGTGCAGATACGGCTTCACCCGATCCACCTCGGAGACGAAGTTGAGGTTGGTCAGGTCCACGGCCACCTTGTCCACCAGGGTCAGCATCCGGTCCACGTAGGCCGCGGGGTCGGCGGCCCGGGCCTCGTCGGCCAGGACCGAGGTCAGGACGCTGAGGAAGGGCCGGCGGCCCGCGCCCCGGCGTGCCGAGGCCATTTCCATGTTGGCCAGGAGCCTATCGTGGCTGGCGCGGCGGCGGTTGAACTCGTACTGCTCCGGGGTCAGGCCCTGCATGGAGAACTGAAGGTCGTCCACGCCCATTTCGATGAAGCGGTCCATCAGGTCCGGGGTCAGGGCCAGGCCGTTGGTATAGATCTTCAGCGGCAGGTTCGCCTTTTTGACCAGACCGGCGATGTCGCCCACCCTGGGGTGGAGCAGCGGCTCGCCCCAACCGGTGAAACGGAGGCCGCATTCGCCGCCCCCTTCGGCGGCGGCTTCCTCGACGATGAGCCGGGCGGTCTCCCAGCCTAGGTCGCCCAGGGGGCGGGTGCTGGTCTGACGGGAGCAGAAAAAGCAATCCAACTGGCAGCGGTTGGTCAGTTCCAGGTTCAGCCAGAAGGGAAACTTCCGGGGCGGGTCATAGTCGGTCAGCCAGCCCGGCGAAGTGTAGAGCCAGTAAAAGGGATCGCTCTCCGGCCCGTGACGATAACGCAGCATGCCCCCTCCGTGTTTTCGGCTAAAAGCCCAGCCCCTGGTACAGATACAGCCCGCCCATCACCAGGAACACCGCGCCGGCCAGGGTTTTGAGCATCCGGGGGGAAATCAGGCGGGCCACCACCGCCCCGAACATGACCGCCAGGAAGGTGGACAGGACCAGGGCCGCGCCCGAGGCCAGGAAGACCTCCAGGGCCGTGGCCGAACCGCCGGCGATGAAAAGAAAGGTGGCCAACTGGGTCTTGTCGCCCAGTTCGGCCAGAAAAACGCTGGAAAAGATGGGCAGCATGGTTTTGAGCCTCATGGGCCGCCCTCCTCCCCATCCGTTTCGCGCTTCAGGCCCTGGCGCAGAAAAATCAGGCCCATGACGATAAAAATAGCCCCGGCCCCGATTTTGAGGAAGTGGGGCGGAATCAGCTTCCCGATGGCCGCGCCGCAGAGCACGGCCAGGAGGGTGGACAGGACCAGGGCCAGGGCCGAGGCGGTGAAGACCTCGGCCTTGGAGCAGCCTCCGCCGGCCATGAAACAGACGGTGGCCACCTGGGTTTTGTCGCCCAGCTCGGCCATGAAGACGCTGGTGAAAATGGGCAGCATGGTGGCGAAATTCACAGATTTTTCCTCCGGGCCGGCCTGAGGGCGCCCTTTTCGGGCAATTTTTTATTATAACACAGACCCGCTCAGGAGGAAAGATAGGAATCGGTTTCCGCCAGGGGCCGCAATTCGCTTGTGGAAAGCCCTGTTTTATGATAAGTATTCTAGGTTAAAAGTTTTTTATTGGGAATTTCACCAGCGACGAACGTTTTTATTCATTGGAAAATGAATGGCGGGCCGGCCTCCGGGCGCGCTCAAGGCCCCTGTTCCCGAGCTTTGGTTATTATTTCTTTGGTGCCGAACCATGCCCCAGATGAACATGTTCGGGCTGGTCCGCGGCTTTTCGGAAGTCGTGGACATGCTCAACAATACCTTGTGCCGCCACCACCAGCGGGTGGCCTTCATTGTCGACGGCCTGTGCGAACGGCTGGTGCTGGAGCGGACCGCGCGCAACCGCATGGTCATGGCGGCCATGCTGCACGATGTCGGGGTCATCCCCCTGCATGAGCAGACCGACAATCTGGCCTTTGAAACCAATATGGAAAAGCACAGCCTGGCCGGCTGGCTGTTTCTGGACACCTGTCCCGTCTTCCGCACCGAAGCCCGGATCATCCGCTACCACCACACCAGTTGGCGGGCGATCCAGTCCCTGCCGGAAGAGGAACGGGCAGTGGCCACCATGGGCAATCTGGTGCACCTGGCCGACGTGGTGGACGTTCACGTCCGACTCGGGTCCGACCAGGCGGAGCTGACCCGCCTTCTGCGGGCCGGCGCGGGCAAAGCCTACCTGTCACCGGGCGTCGAAGCCGCCCTGGACCTCTTCGCCTCCCCGGGCTTTTTCGAAGACCTGGGCGCCGCCGCCGACCGTTTCACCCTGCCCGACAGCCCGGAACTCTGGCTGTCGGAAGACAACGCCACCCTTTTCTCCCTCCTTTTCTCCCACCTGATCGACGCCCGGAGCCCCTTTACCGCCACCCATTCCAGCGGGGTGGCCCATATGGCCGCGCATCTGCACGAGTTGATGGATCAGCCGGCCGAAGACCGCCGGGCCGTTTTCATCGCCGGGCTTCTCCACGACATCGGCAAAATGGGCGTGCCGCTGGACCTGATCGAAAAACCGGGGCCGCTGACCGGGGAAGAGTTCGCGGCCGTCAAGCGGCACGCCCGCCTCAGCCGCCAGGTGCTCTCCTCCATCCCCGGCTTCGAGCGGCTGGCCCCCTGGGCCGCCGATCACCATGAGCAACCGAGCGGCCAGGGCTACCCCGAAGGCCTGCGGGAAGGCCAACTGCCCCTGGAATCACGGCTGCTGGCCGCGGCCGACGTCCTGACCGCCCTGACCGAGGACCGACCCTACCGCCCCGGCCTGAAAAACGAGCACTGCCTGGGAATAATCGACCAGATGGTGGCCGAACGGGCCCTGGACGGCGACATCGTGGCCCTGGTCCACGACCACCTGGAGGACATCGTCGAAGTGCGCCGTCGGGCCCAAACCCTGGCCCGGCGCTTTTTCCGCAAACTGAGCGACGACATCCAGCGGACCGTGGCCGCCGTTTAGGAAGAATAAAGAAGACCCCGGCGCGGGGCCGGGGTCTGGCGGTGAATCGGCCCCGCCGGGCTTTCAAGCCGGCGGGGAATCGCGTGACTCGTTAAATGCTCACCCCGGCCTTGGCGGCCAAGGCCTTGACGTCAAGGGGCTGCTTGCAGTTATAGCAATGGCTCGCGGCCCGCAGTTCGGAAACGCTGAAAAATTCCAATTCGCCCCCGCACTTGGGGCAGGTGCCGGTGATAAGTTTCGTATCTTCCTTCATGCAATCCGGAGCCTGCAAGGGATCATTGGGATCGTTGGTCATCGTCCACCTCCATGTATTGGTTTGTCACTGCGGACCAGGGGCGTCCGCCGCCCGCCTCCAACGGTTCAAAACCGGAGCGGGCGGGCCACTTCGTACTTCCAGTATATAGAAACTCTTTTCCCCTGGCAAGATGCCCCCGGGGAGAACCGCCCCGCCTCCCCAAGCTGGCCGGGCACCAACCAAGGTCACGGGCGCTGGTCAAGGCCATTCAAAAATCGCCGCAAACAAAACCAGCGATCATCTCACAAAATCAAAGGCGAATCATAAAAACTTGATCTAATGCGGGGCGTCTCTGGCGCAAACGCCACCTTTTCATTATGCCCGCAACTCGTGGTTGAAGTCAAGGGGCCTTTTCTGCTAGAATAAGACCGTATCCACAGGGGAATCTCCGCCATAACGCGTCCGTTCGGGAAAAAATGGGAGCGACCTTCCGACTTGCGAAAAAGTCATTTGGGGATTCCCCACGGCCTGTCATCAGAGCTTTTTGCGATTTAAACGCCGTGTACAAACTAAGCAAAACGCCGGAACATCCGGGCGCTTTTCATTTCATGCCTATGGCCTTTAAGCGGAAAAGCGCTCTCAGGAACCACACTCGGAGGCCTTGGCGGCCGGCTCGATTGTTTTGGGCCGGCTTGGCGAGGCCGGGGAGAGGATCTTGGCCCTACGTCTGGTCATAGATGCCGAAAAGGCTTCATTCGAGGAGTTGGCTCCGGCCGCCCGGGCCCTCATAGACGGCGAGTTGGTGGCCTGTCCCACCGGCACCTTCTATGCCCTGATGGCCCTGGTGGACAACCATTCGGCCCTGAACCGCATCGCCGATCTCAAGGGCGAGGACCGGGGCGGCAAGCCTCTTCTGGTGCTCATCGACCAGGAAGCCCGGGCCCACTGCTACGCCCGGGAGGTTCCGGAAGAGGCCGAAGGCCTGATGGCCCGCTTCTGGCCCGGTCCCCTGACGCTCCTGTTCCTGGCCCAGAACGGGCTTCACCCCGGCCTGGTGGGACCGGCCCGCACGGTGGGGCTGCGGGTCGAGGGCCGGGCCTCGGTGCGGCGTCTGGTCCGCATGGTGGACCGGGGCCTGACCGGCACCAGCGCCAACCCCAGCGGCGCCCCGCCGCCCACCACCGCCGACGAGGTGCTGGACTATTTCGGCGACCAGGTGGCCGTGGTGCTCGACGGCGGCCCCACCCCGGGGGGCCTTCCTTCCACCATCATCGACGTCAGCCTCGGCGTCCCCCGGGTGCTGCGGGACGGCGGCCTGCCGCTGAACGAACTCATCCAGGCCTGCCCCATCCTCCGCTTCAAGTCGTAGCGTTGCGGGGCTTCCTTTCCAGGCCGCATTTTTCCCAATCACCTCATGGCTGTTTTTTTTCCACGCCCCCGCGGGGCTGGGCGCGTTTTTTTTGTCCGGCCGGGCGGCAACCGCGCCGTCCGGCGGTGGACATCCGGGCCGTGGGGAGTTATAATAAATCGATATGGTTCCGATATGTTTCGGGTGACGAGGTGCTTTTTGGCCGACATTATGACCACCCTGGCCCCCCTGATCGGGCGGATCAACCAGACCATGACCGAACTCATCGCCCAGGATGAGGAAGTGGTGGCCCGCATCGGCGGCTACAGCTTCGAGGGCGGGGGCAAGCGGCTGCGTCCGCTGTTGTTCTGCCTGATCACCCTAGCCCTGGGCCGGCCCCTGACCCCGCGGGCCTTGGCCACCGCCGCCTCCTTCGAATTTCTGCACATGGCCACGCTCCTCCACGACGACATCGTGGACCTGGCCGAGGTGCGGCGCGGCCGGACGGCCGCCCACCTGATATTCGGCGTGCCGGAAACGGTTCTGACCGGCGACTACCTCCTGGCCAAAGCCGCCGGCCTCGGCGCCGAGGCCGACAGCCTCGAGTGCGTCAGGATCATGGCCCGGGTGGTGGCCACCCTGAGCCTGGGGGAACTGGGGCAGCTCAGTTCCCGCCGCCAGGCGGACCTGGCCGAGGACGACTATTTCCAGATCATCTACCGCAAGACGGCCGTCCTCATGGAAGGGGCCACCCAAAGCGCGGCCGTCCTGGCCGGAGGGTCGCCGGAGGCCGTGGACGCGGCGGTCCGCTACGGCCGCCAGATGGGCCTGGCCTTCCAGATCATGGACGACATTCTGGACTACCAGAGCGACCAGGCCACCTTCGGCAAGCCCGTGGGGCACGACCTCGACGAGGGCAAAATCACCCTGCCCTTCATCCGGGCCCGCGAGTCCCTCGAGAGCGGCCGGCGCGGCCGGCTGTGCGAACTGGCCGAGCATCCGACCCTCACGGCCGGGGACCACGAGGAAATCCGTGAGCTGGTGGCCGAGGGCGGCGGCGTGATCTCGGCCCGGCTCAAAGCCGACGAATTGGTCCACGAGGCGGCCCGGGCCCTGGCTGTCCTCCCCCCTTCCCCGGCCCGGGACCAGCTCGAAGCCCTGGCCGCCTACACCGTGGCCCGCGACCGCTGAGCCGGCGGCTCCGGAGGCGGTCCCGGGAGAACCTTTTTGATGAGCAGCGCCCCGCCGACGGTCTTCGCCGGCGGCTGAAAGGAAAGACCGATGCCTGTCCCGTCCAAGGTGAAACACGCAAAATCCGGTCCGCGTCTGGCGGCCGTCCTCCTGGCCCTGGCGCTTCTGGGCGGCTGCGGATTTTTGACCGGCGCCCCCGACCCGGTCCCGGGCCTGTCGATGTTCACGGACGTCCCGATTCCGTCGGAAATGGAAGTGGATCAGAAAAAAAGCCAGGTGTACGAAAGCTCCCTGGGCCGGGTGGGCCTTTTGCGGGCTTCGGGCCGGGCCGAGGTGGAGGCGGTCCTGAATTACTACCGCGAGGCCATGGCCCAGAACGGCTGGACCAAGGACAGCGAATTCGACAACGGCGACACCCGGATGCTGGTGTTCAGCAAGGCTCCGCGCTCGGCGGCCGTCAGCGTCACCCCGGGCTGGATCAGCACGGATCTGGAAATCAATGTCAGCGCCAAAAAGCAATAGTTCCTGGCAATCCCCGCTGGAGACCCTGGCCGGCCGGCGCCTGGCCCTGGTGGTCACCGGCGGCGTGGCCGCCTACAAAGCCGCCGACCTGGCCCGTATGTGGGTCCGGGCCGGGGCCGAAGTGCGGGCGGTGCTGACGGACAACGCGGCCCGCTTCATCACCCCCCTGACCTTCGAATCCCTCACCAACCAGCCGTCCTATCTGGACATGTGGGCCCGACCCCAGTTCGAAATCGAGCACGTGGCCCTGGCCGACTGGGCCGAGGCCGTGGTGGTGGCCCCGGCCACGGCCGACTTCCTGGCCAAGATGGCCCACGGCCTGGCCGACGATTTCGCCTCCACTTTCCTTCTGGCCACGGACCGCCCCACCCTGGTCGCCCCGGCCATGAACAGCCGCATGCTGGCCGCCCCGGCCACCCGGGCCAATCTCCGCACCCTGGCCGAGCGCGGAGTGACCGTCATCGGCTCCGAGAGCGGCTTGCTCGCCTGCGGGACCGTGGGCGACGGCCGCCTGGCCGACCTGGAGCCCATCGCCCTGACCGCCGCGTGCGCGTTGGGCCCCGGCGACTTTCGCGGCCGCCGGGTGGCGGTCACGGCCGGCTCCACCTGGGAGGCCTGGGACGACATCCGCTTCCTGACCAACCGCTCCACCGGCAAGATGGGCCTGGACCTGGCCCTGGCCGCCTGGCTGCGCGGGGCCGAGGTGGACCTGGTGGCCGGGCCGGCCGTGACGCCGCCGCCGACGCTCCCGGGACTTTCGTTCCACCGGGCCGAGGGTACCCGCGATCTTCTGGCGGCCCTGGAGACGCTGGATTTTCACGTCCTGATCATGGCCGCGGCCCCGGCCGATTTTCGGCCGGCCGAGCGGCGGACGGGCAAGATCAAGAAAGACCAGGGGCCGCCGGAACTGCCCCTGGCCGCCAATCCCGACATTCTCAAGAGCCTCTCCCGGGACGGCGCCCGCCTTTTCGTCGGCTTCGCCGCCGAGGACGACGACCTGGTGAACCGGGCCCGGGCCAAGCTGCGCGACAAGCGCCTGGACCTGGTGGCCGCCAACCGGGCCGGGGGCGCCGGCGGGGCCTTCGGGGCCGCCGACAACCACCTCTGGCTGGTCGGGAAGGACGGCCGGGAAACGGAAATCAGCCCCCGCCCCAAGTTCGCCGCGGCCTGGGCCCTTTTGGACGCGGTGGCCGCCCTCCCGGGCTTCCGGCCGTGACCGTCCGGTTTCAATACCGGGATTCGCGGCGGATTTCCCACTTGATATCCGACCGGATCGATCCCCACGCGATCCTGGCCGCGGAAATCGGGCCGGCCTACGCGGAATACCGCCGCCGCTGGGAGGCGTCCCGCACCTATCAGGAACAGCCGGCTTTCCCCCTCCAGGTGGACTACGAGATGAAGTTCGCCTGCAACCTCCGCTGCCCCATGTGCCTGATGAGCCTCCCGCCGGACGGGCGGCGGGCCTACGGTCACCCGCAGGAGGAACTGCGGCCGGAGACGGTGATGGCCCTCCTGGAGGAAGGCGCGGCGCGGGGACAGTGCGCCCTGGGCTTCGGCGGCCTCTGGGAGCCGCTCCTGTCTCCGGATGTGCCCGAAATCGTGGCCCGGGCCCGGGCCCTGGGCCTGGTGGACGCCATGTTCAACACCAACGGCCTCCTCCTGACCGAAAAAACCGGCCGGGCCCTTTTGGACGCCGGCCTGACCAAGCTGATGATCAGCCTGGACGCGGCCACCCCGGAAACCTACGCCGTCATGCGGCCGGGCTCGGATTTCGCCGTGGTGGCGGCCAATATTGAAAATTTCCTGGCCCTGCGCCGGCGTCTGGGCCGGGCTCTGCCCCTGGTGCGTCTGAGCTTCTGCCGCACGGCGGTCAACGCCCACGAACTGCCGGCCTTCCTGGAGCGGTGGGAGGGGAAGGTCGATTTCTTCTCCATCCAGACCTACGGCCGCTATCCCGGCCTGACCCCGCCCGGCTTTCCGCCGGACCAGCCCGAGCCGCTCCCGCCCGGCCGCTGCGAGCAGCCCCACCAGCGGCTTCTGGTGCGCCACAACGGCCAGGTGCTGCCCTGCTGCGACGCCTCGGGCACCACGCTGGTGTTGGGCGACATCCACACCGCCTCCCTGGCGGACATCTGGCGGGGCGCCCGGCTGGCCGCCCTGCGGGAACACCTGGCGAAGGGCGATTTCTCCGGCCCGGCCGGGCCCTGCCTGGCCTGTCAGAGCAAGTTCGCCGACTGACGGCCTTCACCCCGGCCAGCCGCCCAAGGCATATTGAAACAGCAAAGGAGCCCAAGCATGAACCGATCCCTCATCCTCATAATCGCCCTTTCGCTTTTTCTCGTCCCGGCCCCGGTCTCCGCCGCGGACAAATCCAGCACCTTCAAGGACGAAGTCAGCACCACCGTGGTGGACACGGTCGACGCCACCAAGGATTTCTTTTCCGGGGTCATGGAAGGGCTGGAAAACGCCACCAAGGACGACTCGAAAGTCACCGCGTCCCATACCGTGGGCAACAAGGCCGACCTGGCGCGTCTCCTGAAGGTGGAAATCGTCAAGATCGAGGACAAGGAAAACGGCCATTACCTCCTCACCGTGGCCTTGCGCAACAACAACGAATTTCCGGTCAAAGTGACCAACCTCAAGGTGCTGGGGAACGTGGTCCTCCTCGACAAGGACGGCTTTTCCTATCCCCTCCCCAACCGGGAGGAGCAGGGCCATGACGTCACCGCCCTGGCCCGCTCGGCCACCCGGCTGAGACTCACCTTCACCGGGGTGGAGGCCCGGCCGACCCTTTTCCGGCTGTTCGACACCGATTTCGGCCTTCCCCGCTGGTATTACTCCGGCAACTAAATAAGTTATCCCCGTGATTTCGCCAAAGCCCGAAATCACTGGACTTCAGCGGCCGGGAACAGACTTCTAAAGTTGCCGGGTTAATAACACCAGTTGAAACTCTCATTTGGCATTGGCGGTAGTATTATGAAGAAGTATTTTTTAGGCATTGACACCGGCGGCACCCACACCGACGTGGTGGTCTTCGATCCCGTCGGCCGGGCGGTGGTGGCCACGGCCAAGGCCGAAACCACCCATCACGATCTGGCCCTCGGCATCGCCGAAGCCCTGGCCCGCCTGCGCAAGCTGTCCTGGGAAGGGGGCCTGGCGGCCATCGAGCGCATCCACCTCTCCACCACCCTGGCCACCAATTCCATCGCCGAAAACCTGGGCCACCGGGTGGGGCTGATCCTCATGGGCTACGACGAAGGCCAGGCCGAAGTGCGCCGGCTGGTGGCCGAACTGCCCCAGGTGACCCCGGTCTTCATCCCCGGCCGCCACGATTTCTACGGCCAGGAGGAGGAGACCCTGGACGAGGCGGCCGTGCTGGCCGCCGCCCGGCGGCTGGACGATCAGGTCTCGGGCTGGGCCGTGTCCGGATTTTTCAGCGTGAAAAATCCGAACCACGAACTGGCCGCGGCCCGCCTCATAAAATCCGTCTCCACCAAGCCCGTGACCCTGGGCCGCGACCTCACCGGCCGCCTCGACGCGGTGCGGCGGGCGGCCACCGCGGCCCTGAACGCCGGCCTGGTGGTCATCATCGGCCGCCTTCTGGACGCCGTGCGGGACGCCGCCGACGAGGCCGGTCTGAAGGCCCGTCTGATGGTGGTCAAAGGCGACGGGAGCCTGGTCAGCGAGGAGTGGGCCCGGGAAAAACCCATTGAAACCGTGGTCTCCGGCCCGGCCGCCGGCCTGGTGGGGGCCCGGCTTTTGACCCGGGGCTTCCTCTCGCCCGAAGAGCGCGACCTGTGGGTGATGGACGTGGGCGGCACCACCTGCGACCTGGCCCTGATCCGCGACGGCCTCCCGGCGGTGAATCCCAACGGGGCCCGGGTCGGCTCCTGGGAGACCATGACCGAGGCCGTGGAAACCCGCACCCGGGGCCTGGGCGGCGACAGTCTGGTGGCTCTGGACAGCCGGGGCCTGGTCACCCTGGGCCCCCGCCGGGTGCTGCCCCTGTGCCGGCTGGCCCGCGAGTGGCCCCGGGTCCTGGAGACGCTCCGTCTCCAGAAGAGTCTGGGCACCCCGGCCACGGTGGCCGGCTGCTTCTTCCTCCCCGGCACTCCCCCGGAACCGGGCGTCAGCGAAGACGAGGCGGCCGTCCTGGCCGCGCTCAGCCGGGAAACCCCCTTTCCCATGGCCACCTTCGCCGAGGAGGCCTTTAAGGGCGACCACCACTTCATCGGCCTCAAAGGGCTGAACCACCCCTCCATCCTGGTCTCGGCCTTCACCCCCACCGACGCCCTGGCCATCCTGGGGCTGTATAACGGGGGCGTGCGCGAGGCGGCCGAACTGGGCGCGGCCCTCATGGGCCGGGCCCTGAAGTGGAGTCCTGAAACCCTGGCCCGCCGGGTGCTGGACGAATTCGGCCGGACCATGGCCCAGGAGATCGTCACCTACGGCTTCATTCGGGACGGGGTGGATTTCAGCCCGGCCGAATACACCGAACAGGGCGTCTTCGGCGGCGCCCTGACCCGCCGGGACCACGGCCACATCGAAATCGGCCTCAAAGCCCGGGACACGGTGGTGGTGCTCGGCGCCCCGGCCGGGGTGCTGGCGCCCTTCCTGGGCCGGAACCTCGGCGGCCGCCTCCTGGTGCCCCCGGTCTACGACGTGGCCAGCGCGGTGGGCGCGGCCGCCTCCCCCATCTACCTCAAGCGGCGGGTGGAAATCCACACCCTTCCTTATTTCGTGGGCTTCCGGCTGTTCCTGCCCGATCGGGTGGTGGATGGGGAAGACCTGGACCAGTTGGTGGTCAAGGCCGAAAGCCACATGAACCAGTACATGCGCTCCCTGGCCCGCCTGGCCGGGGAGGAACGGGTCAAGATATCCGTCACCCGCGAGGACCGCCGGGTCACCCTGGGCGACGGCAGCAAGCTCCACCTGGGGGCCAGCCTGACGTTCACGGCCGGCGCATAAAGTATTAACCCGGCAACTTGAGAAGCCTGTTCCCGGCCGCTGAAGTCCAGTGATTTCGGGCTTTGGCGAAATCACGGGTATGACTTATTTAGTTGCCGGAGTAATATTAACCCGGCAACTATAGAAGTCTGTTCCCGGCCGCTGAAGCCCAGTGATTTCGGGCTTTGGCGAAATCACGGGTATGACTTATTTAGTTGCCGGAGTAATAACAAACACAGGAGCGAAACACCCATGGCCATGGTTGATCAGCGGGACGAGCGGTTGCGGGAAATCGAGGAGATGTACCGCCTGGGGCGGATCCAGGAAGCTCTGGACGCCCTGAAAGCCTTTCTGGACCGGGAGGCCGCCAGCCTGCGCGGCTGGAACGACCTCGGCGCCATGCTCCAGACCGGAGGCGACGGCGCCGGGGCCGAGGCGGCCTTCCGCCGGGCCCTGGCCCTGGCCCCCGGCCACCAGGAAACCCTGGTCAATCTGGCCCTGAGCCTGGGCGCGCAGAACAAGTGGCCGGAAGCCAAGGAAATGGTGGAAAAGCTCCTCCTGGCCAACCAGAACGACGCCCGGCTGTGGGCCCTCCTGGCCCGGGCCGAAAAGGCTCTCGGAAACCTCAAGGCGGCCATCGGCTACATCGACCGCTCCCTGACCCTGGACCCCGACCAGCCGCAACTGCGCGAGGCCCGGGAAAAGCTGGCCGGCGAAGAGGCCCGGCCGGACGCGGCCCCCGGGGGGAAGCCCTCGCTGGTGATGTGCTGCCAGAAGTCACTGGAAACCTTTGCCATGGGCCTCTGCGACGAATTGGACAAGCACGCCGTGGTCCGCCGGGTGGTGGCCGACAACTTCGGGCCGCTCCAGTGGCCCATCCAGACGGCGGGCGTGGTCTGGCTGGAGTGGGCCGCCGAAATGTCCATCCAGATCACCCGGACCCCGGGGCTCCTGGACGGCAAAAAAGTGATCCTGCGGCTCCACAGCTTCGAAATCCTGAGCGACCTGGCCGGTCAGATCAACTACCAGCCGGTCACGGATCTCGTCTTTGTCAGCCGCTACATGCGCGATCTGTTTCTGCGCCGCTTCGGCCAACTGGCCGTCGGCAAGCGGATGCACGTCATCCACAACGGCATCGCCCTCGAACGCTTCCCCTTCACGCCGGGCCGGGGCCGCCGCAAGATCGCCTTTGTCGGCCAGCTCGACGCCAAGAAGGACCCCATGCTCATGGTCCAGGCCTTCGCCTTTCTCCGGAAGCGCCACCCGGACCTGGAACTCCACGTGGCCGGGGCTCCGGACACCAATCGCTACTACCTGTCGATCCCCGATTTCCTGCGAAAAAACCAGGGCGTGAACGAGGCCGCCACCTTCTACGGCCACGTCCGGGACATGCCCGCCTGGCTGGCCGACAAGGATTGCATCCTTTGCACTAGCCCCTTCGAGTCTCAGGGGGTGGGCATACTTGAAGCCGCGCACCGGGGCCTGCGTCCGCTGGTGTACAGTTTCCCCGGCGCCGAGCGCCTGTACCCGGCCTCCTGGCTCTGGAACGATCTGGACGAACTGGAAGAGCGGCTCCTCCACGGCCCCGAGCCTGAGGAGTGCCGGCGCTTCGTGGCCGAAAAATACTCCATGGCCCGCCAGGCCCAAAACTTTCTCAAAGTCATCACCGGCGTTGAGGAAGTGGTGGAGGATTTCCCCGTGCCGCCGGCCTCCTGATGCCCGGCCCGGAAAAACGCCCCGCCGTCCACCGGTCCCCGATCTTTCCCCTGGCCGCCCTGGTGGGCCAGGAGGAAATGGTCAAGGCCCTTCTGATTTTGGGTGTGGATCCCTCTTTGGGCGGCCTTTTGCTGGTGGGGGAGAAAGGCACGGCCAAGTCCACGGCGGCCCGGGCCCTGGCCGAGCTTCTGCCCCCGGTCCGCACTGTGGCCGGCTGCCCCTACCGCTGCCCGATCGACGATCCGGGCGCCTTCTGCCCCGCCTGCCGGGCCCGCCTGGCCAAAGGCGAAAATCTCCCTGAAGCCCTCACCCGCTCACCCTTCCGCACCGTTCCCCTGGGCATCACCGAGGACCGCCTTCTGGGCGGGCTGGATTGGGAGACCACCCTCAGGACCGGCCGTCCGTATCTCAAGCCGGGGCTCCTGGGTCAGGCCAACGGCGGCCTGGCCTACATCGACGAAGTGAATTTGCTGGACATCTCCCTGGCCCACCTCCTCCTGGACGTGGTTTCGGCCGGCCGGGTGACCCTGGAGCGGGAGGGTCTGTCGGCCTCCTGCCCGGCCCGGGTGGCCTTGCTGGCCACCATGAATCCCGAGGAAGGGCGATTGGGGCCGCAGTTGGCCGACCGCTTCGCCCTGACCGTCAACCTGGCCGGCGAAACCGACCCTGGCCGGCGGGCCGAGGTGGTGCGCCGCCGCCTGGCCTTCGAGGCCGACCCGGCCGGGTTTCGGGCGCAATACGCGGAGCGGTCCGCCGCCTGGACCCAAACTATCGCCAGGGCCAGGGAGCTGTTGCCCGAAATGGAATTCAGCGAACCGGCCCGGGAGCTCATCGCCCGCCTGGCCGTGGCCGATCGTCTGGCCGGCCACCGGGGCGACCTGGCCCTGGCCAAGGCGGCCCGGGCCCGGGCCGCCTTGGCCGGGCTGGATCTGGTCGGACCCCGGGACGTCTTGGACATCGCCGGCCTGGTGCTCGAATCCCGCCGCCGGGCGGCCCCCGCCCGGGAGCCGCAACGGATCAAAATCGAGCGGGTGGAACGGGCCGAAGGCCGTCAGGAAAATTTTGAAACGCCGTATCTGGCCGAAACGCCGGAGGTGCCGCCGGAATTCCGGGGCGGGGCCGAGGCCGGGCCCGAGGAAAGCGTGGTGCAGGTTTTCCAGTCGGCCGGGGAGTTCCGCATCGTCACCCCCCAGTCCCGCCGGGAAATCGGGCCCCGGGGCCGCAGCGGCCGCCGTCTGAGCCGGGAGACCACCAAAGCCGCGGGCCGGGCCGTGGGCACCACGGCCCGCCGCCTGGGCCGTCCCCTGTCCCTGGCCGCCACGCTCCGGGCCGCCGCGCCGTTTCAGCTGGCCCGCAAAAACGGCGGCGCCGCCGATGGCCGCCCTCTGGTCGTCAACGCCGCCGATCTGCGGGAAAAAGTGTATCGCCAGAAAACCGGCCGCCTGGTCATCTTCGTGGTGGATTCCTCGGGCTCCATCGGCACCTTGTACCGCATGGAGGAAGCCAAGGCCGCCGCCCTGTCGTTGCTCGCCGAGGCCTATCAGAAGCGCGACCGGGTGGCCCTCATCGCCTTCTACGGGATGAAGGCCGAGGTGCTGCTCCCGCCCACCAACAGCCCGGACCTGGCCGCCCGGCTCCTCTCCGAACTCCCGTCCGGCGGCAAGACGCCCCTGGCCGCGGCCCTGGTCCTGACCAAAAAGCTTCTCACCGTGGAGCAGGCCAAGGACCCGGCCTTGAGCCCCCACATCATCCTCATGACCGACGGCCGGCCCAACATCCCCCTGGATCCCGGGGCCAGCCCCTGGCCCGAGGCGCTGGCCCTGGCGGGCCTCTTGGCCGAGGACCCGCGTCTCCATTTTCTCCTGATCGACACCGACCGCAGCGCCTACAACGACTACAAGCTCACCCGCGAACTGGCCCGCCGCCTCCGCGCCCCCCGCCTCAGCCTCGAGGACCTGCGCGCCGGCCAACTGACGACCTGGCTGGAACAGGTCAATTAGAACCCTTGGCTTTGGTAAAGGAAGGGCTTTCCAGCCGGCCGTCAAACGTCACCCGGCCTTCGGCGTCGACGGTCAGGCGGGCCAGAGCGGCGGTGGGCATATCCATTTCCGAAGGATGCTCCGGCCTTTCGCCGGTGAAGTCGGCCAGAACGACCCGGATCACGGCCCGGTGGGCCACCACCAAGGTGTTTTGATGGGCGGCCGCTTCTCGGGCCAGGGCCTGAAAAGCCGGCATCACCCGGGCCGCGAGGTCGAGGAAACTTTCACCCCCGGGGGGCGGGCAGCACCAGAAATCCCGGCCCCGGGCCTCCCATGCGGCCGGATAGTGGGCCTGGACCCAGGCCTTGGACCGGCCATCCCATTCTCCCAGAAAGATTTCCGCCAATTCGGGCACCAGCCGCAGAGGGGCGTTGTCCGGCCGCCCGGCCAGGATGATTTCCGCCGTCTCGCGGGCCCGCCCCAGCGGACTGGCCAAGGCCAGGGTAAGGCGCGTCCCGGCCAATTGACCGCGCCAGTAGCCAGCCTCCCGCCGGCCTTCGGCCGACAGGGGAAAATCGGTCCGCCCGATCATCAGGCCGGCCGGGGCCTCGGCCCGGCCGTGACGCAAAAGATACAGATAACCGGTCACGTCGTTTCCGCCTCTTTTCCAAACTTGGCCTTGGGCCGCAGGCGGCGCAGCGCCTTTTCCAGGGGCCGGACGGACGGGGTGCGGACCACGGCTTCGGGCTCTTGCCCCAGGCGCCGGCGGAACCAGCCCTCCACGGCCAGGGCCGTCTCCTCCCGCCGGTCCACGGCCCGGAGGGCGGCCGGCTTCCGCCCGAACATCTCCCGCGCGGCCTGAAAGCGTTGCCGCAGAGTCATGGGCTGGTCCTCCCACCAATACTTGTCGGCCAGATACACGGCCAGGGCGCTCCCGGCCACGGTTTCGGAAATTTCTTCATAGCCGTCCCCCGCCGGATCGCCTTCCCCGGCTTCGGGGGCCGAACGCCAGCCGATCCGGGCCAGGAGGGCCGCCGGGGGATCGGTGTGGGCCCCGACGACCAGGCCCAGGTCGGGCCAGCCCAGGTCCTCGCACCACAGGCGGGCCGCATGGGCGTGCCGTCTTTCCCGGCGGGCCAGATCGTGCAACAGCCCGGCCAGGAGGCTCAGCTCCGCATCGGCCGGCAGGCCCGCCTCGGCCAAAGCCAGGCTCAGTCGCAGGGCCCCGGCGGCCACCTGCCGCGAATGGCGAAGCTTCTCTGGAGGAAGCCCCGCCTGCCACAAAAGCTGCCAGGCCTCGGCCGGAGCGGGCCGGTCCCGGACGGCGCCCGGCCGGGCCCGGGCCAGATCGTCGGCCGTGTCGATATCCGTCAGGACGCCCGCATCCGGCTGGGCCGGAAAAAGAACGGGGCCGCCCGACGATTCCGGCGCCCGGCCAGCCCAAAAGTCCCCGCCGCCGGTCGGCAAAAGCGAGGCCAGCCAGCCGCGCAAGCCGCCCGGGCCGGCCCAGTGCAGAATATCCGGAATATGAATTCCGCCGATGAGCGGCGGGTGCCCGGTCCGGCCGCCGTGGGTGGGCACGATGACGGAACAGCCCCGGCGGCCCCGCCCGATTTCCCGCCAGGCGGTCAGAAGGGCCAGCACGGTCTGGGGATGGACCAGGGCCGCGTCCACGGGCAATACAAAAAAGGCCTCGCCGCCGGTCACGCCGGCCAGCCCGGCCTTGATGGAACTGAACATGCCCTGGTCGTATTCGGGATTGTGGACGGTCGGCACTTCCAGGGCTTCGGCCGCCGCCGCCACTTCGGTCCGGTGGTGGCCCGTGACCACGGCCAGCCGGGTCACGCCGGCGCGGCGGAAAATTTCCGCCGCCCGCTTCAAAAGCGTCCGGCCGTCAAACGAAGCCAGGGCTTTGGGCCGCCCCCCGAAGCGCGAGGACCGGCCCGCCGCCAGAATCATCGCCGCCGCTTCGATTCGTCCCCGCCCCATGATGCGCGCCTCCCGCCGAAGTCTCCCGCCGTTTTCATGGTAGTCGGCCGCGTCGGTTTCGTCAAGCGCCCGCCGGGGTCAGAACAGGCCCGCCAGCCGTTTGCGGTATTTGATGAGGTGCTGGACGGTCAGCCCGGCCAGGGTCAGGCCGCTGTAGACGTGCAGGCCCTTGGCGCGGAGAAAGCCCGAGGACAGGCAGACCACGAAGGCCCCGACCATGCCCAGGTATTCGGCCGCGTCCTGGCTCAGCCGGAACGGGGGCGCCCCGGCTTCGGATTCGGGTTCCAGAGCCGCCTCCGGGTCGTCGTCGGGTTCCAGCAGGGTCAGGGCGGCCAGGGCGGCCGCCTGGTCCACCTGGTCCGGGTCGAAGCGTATCAGGAGGCTGCCGGTGTTGAGATTGTTTTCCAGGCTGAGGAGGCCGGGCTGGCCTTTCAAAAGAGCGGTCACGGCCGCGACGGTTTCGGCGTCGCGGAAGCGGGGGGAACGCAGCCGGACGCGGCCGGGCAGGATGCTACAGATCATCGATATTTCTCCGTGAGGTTGCCGGGGGCAGATACGGGCGGGTTCCCCGCCAGGCCACCCAGGCGGTGGTGGCGTTGTGCAAGAGGGCCGTGATCCCCGGCCCGGTCAGCCCGAACAGCCCCAGGCCGAGAAAGAGGGTGTTGAGGCCCACGATGAGCCGATAGTTGCTCTTGATGCGCCGCATGACCAGCGACGACAGGCGCCGGGCGGCGGGGAGGCCGCCGAGCCCGCCGTCGAGCAGGAGCACGTTGGCCACATCTTTGGCCAGGGCGGAGCTGTCGCCCAACGAGACCCCCACCTGGGCCCGCGAAAGGGCGGCCGAATCGTTCAGCCCGTCGCCCACCATCATCACCCGGCGGCCCGAGGCCACCAAGTCTTCCACAAACGCCGCCTTCTGGTCGGGCAGCAGTTGGGAACGGTATTCCGTAAAGCCGGTCTCCCGGGCCACGGACGCGGCCGTGGCCTCCAGGTCGCCCGTGAGCATGATGGCCCGCGAAAGGCCTTCGGCCCGCAGATTTTCCAGGGTTTGGGCCACCTCCGGCCGCAGTTGGTCGCGAATGGCGATGAGCGCCGCCAGGCGCCCGCCCACGGCCAGGTACAAGACGCTCAAGCCCCGGGCGGCCAGGGCCCCGGCCGCCGCCTCCTCGTCCGCGCTCAGGGCGATGCCCACATCCTCGACCACGAAGTGGCGGCTGCCGAGAAACACCCGCCGTTCCCGCCAGGTGGAGCAGATGCCGTGGGCCACCACATAATCGACCTTGGCGTGTTCCTCCTCGTGGCGCAGGCCCTCGGCCTGGGCCGCCCGGACCACGGCCCGGCCCACCGGATGCGGAAAATGCTCTTCCAGGCAGGCGGCCAGGCGCAAGGCTTCTTCGCGGGTGAAGCCATCGAAAGGCGTCACCGAGTCCACCTGCGGCTTGGCCTGGGTGAGGGTGCCGGTTTTGTCGAAAACAGCCGTATCGGCGGCGGCCAATTCCTCGATATAGCGCCCGCCCTTGATAAGGATGCCCTTTTCGTTGCCCTCCCGCATGGCCGTGAGAACCGACAGCGGAGTGGACAGGCGGATGGCGCAAGAGTAATCCACCAAAAGCACGTTCCCGGCTTTTATCGGGTCCCGGGTCAGGAGGAACACCAGGCCGCTCAAAAGAAAGCTGAAGGGCACGATGGAATCGGCCAGGCGCTCGGCCCGGCCCTGCACCCCGGCCTTGGAGGCTTCGGATTCCTCGATATACCGCACGATGGACCGCACCCGGGTGGCCTGGCCGACCTTGAGGGCCCGGATGACGATCTCGCCTTCCTCCACCGAGGTGCCGGCGAACACGGACCCGCCCGCCACCCGGCGCACGGGCAGCGCCTCCCCGGTCATGGAGGCCTGGTTGACCAGGGCCTCCCCGTCTTCGACCACGCCGTCGACCGGCACGAGGCCGCCGGCGCGGACCACCACCAGGCTGCCCTCGGTCAGTTCCGCTTCGGGCGCCAATATTTCCGTGCCGTCCCCGGTTTTGATCCAGACCTTTTCCACCTGCCCGGCCAGGCTGCGGTAGAGCCCGGCCCGGGAACGGTTTTTGGTCCACATCTCCAGAAAGTGGCCCAGGGCGAAGAAAAACAGGAGTGTCCCGGCCGCCCGGAAATCGCGCCGCAAAAAGCAGACCGCCAGGGCCGAGGCGTCCAGCACCTCCACGTTCAGCCGCCCGGTCAAAAGGGCGAACAGGCCCCCGAACATGCGGGGTATGGCCTTCAGGGAATTGATGACCGCGCGGACCGGCAGCGGCAGGGCCTTGGAAGCCAGATGGCTCCAGACGGGATTGGGCGGCAGCGGCTCTTCCTCCCGCACCGGGCCGACGCAGACCGCACCCTTTCCGGCGGGGACGAACCGGGCCACGACGGCCAGGATCAGGCTCCGGACCTCCGGGCCGCCGCCGTATACAATCAGGAGCCCGCCGGTCAGGCCGTTGAACGAGCAATGCCCGACCCCGCCCACCCGGCCCAGGAGCCCGCCCAGTCGTTCATAATCGGGAACCGTCAGCGAATGCGGACGCAACCGCAGGCGCAGCCGGCCCGAGAGGTCGCTATAAATCAATCCGTCCATAATGCACAATCTTCGGATCAGCCGGACGGCCGCCGGCCGGACCCGCGTCCGGCCGGCGGCATCGCGGCCGGGTCATTCACAGCTTTCGCACGGCTGGGCGGCGGCCTGCCGGGCCTGCAGTTTCTGGTCGGCTTCGGCCACCAGGTCTTCGATGTTTTCCCGGGCGGTCTCCACCGCCGACTGGGCTTTCCGTTTGACCGCCAGGCCGTGGCTCAGAATGGCGCTGGCCCCCTCCTTCACCCGCGAGGGCTTACCGGAAAACGCGGCCATGCCGGCCGCCCCCACCAGCACGCCCAGGCCGAACATGGCTATTCTCCATCCATACATGGTTCGTACTCCTTTCATTTGAGGTGTCCAATACGTCGACCGCGGCTGCCCGGGCCGAAGGAAACAAAATATCACGACTGATTCTCAGTTGCAATAAATAAAGCGCTTTTTTTCGATTCCGCCAGGGGTCCGCTGCAAGCGGACTCTTGACCGGCAATCTGAAAATGTGGTATGGTCTTTAAAAGTTTTATGCAGCCGGATCATTCCCAGGAAAGTGAAGGAATCGCGGTTTATGTCCAGCCCCCGTTCCAGCCTGTGCGTTCAGGTCGCCGCTTGCGGCGCCGCCGGGCGGGGTCTGGCCGAATTATCGCTGCTCCTCCTTCTTCTTAACGGAGTGCCTGGCTCACGGTAGGTGGTTTGTCACAACCTCCCTCGTCGCCAGGCTCCCGAGTCTGGCTTTTTTATTTGGCGGACCCGCCACACAGGAGATGAAAATAATGTTTGATCCCAACCGCGTCATGTTTTTCGACACCACCCTGCGCGACGGCGAACAGGCCGCCGGCGTGAATCTGAACGCCACGGAAAAACTCCAGATCGCCAAACAGATGGCCAAGCTGAAAATCGACGTCATCGAGGCCGGCTTTCCGGCCGCCTCGCCCGGCGACTTCAACTGCGTGAAAACCATCGCCCGCGAGGTCAAGGGCCTGACCGTGGCCGGCCTGGCCCGCACCAAGGAAGGCGACATCCGGGCCGCCGGCCAGGCGGTGGCCGAAGCCGAGCGGTCGCGCATCCACACCTTCATCGCCACCAGCGAACTCCACATGGCCCACAAGCTCAAGATGACGCCCGAGCAGGTGCTGGCCGAGACCCGGTCCGCCGTGTCCCTGGCCCGCACCCTGGCCGACGAGGTGGAGTTCTCGGCCGAGGACGCCAGCCGGTCCGATCCCGAATTTCTCATCAAAGTCTTCCGGCAGGCCGTGGAGGCCGGGGCCACCATCCTCAACATCCCCGACACCGTGGGCTACGCCATGCCCGAGGAATTCGGCCGGCTGGTCAAGACCGTCATCGACGGGGTGGCCGCGCCCGAAGGCGTCATCTTCTCGGTCCACGCCCATGACGACCTGGGCCTGGCCGTGGCCACCTCCCTGGCCGCGGTCAAGGCCGGGGTGCGCCAGGTGGAAGGCACCATCAACGGCATGGGCGAGCGCGGCGGCAACGCGGCCCTCGAAGAGGTGGTCATGGCCCTCAAGACCCGGGCCGACTTCTTCGGCGGCCTGACCGCCGGCATGGACACCACCCGCCTGTATCCCGTCAGCCGCCTGGTGTCGCGCCTCTCGGGGGTGATCGTCCCGCCCAACAAGGCCGTGGTGGGGTCCAACGCCTTCGCCCACGAATCCGGCATCCACCAGCACGGCGTCCTGGCCAAGCGGGAAACGTATGAAATCATGCGGGCCGAGGACGTGGGGAGCGTCCCGGCGGTCATGGTCCTCGGCAAGCACTCCGGCCGCCACGCCTTCCGCGACCGGCTGGAATCCCTGGGCTACCAGCTGGACAACGAGCAGGTCTCCAAGGCCTTCGAATCCTTCAAGCGCCTCTGCGACGACAAGAAGGACGTCACCGACGGCGACATCGAGGCCATCATCTCCGACCAGATCCTCAACGTCACCCCCGAGCACCGCTATGAACTGCGGGAATATGCCGTGGGCGTGGGCGCGGGCCTGGCCACGGCCACCGTGGTCATCCTCCGCGACGACACGGAACTCCGGGACGCCGGCACCGGCAACGGCCCCGTGGACGCGGCCTACAACGCCATCAAGCGGGCCATCAACTTCTATCCCCAACTGGAAAACTTCAGCATCCGGGCCGCCAGCCCCCGCTCCGACGCCCTGGGCGAAACCGTGGTGGAACTGCGCCACGGCCAGGTCACGGCCCAGGGGCGCGGCGCGGCCACCGACATCGTCAAGGCCAGCATCCAGGCCTACCTCAACGCCGTCAACCGCCTCTACACCCAGGCCGCGGCCCGCGAAATCAAGCTGGAAGATCACCCCAACGTGGACCGGTGTTAGTGGTAAAGGGCGATTTACAGTAGCGGGGGCTCCGCGCCCCCGCACCCTCATGGCAAACTTCCAGTTTGCAATTTCAGCATTATCGCGAATTCTTATTTGCGATTGCGCCGGGGCAATGCCCTGGACCCGGCGGAACCCCGGAGGAACCGGGATTCCTTTTCTTTGGGGTGCCGAAGGCTGATAGCGGCTTACTTCCTGTATCAGCAGGAAAAGGTACGGTTGAGGGCAGACTCCGCTAGGCCCACAACCGGAGCATCTGGAACAAGTGGGGGCCTCGTGCCGGAAAGGCGGGACGGTTATGGACGGACGCCGCATCTTCGCCGTGGGCGACATCCACGGCTGCTATGGGAAACTGACGAAAATGCTCGGCCGGCTGGATTGGGCTCCGGGCCGGGGGGACCTGTTGGTTTTTCTCGGGGATTACATCGACCGGGGGCCTCAGAGCTACGAAGTGGTGGAAACGCTGCTGGAACTGAAGCAGCGCGCCCCGGGCGAGGTCGTCACCCTGACGGGCAACCACGAGAGGCTGCTGCTGAAGCACCTGGCGGGCTCCACGGAAGAATATCTGTACCGCAACGGCCTCCAGGCCACCCTGGACAGCTATCGCCGGGCGGTGGAACGCATCGCCGACGCCCCCGCGCATGTGGATTTTTTTAAGGCCCTGCCCCTCAGCCATGAAACGGAGAAGTACATTTTCGTCCACGCCGGACTCCGGCCCGGCCGGTCCCTGGCCGAACAGGACCCCGAGGACCTGGTGTGGATTCGGGAACCCTTCCTGAACAGCGATTATGATTTCGGCCGCACCGTGGTCTTCGGCCACACCCCCATGGACCGGCCCCGGGTGGCTTCCGGCCGCCTGGGCCTGGATACCGGGGCCGTCTACGGCGGCCCTCTGACCGCCGCGATCCTGCCGGCCGGGGAGTTGGTTATGGTCGAGTAGGAAATGGGAACGAACGGATGATTCGGCAAAAATGATAAAAACGGCGCGGCGGCGCCGTTTTTACTTGACAAAAGAGGCGCGGGGATATATTAATATTGAGAATCAGTTACAATAAGCCTTCAAGGCTTTGGTTCAACCGAAGGAGACTTATCAATGACCGTAATTTCCATGCGCAAAATGGCCATACAACAGACTGGCACCATCGCCCGGGTCAAGGGCGGCGGCGAAGTCGGCATCAGGATCCGGGAAATGGGCCTGGTACCCGGCGCCCCCATTGAAATCGTGGGCCGGGCCCCCCTGAACGACCCCGTCCACATCAAACTTTACGGTCACGACCTGACCCTGCGCAACAACGAGGCCGACCACATCCTGGTGGACGTGCCCGGGCCGGAAACGGAGGCGCGGTCATGAGCGAACGGCGTCCCATCGTCGTGGCCCTGGCCGGCAACCCCAACGCCGGCAAGACCAGCCTCTTCAACAAGCTCACCGGCCTCCGGGCCCACGTGGCCAACTACCCCGGCGTCACCGTGGAACAGAAATGGGGCCAGGTGGAACACGGAGGCCGGTCCATCAAGTTCGTGGACCTGCCCGGCACCTATTCCCTCAACTCCTATTCCCTCGACGAGCAGGTGGCCCGGGATTTCATCATCAACGAACGTCCCGACCTGGTGGTGGACGTGGTGGACGCCACCAACCTGGAGCGGAACCTGTATTTGACCGTCCAGTTTCTGGAGCTCGGCATCCCCGCCATCGTGGCCCTCAACATGATGGACCTGGCCACGGCCAAAGGCCTGACCATCGACCAGGCCCGGCTGGCCACCGATCTCGGGGCCCGGGTCACGCCTCTGGTGGCCACCACAGGCCAGGGGGTGGGCGAACTGCTGAGCCTGGTGATCGAAGTGGCCGACCGGAAGGACGTCGTCTGGACGCCTCTGGAAGTCGGCTATGGCCAGGATGTGGACGAGGCTCTGGTCCAGGTGCGGGCCAAGGTGGAGGCGTCGAGCCTGCCCCTGGAAAAGATGCCGGCCCGCTGGCTGGCCCTGAAGTATCTGGAAGGCGACGCGGCCGTGGAACGTCTCATTGACCGTCAGGCCCCGGACCTCCGGCCCGAACTGGAGGGGGTAAAAGCCAAACTGGCGGCCCACCTGCGGACCACCCTGGACGACGAGATCGACGGGGTCATGACCGACCGCCGCTACGGCTTCATCGCCGGCCTGGTCCGGACCGTCCTGACCCGCACCCGCAAAGACACTCGGGAGCTCAGCGACGCCATCGACAAGGTGCTCCTGAACCGTCTGCTGGCCCCCTTCTTCTTTCTGGCCGTTATTTACGGCCTGTATGAATTCACCTTCTGGGCCTCCGGCCCGGTGGTGGGCTGGCTGGAAACCTTTTTTGAATTTCTGGGCAACGCCGCGGAAGCGGGCCTCAGTGACGGCCCCTTCAAAAGCCTGGTGCTGGAAGGCCTCATCGGCGGCGTGGGCGCGGTCCTGGGTTTCGTGCCGCTCATCGCCTTCATGTTCGTCGGCATCTCCATCCTGGAGGATTCGGGCTACCTGGCCCGGGTGGCCTTCATTCTCGACCGGATCTTCCGGGCCTTCGGGCTCCACGGCAACTCCGTGGTGGCCCTCATCGTGGGCGGCGGCATCGCCGGCGGCTGCGCCATTCCCGGCGTCATGGCCACCCGCACCCTGCGCGACCCCAAAGAGCGCATCGCCACCATCCTGGTGACGCCCTTCATGACCTGCGGGGCGAAGCTCCCGGTCTTCCTGATGCTCACCGCCGCCTTTTTCGCCCAAAACCAGGCCCTGGTGATGATGGGCCTGACCCTCTTCGCCTGGGCCATCGCCCTGGTGAGCGCGAAACTGGTGCGGACCTTCATCCTCCCCGGCGCCCCGGCCCCCTTTGTGCTGGAGCTGCCCCCTTACCGCTTGCCCACCCTGTCGGGCGTCTTCATCCACGCCTGGGAGCGGACCTGGAGCTACATCAAGCGGGCCACCACCATCATCGTGGCCGTGACCATCGTCATCTGGGTGATGATGACCTACCCGGGCCTGCCGGAGGCCGACCAGGCCGCCTTCGACGAGCGGACCGCGGCCATCGAGGCCCAGTTGGAGACGGCCCCCGAAGCCGACCGCGCCGCCCTGGGAAAACAGAAGGAAACCATTGATGCGGAAGCCCAGTCGGCCGCCCTGCGCCACAGCGCGGCCGGCCGCATCGGCGGGGCCCTGGAACCCCTGAGCCGGCTCATCGGCTGGGGTTGGCGCACCAACATCGCCCTGGTGGGCGGCTTCGCGGCCAAGGAGGTGGTGCTCTCGTCCCTGGGCACGGCCTACGCCATCGCCCCGGACCAGGGCGGGCCTGAAAAGGTCGAAGCGGCGGCTCCGGCCGAGGAAACCGCCGATGAGACGGCCGCGCCCGAAGAGGAACCCGACGAGGAGGAGGCCCTCATCCAGTCCGTGGGCGCCCAGTTGGCCGCCGACCCCGACTGGTCGCCCCTGGCCGCCGTGTCGCTGATGGTCTTCGTCCTCATCTACGCGCCCTGCTTCGTGACCATCGCCGTGATCCGCAAGGAGATCGGCACCAAGTGGGCCCTCTTCTCCATGTTCGCCAGCACGGGGTACGCCTACGTCCTGTGCCTGATCATCTTCCAGGGCGGGCGTTTTCTGGGGCTGGGAGGGTAAGGCCGCCGCCCCTGGGCCGCGCCGCCGACCCGGATGTTTCCCGATCTCGGTTCGGGAAGCATCCGGGTTTTTTCATTCCGGCGCGGCCGGAGAGCCGGTGGCCGGCGAAGGGCGGCGCAGGCCATTTCCCCCTTTCCACTGCCGCCTAAGTCGTGTATCATAGAGAAAATTCACCTCGGGAGGGGCTTTATGAACGGATGGACCAAAGAGCAGATCGAGCACATGAAGACGGCCCTCCGGCTGGCTCGGCGCGGCTGGGGCCTGGTTTCACCCAACCCCATGGTGGGCGCGGTGGTGGCCAAGGGGAAGCGCGTCCTGGGCACGGGCTGGCACACCGGCCCGGGCCAGCCCCACGCCGAGGCGGCGGCCCTCATCGAGGCCGGCCGCAAGGCCAAGGGCGCCGACCTCTACACCAACCTGGAACCCTGCAACCACTTCGGCCGCACCTCACCCTGCAGCGAGGCCATTCTGCGGGCCGGCATCGACCGGGTCTTCTACGGCGCGCCCGACCCCAACAGCGTGGCCGCCGGCGGGGGCCGGGCCCTGGCCGAGGCCGGGGTGGAGGTGCGCGCGGGCCTCCTGGCCGAGGAGTGTTTCGAGGTCAATCAGTTCTTCTTCAAGTGGGTCATGACCAAGCTGCCCTTCGTCATCCTCAAGACCGCCGCCAGCCTGGACGGCAAAACCGCCACCTCCACCGGCCAGTCCCAGTGGATCAGTTCCAAGGCGGCCCGCAATTTCGGCCACCACATCCGGGCCGGGGTGGATGCCATCATCGTCGGCCGCAACACCGCCGAAAAGGACGACCCCGAACTGTCGGCCCGGCCCTGGGGCCGCCGCAAGATGCACCACCAGCCGTGGCGGGTGGTGCTGGATCCGAGCCTGCGCCTGCCGATGAAGCGCAAGCTTTTCGACGCCGAGATCGGCGGGCCCACGGTGGTGGTCTGCGCCTCGGGCGCGGCCGACGCCAAGATCAAAAAAATCCAGGAACTCGGCCACCAGGTGCTGGTGGCCCCCACCACGAATTCGGGCCTCCTGTCCCTGGAATGGCTGTTGGCGGAACTGGGCCGCCAGGGCCTCCAGAGCGTCCTGATCGAGCCCGGGGCCACCCTGGGCGCCTCGGCCCTCCTGGAAGAGCCGGTGGTGGATCTGGCCCACATCTTCCTGGCGCCCAAAATCATCGGCGGGATAAAAGCTCCGGGCCTCATCGGCGGGGCCGGTCTGGCCGAGCTGGACGCGGCCCGGCCCGTGGAAGTGCTCAAGCTCGGCCGCAAGGGGCCGGACGTCCACCTCACGGTCCGGCCCCAGGGCGGCTTCGGCGGTCCGGAGGACTGCGCGGCTCTGTACCAGGCGGCCGGCATCCACCTGGCCGGGCTCCCGGCCTGACGGAAAAGGCGGCGCCGCATGTTCACGGGCCTGGTTTTGGGGCGCGGGGAGATCACCCGCCGCCGGCCCCGGGGGTCGGAAGTGGAACTGACCGTCACGGCCGGCTTCGACTGGGACAGCCCCCTGGTTTTGGGCGAGAGCATCGCCGTGTCCGGGGTGTGCCTGACGGTGACGGGCGCGCCCGGCCCCCGGGCCTTCACCGCCTACGCCTCGGCCGAGACCGTGTCCCGCTCCACCCTGGGCGCGGCGCGCGAGGTCAACCTGGAACGGGCCCTGGCCCTGGGCGACCGCCTGGGCGGGCACCTGGTGAGCGGGCACATCGACGGAACGGGCCAGGTGCTGGCCGCGAACCGGGCCGGGTCCAGCCTCTTCTGCCGCTTCGGGGCCGGAGCCGGGCTGATGCCCTTTCTCGTGCCCAAGGGCTCCGTGGCCGTGGACGGGGTGAGCCTGACGGTCAACGACGTCGAAGACGCGGCCTTCACCGTCAACCTCATTCCCTCCACCGCCGACATCACCACCCTGGGCGGCCTCAAACCCGGCGATGCCGTCAACCTGGAAACCGACCTCCTGGGCAAATACGTCCACCGCCTGTTGCGCTTTCAGGAACAAGGACAGAGCCGCCCCCATTCCGGCCTGACCCTCGACTTCCTGGCCAGGCACGGCTTCTGATACAATTATGAGCGACACCTTTAAAGCCATTATCTTCGATCTGGACGGCACCCTCCTCTATACCCTGGAGGACCTGGCCGACAGCCTCAACGACGTGCTGCGGGCCGAGGGCCTGCCCACCCACCCCACCGACGCCTACCGCTTCATGGTCGGCAACGGGCTCGAGCGGCTGGTGATCCGGGCCCTCCCGGAGGGCCTGCGCATCCCGGCCCACGTGCGGCCGATTTTGCGGAAATTCGTGGAGTATTATCGGGAAAACCAGTGTCGGCGCACCCGGCCGTATCCCGGCCTGCCCGAGCTCCTCGAGCGCCTGGCCGGGGCGGGGCTGCGCCTGGCGGTTTTGTCCAACAAGGCCCACCCCAACACGGTGGAGGTGGTGGAGCATTTTTTCCCGGGCCGGTTCCAGATGGTGCTGGGCATGCGGCCGGAGGTGCCGGCCAAGCCCGACCCGGCCGGCGCCCTGGAGATCGTCGCCGCTTTCGGTATGCGGCCCGAGGATTTTCTCTACCTCGGCGACAGCGATGTGGACATGAAAACCGCCGTGGCCGCCGGCCTCTTTCCGGTCGGGGCCGGGTGGGGCTACCGGCCCCGGGAAGAACTGACCGCCGCCGGCGCCCGGGTGGTCATCGAAGCGCCGGAAGAGTTGTGGGGCATGATCCATGAGTGAGGACAACCGGAATCCGAACCCCCAAGAAGAAGACTGGGACGACCAGGCCGAAGCTTGCGAGTTTGACCTGGCCGGTTTTCCGCAAAAGCTGGAACTCGGCCGCCTGGTCACCCCGCCGCCGGAGTGGGCGGTGAACCGGCCCGACATCGCCGAACTGCTCCGCGGCCGGCCGGGGCGCCTGCGCCTGGGGCTCACCGGGGGCATCGCCTCGGGCAAGTCCACCGTGGCCGAAGTGTTCGGGGGCCTGGGGGCCGCGCACATCGATTTCGACGTCCTGGCCCGCCAGGCCGTGGAGCCGGGCTCGCCGGGCCTGACGGCGGCGATTGAACTGTTGGGGCGGGAATTTATGACCGCCGAGGGCGCCCTCGACCGCCCCGGGGTCGGGGCCGCCGTATTCCGCGACCCCGAACTCAAGGCCGGCCTGGAAAAGATCATCCACCCCCTGACCTGGGACCTCATGGGCCGCCGGCTCGCCGAATACGCGGACCGGCCGGTCGTGGTCATCAGCGTGCCCCTCTTGTTCGAGGCCGGGCTGGAGACGTTTTTCGCCCCCATCGTCATGGTCTTCGCCGGGCCGGAAATCCAGCTGGCCCGGCTTCTGGCCCGCCAGCCGGGCCTCACCCCGGAAGCGGCCCAGAACCTCATCGACAACCAGTGGCCCGCCCCGCCGAAGGTCATGGGTTCCCATTTCGTCATCAACAACTGCGGTTCGCCCGAAGACACCGCCCGCCAGGCGGAGGCGCTCTGGTCAAAGCTTTTGGGCTAAACCCCGCCGAACGCGGATGCAAAAAAGCCCCGGACCGGCCGAGGCTTTTTTTTGCGGGCGGCGAAAGGGGGGCCGCTTATTTCTTGTATTCGAAAGCCGGGAGGGTGGAACCCTCAAAGCGCTCGAGGATGAAGTCGGCCACTTCCTGGGACTGATAGGCTTTGACGAACTTCTGGTAGAGCGGATTGTCCTTGTCTTCGGGCCGGGCCACGATGACGTTGACGTACGGGGAATCGGCGTCTTCCAGATAGATGGCGTCCTTGACCGGGATGAGGCCGGCGGGGATGGCGAAGGTGTTGTTGATGGCCGCGGCGGCCACATCCTCAAGGGCCCGGGGGGTCTGGGCGGCGTCCAGTTCCACGATCTTCAGTTCCAGCTTGTTTTCCGTGATGTCAAAGGGGGTGGCGGTCAGGCCCGCTTCGGGCTTGACCTTGATGAACCCGGCCTTCTGGAGCAAGAGGAGCGCCCGGCCGCCGTTGGTCGGGTCGTTGGGGATGGCCACGGTGTCGCCCTTCTTCAGTTCGTCCAGCGATTTGATTTTCTTGGAATAATAGCCGATGGGCGAGACGTAGGTGGTGCCGATGCTCACCAGGTTCAGGTTCCGTTCTTTGTTGAAGCTGTCCAGATACGGCATGTGCTGGAAGGAGTTGAGGTCCACTTCCTTGTCGGCCAGGGCCAGGTTGGGCCGCACGTAGTCGCTGAACTCGATGATCTCCACGGTCAGGCCGTCCTTGGCGGCCACGTCGCGCGCCTTTTCAATGATTTCCACGTCGGCCCCGGCGGTGGTGCCGACCTTGATCTTGTCCTCGGCCAGGGCCGGGCCGGCCAGAACGCCCAAAGCCAACACAGTCAAAACGGCGATAATCCTCTTCATGATTGCCTCCTTCAGCAGGTTTCGGGTCCGGCCAGACCGGCCCGGGGGTGGTATTCCTCAGCGGCGGTTGAACTTGCGGGCCAGTTCCTCGCCGTAATGCTGCAAACCCTGGACGACTATGGACAAGAGAATCACGCAGATCCACATCACGTCCGTCCGGTAGCGCTGGTAGCCGTAGCGGATGCCCAGGTCGCCCAGACCCCCGCCGCCCACGGCCCCGGCCATGGCCGAATAGCCGATGAGGGTGATGACCAGGATGGTCACGGCCAGAATCAGGCCCGACCGGGCCTCGGGCAACAGGACGTGCCAGATGATCTGCCAGTTGGTGGCCCCGGCCGCCTGGGCGGCCTCGATGACCCCGCCGGGCACCTCCAGGAGGGCCGTTTCGGCCAGCCGGGCCATGAAGACCACCGCCGCCAGGGTCAGGGGCACGATCACCGCCGTGGGGCCGATGGAGGTCCCCACCAGCATCCGGGTCAGGGGAATGATGAACACGATGAAAATGGGGAAGGGAATGGAACGGACAAAGTTCACCACCAGCCCCAGCACCCGGTTGAGCCATTTGTTTTCCAAAACATGCCCCGGCTGGGTCACCACCAGCACCACGCCCAGGGGCACCCCCAGAAGGGCGGTCACCAGGGTGGAGATGGAGACCATGTACAGGGTCTCCAGCGAGGCGGACCAGATCATGGGCCAGACGTTACTGGTGGCGAACATCGTTCAGCACCTCCACAATCAGGTTCAGGGACCGCATGTATTCCACCGCGCGGCGGCGGTCCCCGGCCCCGCCGATGAGGTCGACGAGCATGATGCCGAAGGGCTGCCCCTGCAAATGGCCGATGTCGCCCTGAAGAATGTTGGCGTCCAGCGCGAAACGCCGCACCAGACTGGAAATCACGGGCTCGCCGGCGGCCTGGCCCATGAAGAGGATGCGCACCAGTTCGCCCCGGGGCTGGTAGCCCCAGTGGCCGGAGGTGTCTTCCCGGCTGAGGACCGATTCCACGAAACCCTTGGTGGTGGGGTGTTCCGGCCTGGTGAAGACCTCGAAGACCCGGCCGGATTCCACGATGCTCCCGTTCTCCATCACCGCCACCCGGTCGCAGATTTCGGTGATGACCCGCATCTCGTGGGTGATGAGCACCACGGTCAGGCCCAGGCGGGTCTTGACGTCCTGGATCAGGGCCAGAATGGATTGGGTGGTCTGGGGGTCCAGGGCGCTGGTGGCCTCGTCGCACAGTAAAATATTGGGGTGGTTGGCCAGGGCCCGGGCAATGCCCACCCGCTGCTTCTGGCCGCCGGAAAGCTGGGCCGGGTAGGCCCCGGCCTTGTCGCCGAGGCCCACCAGTTCGAGCAGTTCGGCCACCCGGGGCTCGATCTCGCTCCGGGGCCGGCCGGCGATTTCCAGGGGGAAAGCCACGTTCCCGGCCGCCGTGCGGGACGAGAGCAAATTGAAATGTTGAAAAATCATGCCCATCTTCCGCCGGGCCAGCCGCAGTTCGGCCTCGCTCAGGGCGGTCAGGTCGCGGCCGTCCACCACCACCCGGCCGCCGGTGGGGGTCTCCAGCCGGTTGAGGCAGCGGATCAGGGTGCTCTTCCCGGCCCCGGACAGGCCGATCACCCCGAAAATTTCCCCGGCCTCCACCGCCAAATCCACCCCGCGCAGGGCTTCGACGGATCGTCCGCCCTGTCCGTAGGTTTTGGTCAGCCCTGTGATTTCGATCAACGCCATGCCGCTTCCATTTCGCCCGCGTTCTCCAGCGGGACATAGAATTTTATATTTTGCTTCAGTCCAGGCCGTCTGTCAAGCGCAATTAAAACAAAGGCCGGAGAGGCGCCGGAACGTCGGACCGGCCCGGCGGGGACGAAAGTTTTCTGCGTTCGCCCGTGATTCGGGGGCCGGAGCTCGCTTCGCTCAAACATCCGGCCCCCGAATCACGGCTCTCTCCGAAAATTTTCGTCCCCGCCGGGCCTCGCCACTTCCATCACCTGGGGAAAAGCGTCGGGCCGGACAGAAGCGTCCGGCCCGATCGGGAAAAGGGGAGAAGAGGCCGTTAGAGAATTTCAATAGTGCCGTTGGTGGCGTCCACCCGGACCCGGTCGCCGTTCTTGACGATCTGGTAGAACTCGGGGTCCACCCGGTCCACCAGGGGTATTTCCATGATGATGGCCCCGGCGGCCAGGACCGTTTCCACGTTCTGGATGATCATGGCGGCCGGCTGGTTCTTTTTCATCAGGAGCTGGTACAGCCCGTCGCTCTGGACCACGGAACTGCCTTTGCCGCCGGGAAAGATCACGATCTTTTTGGCGATGCTCCGGCCCTCCAGGTGGTGGGCCTTTTCCAGCACCTCGCCGGTCTCGGGGCGGACCAGGTAGAACATGATTTCATCCCGGGAGATGATGACCTCGCCCTCGCCCGATCCTTCGGCGATCTTGTGGCACGAAAAGATTTTTCCCATCTTACTTCACCTCGCCTTTCACGGCCGCCTCGATACAGGTTTCCCAATCGCGGATAACGAATTTCAGGCCGCGCTTCCTCGGATAATAGGCGCATTTGGGGGATTCGGTCACCCCGACCTTGCCGGCCAGAAAGTGCCAGCAGGGCTGGTCCGAGCAGGTGTCCTCCACCACGTCGCCGCCGGCGGCCCGGAGTTTTTCCAGGAGACCCATCTGGGCGCAGGTGTTCTTGGTCAAAGCCGAGGTCATGAGCCACAGGGGCACGGCCAATCTGCGGCCGGCGATGAGGTTCACCACTTTCTCCACCTCGTCGACCGTATTGTGGGGGCAGCCGAACAGGGCGAATTCGATCTTGCAGTCGCCGGGGTCGCTGATCTCCTCGGCCAGGACCCGTTCCAGGTCCGCCTCGGTGATGACCACTTCCCGCTTGGGCTTCCGGCCGCCGAAGGCCGCCGTGAGGGTGGGGGCTTCCGGGGTCACGCCCACGATGTGATACATGCCGTAGGCGCCGGAGGTGTTGAGTTCGGCGCAGAGGTTCCGGTGGGCCTCCGGGCTGACGTAATCGCCCAGGCCCACGAAGACCGGAATGCCGGGGCCGATTTTCTTCCCCATATACCCCAGGAGGTTGTAGGAAAAGTCGGAGGTCATCCCGGCCTCGACCCGCACCAGGATGTCGCCCAGGCGGTTTTCGTCCAGGAGGAGGCCGTAATACGGCACAAAGCCGGTGATGGCCGCGCACATGGCCGACTGGGCCGATTCGCGGTTGCTGCGGGCGGCCCAGACCGAGTTGACGTACGGCGTGGCGCTGGATTCGGAAAAGGCCACCACCTCGCCGGGCATGGGGATGTTGCTGCCCATGTAGGGCGTGCAGTTGTAGGTGAGCTTGCAGCCCAGCTTCTTGTGGGCCTCGTGGGTGCGGCGCATGTGGTCCGCGTCCGGCCCGGTCACGGTGCCTTTTTCCAGGAAGTAGGGCAGGCAGAAGCCCGGGTTGACCGTGGGGTGGATCCGGGTCACCGCGCCCAGGTTCGCCATCTTCTCGGCGAACCAGAGGTCGGACTCCTGGTTGGAAAGGGCCACGTGGGCGTTGGTGATGGGCACCATGTAGGGCGCGTCGAAGCATTCGCCGATGGCCACCTGGACCTTCATGGCCAGGGCCGGCCCGGGGCCGCGATGGCCGTCGCGCATGGCTTCTTGCTCTGGGGTGAGTTTCATGGGGCAGTCTCCCGATAGTTATTTTTTCATCAAATCGACCAGATACATGGTCGTTTCAGGCACATAGGTAACCAGGGCCAGAGGGATCAGCAAAGCGAAGATCAGGACGATAATATGCCGGACCATGGCCTCCATCTTCACGCCCGCCACGGCCGAGGCCACAAACAGATTGATGCCGTAGGGCGGGGTGATGAAGCCGATGGACAGGTTCATGGTGATGATGAGGCCCAGTTGCACCGGGTCCACCCCCAAAGGCGCCACCACCTTCAAAAATATGGGCGACAGGATGATGGTCGCCGGAATATTGTCGACAAAGGTGCCGATGACCAGCAGAAAAAGATTGATCAGAAGGAGAATGACGAACTTGTCGTCGGTGAGGGCCAGAAGGCTCGCGGCCAGCGAGGTGGGGATGTGCTGCATGGTCAGGAACACGGCGAAGGCGGCCGAAAGGCCGATCATGAACGTGGTCACCCCGTTGATGACGATGGTGTCGTACAGGGCCTGGTACAGCGCCGCGTTGTCCAGTTCCTTGTACACATAGCGGCCGATGACGAAGGAATAGACCACGGTCACCACCGCCGCCTCGGTGGGCGTGAAGTGGCCCGAATAGATGCCGCCCAGGACGATGATCGGGGCGAGCAAGGCCCAGACGGCCTCCTTGAACGCGGCCGCCAGCTCTTTAAAGGTGGGGAACTGGCCCGTGCCCTGATATCCGGCCTTCTTGCTCATCACCACGTTGGCGATGGCCAGGGACAGCCCCATCAAAATGCCGGGGATGATGCCGGCGATGAAAAGATCGGTGATCGAGGCCCCCACCACCACGCCGTAGATGACCAGGGGAATGCTCGGGGGAATGATGACCCCGATGGTGCCCGCGGCCGCCACCACGGCGGCGCTGAAGGGCACGCTGTATTTTTTCTTGGTCATCTCCGGAATCATGAAAGTGCCGATGGCCGAGGTGGTGGCCACGGCCGAGCCGGAGATGGCCGCAAAAAACATGCAGGTGAGCGTGGAAACCACGGCCAGGCCGCCGGTCATGAAGCCGACCATGACGTAGGCCAGATCCACCAGGCGCTTGGCCACCCCGCCGCTGCTCATGAGGTTTCCGGCCAGGATGAAGAAGGGGATGGCCATCAGCGGAAAAGAGTCCACTCCGGCGATGGCCTGCTGGGCCACCATGACCAGGTTCATGCTGCTCAAAAGGGGAATGCAGACCAGAAGCGACAGGCCGATGGCGTAGCCGATGGGCACGCCCATAAACAGCATGCCCATCAACAGAGCGATGAGAATCAATCCTTCCATAGTGAGGTACCGTATTCGCATTCGTTATTAGGCGTGACTTGGGGAACCCGCCTGAAAACAGCCGCTTCCGCTGGTTACTTTTTCATCAAATCAACCAGATACATGGTCGTCTCCGGCACGTAAGTCACCAGGGCCAGGGGGATCAGCAAGGCGAAGATCAGGGCGAGAATGGGCCGGACCATCTCCTCCATCTTCACGCCCGCCACGGCCGAGGCCACAAAGAGGTTGATGCCGTAGGGCGGGGTGACGAAACCGATGGCCAGGTTCATGGTGATGATGAGGCCCAGCTGCACCGGGTCCACCCCCAGGGGGGCCACCACCTTCACAAAAATGGGCGACAGGATGATGGTCGCCGGAATATTGTCGATGAACGTCCCGATGACCAGCAGAAACAGGTTGATCAAGAGGAGAATCATGAATTTATTGCTGGTGAGGGCCAGAAGGTTCGCGGCCAGCGTGGCGGGAATGTGCCGCATGGTCAGGAACACGGCGAAGGCGGCCGAAAGGCCGATCATGAACGTGGTCACCCCGTTGATGACGATGGTCTTGTACAGGGCCTGGTACAAGGTCGCGTTGTCCAGCTCCTTGTAGACGTAGCGGCCCACGATGAAGGAATAGACCACGGTCACCACCGCCGCCTCGGTGGGCGTGAAAAGGCCGGAATAGATGCCGCCCAGGACGATGATCGGGGCGAGCAAGGCCCAGACGGCCTCCTTGAACGCGGCCGCCACCTCCGGGAGGCGCGGGAACTCGCCGGTGCCCTGATAGCCGGCCTTCTTGCACATCACCACGTTGGCGATGGCCAGAGACAGCCCCATCAGGAAGCCGGGGACGATGCCGGCGACGAAGAGCTCGGTGATGGAGGCCCCCACCACCACGCCGTAGATGACCAGGGGAATGCTCGGGGGAATGATGACCCCGATGGTGCCCGCGGCCGCCACCACGGCGGCGCTGAACGGGACGCCGTAGTTTTTCTTCTTCATCTCCGGAATCATGAAGCTGCCGATGGCCGAAGTGGTGGCCACGGCCGAGCCGGAAATGGCCGCGAAGAACATGGACGTCATGGTCGAGACCACGGCCAGACCGCCGGTCATGAAGCCGACCAGGGCGTAGGCCAGGTCCACCAGGCGCTTGGCCACGCCGCCGCTGCTCATGAGATTTCCGGCCAGGATGAAAAAGGGGATGGCCATCAGCGGGAAGGAATCGACCCCGGCGATGGCCTGCTGGGCCACCATGACCAGGTTCATGGGACTCAAAAGGGGGATGCAGACCAGAAGCGACAGGCCAATGGCGTAGCCGATGGGGACGCCAATGAACAAAAGGACCAGCAACAGGCCCAGCAGAATCAAACCCTCCATGGGTTACGGCACCGTTTCCTCATTCGTTGAAAGTTCGGATCTGGGTCCAGAGCTGACAGAGGTGACGCAGCCCGGTCACCAGGCAGCTGAACGGCAAAGACAGGTAGACCAGCCACAGGGGGGCCAGCATGGCCGCGGAGACGCTGTGCTTGATATAGGCGTTGCGCATCACCTTCCAGCCGAACCAGAAGAGGAACACGCAGAAAACGACCGACAGGACCGAGGCCAGGATGTGCAGGAGCTTGGCCTTCTTCCCCTTGACCCAGCTGAAGAGGATCTCCACGCGGATGTGTTTGCCGTCCCGCACCCCTATGCTGATGCCCAGCCAGGTCTGCCAGATGAACAGGTAACGGGCCAGTTCCTCGCTCCAGCTCAGGGAGCTGTTGAACACGGTCCGCATGACGATTTGCCCGAAAATCAGCGAGACCGTCACCACCAGGCTGGCAATCAGGACCCGGGCTTCGACCGCGTCATATATCGCCACGAATTTTTTCATACATCGTCCTTATTATTAACCCGGCCACTGCAGAAGCCTGTTCCCGGCCGCTGAAGTCCGGTGATTTCGGGCTTTGGCGAAATCACGGGTATGGCTTATTCAGTGGCCGGCGCAATAAAATCAATCCCGGTTTTCCGCCCTTCCCGGCCATGGCCGGGAAGGGCGGAAAACCATGGGGGCGCGCCGCCAGGCGGAGCTCAGTTCTCGCTGTTATACTTCTCGGCCAGCTTGAAGAGGTCCTCGCCGATGAGAGGGATGTTCTTGGTGTAGACCGGCTGGACGCCCTCCACGAACTTCTGGTGGTTCTCGGGGGTGATGAGGTTGACCTTCATGCCGGCTTCGCCGCACCTCTTGATGTAGTCCCCGTTCTCGTCCGATTCCAGCTGACGCTGATACTTGATGAGGTATTCGGCGGTGCCGTCCTTGATGATCTTCTGGAGATCGGCGGGGAGCTTGTCGAAGAAGTCTTTGTTCATCAGGATGGCCATGATGCTGAAGGTGTGATTGGTGATGCTGTAGAACTTCTGGACTTCATAGAACTTGCTGGCGTAGACCAGGGAGGGGGCGTTTTCCTGCCCGTCGACCGTGCCCTGCTGGAGGGCGGTGAAAATTTCACCGAAGCCCATGGGGGTGGGGTTGGCGCCGAGGGCGTTGAACATGTCGATGAAGACCGGGCTCTGCATGACGCGGATCTTCATGCCCTTGAGGTCGGCCGGCTCGTTGATGGGCCGGATGTTGTTGGAGATGCAGCGGGGGCCGTTGTAGTTGTAGCCCAGGTTGTAGAAGCCGAACTTGTCGAGCAGTTGGTCATACTGCTGGCCGATCTCGCCATCCAGAGCGGCGAAGATGGCGGCTTCGTTCTTGAAAAGGAAGGGCATGTCCAGAAGGCCGAACTTCTTGTCGTAGGAAGTCAGAACGGACACGGCCGGAAGCGACATTTCGATGCTGCCCAGCTCCACGCCTTCGATGGATTCCTTGTCGCCCCCGAAAACACCGTTGGGGAAGATTTCGATGCTGATGCGGCCGTTCGATTCCTTTTCCACATACTCCTTGAACTTCAGAAGAGACTTGTGGGTCGACCGGTCCTCGGCCTCAATGTGGGCCACCCGGATGGTCACTTCGGCGGCCTTGGCCAACGTCGCCCCGCCCAGGGACAAAAGCAGCGCCAGGCAACCGAAAGCACTGATGATCGCCAACTTTTTCATCATGATACTCGCTCCTTTTAGTACTTGAAACTACATCGAGGGCAAACTCAACCAAGAGGTGAATTTGCGGCCCAATCGTCGCCCGGGCGAGACCCGCCCGGAAGCTGTATACAGGTTCGGTGAAAAACATCCCCGAACCAACCCGTCACCGTAATTGATATAACCAACGTACCGGGTTTCCCCGGGAAAACGGCCCAGCGGTCCTGGGGCCGGCGGTCTCGAATAACCGCTTAATAATGTGGCTCAAGCTGTATACAGGTGATTGATGTTACCTGATTTCCAAACATCTGTCAATTGATTTATTTACGCCCATTCACTCGGAACACGTTGAAATCATATATTTTTTAGAATATAATAAAAATAAAAACAAAGGCGCCGCCTATGGAAAAAGCAGCTCCCGGCCCCAAGCCGGCCAAAGCCCCGTCAGACGACACCCTGACCACATTGGCCTATAAAAAGATCAAAGACGACATCATCCGCGGCCAATACCGGCCCGGCGAATGCCTCAGCAGCCCCCGTCTGGCCCGGGCCCTGCGCATGAGCCGCACCCCCGTGCGCGAGGCCCTGAGCATGCTGGCCAACGAAGGCCTGGTGGACATCCAGAACGGGGTGGGCATCTTCATCAAGGAGCTGACCCGCAAAGAACTGGCTGAAGTCTACGAGGTCCGGCTGGCTCTCGAGTGTGCGGCCGTGGAGGCCATCATCATGGCCCGGGGGGGGGCGGCCCTGGAATCCCGGCCGGCGCTGAAAAAGCTGGAACGGGAGTGGGCCCTCTTGAAAGCCAAGGTCCGGGCCGGCCGCCTGACCGACCTCGACGAGGTGAATCAGTTGGACTATAAAACCCACAATTTCATCGTCGAGAGCGGCGGCAACATTTTTCTCTCGGAGCTGGTGGAGAACCTCAAACTGCGGATACGGCACATTCAATCCCTTTCCGTGGCCGCCCAGGGCGACGTGGAGGACACCATCGACCAGCACCTGGCCATCATCGCCAACCTCCGCCGGGGAAACCTCCCGGAAACGACCCGGCTTTTGAAACTGCACATCCGGGAAGCCATATCCTATATTTTCCGGGACGGGACCCCCTGACGCCTCCCCCACGCCCGCGGTTCGACGGAAAAATCCGGATTTTTCCTCAACTTAGGCTTGCGGAGCCACAGCCTTTAGGTATATAATAGCCGCTCAAACAGAGAGAAATCTCCTGTGATGTTTTTCATTTCGCACGCGCACGTCCGGAGGTCGCCGTCATGGAAGCCCTCATTCTGTCCCGGCTGCAGTTCGCCCTGGCCACGATTTTTCATTTTCTCTACGTGCCCCTGACCCTGGGGCTGGCCTTTTACATCGCCATAATGGAGACGCGCCATTACCGGACCGGGAAGGAAATCTACCGGGCCCAGGCCCAGTTCTGGGGCCGGATATTCCTCATCAATTTCGCTCTCGGCGTGGTCACCGGCATCACCCTGGAATTCCAGTTCGGCACCAACTGGGCCTCCTACTCCTATTTCGTCGGGGACATCTTCGGGTCGCTCCTGGCCATTGAGGCCACGGCCGCGTTTTTTCTGGAGTCCACCTTCATCGCGGTCTGGGCCTTCGGCCGGAACCGGGTCTCCCCCAAGGTCCACCTGGCCTCCATCTGGCTGGTTTCCGGGGCCGGGCTCTTAAGCGCGCTGTGGATTCTCCTGGCCAACGGCTTCATGCAGAATCCGGTGGGCTACCGCCCCGACGAGGGCCGGCTGGTCCTGGAGAGCTTCCGCGAGGTCATCACCAACCCCTACGGCTGGAGCATGTACCTCCACACCGTCCTGGGGGCCATGACCCTGTGCGGTTTCGTGGTCATGGGCATTTCGGCCCTCAACATCTTCCTGCGCCGCCACGTGGAATTCTTCCACACCTCCTTCAAGCTCGGGCTCTGCTTCGCCCTGACCTTTTCCATCCTGACCGCTCTGGCCGGTCATCAGATGGGGCAGGTCACGGCCAAATACCAGCCGTCCAAGCTGGCGGCCATGGAATCCCAGTGGGAAACCCGGACCAACGCCCCCATGTACCTGTTCGTGATCCCCGCCGTCGGCGACCGGGAGGCCAACACGGCGGAGCTTTTGCCCATACCGGGCCTGACGAGCTTTCTGGCCACCAACTCCTTCGACGCGGAAATCAAGGGCCTGAAGGATTTCAAGCCCGAGGACCGGCCGCCGGTCTGGCCGGTCTTCCTCTCCTTCCGGCTCATGGTGGGCCTGGGAACCCTCTTTGTGGGCGTGAGCCTTCTGACGCTTCTGATCCGCAACCGCATCCCGGAACTGAAATACACGCTGCTGATTTATGTGCTCCTGATCCCCCTGCCCTATCTGGCCCTGGAACTGGGCTGGATAGTGACCGAAATGGGGCGTCAGCCCTGGGTGGTCTACGGCCTGATGCGCACCGCCGCGGCCGGGAGCCCGGTGGACTGGTATCAGGTGGCCGGATCGTTGGCGGTGATGGGCGGAGTCTACAGCGCGCTGACGGCTCTGGGTTTCTTCCTGATGGGCAAGGCCGCCCTGAAGGACCCGCCGGCCGCCGGCGAGACGGTCACCGGGTACACGTCGGAATCGTACACGTAAGGTTCTTCTCCTGAGAGGAGGCATGATATGGAATATTTGGGCGACATCTGGTTCATCCTCTGGGGCCTTCTGTGGGGCATCTATTTCGCTCTCGACGGCTATGATTTCGGCATCGGCATGCTCCTGCCCCTCATCGGCATGAGCACCCAGAAGGAACGGGCCACCATGCACCAGGTCACCGGCCCTTTCTGGGACGGCAACGAAGTCTGGCTCATCACCGCCGGCGGGGTGACTTTCGCCGCCTTTCCCCTGGCCTACGCGGTCCTGTTCTCCAGCCTGTACACGCCGCTGATGCTGCTTCTGCTGGCCCTGATCATGCGCGGGGTGGCCGCCGAGTTCCGCCACCAGGTGGCCTGCGAACATTGGCGCACTTTCTGGGACCTGACCGTGGCCGGCTGCGGCTTTCTGGCGGCGCTTCTGCTGGGCGTGGCTTTTTCCAACATTTTCCGGGGCCTGCCCCTGGCCGCGGACCACACCTTTCAGGGCACCATCCTCAACCTTCTCCACCCCTACGCCCTTCTGGGCGGGGTGCTGTTCGTCCTGATGTTCCTGACCCACGGGGCCATTTACCTGGCCGGCCGGGTGACGGGCGATCTGGAGAAAAAAGCCCTTTTGATGGCCCGGGTGCTGTGGCCCCTGTTCATGCTCTCTTTTCTCCTGTATGTGGTTCTGACTTTTTTCTGGGCCGGGCTGAGCCGTAATTATTTCGAATCGCCGCTCCTTCTGGCTCTCCCGGCGGCCTGCCTGGTTTCCTTTCTGGCCGCGGGACATCAGCTGTACCGGACGGGCAACGTCGAAGGCAGCTTCCGCTACAATTTCCTGGGCATCATCACCCTGGCCCTGACCGGGGTCATGGGCATTTATCCGAACCTCCTGCCCTCCCGGCTGGACCCCACCGGCGCGGTGAACATTCTCAACGCCGCCTCCACCCCCAAAACCCTGCTGATCATGCTGGTGGTGGCCCTGGTTTTCGTGCCCCTGGTCATCCTCTATCAGTGGTGGACCCACCGGAAGCTGGCCGACAAGCTCGATCCGGAATATAAATGAGGGCCGCCTCGCGGTTCGGGCGCCGGCTCTCCCAGACCGGCGCCCGGGCTTGAACCGATTTTTTCAAAGGGGAAAAAAGCGTGCAGTAAAATGCTCCCTTGACCGCCGGGGCTTTCTGGGGTATATATACGATAAGTATAATCGGCACGTGGGTCTTCTCCGTCGGTTTTTTTCGTCTGAATACCCCCGAGGCGGGACCATCACCAGACCATTTGGTTGATCCCTTATACGGCCGCTTTTCGCTTGGCCCGCCAGGCGGGGTGCGACATAATGAGGAGTATGAATGCCAAAGTATCATCCGCCCAGAGCCCGCAACGACAGTCGCCGGCTCAAAAGCAGAATCGCTGTGCAATATCTCTTCCTGATTTCCGCCCTGTTTTCCCTGACCGCCTGCATCAACTCCTCAGTTTCCAGCATGTATGAACGCTCCTCAGTGGAGCGGAAACCTATTGCCGCGCCCAAGGCCGTCGCGAATTTGCCGGTGGAGCAGGGCTCCGCCGCCACGGCTCCGGCTTCGGCCGTCTTCCAGCCGGCCGAAGCCGTGACCGAAGCCACGGCAGCCGCGACGCCGGCCGCCGAGACCGAGACGGTTCCGGTCGTCATCGCCGCCCTTACCCCCGCGACCGAGGCTGAAACCACGGCCTCGGTCGTCGCCGCCGTGAACCCCGCGGCCGCCGACACCGCCGCCGTGATCGTCGCCGCCGTGAACCCCGCCGCCGCCCTGGCCGCCCCGGAAATAGACCAGGGCGGCCTTATCAACCAAAACGTCTGTACCCAGGGCCTGCGGGGTGAGCTGATCACCGCCCGGGCCGGGCGGTGCCTCCTGGACGCCAACGGCGTCCCCGCCGATGGCGAGGAAGCCGTGGTCACCGCCGGAGTCCGGCCGGCCGCCCCCCTGGTGGCTATGGCCCCCAGCGCCGGCACCGAAGAACCCAATCTGGTCCGGACCTCCCTGAATCTCAAGGCCGGCCTGACCCAATCCCTCTTGGTCACCGCCTATGAGCAGACCGGCCGGCACTATGCGGCGGGCGGGCAGAATCCGGCCGCCGGCTTTGACGCGGCCGGGTATGTGAGGTGGGTTTACGCCCAGCGGGGCCTGAATCTTCCCGGTGAGGCCCTGAAGCAGGCCGGCGGCGGCCGCCAGGTGGCCAAGGACGACCTGCGGCCCGGCGATCTCTTGGTCTACCGCGATCCGGACGGCAAGAGCGGCGGCTATCACGTGGGTATTTACACCGGCCAGGGCAATTTCATCCACGCCACGGCCAAGACCGGCGTGGTCACCGAAACCGCCGCCTTCGGTCCCCAGTATTCCCCCTATTTTGTCAGCGGCCGCCGGTATTTCGACGACCCCAAGGCCGCGCCGCTGTCCGACTCCCAGAAGATGGCCGCCGCCAGTTCGGCGGTCAAGCTGGCCCTGTCCGAATTGGGCCCCGACGACAAGCTGGTCAAGCCCGCGGCGGCCAGATCGGCCAAGCCGGCCAAGTCCGGCAAGGGCAAGTCCAAAAAACCCTGAGTTTCGTTATAGCTGGCGGCCGCCCTCCGGGCCGCTGTTGGGCATGACGAACGGGAATGGAGATTCCCGGCCATAAAAAGGCGATTTAGGCGATCGCCTTTTTATTGGGGAGGCTCTGATAGCGGCCCGGGCGCGACCGGCCGTTATCAGGGGCTCCCTTTATTTATAAGAGGTCCCCTTGACGTTTCGCCCCCCCAAGACCCGCCGCCGCCCCGGCCCGTCCCCCCGGCCCGCCCGCTCCGAACGGGGCGGCGAACGGGACAAGCCGGCCCGCCCCCAGCGTCCGCCCCGGTCCGAACCGTACGCCTTCACCCTGGACGTGGCCCCGTCGGTGGCCAAGGCGTTGTCCCGCATCGGCGTCCCCGAGGACGCCCCCTTTGTGCCCGACGCCTTCCAGCTCGAGGCGGTCCGCCTGGGGGAGCAGGGCGACGTCATCGTTTCCGCGCCCACCGGCAGCGGGAAAACCTGGATCGCGGAACAGGCCATCGCCCGGGAACTGGCCCGGGGCGGCCGGGCCTGGTACGCCTCGCCCCTTAAAGCCCTTTCGAACGCCAAGTTCCTGGAATTCGGGCGCATCTTCGGGCCGGGAAACGTGGGCCTCCTGACCGGGGACCACAAGGTCAACACCGAGGCCCCCCTCATCATCGGCACCACGGAAATCCTGCGCAACCAGCTCTACGACGCCCAGAGCTACGGGCACGACCTGACCGCCGACCTGGTCGTCCTCGACGAGGCCCACTATCTGGGCGACCCCGAGCGCGGGGTGGTGTGGGAGGAGGTGCTTATTTATTTGCCGAGCCGGGTCAAGCTTCTGCTCTTATCCGCCACCGTGGCCAATGCTGGCGAACTGGCCGCCTGGCTGGGCCGGAGCCGGGGCCGGGAGGTGGCCGTGGTCACCGGCGGGGAGCGGCCCGTGCCCCTGGTGGGTCTGTGCCTGTGGCCCAGCGGCCACCTGGTGGAACTGTCCGCCGCGGGCCGGCGGGGCAGCGGAGGCCGGGGAAACCGGCGGCCTTTTTTCCAGATCCAGATGCCCAATTCCAAAGTCATGACCGCTCTCCGGGACCTGGACCTCCTGCCGGCCATCTTCTTTCTGAAATCCCGGGCCGACTGCGACGCGGCCCTGGGCCAGGCCGGCGGCCCGCCGGCGGAGACCGCCGAGCGTTTCGCGGCCCGCCAGGCCCTGCTGAGCGAGTATCTTGAGAAATACCCCTTTCTGGCCGACCACCCCCACCTGGGGCGCATCCGGCGGCAGGCCGTGGCCGCCCACCACGCCGGGCACCTGCCGCACTACAAGCTCATGGTGGAGGACCTGATGAGCCGGGGCTTGCTGGACGCCATCTTCGCCACCAGCACGGTCTCCGCCGGAGTCAACTTCCCGGCCCGCACCGTGGTCGTCCGCCAGAGCGACCGCTTCGACGGCCAGGGCTTCAGCGACCTGACGGCCAACGAGTTCACCCAGATGACCGGCCGGGCCGGCCGCCGGGGCCGCGACCACATCGGCTTCGCCCTGGCCGTGCCCGGGCCGCATATGGACCTGGGGCTCATGGCCGGGCTCCTGGGCGCCCCGCCGGATCCGGTCCGGAGCGGCCTGACGATCAATTTCCCCATGGTCCTGAACCTTCTCAATGCCTTCCAGCCTCAAGAGGCCCGGCACCTCCTGACGGCGTCCCTAGCCGCCTGGCAGGAGGCCGCCCGGGAGGGGGGGAGCCGCCGTCCGACCCTCAAGAATTTGTCCCGGGCCGCCGATGATATCTATGAGACCTTCATCCACCACGTGAATTTTCTCCGTCAGGAGGGCCTGGTGGACGCCCAAAACCGCCTCACCCCGGACGGGGAGTGGGCCACGGAACTGCGGTTGGACCATCCCCTGGTCTTCTATGCCGGCATCAAGGCCCGGGCCTGGCCCCTGGAGCCGGCCATCCTGGCCGCGGCCGTGGCCGGCCTGGTGGCGGACAAGGAATCCAACCAGCCCCTGCCCCGCCGCAAGCCGCCGACCCGCCTCACCGGGCCCGTGACCAGCCTGGTTTTGGCGCTGGGCCCCATGCTGGACCGTCTGGACGAAGCCGGCTTCGCCACCCCGGTGTTCAACCTGCGGCCGGCCTGGGCCGTCTGGTCCTGGGCCACCAAGGGCGATTTCGACGAAGCCGTGGAACTCCTCGGCCTGGGGGCCGGCGACCTGGCCATGCTGGCCTGGCGGGCCGCCGACCACCTCCGGCAGATGGCCGGCCTGAAAAACCAGGAGCAGCTGGCCCAGGCGGCCCGCCAGGCCATCTATCGCCTCATCAAAGAGCCGGTCAGTTCCCCTTTGTGAAAGAGGCCCCGCCAAAGTAAAAACCCCATAGGCAAACGCCCTCGTAATAATGTATAATGGTAAAAGTAAAAATTTCGTCCGGCGGCTCCCACGCCCAGGGCGGGTATAGCCCGGCCCCGAGATGAGGACTTTCCGCCGGCGGCTCCGCTCGAAGGAGGGGATATTTTTGTGACGGCTATCGGACAGATCACCATCCTGCTGGTGGACCCCTCCAACCAGACTCTGGACGCCCATGCGGCACTCCTCCATGAAATGGGCTATTTCAACCATCTTCAGGCGGAAAACGGCTCCGAAGCCCTGGCCATGGTCAACAATTTCGGGCCGGACATGGTCATCGCCGGCCAGACCATTCCCTTCATCAACGGCCTGACCTTGCTTCGGCTGGTCCGGGAGCAGGACACCCCGGAAGAGGAAACGGTTTTCGTGCTCTACGGCCCCAATCTCACCAGCCGCCAGGTGGCCCAGGCCGGCCGGGTCGGGGTCAACGCCATCATCATGCTGCCCTGCACGGCGGAAGAGTTCAAAGACAAGATTCAGGAGGCTCTCCACCCGCCCAAGGCCCCGGAAGACGAAAAAGTGGAGGAGCTTTACGATCTCAGCGTCACCCAGTTGAAGGCGGGGGATCTGGATCAGGCCCTGGATACGTGCCAATCCATCCTGGAAATTCACGACAGCGCCGAAGTCTATTACAACATGGGCTATATCAAGAGCCTCAAAGGCCAGTTGGAGGAAGCCCTGGCCTGTTTCCGCCGGGCCACCACCATCAACGGGCACCACGCCCTGGCCCACCGGCAGATGGGCCTGATCTACCAGAAGCTGGGACGGGAGGAGGAAGCCCGCACCTGCCTGGAGACGGCGGCGGCCATTCACATGGACCGCAACCAGAACAACGAGGCCGAGGAAATCTTCAACACCGTCCTGGCCTTCCGGCCGGACACCACCAACGTGTACAACAGCCTGGGCATCATCTATCGCCGCCAGGGGCGGCTGGAGGAGGCCCTGAAGGCCTATGACAAAGCCATGAAGGTCCACCCCGACGACGAATACATTTATTTCAACGCCGCCCGGGTGCATCTGGACATGGGCAACCAGCTCCGGGCCCAGAAAGCCCTGCGCCACGCGATTAAAGTGAACCCCGATTTCACCGAGGCCATCGAACTCCTGCGGGCCACGGAATTGGGCCTGAAAATCACCGTCTAGAGCGTTTTGCGTTTTACTTGCCATAATGCAATTGAGCAAAACGCCAAAACATCCGGGCGCTTTTCATTTCATGCAGATATCCTTTCAATTGTACAACGCCATATTTTTTCAAATTTTTAAATTTTACCATAAAAGCCTCGCACTGTTCAAAATCCGGACCCAGCCTTTTATGAGGCTCCCTCGAAACAGAACCGACCGGCATCTTCCCGCGGGAGACCCCGGGCCGGCCGGCCATCGGCCATTTGTCTTCGTCATCGCCTCCCGCCGGCCATCACCGCTCTCCCTTGACCGGATGGGCGGGGTTTTTTACCTTTTGACGGACGCCCCGCCAAACTGATTCAGAGCGGACGAAGAAGCGGAAAGGAGAATAAACCATGTCTGAACTCAAACCACTGACGCCGGATATCCTCGTTTGCGGCACCAGCATCCGCCTGCTGGCCCTGGAGACCACCAAGTCGAAATGGACCACCATGCTCATCGGCTCCCGCCCCGGACGCTACCTGGTCGTGGAAATGCCCAAGGTGGCCGGAGCGCCGGTGAAGCTGGACGAAGGCACGCGCTGGGCGGCCAACTTCATCAGCCGGGGCGCGGTCTACAATTTCAACACCGAGGTGCTGGGCTACACCTACCGTCTGGTACCGCTTTTGTTCCTGGACTATCCCCAGGAGGTGGAAATCGCCAACCTGCGCACGGAAAAGCGCTATCCGGTCAACATTCCCCTCACCTACAAAGTGGCCCAGGCCCCCCGGCCCACCGGCGAAGACGACGTGGAAGCGCCCCGGGGGACCGTGAAATCCCTGGTGGTGGATATTTCCGAAGGCGGCTTCATGATGGCCACCCCCGTACCCCTGGCCCCGGAATCCATTGTGGAGGCCACCCTCTTCCTGCCCCGGGAAGAGCCGCTGGCCGGCATCAAGGCCATTGTCCGGGCCTGCCGCGGGAAGCCCGGCGGCTATTTCGCCGGCCTGGCCTACATCCCCAACAATCAGCCGGAAGTGCTCAGCCGCCTGGGCGACCTGATAACAAACATTGAAAATATGCCACTGAGGTTGTAGAATAGGTGGCTGGATTGCAGGCGCCGGCGACGGCCGGTCCAGGTGTGGACAAAAACAATTATCAGGAAGCGACTCCGTTCCTTTCGCAGGGCGCTTCCTTGTGAGGCAGGTATGAAATTCTTAAAAATTCTGGCTCCCCTCCTGGCCCTGACCCTGGCGGTCGCGGCTTCGGCCCTGGCTCAGGACGAACAGGCCGACAAAAAGCGCCACCCCTCGTATAATCTGATGGGCCGCGACGCCGCGCCGGCGGAGTCGCCCCTGAACCCCAACTTCGTGGTGGCCGAGGAAGCCCGGCTGTCCGAAAGCGGTTTCTGGCGGAGCGCCTATCTCAACGAGAGCCTGGTGGGCCTGGACGTGGCCGACATCGACCGCGACGGCCAGAACGAGATCGTCTACGCCTCGCCCCGCAACCTCTACGTGGGCCGGGTGGAAGGCGGAAAGCTCGCCCAACTGGCCAAATACACCGCCCCCACCACCGAGACCATCGTCTCGGTGGACGTGCTGGATTTGACCGGCGACGGCCGGCAGGAAATCATCGCCTCGGCCATCAACAGTGAAAGCACCGCTTCCAGCATGATCCTGAGTTTCGACGGCGGCTCGCTGACCCCCCTGGCCACCAAAATCCCCTGGTATCTGCGCGTGGCCGGCGGTCCGGGCGGCCGCTTCCTGGCCGGGCAGAAGCCGGGCACGGGTTTGACCAGCGTCTATTCCGGCGACGTCATGCGCATGTCGTTCAACGGATCCAAGGTTTCCAGCGGCGGCCGGGTGGGCCTGCCCCCCTTTGTGAACCTCTTTAACTTCAGCATCGGCCGCCTGGGTTCCGGCGGCACCCAGATGGTCGCGGCCATCAAGTTCCCCACCGAGCACATTTTCCTCTTCGACGGCTCCAACCGGGCCTGGGAAAGCCGGGAGGAATACGGCGGCACCATGAACTACCTGGTTCCCATCGGGGTGGGCAACGAAACCCGCATCCGCGAATTCCTGCCCGCGCGCATCCTTTTGGCCGACATCGACGGCGACGGCCAGAACGAGCTGATAGTGGCCAAGAACGACCGAGGCGGCATCCCCTTCATGAGCGGCCAGCGGGGCTTCACCAGCGGCACCATCCAGGCCTTCAAGTACGCCAACATGTCCCTCACCCCCTTCTTCCGCACCCGGACCCTGCCCGGCGCGGGCGTGGATTACCAGTTGGCCGACTTCAACAACAACGGCACCATCGACCTGGTGGTGGCCGTGGTCACCGAACAGAAGAGCGGCATGATGAAGGAAGGCCGCTCGGTCATCGTGGCCTATGAAATCGGCGGCCCCGTCAGCCATCAGACGGACGAGGCCCCCGCCCCGGAGAAGAAGAAAAAGAAGAAGTGAGGCGGAACAACCGCGGCCTCCGCCCAAAAGGCCCCGGCCGAAACCCTTCGCGGGTTTCGGCCGGGGCCTTCATTATTTCCGTTCACGCGGCTACGGCTTCAGCAGCCGGCGCAGTGCGCCCATTTCCTTTTCCAGTTCCGCCAGTTTCTCCGGATAGCGGTCATGCCCCTGAGCCAGCTTGAACCGAAGATTGAGGCGATAGCGTTCCCGCCGCAGCCCCAGGGCGGCCAGCCGCAGCCAAAGGCGCCAAAGGGCGGGCGGAGCCGGCTCCGGGGCCGCGTCCGCCTCGGCCGCGCCGGGTTCGGCCACCTGCCAGACCACGGCCGGGCCGAGGTAGAAATCCCGGGTCAGGGCCTGGTCTTCCGTCCGTTCGGCCGGCGGATACGGGCATTTGCGCAGCACCACCCGCAGGCCGGCCACGGCCCGGGGGGTCCGGCGCAGTTCATCGAGGCTCCGGCCCCTGGCCGCCAGGGCCCGGCCGTGGGCGGAGAGCCGGTAGTCCACGGTTTCCACCGCGAACCGGGCCTCGGTCCAGCCCAGGAGGCCGGCCCGGCCGGTGTACCGCGTCAGGGCCGGCTCGTTGAAGGACCGGGGCAGGCCCGCCGCTTCCTCCGACAGGTCATAGGGCAGGGTCAGGATCAGGCGGCCGTCGGGCTGGAGGAGGGCGAGGAGGTTGGCCATCAGTTGGTCCGGGTCCGGGGTCCGGGCCAGGAGGCCGGGGCAGGTGATGATCCGGAAGGAGCCCGGCCGCAGGGAGAGGTCCCCGAAGCGGGCCGTGACGTGGGGCTCCTCAAAGTTCAGGGGCCGGGAGAGATCCAGGACCAGATCGGGCCGGAAACGGGGATCGCCCTCGATGTTCAGCGCCTCATTCCGGAAATCCGGACCGGCCCCGACCCGCAGCTGGTCCGGCAGCGATTCGAACTCCGCCCCCCGGCCCGGGCCCGTCCGCCGGTCCACCAGGCGCTCCAGGGCTTCGTCCAGGCGCAGGGCGGCGAAGGCCTCGAAGCCCCGGCGGGCCCGCTCCTCCCGGCGCCGCTCGTCGGCGGCCAGTTCCAGAGCGATGGGCGCCAGGGCCTCGTATTCGCCGAAAGCGCAGGCTTCCCTGAGCTCGGGATAGTGATACGTGTCCGGGGCCAGCTCGGACACCACGGCCCGGCGGTTGGCCAGGGCGTAGCCCAGGCGGACGATCTCCAGGCTGGCCGGAAGGGAATGGTGGATGTTGAGCAGCAGGCGGGCGGCGTAGAGGGCGTGGTCGCGCGCCTGGCCGTAGGCCCGGGTGAGGACGTTGACCGTGAGGCCCCGGCCGGTCAGTTCCTCCAGCACCTGCCGCCGCCGGGGGGTCATGGCCCCGTAAAAAAGGGCGTCGTGGGTCGGGGCCGGACAGGGCGCCAGGCGGGTCATTTCCGGCACGTAGCCCAGGGGCAGGAAGTGGCCCTGAATGCCGCGCCCGGCCAGAAAATCCAGGTTGCGGCGGCTGAAGTCCCAGACCTCATATTCCCGCATCAGGTCGAGATAGCGGGTGTCCTTCAGCCAGGGATAGCCCCCGGCCTCGAGCTGTTCCAGGTTGAAGATGATGGTCCCGGCCGGGAGCCTGTGCCATTGCTGGTCCGGGTCGTAGTTGGCCCCCAGGCAGATGTTGCGGGCCTCGGGATGAAAACTGTCGACCCGGATCTCCGCCTCGTAGCCCAGCCGCCGGAAGGCGTACCACAGGGGCAGGAGCACGTCGTCGAAGGCCCGGGTGTTGGGCACGTGGGGCGTGGAAATCCGGACCAGGCTGAAGTGCATCGCGGGCTTTCCCCTCCCCTGACGGTGACAGCGGGCCGGCGACCGGCCTCACTTATCCTTCTGCCAATACCGGTTGGAAACGGACTGGCAGTTCTTGAAGTATTCCACGTATTTGAAGACGCGCGGCTTCATTTCGGCCCTCAGGGCGGTTTCGTGGATGCCCCGGATGTCGTAGTAAAAGGGCAGGTCTTCGTATATGCCCAGGGAAGCCGCAGATAAGCTGACCGCCCGCACGTCCTCCTCGTTGACCGGAAAGCCGCGGGAGGCCATGACCCGGGGGCCGGTGAAGATGACCAGGGCGTTGGGCTCGGCCAGAATGACGTCGCCCAGGGCCGCGTAGCTGGCGATGGCCCCGCCCGTGGAGGGATCGCCCAGGATGGAGATGAAGGGCAGCCCCTCGCGCTTGAGCCGGGTGACGGCGTTGACCGTCTTGACCATCTGCATCAGGGCCGGGGTGCCTTCGTGGAGGCGGGCCCCGCCGGAACAGCACAGACTGACCAGGGGCAGCTTTTTCCCGATGGCGTATTCCACCAGCCGGTAGAATTTTTCCCCGAAAGCCACGCCCAAGGTGCCGCCGGAAAAGTAGAACTCGCAGACCGCCAGGGCCACCCGATGGCCATAGATGGTGGCCTCGCCCGTGACCAGGGCCTCTCGGAAGGGTGACCGCTTGCCCTGCTTGGCGATGAAGGCCGCGTATTCCGGGGTCAGGAGGGCCGGGTGCAGGAGGTCATGCACCGTCAGGTCCCGGTTCAGCTCCTGGAAGGAATCCTCGTCGGACAGGCACTTGATCCAGCCCTGGGCGCCCATGATGCTGCTGCGGCCGCACTCGGGGCAGACATAGTGGTTGTCCATGAAGCGTTCCAGGGGGATGACCGCGCCGCAGCCCTCCTGGCGGTCCCCCTTGAGGCTCAGTTCGCCGCACTTGACGAATTCGCCGGGGTGGTTGACCGGGTCGTCCCAGCCGCCCCAGTCGTCGTTGGGCTGCATGTCCAGGTCGCTGGCGCTGAAGGTCTTGATGTCCGGCGAGGGCACGGACTTGCGCCGCAAGGGGGCCAGGGTGAACCACGAGGCCCAGCGGCTTTTTTTGGTGGCCGGCTCGTCGCCTTCCGGGGCTTCCTTGACCGTCACCCCGAAGGCGGCCGCCCGCTTGCGGCGGACCCGGATCAGGCTTTCCACCTTGGCCCGGCCCAGGGCCCGCACCGTTTTTTCCAGATAGGTCCCCAGCACCTTGGCGTAGCCGGCCAGGTCCGTCACCTTGGCCGGGGCGGGCAGCACCTTGTCGATGACCCCGAATTCCAGAAGCTCGGCCGCCGTGGGCTTGGAGACCATCAGGGCCTCGCGCACCTTGGTGGCGTCGCGGAAAATGATGGCCGCCAGGCTCTCGGGCGGGGCCGTGGCATAGAGGGCGTCGTCGAACTGGGCCCGGCGGTCGGTCATCTGGATGGCCAGGGCCCCGCCGCTGCCGCCCTCGCCGATGACCACCGAGACCGTGGGAATGGGCACGGTCAAAAAAACCTTGATCAAATGGGCAATGAAAAAAGCCTGGAATTTTCTCGCCGATTCCATGGAAATATCGGCGCCGTAACAGTCGATGAGGGTGACGATGGAGACCGGCACGCCCTCTTCCTTGCGGCGCATGGCTTTCTGGATGAAACGGATGATGTTGGAATGGTCGTCGGCGGTGAGCATGCCGTGGTTGAGCTTGGCCAGGTCTTCCTTGGTGCGGAGGTTTTCCGGCTTGGGCTTCTGCTGGGCGATGACGAACAGGTCCCGCCCCCACTGGTCGGTCTCGCCGAGGATGAGGGTGTCGCTGGACTGAGCGCTCTGGCGGAACCCGGGGAAAATGGCGTGAATGAGGTCGCTGGACCGGGGCCGCAGGGGGGAACGGGTCCGGCGCCGGAAAATTTCCACGACGTCGATATTATCGGGCATACAGACTCCATGTACGGGTTTGACGAATCCGGCCGCGCCGAAAAAGACGCGCCGAAATTTTTATTATACCAAAAATCGGAGAAATGCGAAACCGGGGCGAAAGCCCCCAAAACGGAAAGGCCGCCCCCGAAAACAGGGGCGGCCTTTCCAGCGCGGATCGGGCGCGGCTTTTATTTGTCGGCCATGGCCTGGAGCGCGGTGATGGCCACGGTGTTGACGATGTCGGCCACCAGGCAGCCGCGGGAAAGGTCGTTGACGGGCTTGTTGAGACCCTGGATGACCGGCCCGATGGCCACGGCCTTGGCCGTGCGCTGGACCGCCTTGTAGCCGATGTTGCCGGCCGAGAGGCTGGGGAAGATCATGACCGTGGCCTGGCCCGCCACCGGGGAGCCGGGCATTTTGGAGGCGCCGGTTTTGGGGTCCACGGCCGCGTCGAACTGGAGGGGCCCGTCGATGGGGAGGCCGGGGTAGAGCTTCTCGGCCGCTTCCCGGGCGATCTTGGTGGCTTCCACCACCGCGTCCACATCCGGGCCCGTGCCCGAGGAGCCGGTGGAGTAGCTGAGCATGGCCACCCTGGGGTCGACCCCGAAGGCCTTGGCCGTCTGGGCCGAGATGATGGCGATTTCGGCCAGCTGTTGGGGCGTGGGGTTGGGGTTGATGGCGCAGTCGCCGAAGACCCAGACCCGGTCGGCCAGGCACATCAGGAACACGGAGCTGGCGATGGAGCAGCCGGGCTTGGTCTTGATGATCGAAAGGGCCGGGCGGATGGTGTCGGCCGTGGTGCCGTCGGCCCCGGAGACCATGCCGTCGGCCTTCTTGGTGTGGACGAGCATGGTGCCGAAGAAGTTGCGGTCCAGCATCTGGGCGGCGGCCTTTTCCTCGGTGACGCCCTTGGCCTTGCGCATTTCGTAGAACTGGTGGGTCAGGTCGGGCAGAAGGTCGCTGGTCTTCTGGTTGATGAGCCGGGCTTTGGCCAGAAGGCTCTTGAGGCCCAGGTCCCTGGCCTGCTTGGCGATGGCGTCGGGGTCGCCCAGGATGGTGAGATCGGCGAAGTCTTTGTCCAGAATGTCGTCAGCGGCCCGGAGGATGCGTTCGTCGTTGCCTTCGGGGAGGACGATGTGCTGCTTGTCGGTCCGGGCCTTGGCGATGAGGTTGAATTCAAAGGCCTTTGGGGTGACCGCCCGGGAACGACGCTCGCAGACCGTCCCGCAGGCCGTATCCAGGTGGGTGACGATGTCCGCGGCGGCGGGCAGGGCCCAGACCTGGATGCCGGCCAGAGGGGCCAGATCCTTGTCCGTGGCCGCCTGGCTGGGGTTCTTGGTCAGCACGGCCAAGGCGAAGACATCGGCGAACCGCTTCTGATAGGCCTGGACGGCCAGGGCCCCGGCTTCGAGGTCGGCGCCGCCGCAGCCGCACCCGCAGTCGCCGGTCAGGAGAATGACCGGGCTCCCGAGGTTGGCGGCGATGGCGGCGTCGAGGTTGGCCAGGGCTCCGCCGGTGGGCACCAGGTCCAGGCCTTCCACTATCAAGCAGTCGAATTGGGCGGCCAGCCGGGTGTATTTTTCAAAAATGACGTCCAGAATGGCCCCGTCCTGGCCTTGGGCCAACAGCGCGAACACCTCGGCCCGGGTCAGGCCGTAATACTCGGCGGCGGCGCCGGGAAGGCCGGCCGCGGCCACGGCGGTTTTCACCGCCGGATCATCGTTACTGACGGCGACGGGCTTGAAGTAGGCGGCCCGGCCGGCCTTTTTGACGGCCAGCCCGAGGGCCGCGACGGCGGCGTCGTTTTTGCCGGGCACCAGCCCGAGGGCCGTTATGTAAAGCGCTTTGACCATACTGTCTCCTGTTTCTGACGCCATGGAGGCGTCGCGCTCCGAGGCGGTGTTTTTTGCCCTGAACGTTGTCGTAGTTCTCCCGGCGTCGCCGACCGGAATGGATAAAGCCGGACGATCCCCGAAAAAATGAATGACCGGACGCATGAGGGGAATTATCAATTCGGTATTTTATCCCAATCGGCCGGAAAAGTCCAGCAAACTGCCCAGGGGATTTCGGGCGCCCCGGGTTCGGCCGGCCCGGGCGGATTTTTTACGGCTTCCCTTGACTTTCAGACACCCTCAATCAATAATAAAATCTTTGACGTATACCGGCGACGCGACCGCCGGTCCCCGGGGGGGGGTTGGGGCCGGACGGTCTCCGGGCCCGGAAATTCGGACGGAATGAGGGAGCGGGAACCAATGCCGGGCTTTTTCAATCCGGAAAAATGCCTGACCTGGCTCGCGGTCGCGCTGGCTTTCCTGGCGGCGACGCTGGCCGCCGCGCCCGCGTGGGCCGAACCGCATCCTGAAGCCGTCCCGCCCGCCGAGGCCCGGGCCGCCTTCCAGAAGTCCGCCCGCGATCTGCGGCTCCAGACCGAGATACCCGTCCCCACGGCGGAGGGACTCGCCTGCGGCCCGAATCTGTGGGTCATTCCCCCGGAAGTCGCCCGATTTCTTCTCTGGGGCGCGCTGCTGGCCATCGTGGTGGCCGTTTTGTGGAACTGGCGGGGCCTCCAGTGGAGCGACAGCCGGGCCCGGCGGATGGACGGCGGCGACCCGGAGGAAGCCGCCCCGGAGGCCGTGCGGGCCCGCCTGGAATCGGCCCGGCTCGAGGCCGACGAACTGGCCCGGCAAGGCCTCTTCGCCCAGGCCATGCACGTCCTTTTGCTCCGGAGCGTGAGCGAACTGCGCCGCCGGCTGGACATCTCCATCGCCGCCTCCCTCACCAGCCGGGAAATCCTGGCCCGGCTGGCCCTCCCGCCGGCGGGCCGGGTTTCCCTGGCCGACATTGTCGGCCGGGTGGAATTGTGCTATTTCGGCGCCTGGGAGCCGGGCGCGGCCGATTACGCGGCCTGTCGCCAGAGCTTCGAGACTCTGACCGCGGCCCTGCGCCAGGGGGGCGCCGCATGAGCGGCTCCTCCGGCCAAAACGCCCCGTTCTCGCCCGCGGCGCTGGGGGTGCTGCTGGCCTCGGCCGCGGCCCTTTTCGCGCTCTCGGTCCTTCTGTCCGCCTTTGGCGGCGGGGAAGGGAGCCCCGGCGAACGGGCCGGACCGGGGAGCTATTCCGCCTCGGCCCTGGGCCAGGCCGGGGCCTACGATATGCTCAAGCGCCTGGGCCGGCCGGTGAGCCGAGGCCTGGGCCGGAACCTGGGCCGGGTGGGCGAGCACGGCACCCTGATCCTGGCCGAGCCGGACCTCTCGGCCCTGCGGGACGAAGAGGGCCTGGCTCTCCTGAAGGCCCCCCGCCTGCTGCTGGTGCTCCCCAAATGGCGGGGGTATCCGGATCCCGACCGGCCGGCCTGGATCGAGCGGGCCGAGCTCCTGCCGCAGATGGCGGCGCGGCAGACCCTGGCCCTGGTGGACGGCCAGGGCCAGGTGACGCGCGCCGCCTGGCCCGCGAAATGGCCGGTCAACGAACTGGGGATCGCCCCCGCCGGCGCGGATTGGGCGCAGCTGGTGCGCTCTTCGGAGATGCGGCCGGTGGTGGGTACGGACGAGGGCATGCTGGTGGGGGAAATGGAGCGGGACGACCAGGTGATCTGGGTCCTGGCCGATCCCGATATCATGGCCAACCACGGGCTGGGCCGGGGCGGCAACGCGGCTTTCCTCGTGGCCCTGGTGGATGCCCTGCGCATGACGGACAACGACGATCCGGCCGCGCCGGTGGTCTTTGACGAGACCGGGCACGGCTTCGGGGCGGCCGAAAGCAATCCGCTCAAACTCCTGTTCCGCTTTCCGTTCGTGGTGGTCACGGTGCTGGCCGGGCTTGCGGCCGCCCTCCTGGTCCTGGCCGGGGCGGGCCGCTTCGGCGCGCCCCGGGCGGCGCCGCCGGTCCTCGATTTCGGGAAAGCGGGGCTCATCGACAACGGCGCGCGCCTTCTGGACTACGCCGGCCACCAGGCCGACATCCTCGAGCGCTACGTGCGCCTGGTGGTCCGCTCGGTCGGCCGGGAACTCCACGCGCCCGCCGGCCTCGGCGGCTTCGCCCTGGCCGAATGGCTGGACCGCATCGGCCGGGCCAGGGGCGTGGACGCCTCCTGTCAGACCCTGATGGTGGCCATGGCCAACCTCGAGAGAAACGATCCCCGGAACCTTTCGCGGCTGTTCGGGCTGGCCCGGGACATTCATCACTGGAAGGGAGAGATGCTCAATGGAGCTCCAACACGTCGCCGCCATCGTTAAGGCCATCCGCGCCGAAGTGGCCAAAGCCATCGTCGGGCAGGAAGAGGCCGTGGAGCTTCTGCTGTCCGCCCTCCTGTGCGGGGGGCACGTGCTTCTCGAAGGGGTGCCGGGCACGGGCAAGACCTTTCTGGTCCAGGCCTTCGCCGTGAGCCTGGATCTGAAGTTCGGCCGCATCCAGTTCACCCCGGACATGATGCCCGGCGACGTCCTGGGCACCAACCTTTTCAACTTCCAGACCAACTCCTTCATCCTTACCGAGGGGCCCGTCTTCACCCAGATTCTCCTGGCCGACGAGGTCAACCGCACCCCGCCGAAAACCCAGGCCGCGCTCCTCCAGGCCATGAACGAGCGCTCCGTCACCATCGACAAGGAGACCTACCCCTTAGGCGACGAGTTTATGGTGGTGGCCACCCAGAATCCCATCGAGCAGCAGGGCACCTACCCCCTCCCCGAGGCCCAGTTGGACCGCTTCCTCTTCAAGATCCTCATCGGCCACCCCAGCCTGGAGGAGGAGCGCGAGATCGTCCGCCGCCACGGCCACAGTTCGGCCCTGCCGAAACTGGCCGATTTCGCCCTGCGGCCCGTGGTCAACGCCCAGCACATCGCCTACGCCCGGGCGGTCACGGCCCGCATCCGCCTCACCGACCCCCTGGTGGAATACATCGTGGACCTCATCCGGGCCACCCGGCGGCACCCGAGCATCGAAACCGGGGCCTCCACCCGGGCCGCCAACATGATGGCCTCGGCCGCCCGGGCCGGCGCGGCCCTGGCCGGCCGGGACTTCGTCATCCCCGACGACATCAAGCGCCTGACCGTGCCCGTCCTGCGCCACCGCCTGGTCATGACCCCGGCCGCCGACATCGAGGGCCTGACCAGCGACCGGGTGCTGGCCGAGATCGTGGACCAGACGGCGGCCCCGCGATGACCCGGCCCACCCCCCGGGCGGTCTTCCTGTTCGCCCTGGCCGTGCCCCTGGCCCTGCCCGTGGCGACCGGCTGGCCGCAGGTGTGGTTTTTCGCCCTCTACTGGCCGGGCGCGGTTCTGGCCCTGATGGCCGCCGATCTGGTCATGACCCCGCCCGGCCACCGGCTCCGGGCCGAGGTGAACGCGCCCGGGCGGCTGTACGTGGGGCGCCCCGGCGAGGTGACGGCCCGGCTCTCGGTGGGCGGCTCCACCCGGCCGCTGCCCGTCGAGGCCCTCCTGGAACAGAGCGGGGAGGCCGAGGCTCCGGTCCCCGTCGCCGGGGCCACGGCCGGGGGCCGGCTGGAACTGCGGCTCACGGTCCGGCCTCTCCGGCGCGGCCTCCTGCGGATCGAAGCCCTGTGGCTGCGCTGGCGCGGCCCCTTGGGCCTGATCGAGCGGGGCCGGCGGCAGCCGCTGGACCTGGCTCTCGAGGTCGTCCCGGACGTACGGGGCCTCCCGGAGGCCGCCCTGCGTTTTTTCGCCCAGGACGCGGCCTATGGGCAGAAGAGCCAGCGCTTCAAGGGCGAGGGCGCCGAGTTCGACAACCTCACCGACTACGCGCCCGGCCGCGACAGCCGCTTCATCGACTGGAAGCATTCGGCCCGCCACCGCAAACTCCTCTGCAAGGAGTTCCGGCAGGAGCGCAACCACCAGATCGTCCTGGCCTTCGACACCGGGCACCTGATGCTCGAACCCGTGGAGGGTTTATCCAAGCTCGACCGGACCATCAAGGCCGGGCTCCTTCTGGCCTGGGCCTCCCTGTATAACGGCGACCTGGTGGGGGGGTGCGGCTTCGACGCCCGCTTCCGGCATTTCCTTCAGCCGGGGAGGGGCTTGCCGTATTTTCGGCACTTCCAGCGCTTCACCGCCGGCCTGAGCTACCAGACCGAGGAAACCAACTTCACCCTGGGCCTGGCCGAACTGGGTTCCCGGCTGAAGCGCCGGGCCCTGGTGATCCTGTTCACCGAATTCGTGGACACCATTTCGGCGGAACTGCTGCTGGAGAGTCTGGGGCTGCTGACCCGCCGCCACCTGGTGATCTTCGTGACCATGCGCGATCCCCTGCTGGCCCGGCTCACGGAAACGCCCCCCGACGATTTCGCCCGCGTGGCCCGGGCCGTCATCGCCGACGATTTCGCCCGCGAGCGGGCCGTGGTCCTGGAACGGGTGGCCCGCCTGGGCGTGCACTGCCTGGACACGCCGGCGCCGGCGCTTTCGGCGGCCCTCTTGAACCGCTACCTCCTGATCAAGCAAAGGGGGCTGCTGTAATGGCCATGGCGACCGCGAACCCGGTCCGGCGGCCGGCCCCGGCCCCCGGCCCACTTCAGCCCCCCCCCGCGCCCGCCGAACCGGGCGCGGCCGTCACCCTCAAGCTGCGCAGCGCCGAATTCCGCAAAGGGCGGGAAAAGGGCTGGCGGCGGCTCGAAGAGATGGTGGGCCGCATCGAGGCCAAAGGCATCACCGCGCTGTCGGCCGAGGAGATCGAGGAACTGCCGCTCCTTTACCGGGCCGCCGTGTCGTCGTTGTCCGTGGCCCGGGGCATCGTCCTGGACCGGCACCTCCTGTTGTATCTGGAAAACCTGGCTTTGCGGGCCTACCTGGCGGTCTACGGGCCGCGCGTGGGGCTGTGGTCGTGCCTCCGGGACTTTCTCCGGCGCGGCTTTCCCCGGGCGGTCCGGGGGCTCCGGTGGCACCTCCTGGCCGCCCTGGCCGCCCTGGCCGCCGGCACCGCGGCCGGCTACCTTCTGGTCCACGGCGATCTGTCCTGGTTCGACTTCCTGGTGCCTGAATCCCTGGCCCAGGGCCGCGGCCCCGAGAGCTCGGCCGAAGAGCTCGGCAAAGATATTTTCTCACCCTGGCCCGGCTTTGTGGACACCTTCATCGTCTTCGCCAATTCCCTTTTCCGCCACAACGCGGTGGTGGGCCTGTTGGCCTTCGGCCTGGGCTTCGGCCTGGGCCTCCCGACCCTGTTTCTCCTGATCCACAACGGCCTCATCCTCGGCGCCTTCGTGTCCCTCCACGCGCAAAAGGGGTTGGGCCTCGACTTCGTCGGCTGGCTGTCGATCCACGGGGTCACCGAACTCCTGGCGGTGCTCCTGTGCGGCGCGGCCGGCCTGATGGTGGCCGAAAAAATCATCTTCCCCGGGGCCCGGCCGCGCCTGGACAGCCTGGCCCATTACGGCCGGGCCGCGGCCGGGGTGGCGGCCGGGGCCGTGGGCCTGTTTTTCATCGCCGGCTTTCTGGAAGGCGGCTGCCGGCAGCTCATCGCCAACACGCCCGGCCGCTTCGCCATGGCCCTGCTCACGGGCGGCCTGTGGCTGATGTATTTCCGATGCGTGGGACGGGAGGCCGACGATGACCGTCCGGACTGACCGCGTCGGCGAACTGATCGAGGGCGTCAAGCGGCGGCGGGTCATCGTCAGCCCCGAGGGTCTGCCCCTGGACATCCAGGTGGCCGGGCACGGGGAGCGGCTGGCCGCGCTCCTCCTGGACCTGGGCTTCATGTTCGTCGTCGTGGGCGCCCTCTACGCCCTCCTCGTGCCGGTGTTCTTCGCCCGCGTGAACGTGCCCATAGCCTGGACGCTCATCTCGTTTCTGGCCTTTCTCGTCCGCAACCTTTATTTTCTCCACTTCGAGCTGGCCTGGCAGGGTCGCACGCCCGGCAAACGCATCTGCGGCCTTCGGGTCATCAACCGCCGTGGCGGCGAACTGACCCCTTCGGCGGTCATCGCCCGCAACCTGACCCGCGAGGTGGAAATTTTTCTGCCCTTAACCCTCTTTTTCAGCCTGGGCGTCGCGTCGAGTCCCTGGCAGAATCTGGCCCTGTTCGGCTGGGCCCTGGCCCTGACGAGCCTTCCGGTGTGGAACCGCGACCATCTGCGGGCCGGGGATCTCATCGGCGGCACCCAGGTCATCGCCATGCCCAAGCGGGCCCTCTTGGGCGATTTGACCAGCCGGGCGCCCACGGCCGCGCCGAAGGCCGCCTACACCTTCGCCCCGGCCCAACTGGCCATCTACGGCGCCTTTGAGCTCCAAGTGTTGGAGGAATTTCTGCGGCGCCCGCCCTCCGTCGAGACGGAGCGGCTCCTGGCCGATGTCTGCCAAAAGATCATCCGCAAGGTCGGCTGGGAAAACCCCGTGCCCCCGAACGAGGTCCGCCGCTTCCTCACCGACTTCTACACCGCCGAGCGGGCCGACCTGGAGCGCGGGCAGCTCTTCGGCCGCCATAAAGCCGACCAGGGCCCGGCCGCCAAACGCCCCCGCAAAGCGTAACGTTCGCCGTCAAATGAAGAGCCCGGCCCGATGAATGAACATCGGGCCGGGCTCGGTTTTTGTCCGGCCGAATCAGCCGGAAGGGGTTGGTCAGTCGAACACGTCGGCCAGGACGTCGATGGTGACCCCTTCCTTGATGGACCGCAGGTCGGAATAGATGATGGCCAGCATGACGAAATTGAAGGCCTGCGGCACGATCGCCACCAGGGTGGCCAAAAGGCCGGCCAGTGTTTCGCCGAACACGAGGGTGGCGATGAAAGCCACCAGGAAGACGATCGCAACAATGACCAGGCCCACGATCAGGACCAGGCCGAAAATCGTCCAGCGGTATCCCTTGGTCAGTTCCGCGCTGCGCTGCATGCTTTCCACCGGCCCCAGCTGCTCGACCACGCAGGCCTGGATGGTCACGGCCAGGATGCACATCACGATAAGGCCCGGAATGATCAACAGCACCAGCCCCACCATGGTCAGAAGGCCCACCAGGATGGCGGCGAGGATCAGGACGGGCAGGCGGGTCAGTCCGTGTGACACCGCGTCGCCCACGGAAACCGCGCTGTCGTCCCGCAGAGCCTGGAACACGGCGTAGGCGATGGCGCCCTGGATCACCAGGCCGAAAATCGTGCTCAAAAGCTGCACGAGCACGTTCAGCCCGGTCGACTGCGGCATCAGCACCTCCAAAAGGGCCGGCGGGATCGTGGCCGCCGCGGCCAGACCGAAAAAGACGACCGGGTTCTTGAAAAGCGCGGCCCAGGTGCGGCCCAGCACCGACCCGATGGTCAACTGCGGGGCGTCGGCGAAGTTTCCTTGATACGCATCCATACCAGCCTCCAGATAATGACGTTTTCCATATCCATATCAACCGCGGACCGGCGACGGACCGGACCGGAGCCGGTACGGTCCGGCGGGAAATGCATAAGAAACAATTTTTTTAAAATAACACAGAGACGGCGGGCGCGCAACAATCTTTATCCGGCCCCAAGACCGGGCGGTTCTGGATCAAAGCTTGAAATCTTTTTTGTCAATGTCGTATTTTTTCAGGCGGTAACTCAGCAACTGACGGGAAAGACCCAGCAGTTTGGCCGCCAGGGTGGTGTTGCCGAAAGCGGCCCGCATGGCGTCCACGATTTTTCCCTTTTCGGCGCCCTCATCCGCGTCCGGGGCGGCGTCAAGCCGGAATTCCGGCAGGCGTTCCTCGGTCCGCCGGGCCAGGAGCGAGCGCGACCGCTCCTGAAAGTGTTCCGGCAGAAACTCCAGCCCCACCTCGGTGTGGTTCCCGGCCAGGTTCAGGGCGCCCTCCACCAGGTGCTCCAGCTCCCGGATGTTGCCGGGCCAGTCGTAGGCCCGGAAGAGCTTGACCACATCGCGGCTGAAACGCACCACCTTCTTCCCCAGCAACGTGTTGTATTTGAGGATGAAAAAAGTCAGAAGCTCCTCAAGGTCGTCGATGCGCCGGCGCAAAGGCGGCAGGCTCACCAAGACCACCCCCAGGCGGTAGAAGAGATCCGACCGGAGCTTGCCGTGCTCGACGGCCAGAAGCGGCGACACGGAGCTGGCGCTGATGACCTTGATGTCCACCGCCGTTTCCCGGCCGGAGCCGATCCGCCGGATCTTTTTTTCCTGCAGGGCCCGCAGCAGCTTGGGCTGAAGGGACAGGGACATGGAGTCCACTTCGTCCAGGAAAATGGTGCCGCCGTCGGCCTCCTCCAGGAGGCCCTTCTTCTCCACCGCGCCCGTGAACGCCCCTTTGGTGGTGCCGAAGAGGATGCCCTCCAGCAAAGACTCCGGAATGGCCGCGCAGTTGATGGCCACAAAGGGCCCGTCCCGCCGGGGCGAGGCCTGGTGGATGCTGGAGGCGAACATTTCCTTGCCCGTGCCGGTCTCGCCGTAAAGCAGCACCGGGGAGGGGCTCTGGGAGGCGCGGCTGGCCGTGGACACGGCTTTCTGGAGTTCGAGGTTGCGGCCGACGATGCGGTCGAAACTCACGGGCGGGCGCTTGATCTCGCCCAGTTCCGAAATCGGGGAAACGTTGGGCACGGCCACTTCCAGGGTGGAAAAGCTCTGGATGAAGCACAGGCAGCCCGCCACCCGACCCCGGTCGAAAAAGGGAAAGACGTAGTGGGAGGAATTGATGAGCTTGCCGTGGGCCGTGCGGTAGACGCAGACATAGCCGACCACGGGCTGGCCTTTTTCCAGGCAGGTCATGACCACGCTGGGGCCCGGGTCCGGGCCGTAGACCTTGGTGACGTGCCGGCCGAGGGCGTAGGATTCCTCCAGGGAATCGATCTTGCCCTGACAGGGGTTGTAATAGGTGATGTAGCCTTCGGCGTCGAAGGCCATGACGCCCAGGGGCAGGTGATTGAAAAGCTCCTTGAAATCGCCGGACCCGAGAATCCGCGATCCGAGGCCCACCAGAAATTGGTCGGGGTTGAAAGTCATGCCGCCTCCTTTTTGCCGATTATGCTAATTTTTTGCTAAAAGTGCAACAGCACTCTGCCCGCAAAGATATTCATTATGATAAATTGTTGATTTTAAACAGTAATTTTATAAAAAATTGCTGGCGCGGTTATTGCTTTTATCGAGAGTCAGAAGTTACCGGACATTTTCACTCCCCCATCCAGCCCCAAGGAGGCCAGAGATGAAGAGAAACCAGCACGCCGGGCGGCGCCTCAGCGGAGGACTGCGGCTCTCGGTGTTCACCGACGACGAACTCGACGATCTGCATTTAGGCACGCTCGAGGTGCTGAGCGAGACCGGCATCTACGTGCCCGGGGCCGAGGCCCAGGAGATTTTCGCGGCCGGCGGGGCCGCGGTCAATGCCAAGACCGGGCAGGTCAAGATACCGGCCTGGCTGGTGGAGGAATCCCTCCGCCGGACGCCGCCGAAATTCGTGGCCCACGGCCGCACGCCCAAGGACGACGTGGTCATGGAAAAGAACCGCGTCCACTTCACCAACTTCGCCGAGGGCATCACCATCCAGGACCCCTATTCCGGAGAACTGCGGGAGACGGTTCTGAAGGACGTGGCCGACCTGACCCGGGTGATCGACGCGCTCCCGGCCATCGAGATCGCCCTGCGCGCGGTCAACGCCCACAACGTGCCGCAGGAGCTGAACCAGCTGTACAACTTCGAGGCGGTCATCGCCAACACCACCAAGCCCATCTCCATGGGCCCGGGGAACCTCCGCCAGGCCGAATACATCCTGCGGGTGGCCGCCGAGGCGGCCGGGGGGCCGGAGAACATGCCCCACCGCAGCCAGATCGGCTTCGGCACCTGCCCCATCAGCCCCCTGCGCCTGGTGGAGGAGTGCACGGACATCATCATCTTCACGGCCCGCCACAAGCTGCCCCTGGAAATCCTCTCCATGGCCATGAGCGGGGGCTCGTCCCCGGCCAACCTGGCCGGGACCCTGGTGGTGCACAACGCCGAGGTGCTGTCCGGCCTGGTCTTGGCCCAGTTGGTCAACCCGGGGAACCCCATCGTCTACGGCAGTTCCACCACGGCCATGAACCTGCGGACGGCCACGGCCACGGTGGGCTCGCCCGAGCTGGCCCTGGTCAGCGCCGGGGTGGCGGCCCTGGCCCAGCGCTACAAGCTGCCCTGCATGGTGGCCGGCGGGTAGGCGGACAGCAAAGTCTGCGACGAACAGGCCGCTCACGAAAAAACCCTCACCGCCCTGATACCGGTGTTGGCAGGCGCCAACCTGATTTACGGGCTCGGAATGCTGGACATGGGGTGCACCGTGAGTTACGAGCAGCTTTTGATGGACTGCGACTTCGCCGAAATGATCAAATACGCGATGTCCGGCATTCCGGTCAACGACCGCACCCTGTCCCTGGACATCATCCACGAGGTGGGGCACGCCCGGGATTTCCTGTCCCACAAGGACACCTTCAACAACCGCCACATCCAGTCCAACCCCACCCTCCTGGACCGCCGCCTGCGGGCCCGCTGGGAGGAGGCCGGGGCCACCAGCATGGTCGAGCGGGCCCGGGCCCAGGCCCGCAAGCTTCTGGCCGACTACCGGCCCGAGCCCCTGCCCGAGGCGGCGCTGGACCGCATCCGGGCCATCATCAACGAAGCCGAGGACGAATTCGGCCTCCCCCGCACGGACCGGAACAGCTATTATTGATACGACCGACAAGGAGCCCCCATAATGACGAACGACAACCTCATCCCCAAGATCACCCTGCTCCGCGAAGAGCAGATCCGGGAGATATATCAACAGGCCCTGCGGGTGCTGGAAGAAAGCGGCGTCTACTTCGAAGACGACGAGGCCTGCGCCCTCCTGAAAGCCAAGGGCGCGACGGACAAGGGGGGGAACATCCTGGCCATCCCCCGGAAGATGGTCGAGGAGGCCCTGGCCGTGACGCCGGAAAGCCTGTGCCTGTATAGCCGGGACGGCGAAGCCACGGTCTTCCTGGAAGGCGGCAACAACTATTTCAACACCGGCGGCGCGGCCATCGAACAACTCGAGAGCGACGGGCTCACCACCCGGCCCACCACGGCCCGGGACCTGGCCCAGATGGCCCGGCTGGTGGAGGGCCTGCCGCACGTGGCCCTGCAATCCACGGCCCTGGTGCCGAGCGACGTGCCGACGGAAATCTCCGACAGCTACCGGGTGTACCTGCTGCTGAAACACTCCCGCAAGCCCATGCTGGCCGGGGCCTTCAGCCCTATCGGCATCAAACACATCCACGCGCTCCTGGCGGCGGCCGTGGGCGGGGCCGCGGAACTGGCCGCCCGGCCCCGGGCGGTCCTCGACATCTGCCCCTCGGCGCCCCTGAAGTGGGCCAACCTGGCCTGCCGCAACATCATCGACTGCGCCCGCCTGCGCCTGCCCATTGAATACATTTCGGTGCCCATGCCCGGCGCCTGCGCCCCGGCCACCCTGGCCGGCTCCATCCTCCTCCACACGGCCGAGCTGCTGAGCGGCATCACCCTGGCCCAGATCACGGCCCCGGGCACGCCGGTCATCTACGGCGGGGCGCCGATGTATTTCGACATGCGGACCATGAGCACGTGCCTGTCGGCCCTGGAGGCGGGGATGATCGTGTCCGGCTACGCCCAGATGGGAAAATTTCTAAAACTGCCCGTGCATGCCTACGGCCTCCTGAGCGACTCGAAGCTCAACGACTTCCAGGCCGGGATGGAGGACGCCTTAAGCGGCCTTTTGGTGGCTCTGTCCGGGGTCAACATCATTTCCGGCCTCGGGATGCTGGAATTCTGCCGCATCACCAGCCTGGAGAAGATCGTCATGGACAATGAAGTGGCCGGCATGATCCACCGACTGAAACAGGGTGTCACCGTCAACGAGGAAACCCTGGCCGCGGACCTCATCATCAAGCACGGCCCGGGCGGGGATTTCATGGGACAGAAGCACACCCTCAAGTGGTTCCGCCGCGAGCCCTATTCCCCCTCGGAAGTCATCGACCGGGATATGCCCAAGGAAAGCGTGGAGCGCGGCGGCCGCAGCATCCAGAAACGGGCCGAGACCCGGGTGCATCAACTGCTGGACAGCCAGCCGGCGGCCCTGGAGTTCGACACCCGCCGCGACCTGGACGCCGCCATGCGGGCCATCATGGACCAGTACCAAATCAAGACGCTGCCTGAATTCGACGGATAAAGGCGACAGCGGCGCGGACCGAAGGCCTCGCCTTCCCAGTATTTCATCCAAGACGCCAAACATGTTTGCCCTGGGAACGACCCGGACTTGTTTTTCCGGCCGGCGGGGTATAGTATCAAAATACAGGGAACCTGACGGCTCCCACCCCGTCGGATAAGGAGGAACGGCATGTCGAAGAAAGCCCTGGATATGACCCGGGCGGCCCTGGCCGCCGACACCCTGGCCCTGGGGGTCCACTGGATCTACGACCCGGCGAAAGTGGCCGAGCTTTTCGGGCCCAAACGCGCCCCCCTGGCCCCTCTCCCCGCCACGTACCATAAGCATGCGGGGTATGGCGATTTCACCCATTACGGCGACCAGATCGTGACCCTTCTGGAATCGGTGGCCGCGTTGAAGAAATTCGACTTCAAGGACTGGTCCACCCGCTGGCGACGGCTTTTCGAAAGCGGCTACCTGGGCTACCTGGACCACGCCACCAAAGACACCCTGGCCAACCTGGCCGCCGGACGGCCGGCGGCCGAGGCCGCCTCCGCCTCCACCGATCTGGCCCCGGCCGCCCGGATGGCCCCTGTTTTCGCCGTCTATGACGGCACTGAGGCCGGGGCCGTGGCCGGAGCCCGGGGCCAGGCCGGCCTGACCACCAATAACCCCCAGGTCTTGGCCATGGTCGATTTCTGGGCGGCCACGGCCCATCACGCCCTGACCGGTCTGGACTGCGCGGCGGCCATGGCCAAAGCCGAAAAGTATTTCGGGGACCAGACGCTCAAAGCCCTCTACGCCTCGGGGCTGGCCAGCGTCCAGGACGATTCCGTCCAGGCCGTCAACGGCTTCGGCGCCAGTTGCGACGCCTTCAAGATGTTCCCCGGCACGGTGCATCTCTTGGCCAAGTATGGCGAGCAGCCCCGCGAAGGCGCGGTTCAGGCCGTCCTGGCCGGGGGCGACAACGCCACCCGCTGTGCCTTGGTTTCGACCATCCTGGCCGCCCGCCACGGCCTGGACTTCATGCCCCCGACCTGGTATGGAGCCGTGCGGCGCAAAGATCATATCGAAGACTTGCTGAACCGCCTCTGAAAGATCAAGCCGACCCGCAAAAAACGCCCCGGATCGGGGCGTTTTTGCTGAAGGAGCGGGAGAACTCAGAGGAGTTCTTTTTTCCGGCGAGCAATCCACGCTTTCAAGTCCTCGTGAAGGCCCTGGTCCAGGGTCGGAGGGGTATAGGCCCGGAGCCGGGCCTCGACTTCGCCCCGGGCCGCTTCGGCCGCTGTTTTGCTCCCCCGCTCCCGCCAGGCGTTGGGCGGCTGGGCGCCCAGAAAATTGTTCTGGTACAGCTTGCGGAAGTTTTTGAAGGTCCGGGGGCTGCTGAGATAGTTGCCGCCAGCGCCCATTTCCACGAGATAATCCACGTCGATGGTGCGGGTGTCGAAGAGCGTCTCCCGGCGGGCGGCCAGGAGGAGGCGGGCGATTTCCTCGTCCACCACCCATTTCTCCAGGCTGGCCGCCAGATACGAACTCATCATGCCGAAGGCGTGGAGCACATAGTCCACCCCGTTGTCCAGGGCGTTTTTCAGCATCAGGGAACTTTCGAAGCCGGCCTGGGCGTCCACCAGGTGGGCGTCGGTGAGGGCCCCGCCGAGGCGGGAGGGGATTCGGTAAAACCGGGCCAGCGCGGCCGTGGCCTGGGCGTAGAGCAGGGTCTCGGGTTTTCCCAGAGCGGCCACGCCGGATTTCATCTCCAGCGGGCACGAGGTGCTGCCGTAGACCACCGGAGCCCCGGGCCGGGCCAGCTGGCTCAAGACCACCCCGGCCAGGATTTCCGCGTTCCCCAGGGCCAGGGCCGAGGCCAGGTCCACCGGAGCGGTGGAGCCCAGGAGGATCATGTTGGTGATGGCCACGGCCTGGTTGTGCTCGGCCAGCATTTTCAGGGCCTCGGCCTGGTCCGGGGCGAAGGCCAGGGGGCTTAAGGGGTTGATGATGTTGATGGAGACGGTGGCCGCCTTGATTTTTTCCAGACCGCCGAAAATCAGGGCCAGAAGCCCCAGGGTGTCGCGGGTGGTGGCGGTGTCCAGGGTGTTGCCGGTGAGGGCCCGGTCGCAGAGGGTCACGTCCTCGTAAAACATGTCCAGATGACTGATCTGGGCCGGCACGTCCATGGGTTGGACCATATCGTGGGGCAGGATCTGGGGCACCTTGGAAGTCTGGATGAGTTGGCAGAACTTGCGGTAGTCGGCCAGGGTGGCGTCCCGCACCGTGCCGTCCGGGTCGAGGATCAGGGTGGGCCCGCCCGTGCCGGACAGGACCGGATCGGCCCCGCCCACCTCGGCGTCATGTTCGGCGTTCCGGGCCCGAATGGTGAAACGGGACGGCGCCGTCTCCAGGGCCGTCCGCACCTGGGCTTCGGTGATGGCGATCCGGTGGCCGTCCACGCGGAAGCCCCGGCTCCGGAAGAATTCCGCCAGGGCCTCGTCTTTGATGACGATGCCGTGGCGCGCCAAAAGGGCCATGGAGGCGTCGTGGACGGTCTGGATATCGGCGGCGGAAAAGGGTCGGACTTGATCGGCCATGTCAGGCGGCCTCCATTTCCATGGCGGGCCGCACCGCGCCGGCCTTCAATTTCTTGACGTGCCGCACCACCAGGAAGGCCATGACCACGCCCACCAGGGCCAGGCCGAAGCCCAGGCCGAAGAGGATCTGATAGCCCTCGGCACCGGGGTGGGTGTCCAGGATCCAGCCGGCCAGGGTGTACATGAAGGCGTCGGGGGTGAAGCCGATCATGGAAGCCAGCCCGATGGCCCCGCCGCTGATGATCGCCGGCACCTTCACGTCCTCGATGAGCGCGAAATAGACGCCCCGGATGGCATACATGGCCGCGAAGGCCAGGATGATCGTGGCGATGATGGCGGTTTTGAACGCGGGGTCGGCCGGTATCTGCCACAGGCTGAAGCCGGTGGCGGCCAGGAGGATGTACAGGACGAACGCCACCTTGGGCCGCGAGCCGATCTTATCGGCCACCAGGCCCCCCGCCGGGCCGGCCAGGAACTGGCAGCCGTAGTTCCAGATGGCGGCCAGAAAGGCCGTGGTCGCGGCCGGAACCATGATGACGTCCGGCAGATACGACGGGGCGTAGCCGCCGATGAGCACCATGCAGCTGTAGCAGGAAAAGACCAGAAAGGCCACGGCCCAGACCATGGGCATTTTGACGGTGGCCAGGATGTCCTTGGTGAGGGATTCCGAAGGCGTGATTTCCACGGGGTCCTGGAAGCGCAACCAGGTCAGGGCGGCGGCGCTCAGGGTGCCGAGGCTGAGGATGATGATGGACCAGCGCAGGCCGTCCACTTCGTCGGCGAACGAGGCGAAAACCGCGGCCACGCCGAAGGCGGCCAGGGTGGAGATGAGGCCGCGCACGCCTTCCAGAAGCCCGAAGAAGCGGCCCTGTTCCTCTTCGCCGGCCATGTCCTTGGTGGCCCGGATCAGGGCCGCCCAGAAGGTCAGGGTGGTGGAGAGGCCCCACAGTCCGTGGACCAGAATGCCCAGGGCAAAGGACGGGAAGGTGGAGAAATACAGCCCCACCAGGCCGGTCACGGTGTAGGAGACGGTGAGGAGCTTGCGGGGCGAGACGCGGTCGGCCAGCCAGCCGCCGGGGAAATAGGTCAGCATGGCCACGATGCCGTAGGTGGTCATGGAAACGCCGAAGCCGGTGTGATTTTCAGCCAGGTTCAGGGCCTTGATCATCGGGTCGTAAAACTGGTAGCGCAGGTACGGCAGAAGATAGATGAAGCCGCTGCCCCAGGCCAGGATGAAGAGGTTGAAATAGCGTCCCTTGGCTTTGGTCTCGGACATGAGGGATCACCCTTTCCGGGCCGCGAGTTCGGCGGCCCCTTGTTCGCGAACGCGGATCACTTCCGCCAGCACATTTTCCGGGAGCGGCTCGGGCCGGTGGGTGGCCAGGAGGTGGGCGGCCCGCTCGTGAGCCCGGTCCTCCAGGGTTTTGCGGCCCTCGGCCTCCCAGGCCGTATAGGCGTTTTTGGCCAGCAGAGTGGGCTGCCAGCTTTCGGCCCGGGCGTATTTGACGGTGTGCTTGTTGGAAAGAAAATTTCCACCCGGCCCCACCTTGTGGATGATCTCCGTGGCCAGGGTTTCGGCCGAGACGTCCAGGCCGGTCATAAAGCGCCTGACCCAGGCGATGATCTCGTCATCCATGGCCAGCATGGCGTGGGAACAGGCCATGCCCATGTCCACGTAGCCGCAGTCGTGGATGAGGCTGACCCCGGCCAGGGCCTGGATGACCAGCTCCAGCGCCGCCTCGAGACCGGCCTGGGCGTCCACGGTTTTGGCATCGGTGGCCCCGGCCAGGCCCCAGGTGGGGAGCCCCAGGCTGCGGCCCACGGCCGCCTGGAAGGCCAGGGTCAGGGACTGCTCGGGACAGGTGATGTGGCTCAAGCCGTTGCGCAAATTGGCCGTGCTCACGCTGGAACAAATGAAGCAGGGGCTCCCCGGCCGGCGCAGTTGGGCCAGGAAAATGGAAAAAAAACATTCGGCGTTGGCCAAGGCCAGGGACCCGGCCAGGGTCACGGGCCCGGTCAGGCCCGTGATCTGGGCTCCGCTGGTGACTTGCGGCACCCCAAAATCGGAGCAGACGAGAATGCGTTCCACCACTTCGAAGGGATAGTGGAGCGGGGTAATGGGCTCGGGATAGGGGATGAGGAAGGGCCGCCGGGCCAGCTCCTCCCGGCCGCCGGCCACTACAGCGGCCATTTCCAGGGCCAGGGCCACGCCCCGGCCCGAATAGCCGCAAAAGGCCACCGGTTTGGTGGTGTTTTGCAGAACCGCCTCTATTTCATAGAGCTCCGCCGATTCCAGGGGCGCGTCCTGGGCCGTGCCGAAAGGCATGACAAAATCGATGTTGGTCAGGGCGTCGGCCAGCCTGGCGCCTTGGCCGATGCCGTCCAGGGTGGTGGGCCGGATCTTTTTGGTGCCAATCTCCTCCTGGTTGGGGCTGGCCGTGGAGGTGCCGTAATAGCTCTTGCGGCCGCTCAAATCCAGGGCCGGCCGGCCGAGGCGATCATAGACCACGAAGCCTTTCGGCGCCTTGGCCAGGGCGTCCTCGATCAGGTGCCGGGGCGTGAACACGCGGTCGCCCTGGACCACGGCCCCGGCCGCCTGGACCATTTTCAAGGCTTCGGGGTGGCCGAGCTTGACCCCCGTGCGCTCCAGAATCAGAAACGCGGCCTGTTTAACTTCATGCACCTGGGCTTCGGTGGCCAGTTGCAGACTGGGCACGGCCTGGCTGACATACCCGGCGTTGATCATGCGACACCTCGCTGTGGGTTGGGAAGGGGGGGTGGGGATGTATTCTCGCTAAAAGAAAAGCAATATCAACGCCAATCCCGGCCTGAAAAATATTCACAGCATATCAATATATTACAGATCGCATGAAATTATTCCCCCGATTGTTTTTGCCTAAATAGCAAAATAATCTGAAAATCGCAAAAGAGACGCAAAAGCCAACCCCCGGCCGCGAAAGTTTTTCTCTTTCGCTGACCGGGGGCCGGTCAAAACAAGGCGGCGCCGGGGGGGCCATTGCTCTGGCAAGGAAACGGGCCGTGCCCGTGATTTCGGGCTTTGGCGAAATCACGGATATGACTTATTTAGTTGCCGGAGTAATAAGCTCTCCGGCAAGCCCGCTTTGCGCCCAATGAAGCACTTTTTATTCCAACTAAAAAGTAACCGTGACAAGCGGGCGACGCGAACACCTTAGTTGCCTTTTAACTAAAATGTGTTATAGTCGTTGATCAGTGTGCCTTTCCGGCACTTCCTGGATCGCCCGAGAATCTCACAATGAATCGTGATCACCTGAGGGATGGGTAATGAACAAGTTGCGCATCATGCTGATAGCCGTGATCCTGGCGCTGACGGCGGGTTCCGCCCAGGCCCGGGCCGACTCTCAAACCGTAGTAACCTTCGCCGTTGATCCCACCTGGCCGCCCCTGGAATTCGTGGATGCCGGCGGCCAGATCGTCGGCTATTCCGTCGATTTTTTCGCCGCCGTCTGCCGGGAGGCCGGGCGGGAAGCCAAGTTTCAGAAATCGGACTGGGAGGGCATTTTCGACGGCCTGGACGCGGGCAAATATGACGCGGTCATGTCCTCGGTGACGATCACCCCCGACCGCCGCCAGAAAATGGATTTCACCATCCCTTATTTCATCGTCCGCCAGAGCCTGGTGGTCCCGCGCGCGTCGGATCTCAACAATATCCGCCAGCTCAAGGACCAGCGGGTCGGCACCCAGGTCGAGACCACCGCCACCGAGATCGTGGAAAAAATCCCGGGGGTGGTCTCCAAAACCTATCCGAGCATTGAAGACGCCCTGAAGGCCTTGGGCGCCGGCGAGCTCGATGCGGTGGTCTGCGAAGAAGTGGTGGCCACCAGCTATCTGGGGCGGCCGGAGTTCTCCGGCCAGGCCCAAATGGCCTCGGTCATCGACACTCCCGGGGCCGAGGAGCTGTATGGGGCGGCGGTGCGCCGGAACAACCTGGAGACCCTGGTGATGCTCAATGACGGCATCAAGCAGGTCAAAGCCAAGGGCATCGACGCGGAACTGCGCCGCAAGTGGTTTCCCGATTCCGGGAAATAAGCGGAGAAGAAAGCATTATGAAACTTGGAACCAAGATAGTGATGGGATTCGCGGCCACCAACATCATATACGTGGCCTTGTCCGCCTTCATCTTCCTGTCCGCCCAGCCGGTCCGCCAGGATTCGACTCTCCTCAGCCGGGATCTCCTGCCCATGCTGGACCAGGCCAGCCTGGTGGAGTTCTCCACGGCCATGGAAGGCTACATGACCCAGGAATACAGCCACACCATCAAGGCGGAAACCCGGGTCGAGGCCCTCACCTACAGCGCCGACGTGGTGAAATACCTCTGGCGCCTGGAAGAGAACATCAAGAACTCCCCCCGTCTCCAGACCCCGGGCATTATGGACGGGCTCCAGAACGTCCGCCGTAATTATCAGGACTTCCGCGACCTGGCCGAGCGGTTGCCCGAACGCCTGAAGGTCATCAACTCCAGCATTGAAAGCGTGGTCTACGGGCAGGACGGCTTCAACGCCGTCATTAAGGCAAGCCTGGACGACGAGGAGAAGAACCAGGGCGACCCGGCCCGTCTGACCACCCTCCGGTCCCTGGAGAGCCTGGGCAACACCCTGGTGGTGACCGCCATGCGGGCCCGCTATGAGAACGACTTGGGGGCCTTCAGCGGCTGTTACGACCTGGTCGCCCAGGGACGGAAGATGGCGGACCAGCTGGCCGCCGGCGCCCGGACGGATACGGCCCGCCAGTCGGCCGCCAGCCTCCAGGAAATCTTCCGGGAGGTCGAAGCGACCATCAAGGCCCTGGAAGAGGCCATGAAACTGGCCGCCGAGGAAACCGTCAAGCGCAGCCAGCTGGCCGACGCCGCCATCAAGAACGCCGCCGCCCTGCGGGAGGCCGGCGACCGGCAGTCCCAGAAGGTGGCCAACGATTCCACCCGGGCTCTGGAACGGGTGATCTGGTCTCTGGCCATCGGCGTCCTGGTGGTGCTGGTCCTGAGTTCGGTCATGGCCTGGACCATCACCCGGGGCATCACCCGGCCCATCAATTCCCTCATCGCCCGGCTTTCCGAAGGCGCCCAGGAGGTCGACCAGGCCGCGGGCGAGCTGTCCGGGGCGTCCAACAGCCTGGCCACCGGGGCCAAGGACAACGCCTCCAGCCTCCAGGACGTCTCCGCCGCCCTGGAGGAGCTGTCCTCCATGACTCAGCGCAACGCCGAGCACTCCATCGAGGCCAATATCCTCATGTCCCAGGTCACGGGCGCGGTGGAGCGGGCCGACGCCTCCATGGGCAAGGTCATCAAGGCCATGGGGGAGATTTCGGCCTCGGGCAATGAAATCGCCAAAATCATCAAGACCATTGACGGCATCGCCTTCCAGACCAACCTCCTGGCCCTCAATGCGGCTGTGGAGGCGGCCCGGGCCGGCGAGGCCGGGGCGGGCTTCGCGGTGGTGGCCGACGAGGTGCGCAATCTGGCCACCCGTTCGGCCGAGGCGGCCAAAAACACGGCCGGGCTCATCGACGCCACCATCACCAACATAAATTCCGGCTCGCAGTTGGTCACACTCACCGCCGAGAACTTCGGCACCGTGGAAAACCACGCGGCCAAGGTGGCCCAGCTTCTCGGTTCGGTGGCCGAGGCCTCCCGCGAGCAGTCCCAGGGCATCAATCAGATCAACCATTCCATGCTCAACATGGACAAGGTCACCCAGTCCAACGCCGTTTCCGCCGACGAATCGGCCGACTCCGCCGGCCGCCTGTCTTCCCAGGCCGCCAATCTGCTGTCGGCCGTGTATGAACTGACCGTCCTGGTCCACGGGGCCGACGACGGGCATGACCTTCCCCAGCAGCGGGGCCCGGGCGGCGGGGTTAAACTCCTCTCTTGACCGGAAACCGGGGCCGTTTTTTGACGCGCGGCCCCGGATTGGCCGATCCCCACTCGAAGCAGTCCTGAAGCCGGGCCGGAGGTTCATTGCCTCCGGCTTTTTTGTTGGCGATAAAAGTCAAATGAACACAGCCTATTACCAATAATTGACGAATCTCTTCCAAAATTTGGCCCCCAAATTGCTTCCCATAAGATCGACGAAAAACCGCCGCCCTTCGGGGCGAGCCGCCGGAAGCGAGGCCGCGTATGTTCATCGGACCCTATCCCTACCAGCTCAATCACACCTACCTGGGCATGATGGCCCAGGAAGAGCGGATGAACCTGGTCGCCAACAACATGGCCAACGTCAACACCCCCGGCTTCAAGAAGGACGTGCCCATTTTCGAAGGCTACCTGGTCAAGCAGTCCAAGACCTATTTCGGCGAGGGTCCCTTTGAATATACCGAGCGCGACCTGGACCTGGCCCTCCACGGGCCCGGCTTTTTCCAGATCGAGACGGCCGCCGGCACCCGCTACACCCGCAACGGCAATTTCAAGATCAATTCCGACGGCCAGATCGTGACCATGGACGGCGATCCCCTCATCGGCGCCGGCTTCGTGCCGGAAGGCACCAAATCGGTCATCATCGAGCCCGAGGGCCGGGTGCAGGCCATCAACCGTGACGGCGAAACCGAGGAAATCGGCCAGATCGACGTGGTGGAATTCGACGACCCCAACATGCTCATCAAGGAAGGCTACGATTTTTTCGTACCCAAGAGCCCGGACTTCGAGCCCCGTCCGGTCGACAGGCCCCAGATCGAGCAGGGTTATCTGGAAAAATCCAACGTCAACCCCATCAACGAGTCGGTGCAGATGATCGAACTGCAGCGCATCTACGAGGCCCTGCAGAAGATTGTCCACACCAAGCAGGAAATGGACGACAAAGCCATCGGCCAATTAGGCAAATTATCGTAATCCCGACGGAATTAACCTGTCTCAAGTAATATAGACGAAGGAGCACCCCCGACCATGATGCGCTCACTCTATACCGCGGCCACCGGCATGATCGGTCAGCAGACCCATCTGGACGTCATCGCCCACAACTTGGCCAACGTCAACACCACCGGCTTCAAAAAGAACCGGGCCGAGTTCGAGGATCTGATCTACCAGACCCATAAGTTCGCCGGCACGGAAACCATCGGCGGTCAGCAGATTCCCGTGGGCGTCCAGGTCGGTCTGGGCACCAAGGTCAACTCCACGGCCAAGATCCACACCCAGGGCGACTACAACAAGACCGACAGCCCCCTGGACATGGCCATCGAAGGCGAGGGCTACTTCCGGGTGATCCGCAACGGCGAACTGTACTACACCCGCGACGGTTCGTGGAAACTCAACAGCGACGGGGTCATCGTCACCCAGGACGGCAACCCCATGGACCCCGAATTCGTGGTGCCCGAAGACGCCGTCCACCTCGAGGTGGACTCGGCCGGCTTCATCACCGCCCTTGACCAACGCGGCAACGTCGTCGCCGAAGGCCGCGTCGAACTGTCCCGCTTCATCAACCCCCCGGGCCTCTTCGCCCTGGGTTACAACATCTACCAGCCCACCGAGGCCTCGGGCCCGGCCATGGACGGCAACCCCGGCGAAGAAGGCTTCGGCACCATCGCCCACGGCTTCCTGGAAATGTCCAACGTCGAGGTGGTCACCGAAATGGTGGAAATGATCGTGGCCCAACGCGCCTACGAAATGAACTCCAAAGCCATCACCACCTCCGACGAAATGCTGGCCATCGCCAACAACCTGAAGAGATAAAGCATTTGAAGAGGGGGGGGCTCCGCCCCCACACCCCGCCAGGGGGCGCGCCCCCTTGACCCCCTCCGAAACCCGGCCCAAAGCGGCCGGGTTTCGGCGTGTTCAAAGGGGTGATTTCCCCTCGGCGGGGCTTTGGGGGCAGGGCGCCCAAGATTCCAAATGCCTTGTACCGCATATTATTCAGCTTTGTGAGGCTGGCCGGGCTGACACATTGCTCCCTCGGAGGACCAGGCCGCTCTCAACGACCACGCCGCACGGAAATGGGCCCAGGGCACGTGCCCTGGCGGGCGAACGCAGAAAACTTTCGCGGGCCAGAAGGCCGGTCCCGGCCGCTTCCGGCCTGGAGCATTCTTGAAAAAGAAATGCTATACTGGGAAAATTGACGGAGGCGGGAGGCGGCCACGAAGCTCGTCCCGCCTCAATATTTCATCAGTGGAGGACATATGTCGGAATTGAACTGGAAACGGCACCTGGCCGACTATGTGAGGAACCCCTTATTTTTCAATTACGGCTCAACGGACGAAACCCGGCCTGTGCTGGTCGACTGCTCTTTGGGGGTGAATCCGCTGAACCTGTACGCCGGGCAAAAGGTGGAGCTGGAGGTGGAGCGCTACTCCAGATATCCGGACGGGTATCGCGCCCCGGCTTTGGAAGAGTATGTCCGTTCCCGCTTTCCCGCCGTGAAGCCGGAGGAGCTCATATTCAGCTCCGGCTCGGAGGGCGCCCTCTGCAATCTCGGGCGGACTCTGGGCGGGCCGGCGGTCAAGGTCCTGGGGCTCAAGCCCTGCTTTCTCACGGCCTTGATGGAATTCGCCAGCGCCGGAACCCGGATGAACATGCTGGAACTGGAGCCCCCCTACCGGGTCGAGATCGACCGGCTCATCGACGCCGTTGACAATGACACCACCCTGGTCTACCTCGACAATCCCAACAACCCCACCGGCCAGGTGACCCCCCTGGCCGAGGTGGACCGGCTGGCCCGGGCCTGCGCCGAAAAAGGCGCTCTGCTCCTGGTTGACGAAGCTTATGCGGATTTCGTCGACGACGCCAACTCGGCCCTCTCCCTGCACTACGACAACCTGATCTGCTCCCGCACCTTTTCCAAGGGCTGCGGCCTGGCCGGAGCCCGCGTGGGCTACATGCTGATCCGCGATCCGGCGCTGCGGCGGCACTACGAGGAGATCGGCCAACTCTTCACCTGTTCGCCGGCGAGCGCGGACCTGGCCGCCCGGGCTCTGGCGACGCTGGACTTGCCGGCCATGCGCCAGGGAGTCCGGGAGTTGAAAAAAGCGGTGCTGGACTTCTTCGCCGGCTACCCGCAGTTCACCGTGGCCGCCACCTCCGAAGCCACCTCAATCCTTTTCCTGATCTGGAATCGGACGGACCGCCATCTGTACGACGAATTGATGGATGCGGGCATCATGACCGAAGACGGGGAGTTTTACGCCCTCTCCACCGGCGGCCGCAACTGCGTGCGCCTGCGGGTTCCCCCGCAAAATCAACTGGAACAGTTCAAGGAGCTGTGGCGCAAGAAATTCGGCCCGGGCGCGTAACAGCCCCGGCGGCCAAACCGGTGACAGCCCACATGAAAGCGCCCCGAAGCCTTCGGCTTCGGGGCGCTTTTCCATTACCCTGATTATTGGAAGATCCATTGCTTCCTCCACCCTGTTACACACTTGTTCCAGATGCACCGGTTGTGGGCTTAGCGGAGTCTGCCCTCAACCGTGCCATTTCCCGCCGGTGCGGGCAGTATGCCGCAGCCCATTTTCGACACCCCAAAAAAAAGGACCCCCGGTTCCTCCGGGGGTCCGCGGGTCCAGGGCTCTGCCCTGGCGCAGGGTGCGGGGGCGCGGAGCCCCCGCTGCTTTCAACCGCCAATTACCGCATCAAGCGATGGGCTCCAGCGAAGCCTGGAAGTGGCGCAGGATGGGGGGTTCCCAGGTGATGCGGTAGCCGCGTTTGATGTTTTTGGCGTTGGCCTTGACCGCGATCAGGGCTTCGGCCATGACGTCGAAGTGGGCCTGGGTGTAGACCCGGCGCGGAATGGCCAAGCGGGTGAATTCAAAGTCGGCCTTGAGCTGCACCTTGGTGTCGGGATCGTTGCCGAGCATGTAGGAGCCGATGTCGCAGGCGCGGATGCCGGCTTCCTTATAGAGTTCGATGGCCAGCACCTGGGCCGGGAACTCGGTGTAGGGGAGGTGCGGGAACATGGCCGCGGCGTCCACGAACACCCCGTGGCCGCCCACCGGGGCCTGGTAGCCGATGCCCGCATCGTCGAGGCGGGCGGCCAGGTATTCGATCTGGCCGATGCGGTAGCGCAGCTGGTTCTCGTCGATGCCTTCGTACAGGCCGATGGCCAGGGCTTCCAGGTCGCGGCCCGAGAGACCGCCGTAAGAGGTAAACCCTTCGAAGGAGATGCAGTTGGCCTTGATCTTCAGGACGATGGGGTCATTGCCGTCCTTGACGCCGATGATGCCGCCCATGTTGACGATGGCGTCCTTCTTGGCGGACATGCTGAAATAATCGGCGTAGCCGAAGGCCTCGCGGATGATTTCCTTGATGGACTTGTTCTGGTAGCCGGGTTCGTCGCGCTTGATGAAGAAGGCGTTTTCCGCGAAACGAGCCGCGTCGATGTCATAGGGGATTTTATACTTCTTGCAGATTGCCGCCGTTTCCCGGATGTTCTGCATGGACACGGGCTGGCCGCCGGCGGAGTTGTTGGTGATGGTCATGACCACCAGGCCGATTTTGTCGGGGCCGTGTTCCTTGATGAGCTTCTCCAACTGGGGGATATCCATGTTGCCCTTGAAGGGGGCGCGGTGGGCCGGATCTTTGGCCACTTCCACCACGCAGTCGAGGGCCCGGGCGCCGGCCAGTTCCACATGGGCCCGGGTGGTGTCGAAGAACATGTTGGAGATGGCGTATTTGCCGGGGCCCAGAAGGAGCGGGAACAGCACTTTTTCAGCGGCCCGGCCCTGGTGCACGGGCTGGAAGTAGCCGTAGCCGAAGATGTCCTTGCAGGCGTCCAGCAGTTTGAAGTAGCTGGTGGCCCCGGCGTAGGATTCATCGGCGCTCATCACGCCCGACCACTGGCTCTGGCTCATGGCGTTGGTGCCCGAGTCGGTCAACAGGTCGATATACACGTCCTCGGCCCGGAGATTGAACATGTTGTAGTGAGCTTCCTTGATTTTCCTTTCCCGCTCTTCCCGGGAAAGCATTTTCAGGGGCTCGACCATTTTGATGCGGAAGGGTTCGGGAATGTACTTGATAGCCATGATCAATACCTCTCAGTTGGATGGTTGATTGAGTGAACCTTGAGATACCCCGGTCATCGAAAACGACTGGCGGACGGTATTGGAAAAGGCGGGCGGCGCTTGAGGCCCCGAAGCGGTCGTAAACTGAAGTTTCAGGGGAAACGCCGGTCGTCGTTTGGAACTGAATAAAAGCTTAACAGATAATTCTCACGCTGTCAATAATTTTATCACGACAGTTCTGTTTTTTGCATTTATGAAAAAATATTCCCAAATAATTTTCTCATTTTATTTCGCACACGTGTCAAAAACAGGAAAATCATTGCCGTCAAAGACTATTAACGCGCAACCCCGGGTACCCCCGGCGCCGCCTCGGCGTTTGCTTTTCGAGAAAAATTTGTTATAATGAATCATCGTTACCGGTCGTCGCCGACCCGGTCCGGCGAGAAATACATCGCTTCAGGCACCCGCCGGGAGAGGGATTTCTATTTCCCGCGCGAACAGCTTTCGGCCGACCCCATTTCATTTTTCAGTCCATAAGGATGCCGGCCATGAATCCGACCGCAGTCAGACAATACATGAAATTGACGGAGTTTCTGGGCAAAATCCTGGGCCCCGACTATGAGGTGGTCCTGCACGATCTCAGCGACCCTGACAATTCCATCGTGGCCATCGCCAACGGGCACATCAGCGGCCGGGGCCTGGACAGCCCGCTGCCGGCCACCGCCTTCCAGGTTCTCTCCGACCGCAGCTACGAAACCAAGGATTATAAGATCAACTACAGCAGCGTGGCCGTCGGCAAGAAACTTCTCCGCAGCTCCACCTTCTATATCAAGGGCGACAGCGGCTCCATCGAGGGCATGCTCTGCATCAATTTTGACGACCAGCGCTACCAGGCCTTAAGCAACCTCGTCCTCAAGCTCTGCCACCCCGACGCCTTTGTGGATGCCAACTTCATCTACAACCCCGAAAAAATGGCCATCGAAACCGTGCCCCAGCCGGAAGAAGCGGATAAGCTCCAGCTCCCGGCGACCGCCACGCCGGCCGAAGGGGCGCTGGCCCAGATCCTGAAACGCAAAGGCCTCTCCTCGGGCCGCCTGACCCAGGCCGATAAGTTGGAAATCGTGGAGACCTTGAAAAACAAAGGCGCCTTTCTGGTGAAAGGCGCCGTCAAGGAAGTGGCCGATCAGCTGGGCTGTTCCCAGGCCACTATCTATCGCTATTTGAGCCGGGCCGGCTCAAGATGAGTGCCGCATCTATTTAAATAGTTTCGCTTCCGCCCGTTACTCATCCATAAACATTCTGAATTGCGAAATATTTCTCACGAGCGGACCCGGCACCATCGAAACCGAGGCCCGCTCGTTTTCATTACTCCGCCAGGATGGCTTCCGTGAACGCCTGGGGATCGAAGGGCTGCAGGTCCTCGAAGGATTCGCCCAGGCCCACGTAGGTGATGGGGATTTTCAGTTCGTGGGCGATGGAGACGATCACCCCGCCCTTGGCCGTGCCGTCCAGCTTGGTGATGATGATGGAATCCACGCCCACGGCCTCGTGGAAGGTCTGGGCCTGGCGCTGGGCGTTCTGGCCGGTGTTGCCGTCCAGGACCAGGATGGTGTGGTGGGGCGCGCCGGGCAGGGCCTTGCCGGCCACGCGTTTGATCTTCTTCAGCTCGTCCATGAGGTTGACCTTGGTGTGGAGGCGGCCGGCGGTGTCGATGATGACCACGTCGATGCCCCGGGCCTGGGCCGCCGTCAGGGCGTCGAAGACCACGGCCGAGGCGTCGGCCCCGGTGGGTTGGGACACGATGTCCACGCCCAGGCGCTCGGCCCAGATGGTCAGCTGGTCCACGGCGGCGGAGCGGAAGGTGTCGCCGGCGGCCAGGAGCACCTTCTTCCCTTCGCCGGTCAGGCGGCGGGTCAGCTTGGCGATGGTGGTCGTTTTGCCCACCCCGTTGATGCCCACCACCAAGAGGACCAGGGGCACGGCCTTCGGCATGGGCGGCCGGGGCACATCCACCATCTCGCTGATGCGCTTTTTGAGCGCGGCCTTGAGCGCGGCCGTGTCCTTCAGTTCCTTCCGGGCCACCTGGCCCCGGATTTTGAAGAGCAGGTCCTCTGTGGTCCTGGCCCCGAGGTCGGAGGTGATGAGAAGTTCCTCCAGCTCATCCAGGAGGTCGTCGTCAATGGTGCGGACCGACGACAGGAGCGTCTCCAGCCGGCCGGCGATCTGGTTCCGCGTGGCCGAGAGCTTTTCCCGGAACCGGGCGAACAGGCCTTTTTTCGCGGGCTCGGCCGGAGCCGTCGCGGGGGGCGTTTCCTCAGGGACCGGCTCAGGTTCGGGCTCGGGTTCCGGCTCAGATTCCGGTTCGGGCTCGGGCTCGGGCTCGGGTTCAGGCTCGGGTTTCGGTTCAAGCTCCGGCTCCGGTTCGGGCTCGGGCGCACTCATTTCCGGCTCCGGTGGAGCGTCGGGGGGAGAGGGCGGCTCGTCCGGGGCGGGCTCTTCGGAAAATTCCGCTTCGGGGGCGGCGGTTTCCGGGGCAATCTCCGGGGCGTCTTTTTTCTTTTTGCGAAACCAGTCAAACATCGGCGGTCAGGGCCTCCGCTTCCGCTAAACCCACGCCGACCAGCTTGGAGACGCCCGGCGTCTCCATGGTCACCCCGTAGAGGGTGTGGCTGATCTGCATGGTGCGCTTGTTGTGGGTGACCATTATAATCTGGGACGCCCGGCTGAGCTGCCGGAGGAGCCGGTTGAAGCGGTCGATGTTGGCTTCGTCCAGCGGGGCGTCGGTTTCGTCCAAAAGACAGAACGGGCTGGGCTTGATGAGATACAGGGCGAAAATCAGGGCCAGGGCGGTCAGGGCCTTTTCGCCGCCGGACAGCAAACTCATCACCAGCATTTTCTTGCCCGGGGGATGCACGTGGATTTCCACGCCGCTCTCCAGCGGGTCGCCTTCGTCGGTGAGGCTCAGCCAGCCTTCCCCGCCCTCGAAGAGGATGGGAAAAATTTCGCGGAACTTTTCATCCACGGCCTGGAACGTCTCGGCGAAACGGATTTTGCAAGTGTGGTTGAGACGGGCGATGCTGTCTTTCAAGTCGGCCACCGCCCGCGTGAGGTCGTCATACTGGCTCTGGTAGCGGCCGTATTCGGCCCGCAGTTCGGCCTCGCGCTCGATGGCCCCCAGGCTGACCTCGCCCAGGGAGCCGATCTTGCCCCGCAAGGCCTCCCGCCGCGACTCCGCGTCCGCCGGGAGCGGCCAGCCGGCCCACTCTTGCGGATCGAGGAATTCAAAAGCCGGGGCGGCCGGGGGCGCGGCGAGTTCCTCCTCCGCTTCGGCCTCCCCTTCGACCGGTTTCGCTTCGACGGGCCGCGTCTCCTCTTCAAGCGCCGCGTTTTCCTCGCCCTCAGCCTGGTCGGCTTCACCCGCTTCCGCCGCTTCGGGTCCATCCGCCGAGTCTTCCGGCGCGGCGGCGGGGGCCGGCGGCTCGGCCTCGGGGTCGCGCATGACCACCCGCCATTCCCGCCTTAAATTTTCCTCGATTTTTTCCAGAGCAAACTTGACGGCCAGGAGGTCGGTTTCCCGGCCGGCCAGGAGGCGGTTCACTTCCTCGCGGCGGCGGCGGACGTCGCGGGCCGCGACTTCCCGGGCCTCACGGTCACGGCGCGCGCCGTCCAGGCGGGTCCGGGCTCCGTCCAGGTCGGCTTCGGCGGCGGCCAACTGTTCGGGGAAGGCGGCGGCCCGGGCTTCCAGATCCCGCGCCTGGGCGGTGAACTGTTCAATCTCGCGGCCCAGGGCGCCGGCTTCCTCTTCCCGGGCGGCCAGGCGGTCTGCCACTTCGGAGAGCCACTCAGTGACCCGGTCCAGATCGTGGCGGGCCCGGTCGAGCTTTTCGGCGGCCGAGGCGGCCTCGGCCCGGGCTTCCTCGCCGGCCGTGCGCAGTTCCTCCAGGGCCTCGGCCCGCTCGCGGCGGGTTTCCTTCAACTCCCTGGCCCGGGCCGTGGCCTGGCGGGCGGCCTCCTCAGCCTCCTGGCGGCGTCGGCGGCCTTCGGCTAAAGATGCCGTCAGGTCGGCCGCTTCCCGCTCGGTCTTGTCCAGCTCGGCCCGGAGGGTCTGGCGGCGGTTCGCGGCCTGGGCCGCCTCGGAGGCGGCCAGGGCCAGGGCCTTGTCCGTCTCGGCCAGGCTCGCGGCCAGGCGGCCCCGGGCGGCCTCGGCGGCCCGGGCCTCTTCCTGGGCGGTCAGGGCGGCTTCGCGGGCCTCGTCCAGCCGCCCCCGCAGGGCCTGGACCTCGTCGGCCAGGCGGGCCTGGTCCCGGGTGAGGGCTTCCACCTCTTTGAGGCGGGCCAGGAGCCCCGCGTCGTTGCGGCTCTGTTCCACCGTGCGGCCGCCGGCCACCAGGCCGCGACCGGCGTAGCGGCCGGTTTTGGTCAGGACGGGTTCCGTCGTGGCCGGGGCGGCGGCGAGGTCGTCGGCCAACTGAAAATCGCCGAGAAGAGCTTTGGTCAGTTCCGGCCCTTCGGCGGCCAACTGGTCGCGGCAGAGAAAGCCGCAGCGGCCCAGGCGGTGCCTTTCCGAAAAATCCAGGGCGGCCATGGCCGCCTCGCGGTTTTCCACCACCAGCCAGGCCAGGCGCTCGCCTAAAGCGGCCTCCACCGCCTCCTCGTAGCCGTCGGGCGTCCGGAGACATTCGGCCAGGGGACCGACGAGACCGACGGCCTTCAGTTCCGGGGCGGCCATGAGAGCCTTGACGCCCTGGGGATACCAGCCGAAATTGTCCTTCACCCCTTTGAGGGTTTCCAGCCGGGCGGTCAACGCGCCCAGGCGGGATTCGGCCGCCGTGGCCTGCCGCTGGGCCTCGCCCAGATCGCGCTCGGCCAGGCGGGCGGCTTCGACGGCTTCCTGGGCCCGTTCCTGGGCCTCAGCCAGTTCACCGGCCCGGTCTTCCTTCTGGCGGGACATCTCGGCCAGCCTGGCTTCGGCGGCCCGGGCGGCCTCCTCGGCCCGGCTAAGATCGGCGGTCAGGGCGGCCAGCCGGTCCCGGTGGTGATTCAATAAACTTTCCGCGCCGGCCAGTTCCGTGGCCAGGGTCGCGGCTTGCCGCTCGACGGCGGCCCGGACGGTCTCAGCCTGGTCGTAATCGCGGCTGAGAATGTCGAAGGCGGTTTTGCCGGCCCTCCAGCGCTCTTTCAATTCCTCGGCCCGGGCCCGGGCCGTCTCGTCATCGCGGGACAGGCCGCCCAGATCCTCGGTGAGGCGGGCTTCCTCCTCCAGCTTGCGGCCGCGCTCGGCGTTCAGGCGGGCCAGTTCGGCCCGGGCCAAGGTCCGCCGCTCCTCGGAGCGGGCCAGGCTCTGGCGGGCGAACTCGGCCTCCTTGATCACCCCGTCCCGGACGGCCGTCAGCCGGTGCCAGGCCGCGGTCTGATCGGCCAGGGCTTTTTCGGCGGCGGCCACCGACTCCCGGAGGACGTCCAGGGCCAGATCGTGCTCTTCGGCCTCGGCCAGGAGGACCGTCAGGGCCTGCCGGTCCTCCTCGCGGGACAGACTGAGTTCCCGCCGTTTTTCACGGGCCGCCAGAAGGCTCTGGGCCGAGAGGGTCAGGTCCAGGCCCCGCAGTTCCTCTTTCAGGGCCTTGAAGCGGGCCGCCTTGGCCGCGGCCCGGGTGATCTGGTCGAGCTGTTTCCTGGTCTCGGCCTTGATGACCGAAACGTTGACCAGGTTGGCCTCGGCCGACTCGATTTTCCTTTCAGCCTCTTTTTTCTGCTGCTTGTAGCGGGTGATGCCGGCGGCCTCGTCGATGAGGCCGCGCCGCTCTTCGGGCCGGGCGTCCACCAGCCAGCCCACCCGGCCCTGCTCGATGATGCCGTAGGCCCGGGTGCCCACGCCCTGGTCGGTGAAGAAGTGGACCACGTCCTTGAGGCGGCAGGGGACCTTGTTGAGCAGATATTCGCTGTCGCCGTTGCGGTAGAGGCGGCGGGTGACGGCGGTCTCGGCCGCCAGGGCGCCCGCCGCCGGGTCGTGATCGCGGGCCAGGGTCAGGGTGACCTCGGCCAGGGCCGAGGCCGGCCGGCCGGCCGAGCCGTTGAAGAGCACGTCGTCCATGTTGCGGCCCCGGAGCATTTTGGGGCTCTGTTCGCCCATGACCCAGCGGATGGCGTCGATGATGTTGCTCTTGCCGCAGCCGTTGGGCCCCACCACGGCGCTGATGCCCGGGGCCAGAGGCACCAGGACCCGCTCGGGAAAGGACTTGAAGCCGACGATTTCGAGGCGTTTTATATACATGGACCGGCCGTGGTTGAAAATAGTCGCCCGGACGCGCGGGCCGGGCGATGGTAATCGTTAATTATGCCAGACTATGGGAGTAAAGTCAAAACGCCGCCCCGGATTTTGCGCGCATCCGGTGGACAGGGACTCACAAATGGTGTATATTCGAAATTTGTGAGCCGTGCCCTTCAGATTCGGCTGGCCCGGACCCGCCAGGCGGGGGGCGACAGGGCGAAAAAACCGCATCGGTGAAAGGCTGTATGGAAAAAAAAGCGCCGGGCGAAGAAAAAAAGAAGGCCACCATGGGGGAGGTCATCCGTGAATACGGGCAGGCCATTGTCCTGGCCGTGGTGCTGGCTCTCATCGTCCGTTCCTTCATTCTGCAGGCTTTTCAGATTCCCTCCGGTTCCATGATCCCCACCTTTCTGGAAGGCGACCGGGTGCTGGTGACCAAGTTCGCCTACGGCATCCGCAATCCCTTCACCAACGCCGTGTGGGTCTCGACGGGCCTTCCCGAGCGCTGGGACGTGGTGGTCTTCATCTACCCCGAGGACCACGACAAGGATTTCGTCAAGCGGGTGGTGGGCCTCCCCGGCGAGACCATTTCCATGGTCAACGGCGAGCTCTTCATCAACGGCGCCCGCACGGACGACCCTCACGCCCACTACGACCCCAACGCCTATCCCCAGGGCCGCAGCTTCCCCCCGGTGACGCTGCCCGCGGGCAAATACTTCATGATGGGCGACAACCGGGACCATTCGAGCGATTCGCGCTTCTGGGGCCCGGTGGACGAAAGCCTTCTGCGGGGCAAGGCCTGGCGCCTCTACTGGTCGTGGGATTCCAGCGACCCGGACCTGGGTTTTTTCGAACGGTTCCGAGGCTCCCGCATTGGAACGAAAATAGAATGACCAAGCCGCCCCCCCGGGGGTGGCTTTTTTTCGGGCCGGCCGCGGCCCCGGAGCGATACCTTATGAACAACCTGGCCTTTCCCAAAGATCTCATCGATCTTGACGACTTCACCCCCGAGCAGATAGCCCACATCCTCGACACCGCCGAGAATTTCAAGGAGGTTTCCGAGCGGGAGATCAAAAAGGTCCCCACCCTGCGCGGGAAGCTGGTGGTCATCTTTTTCCACGAGAACTCCACCCGCACCCGCCTGAGCTTCGAGGTGGCGGCCAAGCGCCTGTCGGCCGACACGGTGGCCCTGTCGGCCTCGGGTTCGTCCCTGGCCAAGGGCGAAAGCTTGCTCGACACGGCCAAGAACATCGAGGCCATGAGGCCCGACGCCCTGGTCATCCGCCACGGGGCCTCGGGCGTGCCGAGCTTCCTCGGCAAGCGCCTGGGCTTTCCGGTCTTGAACGCCGGCGACGGGGCCCACGCCCACCCCACCCAGGCCCTCTTGGACATGCTGACCCTGCGCGAGGCCAAGGGCCGGCTGGACGGCCTGAAGGTGGCCATCATCGGCGACATCGCCCACAGCCGGGTGGCCCGGTCGAACATGATCGGCCTGACCAAGATGGGGGCCAAGGTGGCCGTGGCCGGCCCCCCTTCCATGCTCTGCGTGAAGCTGGCCGAAACCTACGGGGTGGAGGTCCATACCCGGCCTGAGCCGGCCCTGGAAGGCGCCGACGCGGTGATGATGCTCCGCATCCAATTGGAGCGCCAGAGCGGGGCCCTGTTCCCCGGTTCCCGCGAGTATGCCCGGGTCTACGGCCTGAACCGCGAACGCTTCAGCCTGGCCCAGGACGACGCGATCATCCTCCATCCCGGCCCGGTCAACCAGGGCGTGGAACTGACCCCCGACCTCTATGAGGACCGGCGGTCGGTGATCCTCCCGCAGGTGACCAACGGCGTGGCCGTGCGCATGGCCTTGCTGTATCTTCTCATCGACAACCCCGACAAGGAATGAGCATATGACGTCCCTTCTCATCAAAGGCGGCCGGGTCATCGACCCGGCCCAAAATATCGACGGCGAACACGACCTGTGGCTGGAAGACGGGTTGATCAAGGCTTTGAATAAACCGGGCGCTTTCGCCGGTCAGGCGGCGGGCCAAACCATCGAAGCCCGGGGCCTGTGGGTCCTGCCGGGCCTGATCGACATGCACGTGCATCTGCGCGAGCCCGGCTATGAATACAAGGAAACCGTGGCCAGCGGAACCCGGGCCGCGGCCGCCGGCGGCTTCACCGCCGTGGTGGCCATGCCCAACACCTCCCCGGCCCTGGACCACGCCGGCGAAGTGGCGACGCTTCTGAAGCGGGCCAAAGAGGCCGGCTTCGCCCGGGTCTGGCCGGCGGCGGCCATGACCAAGGGCCGCCAGGGCGAGGAACTGACCGAATTCGACGACCTGAAGGCGGCCGGAGCCGTGGCCGTGACCGACGACGGCTCCTGGGTGCCCAACCCCAAGGTGATGCGCCGGGTGCTGGATTATGCGGCGGCCATCGGCCTTAAGGCCCTGTGCCACGCCGAGGACCACGAGCTGTCCAAGGGCGGGGCCATCCACGAGGGGGCGGTCTCCACCCGCCTCGGGCTCCCCGGCATCCCGGCCCAGGCCGAGATCAACGCCGTGACCCGGGATCTGAACATGGTCGAGCTTTCCGGCCAGCCCCTCCACTTCTGCCACCTTTCCACCAAGGGGGCGGTCGAGGCCGTGCGGCTGGCCAAGGCCAAGGGATTGCCGGTGACCTGCGAAACCGCGCCCCACTACCTCTTCCTCACCGACGAAGCCGTGGGCGATTACGACCCCAACGCCAAAATGAACCCGCCCCTGCGCACGGCCGAGGACCGCGAAGCCCTCCGCCGGGCCCTGGCCGACGGCACCATCGACGCCGTGGCCACAGACCACGCCCCGCACTCCATTTTGGAAAAAGAGGTGGAATTCGTCGACGCCGCCTTCGGCATCATCGGCCTGGAAACCTCGCTCCCCCTGATTCTCGAACTGGTGCGCGAGGGCCTCATCACCCCGGCCCGCCTGGTGGAGCTGATGAGCCTGGCCCCGGCCCGCATCCTGAATCTCCCGGCCGGCGACCTGGCTCCCGGCCGGCCGGCCGACGTGACCGTCGTCGATCCCGAACTGAAGTTCACCTACAATCTCGACGAATCCCGTTCCTTGAGCCGCAACTCCCCCTTCGGCGGCCGGGCCTTCATTGGCAAGGCCGTGTATACCATAGTCGGAGGCCGCGTCATCACGGCGTAAGCGCCGCCGCGGCCACGCGGAAAAGGGCGTTGTGAATCTTGGGGCCCGGCTCGCCCTCAAGCTTCACGACGCCTTTGCCGTTGAGGGGCGGCGGCGAAAGGCCGGCTATCTGACCGGCTTCCCGCCGAGGTCCACTTCCACGCCCTGGGCGTTGTAGTGCCTGACGTCGCTCACTTCCCCGCCGGCATGCTTGAAGACGGAGCGGGAGCCGTCCGGCCGGAATTCGGTGGATTCCGTGACCTGGCCGTCCGGTCCGAACCGGCTGACGGAGCGGGCGCCGTCGGGCTGGAACATGGTCGTTTCGTTCAGTTTCCCCTGGTCGTCGTAGCCGTAGGTGAAGTGCATCTCCAATTCACCTTTGGCGTTGAACGTCCTGGACTCGGCGGCCAGCCCCCGATCGTTCATGGTGGTCTCGGTGCGGGAGCCGTCCGGGCCGGTGGACGATGAGGTCCGGCCGTCGGTGACGGTCTGGAAATAGTCGAAGGGATCGTTCGGACCCTTTTGGGGATTATAGCCGATCACCGGCACCGTCATGGGCCGGGCGGACTCGGCTTTCGGCGGCGCCGGGCTATCAGGGTTGAACTGGCCCAGGAGGGCGATCACCACCATGGGCCGCTCCGGGTGGGACGTGCCCAGGGCCACGAGCCCGCCGTCCAGCCGGCCGCCGGTCCTGGCCGGAGGCTGGATGAACAGCCGCAGCCTGACCGAGCCCCTGGCCGGGACGGTCCGGCCGTCGGGGAAGGTGGCTTCGAGGCCCGGCATGTCGCTCAGGGCCCGGCTCAGCCGGACTTCCGAATCGGTGGTGTTGTAGACGGTCATTTCCAGGCCGGCCGGGCCGGAAAACACCTGGAAATCGGCGAACTGGGGCTTGACCACCACCGGGCCTTCCTCGGGGATGGTATCCACGGCCGTGGGTTCGGACTGTTTGGTCGTGGGGCCGAGGCGACCCTCGGCGTCGAAGAAGGCCGTGCCCGTGGTCCGTCCCTCGTCGTCGTATTCATACTTCAGGCCGGTCAGCCGGCCCTGGCCGCCGGGGTCGGCGGGCTTTCCCTCGGCGTCGAAAAAGTGTATTTCGTCCATCAGGTTCCGCTCCGTCCAGGTCATGACGCTTCTGGCGTAGCCCAGGCGGGATTCGACGGGTTGGTCATCCACCCCGAAGAAAGCCAGGGTGATCGGCCGGCCCAGGGCGTCGGCGGTGAGTTTCAGGCTGGCGAAACCCTGGTTGTTCAGGGTTTTCCGGCCGTCGGCCCCGTAATACGCGGTCATCTCGGCCACGCCCCGGTCGTCGAAGGTGTTGACTATCCGGGCCACGCCCTCCCGGTTCAGGGCGGGTTTTCCGTCAACGCCCCAGAAGGCTTCCTCCGCCAGAACCCCGAATTCGTTGAACGTCCGGGTGACCCGGGCATAGCCGTTCCGCCCGGCCTGGGGCTGATCGTCCACCCCGTAATAGGATTCCTCGATGACCCGGCCCTGGGGATCATAGGCCCGGACCAGCCGGCAGACGCCTTCCGGCCCGAGGCGGGGGGAACCGTCCAGCCCGAAATACGCCGTTTCCAGCACGTTGCCCCGGCCATCGAGGGTTTCCCGAATCCGGGCCACACCCCGGGTGTCGGCCCGGGGCTGGCCGTTCGTCCCGAAAAAGGTTTTTTCGCGGCTTGGCCCGTCGTAGGCCATGCGCCAGCCGGCCTGGCCGCCGGAAAGCGCCCGGGGCCGGTCGTCAATTCCGAACCAGGCCTCCTCGACGAGGCGGCCGGCCTGGTCGTATTGCCAGGCCGTGCGGGCCACGCCCCGGTCGTCGGGATAGGAATCCCCTTCCCGGTTGAGGAGGAGTTCCTCGGTTTTCCGGCCGAATTCGTCGAAACGGGAATCCACCACCATGCGCTTGCGGTCGTCGAGGACCGGTTGCCCTTTGGCGTCGATGTTGACGGTTTCCACCAGGTTGGGGCCGTCATAGGTGTAGAGTTGCCCGGCCAGGCCGGTGGGCGTGGTGAAATTGCGTCCCTCGGCGTCGAGATACCGCCGTTCGCGGACGCGGCCCAACTCGTCGAGGGTCAGGGCCTGGCCGTGGACGCCGTCCTTATCCTGGGCGGGTTTGACGCTTTCCAGCTGCTTGTATTCGATTTTCGCGATGTGCCCGTTCGGGTCCCGGGTCACTTTCCAGCGCTGCACCTGTCCCCGGGCCGCGCCCGGGTCGGGCAGGCCGAACTGCCCGCCGGCGGCCGAGGTGGTCTGGGCGGCCAGCCAGGCCTGGAGGGTTTCATTTTCCTCGTTGGCCCGCTTGAAGTCGATGGCCGTGTAGCCGTTGCCGCTGAATACCAGGCGCATGTTCAGGTTGCCGTTGTGGTCCAGATGCCGCGTTTCCAGGAGGCGGCCGCTGTGGTCCTCGTAGGCGAAGCGCTGGATGGCCGGCCGGTCGATGAATTCCGGGTCCCGGTGCGGAACGGGCCGGCCGGCGGAATCCACATAAGCCACCTCCTGGAGCTTGCGGCGCTGGGAGAGGAAACGATAATGCCCGGCCCGGTGAGAGGCCCCTTCTTCCGTCAGAGAAAAAATGCCTTCCGGCAGGCCCCGGGTTTCGACGTAGTCGGCGAAGCGGCTCACCTTCTCCCGGTGATAGTCCCAGTAATACAGGCCGCCGCCCCCGAAGAGCAGAATGAGAAAGGAAACGGCCGCGGCCCAGGCGATCCGCCGCTTCCGCTCGCGGACCCGGTCCCGGCTGAGGAGCTCGTCGGGGTCGAGCTCCAGCATCTTGGCGATGACCTTGAGGATGGCCCGGCGCGGTCCCTCCTTGGGCACCGAGACCCCCAGCAGTTGCGATTCGGCGCCCTGCCGCACCTCGTCCAGGAGGAGCGACGGAAAGCATTCCCGCTTCTGGTCCGCGGCGTTCACCTCGCCGTCGATGATGATGGGGATGATGTTCTCCGGCCGGCCGAGGCGCCGGAATTCGGCGATTTCCTGATTCACCCAGTAGGAGCCGGCACTGTGGGGCGAGCAGATCACCAGGAGGTATTTGGACTCGGTCAGCTTCTTGCGGATTTCGTCGCTCAACTGCCCGGGGGGCAAGTCCGTGGCGTCGCGGAAAATGGGGTGGACCTTGCTCGGCAGGCCTTCTTTCAGCCGCTGGAGGGAACTCGGCAGCCGGTAGGACTCGATCTTGTCCTGAAGCTTTTTGACAAAAGCCTCGTCCGCGTGGCTGTAGCTGATGAAGGCGTAAAATTTATAGGGAGAATCGGGATACACGTGGCCGGGCGCGGCGGACTGGGCGGACATAGGCGCGATCCTTCCGAAAATCGTCGGTTTTGGGTATCTTTGTGACCAAACAACAGGTATAATACTTCCATTATTTAAGCAAAACCCCCTGAAAACGTCAATGGTGCCTCATGTCCAACCCTGACCCAGACCCCCGGCTTCCGGATTTTCCTTCCCGGCCGGACCGGTCCGGGGAGGAGAGCGGGACCGAGGAGGCCCTTCTGCCCGGAAGTTCCACCCGCTGGCTGACCGAGGCCAAAGCCGCGCCCTGGCCCGAAGCCCTGGACGAGCCTGGCCGGCTGGCCGCCTTCTGGCGCCGCTTCCCGCCCGCGCCGGCCCCCGCCCCCCCCTCCGGGCGGGAATTCCTGCCCCTGGTCATCGGCGTGACCGGCCACCGGGACCCCCGGCCCGAAGACCTCCCCAGTTTGCGGGGAAGCCTGCGCGGGGTGTTCGCCACGCTGCGGGCCCATTGTCCCCACACGCCGCTCCTCCTCCTCTCCGCCCTGGCCGACGGGGCCGACCGCCTGACGGCCGAGGTGTTTCTGGAAACGCCCGGGGCCCGGCTGGCCGTGCCCCTGCCCTTGGAGCTGGGCGACTACCTCCGGACCATCGACGACCGCGCCGCGTTCGAGGCCCTCCTGGCCCGGGCGGAAAACGTGTTCCTCATCCCCGAGCCCCCCCCGGTGGAGGACGGACCCGGCATGCCCGAGCCCGACTACCGCCGCGAGCCCCACTGTTACGCGGCCCTGGGGGCCTTCCTGGTGGAGCGCAGCCACCTCCTTCTGGCCCTGTGGGACGGGAAGGCCATCGAGAAGATCGGCGGCACCTCCCAGGTGGCGCGGCAGGCGCTCACCGGCCAGGCCGGGCTCCAGCCCGGCCTCCGGGCCGAACTGCTGCCCCTGACCGGGCATCCGCTCCTGCATATCCACACGCCCCGGCGGTCCGGCCCGGACGGGCCCGCCGAAACGGACCCGGTTCCGGGCACGGCGGTCATGCTGGCCCCGGCCGAGCCCGAAGACAGCCTGGACCTCTTCCGCCTCACCCTGGACCGCCTGGAAACCTTCAACCGCCGCCTCCCGGCCCTGGACGGCCGGAACCTCGTCCCGGACCTGTGGCCCGTGGACCGGGAGGGGGACCTGACCCAGAGGGAGCGGCTCATCCAGGCCCTCCAGACCCAGGCCGAGGCTCTGGCCGGCGGCTGGTCCGGGCGGCTGCGCAGGCGCCTCAAAGCGTTATTCGTCAGCGGCTGGGTAGCCCTGATCGGCTTCCAGGTCTATCGGCTGGTCGATTTCTTCGCCCCGGGGCGGCCCCTGTGGCCGTACATCCTGGCCTGCTGCCTGGCCACGGCCGCCGTCCTGGCCGGATACGCCCAGGCCCACCTGGGCGGCTGGCAGAACAAGCACCTGAGCTATCGGGGCCTGGCCGAGGCCTGGCGGGTGCAGTTTTACTGGCGTGTTTTCGGGGTGGAGCGGTCCGTGGCCCGGCAAAGCTTTTCCGGGGAGCGGGTGGAGGATTACGGCGAAACCCGCTGGCTGCGCCTGGCCCTGGCCTACACGGAATTCCCCGCCGGGGAGGACCTCCCGGCCCCGGCCGGCGACCGGGACCGCCGCCTTCTGGCCCGGGAGCTGTGGCTGGGCCGGCAGCGCCGTTTTTTTCTGGAAAAAAGCGCGGCCGCGCGGCGAAAGAAAGAGGAATGCCTCTGGCCGGCCATCGTCACCCTGGCCCTGGGGAGCGTGTGGGTGGTGCTGGCCAAATTTTTCCAGGTCCTGGCGGACGTCGGGCACCTGGAGGGGCGGTTTCTGCTGATCGTCTTCCTGTCGCTGGTCATGTTCGTGGCCGCCTTTGACACCTATCACCGCCTGTCCCGGCAGGTGGGCGACCACCGGAAATGGCTGGCCGTGGTTCTGGCCGGCTCGGCGCTCATCTCCCTGGCCCTGTTCTTCCCCCAGCGGCCGCTTTCCCCGGGGCTGAGCCTGGTATTGTCCGCGGGCGGGGTGATCTTTCTGGGCACGGGCGGCTTGTTTGTGGGTTTTTTGAAACTCTCCGCCCACGCGGAAAACGCCCGGCGCTACGAGGCCAGCGAGCGCCTTTTCAGCCGGGCCCTGGAGCTTCTGGCCCTGGGCGCCTGGCCGGAGCGGGAGGTGATCGCCTTCCTGGGCCGGCGGGCCCTGATGGAAAACAGCGTCTGGCTGCGCCAGCACCTGGAACGGCCCATAAATCTGCCTATTTCCTGATTTAACCCAAGGGCCGCACTTGACTTGCGGGGGGCGGTAATATAAACTGGCAAAGATATTGTTTTTTCATGGGAACGGCCCCCCTTGCCGACAATTTCACATGGGAGCCTTGGGCAAATGGGAACCTCTAAAAATGGCCGTTTGTAGGCTTTGCTCTTATCGGGGGCTTCTCACATTTTATAGCGATATCAAATCCTTTAAGGTATAAAATGTTGCCAGCCCCTGACGGCGGCCAAAGCCGACAATTGGCGGATTTTTAGAGGTTCCCGATGGATCTGGGCGCCTTTTTACGGCCGGGCGGCGGTTTTTCCCTGATGATCGCCCACGAGAGCCAAAAGGCCCGGGGGCGCGTGATCGCCCGTCGGGGGCGTCCCGTGTGGCTCGCGGCCGAGCCCCAGCCGGCCGGCCGGCTGCTGAACCTGACTGTGGACCTCCCCGGCTTCCGGTTGGAGCCGGACGGCTCGCTCCGCCCGGCCGGCGAGGCCGGCGCCTCGGTCGCCTTGGTCCTTCTGGGGCGGGTGCGGGCCTGCCGCCGCCTGCCCGGGCGCGGGCTGTATCTGCTGCGCCTGAAACTTCTGGGCCGGGTCTGGCCCTGAAGGCGCCGGCCCCGGATCCCTCGGCCGGACCGGCGCCGGGTTCTTCTCCACAGCGTTTCGTCACCGGCGGCCCGGAGTGTTCCGGCAAAATGAAAACCATGGGAAGCATATGAGTTCTTCATCCCCCCCGATCATCGCTTTCGAACTGGGCGTCGGCGAATTTCGCATCGTCACGCCCGAAGCGGTGTATCAGATCAAGGTCTCTCCCGAGCTGGTGAAGGCGGCCCGGCCGGGCGGTTCGGAAGAGCGGCCCGGCGCTCCGCCCGCCGCCTTCCTCAAGGCCTGCCGGGATCTGGTGGACGCGGTCAGCGAGGAAGCGGTCCGGGCGGAGGAACCGCCCCGGGCGGAGGAGCCGGCCCCGGCCCCGGCCGAGGAGCGGGAGACGGCGGCGGAAACCGGCGGCCGGGAAGAAACCGGGCCGTCCTTTTTCCAAGAAATTTCCGAAGAACTCTTTGACAAGATCGGCCGCCTGGCCCGCCGGCTCTCGGTTTCGGTGGAGGACCTGCCCGGCCAGCTCGAGGCCCCGGACCTGGACCGGACCGATCAGCAGCTGGAGAGCGCCAAGGGCCAGCTCGAGGAGATCGTCCAGATCACCGAGAAGGCCTCCATGACCATCATGGACACGGCCGACCAGATCCAGGTGGAGATGGACCAGCTGAAAGACCAGCTGCACGTCCTGCAAAACCTCGACCTGATGGCCGAGCCGGCCGCGCCCGAAGCGGCCCCGGAGGCCGCCCAGGTCGGGATTCCGGACCGGCCGGCCATGCCGCCCTCCTTTTTCGAAAAGCTCGGCGAATTGCGGAGTTTTATTTCCGCCCTTCTGGGGGGAGCGGCCGAGGCGGAGGCGGCCGAAGCCCCGTCGGAACCCGAACCCGAACCTGAACCCGAACCGGCCCCCGAGCCCGAACCGGCTCCGGCCGCGGGCGGGACCGTCGCCGAGGTCCGCTTCGACGTGGACGTGGTGTTCCAGACCCTGTACGAACTGTGCACCAACGAGTCGGTCAAAGACCACATCAAGCGCATGCGCGAATCCCGGGACACCGACTTCCAGGCCGAGGAGATCGCTCGGAAGCTGTCGGAAATGGCCCCCACCGTGGATGCGGAGGACGGGTTTTACAACTTTCCCATCCCGGCCGTCCTGAAAACCCTGTACAGTTCCACCATGGTGGAGGATTTCCGCCTCACCCTGAAAAAGATGAACCAGACCGCGACCAGCATCTTCCTCGACAGCGTCCTGCCGATCGAAGGGGAGACCGTGGAAATGCCCGCCCCGGAGACGGCCGCCGCCGCTCCCCCGCCGCCCCCCGCGCCGGAGCCCGAGCCCGCCGGGCCGGCGCCCGCCCCGGCCGGTCCGGTCTGCTCCCGGGAGGACCTGGAGACCATCCAGACTCTGGCCGCCGAAATCGGCCGCCTCAGCGAAGGGCTGCGAACCCTCCCCGCCGACGGCCCGGCCGCGGCGGCCGTGGTGGAGGCCGCGGCCAACGGCGGCCTGTACACCTCCATCCTGACCCAGGACCGCGACACCATCGTCCAGACCGTCAACATGGCCCATCAACTCATCCAGCAGACCGGCGGGCACTTGACCCGTATCCTGGAGGCCCTGAATTTCCAGGACATCTCCGGTCAGCGCATCATGAAGGTGGTGGCCCTCATCGGCGACGTCCAGATGCAGCTTCTGTCCATCCTGGTTTCGGTGAGCGCCAAGATGAAGGTCCACCGGGAGAACGGGGGGCTCGCGGCCGCCTCGGACCAGGCCAGGCAACTGGCCCAGGAAGAGGTGAACAAGGCCCTGGAAAAGGTCGCGGCCGGCAATTCGCCCCTCCTGGGCCCGGGCGCCGAGGGCCGCCTGGACCAGGGCGCGGTCAACGACCTCCTGGCCCAGTTGGGGTTCTGATTTTTTCCCTGGCGCCCCGGCCGGCGGCGAAGAAGTTTCTCTGAAACGCGGGCCCGTTCCCCCCTTGAGTTCCGGCGGAAAAAACCGCTCCCTTGAGGGGGTTTTATGTTATGATTCTAAAAGGGGATCCCGCTCATAAAAGCTTGGGCGGGTTCTCGACGTGGATTATGCCCCCGGAGCCGGTCGGCCCGCGAACTTCGATACTCCGGCCGAGCGGTCCGGACCAAGGCCGCCCGGCGGCTTCCGGAGTCTCTCCGCCCCGGGCCGCCGTTCAAGGACTGATAATGACCAGACGCTTTCTTTCGCCGATATTGATTCTGTTCATCCTGGTCTGCGCGGGCTGCCTCCCGGCCCTGACCAACACCGGCGGCCCCCCGTCCAGCGCCAACCTCCCCGCCCCCGACCAGGCCTCCGGCTCCCAGGGTCTCCTGGAGGCGGCCGAAACGGCCTATAACCACGGCCAGTACCGGGAGGCGGTGGATAACTACAAGCGCTATCTCCAGAATGAGCCCCAGCCGCCCCGGCTGGAATCCGTCCTGGCCGGCTTCGGTCTGGCCGCTGAAAAGGCCGGCCAGTTCCAGGACGCGGCCGGGGCCTACGAGCGGCTCATCACCGAATTTCCCGCCGGCCAGTTCACGGCCGAGGCCCGCCCGCGCCTGGCCGAGGTCTATCTGGCCTCGGGCAACGCCGCCGGCGCGGCCGCCCTGGCCACGGAACTCCTGGCCACCGAAACCGCCCCGGCCCGCCAGGCCCAACTGCGCCTGACCCTGGCCCAGAGTCAGTGGGCCACCGCCAACTATCAGGAAGCGGCCGGCAACTACCTCAGCGCCTGGCGCGGCTCCACCGGCCAGGTCCAGGCCGAGGCCCAGGAGGGGGTGCTGGCCAGCCTGACCCGGCTGGGGCAGTCCGACCTGGAGGCGGTGCAGAGGCAGTACGGCCAGAACTTCCCCGGCCCCGAGGCCACCTACCTCCTGGCCCGCTTGGCGGCCCAGGCCGGCGACGTGGCCCGGACCACGGAGCAGGCGGACTATTTCAACCAATATTTCAGCCAAAATCCCCTCCAGCCCCACGTCGCGGCCCTGCTCCAGACGGTCAAGACCCCCGGCGCGGCCCTGCCGCCTCTGGCCTTCAACGCCGAATACAATCCCCAGACGGCCGCGGCGGCTTCCATGGTGGAAACCTCCGCGCCGGCCACCATGGGCCAGATCAGCACCATCGGCGACTATTCCATCGCCGTGATACTGCCCATGTCGGCCGACGGGGCTTCCAAGTATGCCCAGGAGGCCGTCTCCGGCCTCAAACTGGCGGTCAACACCTTTGCCGGGGCCGGCTCTCTGGGCCTCACCCTGATGGATACCAAAGGCTCGCCCGAAGAGGCGGCCCGCCTGGTGGCCCAGGCCGCGGCCGACCCCAAGGTGCTGGCGGTCGTCGGTCCCTTTTTGAGCCGCGAGTCGGCCCTGGCCGCCGAAGCGGCCGAACGGGCGGGCCTGCCGCTCATCGCCATCAGCCAGCGGGCCGACCTGACCAGGATCGGGCCCCACATCTTCCGGCTGTTCCTCACCCCCCGGCACCAGGCCGAAGCCGTGGCCCGGTATGCGGTGCGGACGCAGGGGCACCAGGCCCTGGGCATTCTTTACCCGGAGGACAACTTCGGCCGGCCCATCCGCGGCTTTTTCGAGGCCGAGGTGCAGCGCCTGGGCGCCCAGCTCACCGTGGCCGACAGCTATGATCCCCAAAGCGCCGATTTCAGCGAAGCCGTGGCCCGCCTGACCGGCGGCAAGGCGGCCCGTCAGGTGTCCTCCAGCTACCAGGCCCACACTGATTTCACCGCCCTGTATCTGCCCGATTCGGCGGCCGCGGTCAGCCAGATCCTGCCCCTGATGGCCTTTCACGACGTCACCAAGATGCAGTATCTCGGCTCGCCCCTGTGGCTCAACCAGGAGTTCCTGACTTCCTCGTCCCGCTACGTCCAGGGCGCGGTCATTCCCGTGGCCGTCAGCGACCTCAGCCAGCGCGAGGAGACGCGCCGCTTCATCGCCGGTTTCCAGAGCGCCTACGGCCACGCCCCGGACCAGTTCGCGGCCTACGGCTACGACGCGGGTCTGGCCGTCATCAAGGCCCTGGGCGGCGGCGCGGCCAGCCGGGGCGAGGTGCGCCAGGCCCTGGCCCAGGGAACCCCCGTGCCCGGGGCCACCGGTCCCTTTTCCTTTGGCCGCGACGGCGAATACCTGGTGGATCCCACATTGTTGACCGTCAAGGACCGGGCCTTCGTCCTCCTGCGCGAGCCCGCCCACGGCGTACAGTAGAAAGTGCCCGGCCGCCGACGAAACCGGTTCGCGGCCGACAGAATGCGGTAGTTTCATTGATTGCCGGCGTACAAATCCCAGCCCGCCGACGACGGCGGCCCCAGAATGGAGGCAGACCATGTATCCCATCATCGATGTCCACGCCCGTGAAATCCTCGATTCCCGGGGCAACCCCACCGTGGAGGTGGATGTCTGGCTGGAGGACGGCTATTTCGGCCAGGCGGCCGTGCCCTCGGGCGCGTCCACGGGCCAGCACGAGGCCCTGGAACTGCGCGACCAGGATCCCAAGCGCTATGGCGGCAAGGGCGTCCGGAACGCGGTCAAGAACGTCAACGAAGTCATCGCCCCGGCCGTTCTGGGCCTCGACGGCTTCAACCAGGCCGGCCTCGACAAGGCCATGATCGAGCTCGACGGCACCGAGACCAAGTCCAAACTGGGGGCCAACGCCATCCTGGGCGTCTCGATGGCCGTGGCCCGGGCCGCGGCCGAAGCGGCCGGGCTCCCGCTGTACCGTTACCTGGGCGGGACGGGCGCCAAACAGCTGCCCCGGCCCATGATGAACATCATCAACGGCGGCTCCCACGCCAACAACAGCGTGGATTTCCAGGAATTCATGGTCATGCCCCTCTTCGGCGACACCTTTGCCGACGCCCTGCGCTGCGGGGCCGAGGTCTTCCACGCCCTGAAGAAGCTCCTGAACGACGCCAAGTTCACCACCGCCGTCGGTGACGAGGGCGGCTTCGCCCCCAACTTCGGCGGCAACGAGGAAGCCCTGGAATACATCATCAAGGCCATCAAGGCCGCCGGCTACAAGCCCGGAACCGACGTGTGCATCTGCCTGGACGCCGCCGCCTCCGAATTTTTCGACGCCAAGAAGAAGAAATACGTTTTTGCCAAGAGCGACAAATCAGCCCACAGCGCCGAGGAAATGATCGCCCTCTACGAGGCCTGGGCCAAGAAATACCCCATCCGCTCCGTCGAGGACGGTCTCTCCGAGGACGATTGGGCCGGCTGGGCCAAGCTGACCGGGGCCCTGGGCGACAAGCTCCAGCTGGTGGGCGACGACCTGTTCGTCACCAACACCAAGCGCCTGGGCAAGGGCATCAAGGAAAAGGTCGCCAACTCCATCCTCATCAAGCTCAACCAGATCGGCACCGTCACCGAGACCCTGGAAGCCATTGAAATGGCCCACAAGGCCGGCTACACCGCCGTCATCTCCCACCGCAGCGGCGAAACCGAGGACACCTTCATCGCCGACCTGGCCGTGGCCACCAATGCCGGCCAGATCAAGACCGGCAGCGCCTCCCGCAGCGAGCGCATCGCCAAGTACAACCGCCTTCTGCGCATCGAGGAGGAGCTGGAAAGCGCGGGCGTCATCAAAAAGCCGTTCTGACGACCGTATTTGGCGGCGGCGCGGCGCCCGGCACGGCCGCGCCGCCGCCGCATAAAGAAAACCATGACC
>JAVBQN010000032.1:0-34453 GCA_031549025.1 Candidatus Adiutrix sp. | reverse complement strand
TTCCCATTCCGAACACGGAAGTTAAGACCCACAGAGCCGATGGTACTGCCCTTCAGGAGGGTGGGAGAGTAGGTCGCCGCCGATTAATTTCACCACAAAACGGCCCCAGGGAACTGCCCTCGGGCCGTTTCGCGTTTCGCGCAGTGCGCGGTGAGGGAGGTATCCATGTCCGATGATATGCGGGCCGCGGCCCGGGTTTCCATGGAATCCAAGAATCTGGCGGTCGGGGTGATCCTGACTTTAGTCTTCGGCGGCCTGGGCATGCTCTATACGAGCATCTTCTGGGGGCTGGTGGGGCTGACCATCGAAGTGGTGGTCTGGATCATCGCTATTTTCACCTTCGGCCTGGGGGCCTTTCTCATCGTTCCCTGGCACGTGCTGGCGGTGATCATCACCATTGTCAGCATCAACAACCACAACCGGCGCCTGCTCAACTCCCTGAAGTGATCAGGTTTCGGCCAGCCCCCGAACACTCGGTCCCCAAATGAAAACCCCGGAAGCCATAAGGCTTCCGGGGTTTTCTCATCTGCGAACAGCCGCTCTCTCGGACGACCGCCCCGTTCCCGCCGGCCAGGCCGCGCGGAGACGGGCCCGGGGCGCGTGCCCTCCTCTGGGGTCAGGCGTCTTCGTCTTTGGGCTTGTATTCGGCCACGACTTTGTCCTTGATCTGCGGCGGGGCTTCGTCGTAGCGGGCGAATTCCAGGGAGAAGGAGCCCCGGCCGCCGGTCATGGAGGTCAAAACCGGGGCGTAGCTGAGGATTTCCACCTGGGGCACGTGGGCCTTGATGACCTGCTTCTTGCCCTTGGCCTCGGTGCCGAGGAGTTTGCCGCGGCGGCTGGAAATGTCGCCCATGACGTCGCCCATGAATTCGTCGGGCACGGTGACGGTGAGCAGCATGATGGGCTCCAGAATGGTGGGCTTGCACTCCATGAAGGCCTTTTTAAAAGCCATGGAACCGGCGATCTTGAAGGACATTTCCGAGGAGTCGACGTCGTGGTAGCTGCCGAAGACCAGGCCCACCTTGATGTCCACCACAGGATTGCCGCTGATGACGCCGTTGACCATGGCCTCCACGATGCCTTTTTCCACGGCCGGGATGAACTGCCGGGGAATGACGCCGCCCACGATGCGGTCCTCAAAAACAAAACCTTCGCCCCGGGGCATGGGTTCCATGTCGATGACCGCGTCGCCGTACTGGCCCTTGCCGCCGGTCTGTTTCTTGTATTTGCCCTGTACCTTGATGGCCTTGCCCTTGACGGTCTCCTTGAAGGCCACCTTGGGGGCCTTGAGGACCATTTCCACGCCGAACTTGCGTTTCAGCTTTTCCAGGGTGGTGTCGATGTGCACCTGGCCCATGCCGGAGAGGATCATTTCCTTGGTCTGGTCGTTGCGGGACAGGCGCAGGGTGGGATCTTCCGCCAGGATGCGGTTGATGGCCGCGAAGATTTTTTCCTCGTCGCCCTTGCTCTTGGCCTCCACGGCGAAGCTGACCACGGGCTCGAGGCTCTTGGGCACGGGGTAGAGGATGGGCGCGGCTTCTTCGCAGATGGTGTCGCCGGTGAGGGTGTTCTTGAGTTTGGCCACGGCCACGATGTCGCCGGGACCGGCCTCTTCGATGGCCTTCTGGTTTTTGCCTTCCAGGGCCAGAAGCTGGCCGAAGCGTTCCTTCTGCTCGCGCTTGGGGTTGTAAAAGCCGCTGTCCGCGGTCAGGGTGCCGGAGACGATGCGGATGACGCTCAACTGGCCCATGGTGTCGGACACGGTCTTGAGGACCAGGCCGCTGAGGGGGGCGGCCGGGTCGGGCGGGCGGCTCTCGGTCATCTCCGCGCCCTCGGGCTTGCGGCCGGGGCGGGGGCCGCGATCCAGCGGCGAGGGCAGGTTCAGGGCCAGATCCAGGATGTTCTGAAGACCGACCATCTTCAGGCCCGAAGCCGGAACCACCGGGGCGATCTTCACGGCCAGGATTTCCTTTTTGAAAGCCTCGGTCACTTCTTCCGGGGTCAGTTCCGTGCCTTCGAGGAATTTTTCCAAAAGGGCGTCATCGGCCTCGGCCACGGCCTCGACCAGTTTTTCCCGCCATTCGGCGATCTGCTCGGCCATGTCGGCGGGAGGTTCGGCCTCGGTGACCTTACCGCCGTCTTCATACATATAGGCTTTGCCGGTGAGGAGGCTCACCACGCCCTTGAAGGAGGCCTCGGCCCCGATGGGGAGGAAGGCCGGGACCGCGGTGGGACCGCCGAGGGAGTCGTTGATGTCGGTCATGGTGCCGTAGAAGTCGGCCCGCTCGCGGTCCATCTTGTTGATGATGATCATGCGGGGCAGCTTGTAGAGGTCGGCGAATTCCCAGGTCTTTTCGGTGGAAACCTTGACCCCGTCCACCGCGTCGACGACCATGACGGCCGAATCGACGCCGTTTAAGACGGTCTTGGTGTCGTTGAGGAAATTCTCGTCGCCGGGGGTGTCGGCGAAAGTGATCTGATGCTTTTTCCAGGGGAAGGAATGAAAGGCGGCGTTGATGCTGCTTTTGCGTTTAATTTCCTCCGGCTCGGCGTCGAGGGTGGAAGTGCCTTCCATCACCGAACCCAGGCGGTTATTGACCTTGGTGTAAAACAAAAACGCCTCGGCCAGCGTGGTTTTGCCGGCCCCGTTGTGGGCAATCAAGGCGATGGTTCTCTGCTTGGCAACGTCTTTCATGGTTCTCCCCTGGTACTGTATACGTTTGAACCGGGAACGGTCTCCCGGCGGGTGTTGAACACAGGATAAAGGTGATGCGCGGTTATGGGAAAAACGCGAATTCACCTATTCCACGAACTCTATGAGTATGGTGTAAAAGCCCCCCTTTTGTCAAGAGCCAGAAGGGGGAAATTGTTGTTGACAAGAAGAGCGTTTCCGCCTACTTTTTATTCGTCTATTTTGGAAATTATGCAAACAGGAGATGTGCCGTATGTCCGTGAATCCGAAAGACAGACTGCGGGCGGTCCTGTCCGGCCAAGCCGGCGGTCCGCTCCTGAACGAATGGGAAGCCTTCGCCCCCGTTTTCAACGATCCGGTCAACCAGTATCTCCGGGCCCACCGGAAGGAGGGCCAGACCACCATCGACCCGTTCGGAGTGGAATTCGCCTGGCCCCCGGGCCAGATCGGCGGCACGCCCCACATCACCAGGGACAACAAAGCCGTCCCCGACATCACCAGGTGGCGGGAGACGCTGCGCGTGCCCGACCTGGCGGCCCAATGCCGCGACTGGACGGCGGCCCGGGAGGCCAAGGCCAGGATCGATCGGGAGGGCCGCCGGCTGAGCCTGGCCATGATGGCCGCCGGCCTCTTCGAACAACTGCACGCCCTGATGGGGTTTGAGGACACGCTGACCAACTTCATCCGCCGGCCCCGGGAAATGATGGAGCTCTGCGAGATTTTAGGCGAATACCGCCTGACCTTCGCCCGGCTGCTGGTGGAAAATTTCCGGCCCGACGTCATCCTCTCCCACGACGACTGGGGCACCAAGACCCGGCTGTTCATGAGCCCCAAGTGTTTTCGGCAGTTCCTCAAGCCGCAGTATCTCAAACTATACGGTTACCTGAAGGCGCAGGGCGTTATCATCATGCACCACTCCGACTCCTACGCCGAAACGCTGGTGGGGGACATGGTGGAGATGGGCGTGGACATCTGGCAGGGAGCTTTGCCGAGTAACAACATCGCGGGGATCATCAGCCAGTGTGAAGGGCGAATCGCCATCATGGGCGGCATCGACGCGGCCATTGTCGACCGGGTGGATTCGACCGAGGCCGAGATCAGGGCGGAGACGCGGCGGGCCTGCCGGGACTATGACGGGCGGGGCGGCTTCATCCCGGCCATGACCTACGGCGGGCCCGATTCCTATCTTTTCCCGCACGTCCAGCAATACGTCGTCGACGAGATCGACCGATACAACCTGGAAACGTATGGTGCCGCCCGGTGAAAGCCCGACCGGCCGGATCGCCTCACCCGGCGGGCAAACAATCGACGGCGGCGGAAACGAGGGCGGTGGCCGCCTTTGAGAAGCGGGAACGGAGCCTCCTTCTTCTCAAACGCCGGCTGCCGCTATCACTTCTTCCGCGGCCTGGGCGGAGTCGGGGCGGCCGAGGGCGGTTTCGATGCGGGCGATGAGGGCCCAGGCTTCGGGGGCCGGGCGGTATTGGTCGAGAGCGCTCAAGAGCACTTCGTTCACCAGGGCCCGGGCCGCTTCGGGGTGCTGGGGAAGCTTTTGTTCGGCGGCGGCCAGCAGTTGGGTTTCCCGGGGACTCAGAGGAGGCCGGGACGCGGCTTGAGCCGTCGGGGCGGCGGCGCCGCGGCCGATTTTTTCTTTTCGGCTTTGGTGGTGGCGGTTGGCTTTGATTTTGGGAGCGCCCTGGCGGTAGTAGGTGACGCCGGCGCGCTCCTCCAGATGCAGGTCGCCGGAGCTGTCGGGCAGAAATTCACCCGGCGCGGTGAAGATGAAGCCGCCCGGGGTCAGGGCCTGGCGGAGCAGCCGCGCCAGTTGGCGGGGCGCGCGGGGCGGGGCCTCGAAGGTCAGTTCGCGGCAGAAGATGAGGCCGAAGTGGGCCTGGCCGGGGAAGGGCCACTCCTCGGGCTGATAGGCGTTGCCCTTGGCCAGGAAGATGGGCGCGGCCAGAGTGGTCTTGAAATGAAACCCCCCGGCCCGGGGGGTGAACCACTTGCGGGCCTGGTGTTCGGGCAGCCATTCGAGATCGGCGGCGGTGAAGACCGCGCTCTCGGCCTGGGCCACCGCCTCGGGGTTGAGGTCCAGGCCGTACAGCTCCACCTGCCAGTTCTTGGTCCGCAGTCCGGTTTCCTCGAGCATCATGGCCAGGGAGGCCGTTTCAAAGCCCGGCCCGCAGCCCAGGGAGAGCACCCGGAGGGTCCGCTCCGGGGCCATGACGGCCCACTCCTGAAGCACTTCGGCGGCCACTTCGAACTGGGCCGCCGGCCGCAGGAAAGCCCCGGCCGACGGGAGGGCCAGGGGCCACAGCTTGTCCCATTCGGCCGGATCACGGCGCAGGAGGGCGCCGTAGGCGGAGAAGGAATCCAGTCCCAGCCGGTTCTGGCGGGTTTGCATGGCCCGGAAAAGGCGGGCCGCGCCTTCGGGAGTATAGGCCGTGCCGAAAAGGGCCTGGGCTTTCTGGGCCAGGGGTTCGAAAAAGGCGGCCTCGTCCGGGGCGTCTTCCGGCCGGGGATCGTGATGTATATTCATAAAACCGTTTCCTACCTAGGGGTTCGCTTCTTCTTGGAGGGCGCGGGGGGGGCGGGATTCGGGCCCGGCGGCGCGGTTTCGCCGGGCCGCCGGGCCAGGAGCATGGCTTTGATTTCCAGAAGTCCCTGACGGGTCTCGGCCAGGAGGGCGTTGGTCCGGGCCGACGGGTCGGCGGCGGGTTCCGGCGGGGCTTCGGCCGGGGGCGGGGCCCCCGTTTTCTCTATATCATCTTCGAAAAGACGGCCCTGGCCTCTGCCGGCGCCCAGGCGCTTTTGGGCCCCGGCGATGGTGAAACGCTCTCCGTACAGGAGGCGCTTGATCTCCCCGAACAGCTCCAGGTCCCGGGGGCGATAGAGCCGCCTGCGCGGCCCGGTCTTCAGGGGTTTGATCTGGGGGAAGGATTTTTCCCAGAACCGCAGGACGCTCGTCTCCACACCGAGCTTTTCCGAAAGCTCGCCCAGCTTGTAGAACACCTGTTCCGAGTCGTGGTCCATACACCCTGCCGGCCGCTCGGAGGCTGTGGGGTTTTCTTCAGCGTTCGCGGCCTTCGTCCGTTCCCCTGATCATTGTACGCAAAGTTCTGCTCAAGGTAAAGACCGGCCGGCGGCGGGCCGGGATACGGGCCTCCCGGCCGGTCTTGGGGTTGCGGCCCGGCCGGGCCGGGGTGAGGCGGGTCTCCAGCCGGCCCAGGCCGCTGAGGCTCACCGCCCCGCCCAGGGCCAGCTGCGCGGCCAGGCTTTCCAGAAAGCCGTCGAGGAGTTCGCCGGCCTCGCGGGCCGAGAGCCCCAGGCGGCGGCGGAGGCGGTCGACGAGTTCCCGCCGGGTCACGGGAGCGGCCCGATCCGTCATGTCAGGACCGGAGCGCCGCGCCGAGGCCTTCGGCCAGGGCGGCGGTGATGGCCGCGCAGTAGCCGTTGACCTCCTCGTCGGTGAGGGTCTTGTCCGGCGACTGGAAGCTGAGACGGAAGGCCAGGCTCTTCTTGCCGGCGGGCAGTTGGTCGCCCTGGTAGAGGTCGAACAGGAAGACCCCGGCCAGGGGGAAGCGGCCGCCGGCCTCGATGGTCTCCACCACCCGGGCGGCCGGGACGTCCTGATTGACCACGATGGCCAGGTCCCGCTCGTTGGGCGGGAACTTGCCCCAGCCCCGGAACGGCCGGCGGGCGAAGCCGGCTTCGAGGATGACCTCCGCATCCAGTTCGGCCAGATAGACCGGGCCGGCGGCCTCCTTCAGGCCGAACCCCCGGGCCGCCTTCTTGTTCAGGCGCCCCAGGTGGCCCCAGACCGGCCCCCCGGCCAGGGAGACCAGGGCCGCCTCGGCCGGGTCGTACCAGACCGGCGCGGCCTCGGAGCGTTGGAAGGCGACGTCCAGATTGAGGTGCTCGGCCAGACTTTCCACCACCCCTTTTATGTCCCAGAAGTCCACGGGCCGTTCGGGGTCGATCCAGTTGCCCTGGCCGGTGGTCCCGCCCCAGACGAGGGCGATGGTCTGGTTCTCGTCGGGCTGAAGGTCCAGACCCTTGGAGAGATACACCGCGCCCACCTCGAAGAGGGCTACCTCCCGCCGGCCGTGGGACTGGTTGAGCCTCAGCGCGTTCAGGAGGCTGGGCGCCAGAAGGGGCCGGAGAATGCCCTGTTCCTCGCTCAAGGGGTTGAGGATCGGGAGGATGCGGCGGCGCAGCTCGTGGTCTTCCGTCAGGCCCAGCTTGTCGGCGAAGCTGCGGCTGTGGAACGAGAAGCTGATGCTCTCGCTGAAGCCCCGGCCGGCCAGGTGTTCCCGCACCTGGGCCCGGAGGGTCCAGGCCGGCGGCGGCGCCTGACGGGTCACGGGCGGCTGGGGCAGGGTGGCCGGCAGTTTGTCGAAATCCAGAAGGCGCGCCACTTCCTCCCAAACGTCCACTTCGCGGGTCAGGTCCGGGCGCCAGGAAGGGAGAGCGGCCTGGTAGCCGCCGTCCCGCTCCTCGACCGTCAGGCCGATGGCCTGGAGGACCCGCAGCATGTCCTCGGCGCGGTGGCTGGTGCCGAGGAAGGCGTTGCAGCGGTCCGGGAAGAAGGGCACGACCACGGGCTTGAAGGGCCGGGGATACTGGTCGATGAGGCCGGCGGCCACTTTGCCGCCGGCCAGTTCGGCCATGAGGCCGATGGCCCGGTCCACGGCCAGGGCGCAGATTTCCGGGTCGGCCCCCCGCTCGAAGCGGTACGAGGCCTCGGTGGAGAGCCCCAGGGCCCGCGAGGTGCGGCGGATGGTGGTGGCGTTGAAGCAGGCCCCTTCCAGGAGGATGTGCCTGGTGGCGTCCTCGATTTCGGAATTGAGCCCGCCCATGATCCCGGCCAGGCCCACGGGCTTTTCCCCGTCGCAGATCATGAGGTTGACGTCGCCGGGGAGGGTGCGCTCCTGGCCGTCGAGGGTGGTGAAGCGGGTGCCTTTGGGATAGGACTTGGCGATGAGGTGATGGTCGGCCACGGTCTCCAGGTCATAGGCGTGGAGGGGCTGGCCCAGTTCCATCATGACGTAGTTGGTGACGTCGACGACGTTGCTGATGGAACGGACGCCCACGGAGGCCAGCCGGTCCACCATCCAGGCCGGGCTGGGCCCGATCTTGACGTCGGTGATGACCCGGGCCGCGAAGCGGAAACAGTGGTCCGCGTCGGCCACGGTCACCTTGGCCAGGGTGTTGACATCCGGCCCGGTCTCCTGGAGCCGGGCGTCTGGAAGCTTGAGGGGGCGGCCCAGCAGGGCCGAGAGGTCCCGGGCCAGGCCCATGATCGACAGGCCGTCCGGCCGGTTGGGGGTGATGCCGATTTCCAGGGCCCAGTCTTCCCGGCCGGTGATGTCCCGGAGGGTGCGGCCGGCCTCGGCGTTCAGCTCCAGAAGGCCGGCGGCGTGTTCCAGGCCCAGGCCCAGTTCGGCCTCGGAGCACAGCATGCCCTCGGACCGGCAGCCGCGAATCTCGGCCACGCCCACGGCCACGCCCCCGGGCAGGGTCGTGCCCGGAAGGGCCAGGGGGGCCACCAGGCCCTCGCGGACGTTGGGCGCCCCGCAGACCACCTGGAAGCGGCCGTGCGTCCCGGCCTCGACCTGGCACAGTTTCAGATGATCGCTCTTCGGCACGGGCGACACCGTCTCCACCCGGGCCGCGACCACCTGGTCGAGGTGGGCGAAGCGGTCGCGCAGGTCCTCCACTTCGAGCCCGGCCATGGTGAGCTTGTCGGCGATCTGCCGCGGGGTGTAGCCGCTCAGATCAATGAAGTCCTCCAGCCATTTGATGCTTGCTTTCATGATGTTTCCCTGTGATATTCAAAAACCAAGTTCTGTCAGTGTCACGGCACTCGTTGGTTTTACCCGGTTTCGGCTCGGCCAACCCGTGTTGAGTCGGCCGCCCAAGTCTAGCGAAGCGGGTGCGGGCCGGATGCGCCAGCATCCGGGGGGGCAGGGCTCTGCCCTGCTCAGAATTGCGTCAGGAAGCGCAGGTCGCTTTCGTAGAACATCCGGATGTCGTCCAGGCCGTATTTGAGCATGGCCACCCGCTCGATGCCCATGCCGAAGGCGAAGCCGCTGACCTCCTCGGGGTCGTAGCCCACAAAGCCGTAGACGGCCGGGTCGACCATGCCGCTGCCCAAAATTTCCAGCCAGCCGGTGCCCTTGCAGAGCCGGCAGCCCTTCCCCCGGCAGATGACGCATTCCACGTCCACCTCGGCCGAGGGCTCGGTGAAGGGGAAGAAGCTGGGGCGGAGGCGGATATTGATGTCCGGGTGGAACATGGCCCGGGCAAAGGCCGCCAGGACGCCCTTGAGATCGGCCAGGGTGATGCCCTGGTCCACGATCAGGCCCTCGACCTGGTGGAACATGGGGGAGTGGCTGATGTCCGAATCGCGGCGATAGGTCTTGCCGGGCACCACCACCCAGACCGGAGGCTTGTTTTTTTCCATGGTCCGCACCTGCATGGGCGAGGTGTGGGTGCGCAGGAGAAGCTCCTGGGAGACGAAGAGGGTGTCCTGCATGTCCCGGGCCGGGTGGTCGAAGGGAAAGTTCAGGGCCTCGAAGTTGTAGTAATCCGTCTCCACCTCCGGCCCCTCGACGATGCTGAAGCCGAGGCGGGCGAAAATTTCGCAGATTTCGGCGGCGGTGCGGCTGATGACGTGCTGGTGGCCCCGGGACGGCCGGCGGCCGGGCAGGGTGACGTCCAGCCAGCGGCTCTGGTCCGGCCGGGCGGACAGGGCTTCCTGGGCGGCCTGGTGGGCCTCGGTCACGGCCCGGCGGGAGGCATTGGCCGCGGCCCCGGCCTCGGGCCGCCTGTCGGGGCTCAGGGCGCCCAGGGCCTTCATCAGTTCGGCGAACCGGCCCTTGGTGCCCAGAAACTCGATGCGGACCGCTTCCAGCCGGTCGGCGTCGGCCGCCGAGGCGATGGCGGCCAGCCCCTGGGCTTCGGTTTCCTTGATTTTCGCGATCAGATCAGTGCTCATATGATCCCACACAAAAGGGCCGTCCGGTTCAGCCGGACGGCCCTTGAAAAAAGACCCGTCCACACGCCGGGCGCCTTGGTTATGGAGCGGCTTTACGCCCCCACTAGGGTTATGGTAAAAAAACGCGACATAGGTTTATTTAGGTCCCCAGAGGTTCTGGCGGGCGAGAGTGCTCACGTCCCGGCGATTGTCCGGGTTGAAATCCGTCACCGTTCCGGCTTCCCGATTGGCCCGGGCCCGGCGGTGGATCAGTTCCGTGGCTTCGCTTTCGGAGGCGAACTCCCGCAGGTTCAACCGGTCCGCGGCATGATGTCCCGCCCCCGGCACTCTTCTGAACATCGCCTAATCCTTGACGGTATAGCTTCAACGGGCCAACGAAGACCGCCGGCACCGTCCAGCCGCCGGCCCGAAAATCAGCCGCCGGCCCGAAAATCAGGCGGTGGCCCCCTGAGCCGTCCGGACCAACTGGGCGAAGCCCTGGGGGTCGGCCACAGCCAGGTCGGCCAGCATTTTGCGGTCCACGATCATCTTGGCCTTGTTCAAGGCGTCGATGAGACGGGAGTAGGAGGTGCCCAGTTCCTTGGCCGCGGCGCTGATGCGCACGATCCACAGGGAGCGCATTTCGCGCTTGCGGGCCTTGCGGTCCCGGTAGGCGAAGCACAGGCCGCGCTCCACCCCTTCGCGGGCCACGCGGTAGAGGGTGCCCCGGCTGCCGCCGTGGCCCTTGGCCAGCTTCATGTATTTTTTGTGGCGCTGATTGGTTTTAATGCCGCCTTTGACACGCATGGTTCTTCTCCCTTACTTCACGCCAAGGTACGGCAGGAGTTTGCGGATGGAGTCGATATTGGCGCCATCCACCACGGTGGCGGAACGGAGGTCCGCTTTCCGCTTGGTGGTTTTGCAGGTCATCATATGGCGGGCGTAGGCCTTGAATCTCTTGACTTTGCCGCTGGCCGTGACCTTGAAGCGCTTGGCCGCGCCGCGGTTGGTTTTCATTTTGGGCATGACAGCCTCCTCAAATGGTGTCGCGGCTCGTATTACTTGGAGGCCGCGAGAAACTTGTTCTTGGCTTTGACCTTGGCGGCCTTGCCCTTCAGATCGCGCAGGTAGTACAGCTTGGCCCGGCGCACCTTGCCTTCGCCCACCACCTCGATATTGTCGATGCTGGGGGAGTGGAGCGGGAAGATGCGTTCCACGCCGACGCCATAGGAAATCTTGCGCACGGTGAAGCTGGCCTCGGCCGCGTTGCCCCGCCGGTGGCGGATGACCACGCCCTTGAAGACCTGGAGACGTTCCTTGTCGCCTTCTTTGATGCGCACGGAAACGGCCACGGTGTCACCCACCCGGAAGGGGGGGAGGTCGATCCGGGTCTGCTCCTGATTGATGTGGTATATGGCGTCCATGATCCTACTCCTCAAAAATGTATGCTCTGACGGGTCTCCCGGCCTCCCTTGGCCACAAATCTCCCGGGTCGCAAAAGGGTACTATATCGTAGTCCGGGTGGATTTTCAACCCTTTTTTGCATTCCCGGGCTTGATTTCCTTTCCGGCCCGGGCCGGGCGGTTCAGCAAGGCCAGGGCCGCCCCGGAAAGCGGCGCTTTGGCCAGGAGTTCCGGCCGCTGGACCAGGGTTCGCTCCAGAGCGGCTTTCAGGCGCCATTCAGCCACGTCCCGGTGGTGGCCGGACAGAAGCGCCTCGGGCACCCCCAGGCCCCGGAATTCGGGCGGCCGGGTGTAGTGGGGATATTCCAAAAGGCCCGACGAATGGCTTTCCTCGTCGGCCGACTCGGCCTTGCCCATGAACCCCGGGACCAGCCGGGACACGGCCTCCGCCAGCGCCATGGCCGGCACCTCGCCGCCGTTGACCACATAGTCGCCGATGGAGATTTCCTCATCCACCAACAGATCGATGACCCGCTGGTCCAGCCCTTCGTAGCGGCCGCAGATCAGAAGGAGCCGCTCCCGGCCGGCCAGTTCGGCCACCTTGGCCTGGTCCAGCCGGGAGCCGGAGGGGCTGAGGTATATTCGCCAGGGCCGGACCCCGCCCGCCGAGGCGGCCTCGATGGCCGCCGCCATGGGCTCGGGCTTCAGCACCATGCCCGGCCCCCCGCCATACGGCCGGTCGTCGGCCGTGCGGTGGCGGTCCGGGGCGAAATCGCGGGGCGTGGTCAGGCGCACCTCGACCAGCCCTTTCTCGATGGCCTTGGCCATGAGGGATTCCGAGAGGAAAGAAGTGAAGAGGTCGGGGAACAGGGTGATGATATCGAAGCGCATACTCCCTCAGCCGCCGCTCCGCACTTCCTGGCGGCGGAAAATGAGATGGGCGAGGCCGAAGGCCAGAGCCGCCCAGGCGATGAGCCCGGCCAGATGGGGCCAGACCTGGATCACGGTCTGGCCGACCTCCAGGGGGCCGGTGAAGCGGCCGGTGTAGCGGTCGGCCACGGCCGGGTCCAGCCGCTGGCGGCCCTGGTGGGGGGTGCGGCGGGCCGGGTCCAGCGCGAAGCCGGCGGCTTCAATATAAAGGTTGACCGGCGAGGCCAGGCCCAGGCGGCGGGCGAGAGCCTCCCGGGCGGCCACTTCGGCCCGGGCCGGCCGCACCGGGTCGCTTACCGGGGCCAGCCGGTCGGCCAGGCCCCCGGCCAGGAGCCCCACGAAGAAGGCCAGGAAAATCCAGGCGGCGGCCGAGGCCAGGGCCGAGGCCAGGGCCGTGCGATTCGCCACAGACATCAATAGGCCCAGGCCCAGCCAGAACCCCAGGTACACCACGCTCAGCAGCCAGAACAGTCCCAGGCGCAGCGCCTCGCCCGCCGTGGGCGCCAGGCCCGCCGTGGCCAGGCCCAGGCCCGCGACCAGCAATAACAGAGCGCCGGTCAGGAGGGCCAGCGTAAAAAGTCCGGCCAGATACTTGCCCAGCAGCACCTCGTCGCGATAGACCGGCTGGGCCAGAATTTTTACCAGGGTGCCCTCGCGCCGCTCGCGGTTGACGGCATCGAAGCTCAACAGGAGCGCGGCCAGGGGGCCCAGGTAACCCAACAGGCCGAAGACCGGCAGCCCGGCCCCGGGGAGGGAGAAGAGCAGCAGAAAGGTGCGGCCTTCCAGGTGAACGCCCAGACCCTCCCGCAGCCAGGCCCGCACCCCGTCCCCGGCCAGGTGGGCCGAGACCAGGGCGGCCATGAACAAAAGGGCGGCCAGCAGCGGAAACCGCCCCGGGCCGAAATGATCGGCCAGTTCTTTTTTAAAGAGGGCGGCGAAGCCATGGCGGGGCTGGCCGCAGCCGGGCAAAAAATGTGATTTTTGCCCGGCGAACGGCTTGTTCAGCGTGCCCGCTTGTCGCTCCGCTCCGTCGGCCCCGGTCGGGCCGGGCTTGAGAATAGCCGAGTCCCCGGCGTCGGCGGCGGCGAAGTAGTGGCGATAGACCGCCGGAAGGTTCGGGGCCAGGCCGGCGGCCCCGGCCAGTTCGGCCACGGCGCCCTCGGCCGCCTGGCGGCCTTGCCGCAGGATGGCCACCCGGTGGGCCACCCGCTCCACCAGCGGGAGCAAGTGGGAGGACAGGACCACGGTCAGGCCCCGTTCGGCCGCCAGGGAGGCCACCAGCTCGAGCATGCTTTCAATGCCCTCCGGGTCCAGACCCAAGGTGGGCTCGTCAAGGAGAAAAATTTCCGGCGACTTCACCAGCACCTCGGCCAGGCCCAGCCGCTGGCGCATGCCCCGGGAAAAGCCGGCCACGCGGCGGTCGGCGGCCTCGGCCAGGCCCACGGCGGCCAGGGTCTCGGCGACTTTCGCCTCGCCGGCGGCGCCGGCGAGGCCGTTCAATTCCGCCACGAAGCGCAGGTTCCGGCGGGCGGTGAGGTCGGCGTAGAAGCCCACGTTCTCCGGCAGATAGCCCACCCGGCGCTTGATTTCCAAGGGGTGCCGCAGCGGGTCCCGGCCCAGCACCCGGGCCGTGCCGCCGCTGGGCTCGGTCAGGCCCAGAAGCATGAGGATGGTGGTGGTCTTGCCCGCGCCGTTGGGACCCAGGAGGCCGAAAACCTCCCCGGCGTACACGGTCAGATCCAGCCCGTCCACGGCCCGGACGGACCCGTAGCGCTTGGAGAGGCCGCGGGCCTCGATGACGGGTTCGGAGGGCGTCATCGCCGGGCTACCTTCGTCCCAGGCGCCGGAAGGCCAGGACCAGCCCGGCCGCCACGGCCACGATGATCCCCGCGCCCAGCCAGGCCCAGGCGGCCTTGGCCCGTACGGTGAGGCGCAGGTCCAGCGTGCTCTTGGCCCGCTCGCCCTCGGCGGCCAGGCCCAGGCCGTAATCGCCCACCAGGGCGTCGTCGGGCGGGGTGACGGTCATGGTCACCGGGGTCGGGGTCTGGTGCGGCGAAACATTGGCGGCCGCTTCGGGGGAAAACTCCACCCGCCAGTTGTCCGGGGCCACGGTGACGAATTTCACCTCGCGCTGGGGAGCCGAACCCTCATTGAGGACGAAAAAATTCATGGACAGCGGCCGCCCCGGTTCGGTGGCGCCGGACAAAAGTTCGTTGGCGGGCAGGAGGCGGATTTTGTAGGTGCCCGCGAGATCCACCCAGAGCGTGGTCCCGGCCGCGCCCCGGCGCGATTCGGCCTTGATCCGCAAGGGGTGGCGGCCGGGCTGGGCCGCGAAACCGGGGGTCACCTCCAGGCTCAGGGTGCGGCTCTGGCCTTTGGGAATCTGAATGGAGGCCACCTGCTTGTCCTCATAGCTGGGCTTGAACCAGGCCTCCCACCCGTCGGGCGCGGCTACCGAAAGGTTCACCAAGGCGTCCTCCCCGCCCTGGTTCCTGACGTCCAGGGAAAAGGAAAACCGGCTGTCGCTGGGTCCGCGCAGTTCGGGGTGGGCGGTGACCAGGGCCAGGGCCTGGCCGCCCCCGGCCCGCCCGCGCACCGTGACTTGGCACTCGGTCTCCTGTTGCCCGGCGCCGTCCTGGCTGGCCACCCGCACCCGGAAGCGGTACACTCCCGGCTCGGGCCGGGCCCCGTCGGGCGGCGCGGCCAGAAGGTCGAGCCCGGCCTGGTCCCGGCCGGGCAGGAAGACCCCGGTGACGGTCCGGGAATAGCCGCGCAGTTCCGTGGTCCAGCCTTCCGGCCGGTCGACGACGGTGACGAGGAAGGTGTCGTCGCTTAGGCCGAGATTGCGGATGGTCAGGCCCAGGTCCACCTCGTCGTCCGGCCCGAGGATGATCCCCGGGTAGTTGAAGGCGGCGGACAAACCCCGCTCCGGCGGCTCGGCGGCCCGGACCGTCATTGGCAGAGAAGCCAGCAGAAAAAAGAGCGCGAAGAGGTTACGCTTGCTCATAGGCGAAGACTCCCCGGCGGGTCAGGCCGTGCAAAATGAAAAAAGCCGGCAGGGCCGCGGCCGTGGAAAAAACGTAAAAACCCGGCCAGCCCAGGGCCTCCACCAGGGGCCCGGCGGCGGCCGAAAACAGGGTGCGCGGCAGGGCCATCAACGCCGAGAGAAGGGCGTACTGGGCCGCGCTGAAGCTGCGGTTGGTCTGGCTGCCCATGAAGGCCACGAAGGCCGAGGTGCCGGCCCCGGCGGAGAGGTTCTCCTGGCTGATGACCAGGGCCAGGGACAGGGGGTGGACCGGCAGATAGCAGAGGGCCGCGAAACCCAGGATGGTGATCATCTGATAGAAGCCGAAGACCCACAGGCTCAGGCGCAGCCCCATCTTCACGACGCCCCAGCCGCCGAGCATGACCCCGGCCAGGATGGCGGCCGTGCCGAAGCCCTTGACCACGGTCCCGATTTCGGTCTTGGTGTAGCCCAGGGTGAGGTAGAAGTTGGTGGTGAGGCTGGTGGCCAGCTGGTCCCCGAACTTGTAGAAAAAGATGAACAGAAGAATCAGCCAGGGCGCCGGCCGCTGGAGGAAATCCCGCAGGGGCCGCAGCACGGTGTCGGCCAGGCCCGAGGGCGGGGGCCGGTCCACCGCCGGTTCGGGGCTGAAGAGAAGCGTCAGGGGGCCGGCCAGCATGACCAGCCCGGCCAGGCGAAAGGTGGCCGCCCAGCCGAAGGCGTCGGCGAAGAGAAGCCCGCCGCCGGAAATCACCAGCATGCCCAGCCGGTAGCCCCAGACGTAGTAGGCCGAAGCCAGGCCCAGTTCCGGGTCGGGGAAGTCCTCGCGGCGGTAGGCGTCCACCACGATGTCCTGGGTGGCCGAGGAAAAGGAGATGAAGAAACTGAAGGCGGCCACCGCGGCCAGGTCGCGGGGATCGAGCGCGGAGAGGCCCAGAAGCCCGGCCATGACCCCCATCTGGCTGATGAGGATCCAGCTCCGGCGGCGGCCCAGGAAGCCCAGGAGCGGCGGATCCCAGGCGTCCAGCCAGAAGGACCAGAGAAATTTGAGCGAATACGGCAGACCCACCAGGGCCATGGCCGCGATGCTCTTGATGTCCACCCGGGCCTCGGTCAGCCAGGCCTGGATCAGGGTCAGGACCACCAGGAGCGGAGCGCCGGAGGTGAAGCCCAGGCAGAAGCTGGTGATCCGGTTCCGCCGGAAAAAGCGGCGCCAGCCCGGGGCCACGGCGGGGACTGAGTCGGTCATCAGTCCTCCCTGAGGCTTTTTTCGGGCAGCCACAACTCGGCCACAATGGGCCAGTCCGATCCCAGGGTGCTCTTTTCAAAGATGAGGACCCGGAGGCCCATGTCGTTGCGGAGGCGGGACTCGTATTTGAGGGTGAAGACCGCCCAGTAGAGGTCGTTTTTGGCCGGGTCCTGGACAATGAGGGGCTGGGACACGGAGAGATTGACCTCGCCGGAGGTGCGGGCCTCGGAATTGAGGGCTTTGCGGAAATTTTCGCGGTCCATGGTCCGGCCCTGGCGCCCCAGTTCGAAGAACTGGAACGTGGCGGCGTAGAGGGCGGCCGTGGTGTCGGGGAAACGGTACTGCTGGGATTGGACCCAGGCCTTGACCCGGGTCCGGACGGCCTCCTCGGCCTCCGCGTCGCGGCTCTGGTTGAAATCCCCGGCCGTGCCCACGATGACCGGAAGGATGTTCTGGGGAATGAGGGTGGCCACCCGGGGCCAGATGGTCCTGGCTTCGTCCCGGGGCAGGTCCCGGGCCGGGGGATATTGGAAAATCAGGGGATTCTTGCCCCGGGGCCGGCCAAAGAGATACAGCCCCCGGTTTTTGAAGGGGGGCGTGGCCATTTCGGCCTTCAGGCCCGGCCCTTTGAGGCCGCCCTGCCACAGGCGGCCCGTGGCCGTGTCGTTGTCCACCGCCAGGACCAGGGCGCCCTGGGGCAGGGTCAGCAATTGGGGCGGCGGAGTCGGGAGGCTCGGGGCCTGGACCCCGGCCATTTCGGCGGCCGCGTTGTCGCCGGCCGGAGTGGCCTCCAGGGTCGCTTCGGCCGGTTCCGTCGCTTCCAGCGGCAGCACCGGTTCGTCGGGGAGCGGCGCGGCCGTCTGGGACGAGGGCGCCGGGGCGGCGGCGAAATGCCGCACTCCGAGAAAGCCGGCCGCAATCAAAAGCAAAATCAAAACCAGAGGACGCAGGCGGTTTTTAGCCGGCTGCGGCTCGGGCCGCACCGCCTGGCCCCGGGCCGCCTGATCCAGAGCTCGCTGGTTGACGGCCAAGGGCGTGTCGAGACTGGTGCGGGCCGCCCGCAGGTGCGGGGAGGCCACCTCCGGCCGGCCCGAGGACCAGGCCGCGATGAGCGCCCGCTCGGCCAGTTGATTGATGGTCTCCGGCCGGCCGGCGCTGTATTCCCACAGCATTTTCAAGGCGCCCCGGCTGAAGCACTGGCCGCCGCCGACGGCTTTCAGGCGCCACAGGACATATTCCTCCGTCTCCGGGACGGACAGGGGGGAGAGCTCCACTTCGCGCGGCGCCGTCAGGATGTCCGGCACCATGGGCCAGACCGCTTCCGACGACCCGGCCAGCAGCAGGATCACCCGGCCCGACCACTGGGCCTCCATTTCGGTCAGGCCGTGGAACTCGGCCAGGAATTCCGGCTTCATCTCGTCGGCGTTGTCCACGGCCAGGAGCACCCGGTCGCCCTCCTCGAGGAACTCGCTGACCGCGTTCTGGAAATAGCCCAGGAGCTCCTCTTCCGCGGTCCGCTGGTTGAACTTGTGGCTGAGGCCGAAATCGGTCAGGGCCTGGCGGAGGACTTCGGCCAGGGTCATCTGGGGATTGAGGATGAGAGTCACCCGGAAGCCGTCGCGGAATTCCACCGGGAGGCGGCGCAAAATCGAGGTCTTGCCCACCTTGTCCCGGCCCTTGAGGTGCACCAGGGGCGGGCAGAGGGGGTCGCGCAGGGCTTCGAAAAGCGCTTCGGCCGCCGCGGACCGGTAGAAGAACTTGCCGTCATAGGTGTTCTTGAAGGGGCGGTCGCCGAGATTGAAGTGTTTGAGATAGTCCATGGCTCCAGGTTATCCGGCCGGTTTTTTCTAATCTTTGACTATACCATAAGTATCCCGTCGGCCGCAATTGGGCGCCGGCGATTCTCAATGCGGTTGATCGGCCTGAGCGGTATGACAAAGGTTCTGTCTTTTTTGCCCGCAAAATGATATAATACCCCACTGAGATGATCCGGCGTTTTAATAAAGCGCTGAATTATATTGAATTTTACCCGAAGCCGCTCCTCGTCCGATCACGGGTGCCGGCTTCCGGGGAAAGGCTCGGATAGTGGAGGACTCGCTGCCGGGAGATTCCGGTCCCTGGTTTCTTGGGCTGGACATCGGCTCCATCAGTATCAAAGCGGCTTGGCTCGACAGCGCCGGGAACCTGGTTCATCAGGAGTACCGACGCCATTTCGGCCGGCCCTTCGCGGCCGCGTTGGCCGCGCTGTCCGAATCGGCCGGCCGGTTTCCGGCCGAAAGCATCCGCGCCACGGCGGTCACCGGCTCGGCGGCGGCCGATTTGGCCAGCCTTCTGGCCGGCGAGGCTGTGGGCGAGATCATGGCCCTGACCCTGGCCGCCGAAGGCCGGGAGCCCGTTCCGGCCAGCCTGGTCGATATCGGCGGCGAGGATACCAAAGTGCTCTGGTTCGGCCGCGAGGGCGGCCGGCTCACCCTGGCCGATTTCGCCATGAACGCCATGTGCGCGGCCGGCACCGGCTCCTTTCTGGATCAGCAGGCTCACCGCCTGGGCTACGGCGTGGAAGAGTTCGGCCGCCTGGCGCTCAAGAGCGAGGTGCCTCCCCGGGTGGCCGGCCGGTGCAGCGTTTTCGCCAAAAGCGACATGATCCACCTCCAGCAGTCGGCCACCCCGGATTATGAAATCATCTACGGCCTTTGCCTGGCCATGGCCCGCAGCCTCAAGAGCGGCCTGGTCAAGGGCCGGGACCTGCCTGGCCCGGTGCTTTTCGCCGGCGGCGTGGCGGCCAACCCCGGCCTGGTCCGGGCCCTCCGGGAAGTGCTGGGGCTGGCCGGGGAGCAGCTGATCATCCCCGAAACCCACTTCGTCTTCGGCGCCCTGGGCGCGGCCCGGGCCGCGCGGGCCGCGGCCCCCGACCGCCGCCCGGGCCTGGACCTGACCGCGCTGCGGCGCTTCCTGGACCAGGGCCACCGCCCCCCGGAACGCCAGGAGCCCCTCAAGCGGCCTTCGCGGCGGCCCTCGGCCGGCACCTTCGACTGGTCCGCGGCGCCGGGACGCCTCCCGGTCTACATCGGGGTGGACGTGGGGTCGGTGAGCACCAACGTGGTCCTGGTGGCCGAGGACGGCCGCCTGGTCTCCCGGCAGTACCTGCCCACGGCCGGCCGGCCCCTGGAGGCCATCGCCAAAGGTTTCACCAATCTGCCGCCCGAGGTTCGGGAGAAGGCCGAGGTGCTGGGCGTCTGCACCACGGGCTCGGGCCGCTATCTGTCCGCCGACTACCTGGGCGCGGACATGACCGTCAACGAGATCACGGCCCAGGCCACGGCCGCCGTGGCCATCGACCCCGAGGTGGACACCATCTTCGAGATCGGCGGCCAGGATTCCAAATACATTTCCCTGGCCGACGGGGTCATTGTGGATTTCATGATGAACAAGGCCTGCGCGGCCGGCACCGGCTCCTTCCTGGAGGAGCAGGCCGAAAAGCTGGGCTTGTCCATCATCGACGAGTTCGGCGAGGCGGCCCTGGCCAGCGGGAACCCGGTGGCCCTGGGCGAGCGCTGCACGGTCTTCATGGAGTCCGATCTGGTCCACCACCAGCAGAAGGGCGTGGACCATAAAGACTTGACCGCCGGCCTCTGCTACGGCATCGTGGCCAACTATCTCGGCCGGGTGGTGGAGACCCGGCCGGTGGGTGAACGCATTTTCTTCCAGGGCGGCACCAGCTTCAACCAGGGCGTGGCCGCGGCCTTCGAAAGCCGGCTGGGCCGGCCCGTCGCCGTGCCCGACAACGCCGACGTCACCGGGGCCGTGGGCGCGGCCCTCATCGCCCGCGACCGCCGCGGCTGGTCGAAAAGCCGCTTCGTGGGCTTCGATCTCTCCACCCGGCCCTATCAAATCAAGAGTTTCGAGTGCGCCGGCTGCGCCAACCGCTGCGAGATCCGCCAGGTGACCGTGGACGGGGGCCAGCCCTTCTACTATGGCAGCCGCTGCGGCCAGTTTGAAGAGGACGCCGGGCGGAAAAAGACGGCTCCCCGGTGGCCCGACCTGTTCGAATACCGATCCGACCTGGCCTACAATCCCCCTGAGGCCCGGGCCATCCTGGAGGCGGCCGCCGGCGCGCCTCGGAAAACCGTCGGCATGATCCGTTCGATGTTTTTCGGGGAGCTGGGTCCGTTCTGGGCCGTGTTCTGGGCCGCCCTGGGCTTTGAGCCGGTGTGGAGCGACCCGACCAACAAGACCATCATCCATCAGGGCTGCGAGCGGGTGGGGAGCGAGTTCTGCTTCCCCATCAAGGCCGCCCACGGGCACCTCTTGAACCTGATGGCCAAGGAGCCGGATCACATCTTCCTCCCCTCGCTGGTGAACCTGCCCTCCGGCGGGGTGGGGGAGGGCAACGGCCGCCGGCCCCCGGACAACGCGGCCTGTCCCTATGTCCAATCCCTGTCCTACACCGCGCCGGCCGCCCTGGGGTTGACCGCGCCCCGCCTGGTGACCGGCCCGGTGTTCTTCGGAGAAGGGGACAAGGTGCTGGAGGATTCCCTGGCCCGGATCGCGGCCCCCTTGGGCTCCGCCCGGGCCAAGGTCCGGGAGGCCATGAAGCGGGCCCAGGCGGCCCAGGCGGCCTTCGGCCGCCGGCTGGTCGACAGGGGCCGGGAAATGCTGGCCCAGCTGGGGCCCGAGGACAAGGCCATGATCGTGGTGGCCCGGCCCTATAACGGCTTCGATCCGGGCCTCAATCTCCGCCTCAGCCAGAAGCTGGCCGACCTGGAGGTGATGGGCCTCCCCATGGACTTCCTGCCCCTGGACACCAACAACGGCGAAGCCGCCGCCCACTATTGGCGCTACGGCCAGAAGATCACCGCCGCGGCCGATCTCATCGCCGGCGACCCGCGCCTGGAGGCTTTGTACATTTCCAACTTCGGCTGCGGCCCCGATTCCTTCATCATCCACTTCTTCAAGCACCAGTTGGGCGGCAAGCCCTTTCTGGAGATCGAGATCGACGAACACTCCTCCGACGTCGGGGCCGTGACCCGGCTGGAGGCCTTTCTGGACAGCCTGGCCGCCCGGCAGGCCCGGGGCAAGGAGGCCCGGAAAAAAGAGATCACCCCCCTGCGCCTGGTCCGGACCCCGAAGCTGGAAAAAACCATCTACCTGCCCCCCATGTGCGACCACGCCCAGGGCATGGCCGCGACCATCCGGGGCGTGGGGGGCCAGGTGCTGGCCCTGCCGCCTTCGAACCGGGAAACCATCGAACTGGGCCGGGCCCACACCTCGGGGAAGGAATGTTATCCCCTGATCCTGACCGTGGGGGATTTCGTCAAGCTGACCCGGCGGCCGGGCTTCGACCCGGCGGCCAGCGCCCTCTTGATGCCGTCCTCCAACGGGCCCTGCCGCTTCGGACAGTACGGCCGGTATATCCGGCTGGTGATGAAGCGGCTGGGTCTCCACGAACTGGACGTCCTGTCCCTGGACCAGACCGGCGGCATGTATCAGGCCCTGGACGAAGCCGGGCGCCGGGCCGGGGCCAGGGACAGCCTGTACCTGCGCCTCTGGCGTTCCATCGCCGGGGTGGATTTGCTGCAAAAAGCCCTGTACCAGACCCGCCCCCGGGAGATCGCCGCGGGCGCGGCCGACGCGGCCTACCAGACCGCCCTGGACGACCTGGTCCGGGCCTTGGAAAACGGCGGAGACGTGATCCGGGTCATGCAAACCGCCCGCGAACGGTTTGAAGTGGCCACCGACCGGCGGGTGCCGGCCGGGGCCAAGCCCCTGGTGGGCCTGGTGGGCGAAATCTACGTCCGCCAGAACGCCTTCGCCAATGAGGAGGTCATCCGCCGCCTGGAGGCCCTGGGGGCCGAGGTGGCGGTGCCGCCCTTCATTGAATGGGTGTTTTACGTGGCCTACGTCAATGCCATGCGGGCCCGCCGCCGCAGCGACTGGCGGGGCTGGCTGAAGAACAAGGCCATCGGCTGGGCCCAGACCTGGGATCTGAATAAACTGGCCCGGCCCTGGCGCGGCTTTTTCCATCAGGGCGCGGTGGACCCGCCGGTCAAGGGTGTGGTCTCCCACGGGGAAAAGTTTCTGCACCGCAGTTTTCAGGGGGAAGCGATTTTGTCCCTGGGCAAGGGGGTGGAGTATTTCCACCACCGGGCCTCGGGGCTGGTGAACATCATGCCCTTCACCTGCATGCCCGGCATGGTGGTGGGGGGATTGATCCAGGATTTACGGGAGGCCTGCGAGGGGCTCCCGGCTATAAATTTGTCCTTTGACGGCCAAAGCCAGACCAACACCCAGGCTCGTTTGGAAGCGTTCATGTACCAGGCCGCGTCTTTTCAGAAAAGACACCTGGACCGGGGCTCCAGGAGCCGGGCCGGCCGGGCCCGAGAGGCCGCCAACGGATGACCAATCAAGGAAAACGTACGGTTTTCCTAATAAATTTCAGGAGTATATGTGAAAATCCTTATCAACGCCATTGACACCGAAGAGTGCCGGGTGGCCATGCTCGACGAAAACGGACATCTGGCGGAATACTACACCGATTCCAGTCTGCGCGAACTGAGCCTGGGCAACATTTACAAAGGCGTCATCCAGAACGTCGAACCCAGCCTCCAGGCCGTTTTCGTCAACTACGGCAACGACCGCAACGGGTTTCTTCAGCTCGGCGACATCCACCCCGAGTATTTCCAGGAGGAGCCGGGCGGCCGCAACAGCGGGCTGGACCTGAAGAAACTTTTGAAGAAGGGCCAGCCCGTCCTGGTCCAGGTGCAGAAGGAGCCCTCCGAAATCAAGGGCGCGGCCCTGACCACCTACGTCTCCCTGGCCGGCCGCTTCGTGGTGCTGACCCCGGGCCGCGACCACGTGGGCGTGAGCCGCAAGATCGAAAACGACCACGAGCGGTCCCGGTTGCGCCAGATTTCGGAAAAGCTCCCCGTGCCCGAGGGCTGCGGCTACATCGTCCGCACCGTGGCCGAGGGCCACACCGAAAAGGAACTGGCCGCCGACCTCTACCAGGTCTTCAACCTCTGGGAGGACATCCGGGCCCAGGGCCGCGAGGCCCCGGCCCCGTCCCTGATCTACCGCGAGCAGGACCTGGCCGTGAAAATCCTGCGCGACCATATGACCCCGGCGGTCAAGGAGATCCTGGTGGACGACCCGGCCACCTACCAGAAGGTGCGGGACTACGTCAAGGCCATCGCCCCGGAGCAGGCCAAGGTGGTCAAGCTCCACAAGGAAAAGCGGCCCATCTTCGCCCGCCACCAGCTCGAGGAACAGCTCGAGACCATCTACCACGAGCGGGTCCGGCTCAAGAGCGGCGGTTCCATCGTCATCACCCCCACCGAGGCCCTGGTCTCCATCGACGTCAACTCCGGCCGGGGGGCCAAGGACGGCAACCTCGAGGACACGGCCCTCCAGACCAACCTGGAAGCCGCCGACGAGGTGGCCCGCCAATTGCGCCTCCGGGACCTGGGCGGCCTGGTGGTGGTGGATTTCATCGACATGCGCGAGGAAAAGCACCGCCGCGACGTGGAAAAGCGCATCCGTGACGCCACCAGGAACGACAAGGCCAAAACCGATTTCGGCCACATCTCCAAGTTCGGCCTGTTGGAGCTGTCCCGCCAGCGCCTGCGGCCCTCCATCGAGATGGGCAATTTCATCACCTGTCCCGCCTGCCAGGGCCGTGGCCTGGTGAAGACGCCGGAAAACGCCTCCCTGGGGGTCCTCAGGCAGGTTTCGCACGTGCTGGCCAAGGGCGGCCTGGCCGGGGTCAAGGCCCGGATGAATCCGGACGTGGCCCACTACCTCCTCAATTTCAAGCGGTCCGAGCTGGCCCGCCTGGAAGAGCGCCACAAGAGCCGGGTGATCCTCAGCGGCGACCCCTCGTTCCCTCCGGGCAAGTGGGAGGTGGAGCAGCTCAAGCGCGGGGCCGAAAGCGACGTTCTGAAGCCCGGCGAAGTGATGGGCAATGAAAACGGCGGCCGTAACGGACGCCCGCGCGAGGCCGCCCCCGCCGAGGTTCTGGACCTCTTCGGCGAGGCTCCGGCTTCCGGCTCGACCTATTCCCCGGGTCCCGCGACGGATGCCGCCCATGAAATGTCCGCCTGACCATCCGCGATTCCGGGCCGGCCGATCGGGGCGGGGCGGGGCGGTTTTCCCGCCGGCCCCGCTCCCGGGCCTGTTCCCGGGTCTGCTGTTGACCGTCCTTCTGGCCGGGTTGCTCGCGGGCTGCGGGCCCCGGCCGGCCGAACTGACCGACCCGGCCGCGCCCCGGGCCGGGTATCAGCGCCGCATCATGGTGGTCCTGGAGCGGGCCGACTTCCGGCCCGTGGCCGGGGCCGAGGTCCGCATCGAGGTCGAGGCCCCCACCCGCCTGGTCAGCCCGGCCGGCGGCCGGGGCCGGACCAACGCCCAGGGCGGGCTGGAGCTGGTTTTCGAGCCCCTGCCCGAGTATGACCGCTCGGCCGCCAAGGCCGGGGACGTGGTGGTGGATTTTCCGGTCCGGGCCAAGTTGACCATCGGCGGGGCCGGGAAGGGGGCCATGGTGCGCTGGATCGACGATCGGGAGACGTATGCCCGCTACGCCGATCCCCTGTATCAGGGCCTCAGCCGCGACCCCGAAACCGGGATGACCTATTACAGCCTGATCGTCCCGTAAGCATCGCCGGAGGTGATGCTTACGGGCGGGAGACCGCGTGATGAAGTATCAGTGTCCGATTCTGGTGGTCGAAGACCTGGACCGGTCCCGGATGTTCTATGAGAACCTGCTGGGCCAGGCCATGATCGTCAACCTGGGCGGATTCATGTATTTCAGCGGTGAATTCGCCCTCCGGGACCGCCGCTCCTGGGAGACCGTCGAGCCCTGCGGCCTGACGTTTCAGGGCGGGCCGGGCAACGGTCTGGAGTTGTATTTCGAGGAGTCCGACTTCGACGCCTTCGCGGTCCGGCTGGAGAATCATCCCGATCTGGACCTCATCCATGGCCCCACCCTCATGGTCGGGCGGCGGCTGACCCGTTTCCGCGACCCCGACGGCCACGCCATCGTCGTCGGGGAGGACATGAAAGCCGTCATTGGACGCTATCTGGGCGAAGGTCTGTCGTTCGAGGACATTTCGGCCCGCACCCACTATCCGCTGGAATTCATCCAGGCCATTTTACGGAGGGGCTTATGAAGGTGGTGACCCTATCCCACGAAGTCGGCAGTTTCGGCAAAGCCGTGGCTCTGGACCTGGCCCAGAACACCGACCTGACCGTCATCCCCTTCAGCCGGGTCTACCACCTGGCTCTGGAGCGGAGCGATCGTTTCCGCCGGCGCAAGGAGGAGGTGGCCGAGGGGCGCGGCGACCTGGACATCTGGGAAGGCCTCTTTTTCAGCGAGCCCGGCTTCATCAGCCTTTTCGAATCCCTCGTCCTGGAAATGGCCGCCCGGGGCGACGTGATTCTCATGGGCGTCGGGGCCCAGGCGGTTATGAAGCCCGGTGACGGCCTTTTTAAAGTGTACATCCGGGCCCCTCTGGAGACCCGCATCAAACGTTTTATGGAACTCAACGGCCTCACCGTGGGCGAGGCCAGCCGGACCGTCCGCTGGTGGGACCAGCGCCGCCGGGCCCTTTTCGAACTCAACCCCGCCTTTGAAAGCGTGGTCGGCGAAAGCAACTGCGACCTGGTGGTCAATACCGAGCGGGTTTCCATTCCGGCGGCCAGCCGGCTTCTTCAGACCGCCATCAACGAACTGCCCGGCGCCCCCGACCCGGCCCGCTGGCGGGACCGCCTGACCCGGCTGGCTCTGGCCAAACGGGTGGAGAGCGTGGTGCGCGAGACCGGCTCGGCCGTGGGCGTGGCCCCCCTGGAGGTGCGGCCGGCCGAGGACCCCTCCGAGGCCCTGTTCCTGACCGGCTTCGTCCACAGCGAGGCCGTCGCCGGGGCGGCTCTGATGCTGGCCCAGACCGCCTCCGAGGGCCGGCCCGTCGTGTCCCAGCTGAAGCTCCTGCGGCTGCATCATGATCTTTTACCCCCCAGCCATTTGAGGCCGGAAGCATGACCCCGGTTATCGACGTTCACGTGCACCTGACCCCGCCGCAGATCGCCGGCGACCGCGACCGCTTTCTGGCCGGCGAAGGCGTCTGGGCCCAGATATACCGCGACCCCCAGGCCCGCATGGCGGGCGTTTCCGACCTTCTGGCCGTGATGGACGGGGAGGGTGTGGACCAGGCCCTGGTCATGGGCTTTCCCTGGTCCAGCGAGGACACGGCCAAGCGCCACAACGAATGGCTCCTGGCCGAGGCCGCCCGCCACCCCGACCGGTTGAAGCCCCTGGCCGCCTTCGACTGCCTGGCCCCCTGGGCCGTCCGCCACGCCGAGGCCATGCTGGACGCGGGCATGTTCGGTTTGGGCGAACTGGCCCTCTATGACCGGGGGTTCGGCCCGGCCGAACTGGCGGTTCTGGAGGAACTGGGCGCCCTCTGCCGGTCGCGGGACCGGGCGTTCCTGGTGCACGTCAACGAGCCCATCGGCCATCAATATTCGGGCAAGGCCCCCCTGGAGATCGGCCAGATTCACGCCCTGGTGCGGCGCTGCCGGGGCGTGAAGCTCATTTTGGCCCATTTCGGCGGCGGGCTCCCGTTCCTGGCCGCCCTGAAAAAAGAAGTCAAGGAGTCCCTGGCCAACGTGCGCTTCGACACGGCGGCCATGCCCTTCCTTTTCGATCCGGCGGCCCTGCCCATGGCCCTTAAGGTGCTGGGGCCGGAGCATTTTCTTTTCGGCTCGGATTTTCCCCTGCTCAAGCCGGCCCGCTACCGCCGCTACCTGGCCGAGGCCGGCCTGGGCGCGGCCGAGACGGACCTCATCATGGGCGGCGCCGCCGCCGATTTCCTGGGACTGTGATTCATGACCGCCTCCCGACCGGACCTGAACTGGCTGAACCTCACCCTCCACCACCCCCCGGCCGCGGCCGACGCGGTTTCCGCCCTCCTGTTCGGGGAAGGCGCCCAAGGGGTCTGGGAGGACCGGCCCGACGATCTGGGCCGCACCGTGACCCGGGCCGGCTTCGCCCCGGCCGAGGAGGCGCGCCTGCGGGATCTGCTGCCCGGACTCGTGGGCCGGGTGGCGGCCGCTTTTGACCTGCCCGCCGGTGATTTCGAAGCCTCCCTGGAGCTGGAGGCCAACCACGACTGGGCGGAGAAGTGGAAGGAGGGCCTGCGTCCGGTGGTCATCAACGCCCGCCTGGCCGTGGCCCCCACCTGGTGGCCGACGGACGGCCTCCCTTCGGCCGAAGTCGTCCTCCGCCTGGACCCGGGCCTGGCCTTCGGCAGCGGCCACCACGCCAGCACCTGCCTCTGCCTGGAATTTCTCACCGAACTGGCCCCGGCCGCCCGCCGCCTTTTGGATCTGGGCTCGGGCAGCGGCATCCTCTCCCTGGCCGCCGCGGCCCTGAATCCGGAGGCCCAAGTCTTCGGCCTGGACAATGACGCCTCCACCCTGGAGGTGGCCCGGGACAACGCGGAACTTAACGGCCTGGCCGGCCGGGTCGGCTTCCGCGATACCCTCGAGGGCCTCCCCGCGCCCTTTGACCTCATCGTGGCCAACATCACCCTGGGGATACTCCAGGAACTGGCTCCGACCGTGACGGCCCTGGCCGCGCCCCGGGGGCGCCTGATCCTTTCGGGCCTCCTGACCGCCCAGGCGCCGGATGCGCTCCAGACCTACCGCGCCCTGGGCTGGGCCCCGGCCGGCGCCCGGGAGCGCGAGGAGTGGTCCGGCCTGGTCCTTGTCCGCCAGGAGTGATCCCGTGCGCACCATCCGCCTGGCCTGGCCGGCCGGCACGTCTCCGGATGCGGACGGGGAGGTGTATCTGGATGCGGATCAGGCCCGCCACGGGGCCCGGGTCCTGCGCCTGGCCCCCGGCGACCCGGTGGAAATGACCGGCCCGGCCGGCTTGGCCCCGGCCGTGGTCACCGCCGCCCGCCCCGGGCCCGACCGGCGCCGGGGCCCCCGTCTGGCCGTGCGCCTTACCGGGCCCTGGGCCCCCCCGGCCGGACCGCCCTCCGGTCCCCGCCTGGCCCTGGCCCTCATCCAGCCCCAGCGCTTTGACTGGGCGGTGGAGAAGGCGGTGGAACTGGGGGCTTCGGTTCTGATCCCCTTTCGCGCCGAACGGAGCAAGCCCGGCCTCGCCGAATCCGGCCCCGGCCGGGAAGCCCGCTGGCACCGCCTGGCCGGGGAGGCCCGCAAGCAGTGCGGCCGTCCCGACTTCCTGACCATCCTCCCGGTGGCCGGCTGGGCCGAAATCCTGGCCCAGCCCGGCCCTGCGTTTTTTCTCAGTCCCGGCGGCTCCAGGCACCCCCCCGACCCCGGCCCGCCGTCCCCCCTGTTGATCGTCGGACCGGAAGGCGGCTTCAGCCCGGCCGAGGAAAAAAACCTCCTGGCCGCCGGATTCCGGCCCTGGAGCCTGGGGAACACCGTTCTCCGCGCCGAGACCGCCGCCCTGGCCGCCCTGGCCGTGATGGGCGCGGGGCGGGAGCTTCCGGCGGGAAATTTTTCAGCTTGATTTTTTTGCCCAGGGCGATATAATACCAATTTCCTCCGGGTGTGCCGGAGGGCTATTTCCGGGCCGGCCTGGCCGGCCCGCAGTCAGGAACCAAAAAAGGAGCGTTTACTGATGGCGACCCACAGGGAACCCCGGTTCAAACTCTGCCGCCGCTTGGGGATCAATATTTACGGCCACCCCAAGGCTCTCAAAAGAGGAGATGGCAAGACTCAGCAGCGGGGCGGCCGTAAGACTTCGGAATACGGGCTGCAACTCTTGGAAAAGCAGAAGGTCAAGGCCTACTACGGCATCATGGAACGCCAGTTCCTGCGCTATGTCAAGGCCAGCCAGAAAAGCTCGGAAATGACCGGCGTGCATCTCCTCAAATCGCTGGAATGCCGCCTGGACAACCTGGCTTATCGCCTGGGCTTTGCCCGGTCCATCCGCCAGGCCCGCCAGATGGTCACCCACGGGCACGTTTTGGTCAACGGCCGGCGGGTCAACATCCCCTCCTTCGGAGTGAAGGTGGGCGACGAGATCAGCCTGCGCGAGGCCACCCGCAAGAACGAAATGGTCATTCAGAATTTCCAGGAACTGGCCGCTTTCAACGTGCCCTATCTGGAAAAGCGCCTCGACCAGTTCGGCGGCAAGCTCATCCGTCTTCCGGAACGGGAAGAGATTCCCATCGACGCCAACGAGCGCCTCATCGTCGAATACTATTCGAAATAAATCCAAGACCCGAAAGGGCCTGGAAACAACGAACCCGGCCGCACGCGGCCGGGTTCGTTGTTTCGGCGGGAATAGTTTCGGATCCTATCGGGGGAAAGCCGTGTAGGAAAGCATGAGGTTGGCGGTGGTGGCCGGGCCGTCGAATCCGGAACCGCTTTCAGACATGGAGAAACTCCCGAGAAAGGGGACCCCGCCGGCGGCCCGGCGAATGTGTTCCGCCGCTTCCGCCAGACGTTCCTCGCCGGCCAGCACCAGGCCGCGGCCAAAGCCTATGGCCAGGTGGTAGGCGGCCGGAGCGGCCGGGGCCAGGCGACGGTTCAGGACCGCCAATTCCCGGCCGCCGGCCGTGACCAGATCCTCGATTCCCGCCCGCATGTGGATGGTCGTGGCCCCTTCGGCCAGATTGGCCCCCAGGTCCACGGTGCCGTCTTGCTTAAGGTTCATGGGAAAACGCAGGGAAATTCGGCCGTCGGGCCGGTCCGGAACGCCGATGGGATCGCAGATGGTGCCGAGCTGGACGTCGCCGTGGATCAGGAGCTCCGGGTCGAAACCGGTATGATGAACGATCAGGTCCAGAATAAGCTGCCCGCCCATACCTTTCACCCGGCGCGGGGCGACCATTTCGGCGGGCAGACGCGTATTCGGCATTTCGCGGTAGGGCTCGCTGGTGAAGTGGTTGACCATGGGCCGGCTGGTATAAAAAAACGCGACGGCCAGGCCGTCGCCCACCACTCCCTGATCCGTGAAGATGTCCCAGTCGCCGCTGATGGGGTTGTCCATGGCCCCGACCCCGAACATGGGCCGGGACCCGATGACCTTGGTAATGCCTTGGATGTAGAACTCCTCGAAGCCGGGCATGGCGGCCAGATAATAATAGTCGGGCGGGCCAAACCGGCCGGCTCGGGCCAGGGCGGCCCGGGCCGCCCGCTGTCCGGCCGCCACCGCTGATTCGGCGCTTCCGTCTTCGTTGTTGGCCGCGGCCGCGGCCACGGTCAGGTCCTCATCGGCCAGAGCCAGGAGGCCCACGAAGCGCCGGCCGCCGACCAGCCCTTGCGGCAGGATAACGCCCCGCCACGAGGTGCTGCCGATGACCGGCACCCCGGGGAATTCCTTCCTGACGGCGTCCGCCAAATCGTTAAGATCCTGATAGTATTCGCCGCTGGCGTGCGCCAGGATGATTTTGGGGAACTGTATATCTTTCTTCGCTTGACGGGCCGCTTCGCGGCCGGCGTCACCGGCATCGGGGTTTAGACTGGACCCGGTATTGGCTTTCAGCATATGTCATTTTTCCTCCTGAGATGGTCCTGAAGGGGCTTGGGTGGGGTCGTTTCAAATCCTTTGGAGAATCGTTTGCAAATACCTGAGCTGGAACCAAGAGAAACTGTCGGACCGGCGCTTTCAGGAGGGGAGTGAAATACATGGATTTATATGATCCGATTTTGGGAAAGGCCCTTTAAGATGTTGCTAAATGAATATTATGCCCTCTATATAATAATATATATTTATTCAGTGTTTGACAAGGGGCCGATTTTTGATATTTTTCAGGAAATTGGTTGATGACCATGATAATATGCGGATCATCCGGCCAGGCCCCGGTTTTATCCAAAAAATAGTTTTAATTTAAGTGCAAAAATTTAGTTGAGCTCGTGAAAAATAAAAGTTGCGAGAATTGACCGAGGGTGTTATATTGACCCGGCAACTTTAGAAGTCTGTTCCCGGCCGCTGAAACCTAGTGATTTCGGGCTTTGGCGAAATCACGGGGATGACTTGTTTAGTTGCCGGAGTAATAACTTCTAAAAGTCTTGAGTGACGCTGGATTTTTACCGTGAACGGGTCTGGAAACGGGTGTTTTTTTGAATTTTGGCGACGGCCGGCCGACTTGCAGCCGGCTGGCCCAGGGGGAACTGGCTGAAGATCACCCGATCCCGGTTCTTCAATATTTTACGAAATAAATACTACGAAAAATAAGTGTCGTGACCATTTTTTTAGGGTTGTCTTTTACCCCGGCGTTCACTCCTGATTCTCCCTTTCGGTTTATTTTTCAGACCAGCCCCGACGGCTTCCTGGCTTCGGATAATAATGACCCGGATTATTCGGCAACTTGAGAAGTCTGTTCCCGGCCGCTGGAGTCCAGTGATTTCGGGCTTTGGCGAAATCACGGGTGTGACTTGTTTAGTCGCCGGAGTAATAGTTCCCGGAGGAGCATAATGAGGAACCTTAAAGTCAGCGCCAGAATCATCCTGGGCTATGTCAGCCTGATCGCCATTTCCGCGGCTCTGGTCGGTTTCCTGGCGGCGCTTCTTTTTTCCATCAATAAAAGTTCGGCCTTCCTGACCGACGAAGCCCTGCCCCTGATGGGCCAGACCGGTGAACTGGAGCGGGCCATCGGCGGACTGGACGCGAGCATGCGCAGCTTTTACTACAGCCATGACCCGTCTTATCTGAACACCGCCCAGGAGCTCTTGCCCGAAGTCGACCGCCTGTTCCAGCAGGTCTCCGGGGGCCTCCGCAGATTTCCCGGGGCCGGGGGCGCCGAACTCTCGGCTTTGGGGGAAACCCTGCGTGGACAAGTGGAGGCCGTCAAAGCGCAAATGGCGGTCAGTCAGGGCTCGATGAGCGCCCTGGGCACGTCCCGTGAGAGTTTCAGCACACTGCGCGATGAGACTTTTGAAACTATTTCAGATTATTACGATACCACTCGGGCCGCCCTGACCGTGGCCAACGAAAAAGGCGATGCCGCCTTGGTCGAGCGCCTGGACCGCTACATGACCTATAATGACGGGTTGTGGGATAACGCCGAAGGGGCCCAGGTCTCCTTTTGGCGGGGCCAGGCCCGGCGTGACTCCGCGGAACTGGCCAAGACGAAGGACCAGATGAAGGCCGTGGCCGAGGCCCTGGCGAGCCTGGTCAACGACCCGGAGCTGGACGGCGAATTCCGGGCTCAGGCGGAAAAGCTGCAAGGCCAGGTGCCGGCCTGCCAAAAAGCCCTGGAGGAGTTCCTGGCCGCCTGGGACAACAGTGAGAAGGACAGCCGCCAACTGACCGAGAAGCTGTCTCTGGCCTCGAAAACCATCACCGGGCTGTATGAAAAAACCGAAGTCCTGGCCCAGGACGCGGCCCGGACCACCCGTACCCAGGTTTCCCAGGCCCTCACCGCCGCTTTCGCCGGCTTGGCCCTGATGCTGGTGGTGGGCCTGGCCGCCTCCATCCTCATCACCCGGGGCATTACCCGGTCCCTCAAGCGGGCCCTGGACCGGCTCATCGAGGGCGGCGGGCAGCTGGAAGAGAACGCCGGCCAGTTCGCGGCCGTGGCCGAGGAATTGTCCAGCGGGGCCCAGGAGAATACGGACAGCCTCAGCGAAGTCAGCGCGGCCCTGGAGGAATTGGGGTCCATGACCAAGAGCAATTCCGAAAACGCCGAAAGCGGCCGCGCCCTGATGGTCCGGACCCGAGAGGTGGTGGACGAGGCCCGGGAATCCATGACCCGGCTGAACGCGGCCATGGACGAGGTTTCCAAATCCGGGGCCGAGATCGGTAAAATTATTAAAACTATTGATGAAATAGCCTTTCAGACCAACCTCCTGGCGCTCAACGCGGCGGTGGAGGCGGCCCGGGCCGGCGAGGCTGGCCAGGGCTTTGCCGTGGTGGCCGACGAGGTGCGCAACCTGGCCCAGCGTTCGGCCGAGGCCGCCCGAAACACCGCCGACCTCATTGCCGGCACCATCAAAAACATCGGCGTCGGCCACGAACTGACTCGGACCACCGGCGAACGCTTCGGCGAGATGACCGCCGGCCTGGCTCAGGTGGGCGCCGTGGTCTCCGAAGTGGCCTCGGCCAGCCAGGAACAGTTCCACGGCCTGACCAACATCGGCCAGGCCATGGGCCGCATGGACCAGGTGACCCAGAAAAATTCCATCACCGCCGACCGCTCCGCCGGCGCTTCCCGTACCCTGGCCGACCAATCCGCCCAGCTGCTGGAAACCGTCGACGAACTCCAGGCCCTCTTCCTCGGCCGCTCCGCTTAATGGAATGGAGAAGAGGCCGAGGGCTTTTAGTCACCCGGCAGCTTGAGAAGTCTGTTCCCGGCCGCTGAAGTCCAGTGATTTCGGGCTTTGGCGAAATCACGGGTATGGCTTATTCAGTTGCCGGAGCAATACCTGCGGCACAATGGTCCGACCATGTACTCTGCTTTGCCCCGGCCCGCAGCGGCAAGGGAGCCGGCCTGATTCTGCCGACGCTCTTGTCCCGGGAACACAGTTCGGTGGTCCTCCTTGTCCATTCTGCCGGCCATACGTTTCGCCCAGGAACACCTGAACGTTGAGATGGAGCAACCGGAGACCATCGCCTGTTCTTTTTTTGGCGGCAGCCCCTCGTGTAAAAAAGAGGGCGGCCTTTTTTATCCCCGAAGAAAAGCGGCGCTGGCGTAACTCTCCCCTATGGTGGCGGTTACGAAGATTCCAAAAGAATTGGCGTTGACATGCTTCAATTATTGTTGAATAATCATTTTATGGAAACGAAACACGCCGCAACTATTTTTGAAGCCCTGTCGTCCGAGTCGCGCCTGGACATCTTTCGCCTTCTGGTGAAATACGCTCCCGAGGGTCTCGTGGCCGGGGAAATCGCCCGTCGCCTGGGCATTCCCTCCACCAATCTCTCCTTCCACCTGAAAGCCATCGTCCACAGCGGGCTGGCCAGCGTGGAAAAGGAAGGCCGCTATCTGCGCTACCGGGCGAACATCCCCTTAATGCTGGGAGTCATCGCCTATCTGACGTCCGAATGCTGTTCGGGGCGCCCTGAAGAGTGCGCCCGCTATCGGGCTGTCAATAGGCATTTAAAAATGACCCAGGGTAGGCATTGAAAAGTGACCCACCTTGGTTGTGGTCTTTTTGTGGTTTTTTCCTGATTGTGTGGTCCGGGGGTCGCGTTGTGCGGGCGGGGGCGAAGCGGAGGGAGGCT
>JAVBQN010000025.1:0-40257 GCA_031549025.1 Candidatus Adiutrix sp. | reverse complement strand
GGCCGTTATCTTCGGCCAGCTTCCGGGCCACGGGGGTGATGGCCACCCGCCCTCCGGCCGGCCGGGCCGCCGGCGCGGACGCGGCCGGGGCCGGGGCCGCCGCCTCGGCGGAAGCCGCCGGGGCCGCCGGGGCCGCGTCGGATATGGGCTCGCCGGCCTGGCCCACAAAGGCCATCAGGCCCCCGGCCTCCATCCTGGCGCCGGGCGCGGCCACGATTTTCAACAGCACGCCCGGCGCCGGCGATTCCACCTGGTTGGTGATCTTATCGGTCATGACCTCGGCCAGGGCGTCGCCTTTGGCCACCGGGTCGCCTTCCTTTTTCAGCCACTTCACCACCTCGGCGGTGCTCATGGTCAGGCCCATTTTGGGCATGCGGATTTCCACGGCCATTTTCCATAGTCTCCTTAATTGAATGTTTCCAAAAAACCGGCTTCCCGAAAAAAGCCCCTGGCCACGGCCCCGGCCAGGGCGGCCTTGGCGTCCACCACCAGCGGGCCGTGCGCGTCGAGGCGGATGGCCGCCCGGTCCCCTTCGGCCAGTTCCACCTCCCGCTCGCCGTCGAGGGCGATGAGGGCCGGAGCGTGGCTCACGGGCCGTTCCTCGCCGGGGCTCAGCGGTTCCAGGCCGGCCAGGCCCACGGGCTTGAAGAGGCCCGGAGCGATGGGGGCGTGGACTTCCCGGCCGCCGGGCCGGAACACGACCCAGGCCCCGTGCGGTTCCCGGGGGCTCACCGGCCGGAAAAAACCCACGATGGAGGCCAGGCCGATATTGTCGGGCTCGCCCCGGGTGAAGGCGGCCTCGATGAGGCTGTCGGTCTCCCACATGGCCCGGGAGCCGATGAAGTGGCCGGCCGTGACCACCGCGTCCACCAGGGCCAGGTCCACGGGTTCACCGTTCTTGAGGATGACCAGCCGCTTGGCCCGATAGACCGCGTCGGCGCCGGTCCGGCCGGCGGCCACCACGCTGGCGGCCAGGCCCGCCGTGGTGGCCTCCACCATGGAGGGGAAGACGTTGTTGGTGCCCGTGGAGATCGGCAGGAGCGGCACCTCGCACGTGCCCTTGGCCACCTGCCGGCTGGTGCCGTCCCCGCCCAGGACCAGGATGCAGCCCGCCCCGGCCTCGGCCATCTTCCGGGCCGCGACCTGGGAATCGACCTGGGTGGCGGTGAGGGGCATGTCCACCGGTTCCACCAGCAGGGGCGGGCCATCCGGGCCGCGATGGAAGATGGCGCCCATATCCGTCCACCCGGGCGCGGCCGTTCGGCAGGCCGAACATTCCGGCCGGAAACAGGCCGCCCGGGCCGGGCAGGCGTCCCCGAATTCGAAACCCGGAGTGGCGAGGAGCTCCCGCCGGGTGGTCCGGCGGTAGTCGGAGCCCAGGCCGGTCACGGCCTTGTCCACCAGCCCGTGGTAGTCGGGCATGTAGACGATCCGGTCCACCCCGGTGTGGAGACAAGCCAGGATCAGGCGGCGGACGATGTTGACCTTCTCCTGGTTGTCAAACACCGTGCCGTGGGCCACGAGCCGGCGGATGTCCTTGCCCGAGGCGGGATTGGCGATGATGCCGACGGTGGTCCGGGCCATATGGGCTCCTTGTGAATCGGGCGGCGGCCCGGGCGGGCCATCCGTTCAGGCCGGGATGAAAAAAGCTGGTCGTCCCGGCAGGGGCGACGGAGCGAAGCGACAGTTGGTCAAGTCGTCAGGCCTCCGCCAGGCAAAAATCGCATTTTTGCCTGGCTGCGGTCCTGTTCGTCAAGGCCCTACGGTCATAGTTTAAAACAATTCTTTCACGGCGGCGATGATCTTCGCCGGGGAGGGGATGTATTCCTTCTCCAGGGGCGGGGAGAAGGGCACCGGGGTGTCGGGGGCCGTGACCCGCTTGACCGGGCCGTTCAAGAAGTCGAAGGCCTGGTCGGCGATGACCGCGGCCACTTCGCCGCCGAAACCGCCCGTGCGCACGGCCTCGTGCACGATCACGGCCCGGCCGGTCTTTTCCACGGACTTGAGGATGGCGGCCGTGTCCAGCGGGGTGATGGTGCGGAGGTCGATCACTTCGGCCTGCTTCCCTTCCTTGGCCAGTTCGTTCGCGGCCTCCAGGCACTTGCCGACCATGGCGCCCCAGCTGATAAGGCTCACGTCGGTCCCTTCCCGGGCCACGGCGGCCTGGCCGATGGGCACGGCGCAGTCGCCCTCGGGCACCTCGCCGCTCATGCCGTACAAGGCTTTCTGTTCAATGTAGATAACGGGGTTGTTGTCGCGGATGGCGGCGATCATCAGGCCCTTGGCGTCGGCCGGGGTGGCCGGGGTGACCACCTTCAGGCCCGGGATGTGGGCCAGCCAGGCCTCCAGGGACTGGGAATGCTGGGCCGCCGCCGAAAAGCCGGCCCCGGCCGGGACGCGCACCACCATCGGCAGCTGGGCCTTCCCGCCGAACATATAGCGCATCTTGGCCGCCTGGTTGAACAGTTCGTCCATGCACACCCCGATGAAGTCGATGAACATCAGTTCCACGATGGGCCTGAGGCCCGCGGCGGCCGCGCCCACGCCCAGGCCCATGATGGCCGTTTCGCTGATGGGCGTGTCCACCACCCGGGCGGCCCCGAATTCGGCGATCATGCCCTGGGTCTGTCCGAAGCAGCCGCCGAATATGCCCACGTCCTCGCCGGCCAGAAAGACCGAGGGGTCGCGGCGCATTTCCAGAACCATGCCTTCCCGTAAAGCTTCCACATACGTTTTGGTCGTCATTCTTGTCTCTCCTTCCAGGACTGAACGGTTACGGGGCCACGACGTCGGTGAGGACTTCGCTGGGCTGGGGATACGGGCTCTGTTCGGCGAAGCGGACGGCCGCCTCGAGATTCTCCTCGACCTTCTTCCACAAGGTCTCCAGAGATTTTTCATCGGCGTGTTTCAGTTCCACCAGCTTTTTGGCCAGGCGGGGGATGGGATCCTTGGCCAGCCAGGCGGCCTGTTCCTCGGGTTTTTTGTAGGTGGCCGGGTCGCCCTCGAAATGGCCGTGGTGGCGCCAGGTCTTGCACTCGATGAGGCTGGGGCCGTCGCCCTTGCGGGCCCGGGCGATGGCCTCGCCCGCGGCTTCATAGACGGCGATGGCGTCGTTGCCGTCCACGGTCACGCCGGGCATGCCGTAGGCCCCGGCCCGGTCGGAGACGTCGGTGATGTTCATGGACGTGGACTGGTGGTTGGAAATGCCGTACTGGTTGTTCTCACAGACGAAGACCACCGGCAGCCTGAAGGCCGAGGCCAGATTGAGCGACTCGTGGAAGGTGCCCCGGTTGGAAGCCCCGTCGCCGAAAAAGCAGACGGCCACGGCGTCGGTCTTCTTGTATTTCAGGGCGAAACCCGCGCCGGCGGCGATGGGCTGGCCGGCCCCGACGATGCCGTTGGCCCCGAGGATGCCCAAATCCACGTCGGCGATGTGCATCGAGCCGCCCTTGCCTTTGCAGTAGCCGTCACGCTTGCCGTAGAGCTCGGCCATCATCAGGTCAAGCTTGCCGCCCTTGGCGATGAGGTGGCCGTGGCCCCGGTGGGTGCTGGTGATGTAGTCGCGGTCGGTCAGAAGCGCGCAGACGGCCGAGGCCACCGCCTCCTCGCCGGCGTAGAGGTGGACGAAGCCGGGCAGCTTCTGGGCCGCGAAAAGCTCGGCGGCCTTCTCCTCGAACAGCCTGATGCGGACCATTTTTTCATAAATGTCCAAAAGGGTGGTCTGATCCAGTTTCATGGGGTCTCTCCTGTCTGGATGAAATAAAGGGTATCAGGAAAAATGCGGCCTGACGCCGGTCTGGTCCAGGTCCACCAGAACGGTGATGGAGGCCAGGGCGACGACGATGCGGTCGCCCTCGCCCAGCATCGGCAGGTGCAGCCCTTCGGTGACCAGGCCGCCTTCGGCCACGGACAGTTCCACCTGGCCGAAAGGCACGCTTTCGATGAGTTTGGCCCGGTCCAGCTGGCCGGGGAAGGGACAGGCCACTTTCAGCTGGATGTACATGCGGCCCGGATCGTCAAAGCCGAAAATGTCCACCAGTCCACAAAGGCAGGAGCGGGACACGGCGTCCCGGATGGCCCGCTGGGCGGCCTTGGTGACGTCCTGGCCGTGCAGATCCGCGCCCATGCCGAGTTCGATGACATACCGTTTCAGATTCATGGCCACCTCCAGTCGCGGGGCGGGCCGCGCCCACGGCGCGGGCCCCCTGGGGAACAATTCCTGAAGCCGGCCCGGAAAGGACCGGAACGTGTTTAGCCGAAGTTGGGAAAGCCGCGTTTTTTCTTTCGCGTTGAATTAGCCATATATTAAGCAACCCATATGCCAAAATATTTCCGGGGACGGGCTGTACAACACGCTGATTTAAAATCGGTTTTTTTGCGAGCCTCGCCCCCGCGCCTCTCCCTGTCGGGAAACTGGACAGCCTGTCTCCGCACACCTGTCCAAAAATTGAACGCCTGGAAGCCCGCATGAAAATGTGGCATCTGAAACGGCTTTGTGATATGATGGGTTCAATTGGTCCAACATACAAGAATCATTCTCGCATATCGCACCGGCTTCTCCCGACCCGCAAACCCAAGTGCTCCGATGGAAAGATGCCCGCCATAGCCGTCGGTGCCGTCAGGAGGTGAACGAACGAAAAGACTCTGACGCCGGAAGTGTCGACGCCGCGCGGGAAACCGTGGGGCCCGCACGTCACGCTCGCCAACGCCATGCGCTTGAGGAGGAGGACTTATGAAACGATTGCTCGGATTATTCATCCTGATCGGTGTACTCATGCTGCCCGCCCTGGCCGGGGCCGCTCCCAACCCCGGGGGCGTCTTCCGCATCGGGATAGAGGCCTCCACCAACCTGGACCCCGGTTTCGCCACCAACCCCCCGGACATCCTCATCGTTTCCCAGATCTATGAGCGTCTGGTGGATATCGACGCCAACTACAACGCCGCCCCGGGCCTGGCCACCAGCTGGGAATCGCCCGACGGCAAGACCTGGACCTTCAAGCTGCGGCCCGACGCCAAGTTCAGCGACGGGAAACCCGTCACGGCCAAGGACGTGGTCTGGACCTTCAACCGCCTGCGCGATCCCAAGATCGGCACCCCGGTGGTCAGCCTCTACGCCAACGTCACCGACGTCAAGGCGGCCGATGATCATACCGTGGTCTTCACCCTGAAGGACACGAACCCCGAATTCCCGGTGGACGCCGGCGAATACCACGGCTGCATCATTCCCGACGGCACCGCCAATCCGGCCGAGAAGAACATCAGCTCCGGCGCCTACTACATCAAGAACTACTATCCCGAAGACCGGGTGGTCATGGCCAAGAACCCTCACTTCAACCTGAAGGCGGCCGACGGCACGGCGCTCCCCTACTTCGACGAAATCCACTTCATCTTCTCCCCCGACATTCCGGGGCAGGTGGAGGCCCTGCGCGGGGGCGACCTGGATTTTGTGGGCATGATCCCCTTCGAACTGGCCGACCTCCTCAAAAAGGGCCCGAACACCAAGCTGATCCTCGGTGACGAGAACGAGCAGATGGTCATCCACATGCGCGCCGACAAAGGCCATCTGGCCAACGACGTGCGCATCCGCCAGGCCATGAAGCTGGGCACCAACCATGACGACATCATCGCCGCGGTTCGCCCGGGCCTGGCCGTGGTCGGGAACTCCACCCCCATCGGCCCTCCGTACAAGGATTACTATCTGGACAAAAAGCCCGAGTTCAACCCGGAAAAGGCCAAGGCCCTTCTGAAGGAAGCCGGGCATGAGAAGGGTCTGGAAATCAAGTTCATGGTGCCCAGCTGGGCCCAGAACGCCCAGATCGCCACCGTCTGGGCGCAGCAGATGGCGGCCATCGGCATCAAGGTCAACATCAACATGATCCCCAGCGACCAGTATTACAGCGACGCCCCGGACAACTGGCTGGAGTGCGATTTCGGCATCGGCCCCTGGGGCACCCGGGCCACGCCGGTGACCTACTACAACCTGGCCTACGTCACCGGGGCCATGTGGAACGGGGCCCACTGGTCCGACCCCGAGTTCGACGCGATCGTCAAAAAGATCAACACCGAGATGGACAAGGCCAAACGCATCGAGCTCTATAAGAAATCCCAGGAAATCTTCATCGAGCGAGGGCCGGCCATCAGCGTGTTCGTCCAGAAGGCCGCCGCCGCCTCCGGGGCCAAGGTGGAGAACCTGACCCTGGGCTACGCCTGGATCACCACCCGCTTCTGGGACGCCTATTTCGCCAAGTGATACCCAACCCTTCGCCGGCGCGGAAAGCCGTCTTTCCGCGCCGGCCTCCCCCGGAGGATTTTCCTCAGCCCGCCCGGGCGGGCTGAGGAAAATCCTCACAGAGCGACACTCCCTTCGGAGTGAACACACCGGGACCTCCCTCAAGGTTCGTTCCCCTCGCTCGGAGCGAAAGCGGTCCCCATCATGCAACCGCGACAAGGAGCAGGTATGAAACGCGTTTTGGGTCTACTTATCTTCATGGGCCTTCTCACCGCGCCCGCCTTGGGCGTGGCCGCCGACAAGCACGGCGGCGTCTTCCGGATCGGCATCGAGGCCTCCACCAACCTCGATCCCGGCTTTTCCAGCAATCCCCCGGATGTCATGATCGTCACCCAGGTTTACGAGCGCCTGGTGGACATCGACTCCACCTATACCCCGGTGCCCGGCCTGGCCGCCAGCTGGGCGTCGCCCGACGGCAAAGCCTGGACCTTCAAGCTCCGGCCCGACGGCTATTTCTGCGACGGGAAACGGGTCACGGCCAAGGACGTGGTCTGGACCTTCAACCGCCTGCGCGACCCCAAGGTCGGCTCGCCCAGCGTGGCCCTCTACGCCAACGTGGAGAGCGTCAGCGCGCCGGACGACGACACCGTGGTCTTCCAGCTCAAGGAAGCCAACCCCGAATTCCCGGCCGACTGCGGCGAATACCGGGCCCTGATCATTCCCGACGGCACCGTCAACCCGACGGAGAAGAACATCGGCTCCGGGGCGTATTACATTAAAGAGTACCACCCCGAAGACCGCATCATCATGGCCAAGAACCCCCACTTCAAGCTCAAGGACGCCGACGGCTCGGCCCTGCCCTATTTCGACGAACTGCACATCATCTTCTCGCCCGACATTCCCGGCCAGGTGGAGGCCCTCCGCGGCGGCGACCTGGACTTCGTGGGCATGCTGCCCCTGGAATCGGCCAACCAGGTCAAGGACGACCCCAAGACCAAACTGGTCCTGGGCGATGAAAACGAGCACATGATCATCCACATCCGCTCCGACGAAGGCCGGCCGGCCCACGACGTGCGGGTGCGCCAGGCCCTGAAGCTGGGCACCAACCATGACGACATCATCGCCGCGGTCCGCCCGGGCCTGGCGGCGGCCGGCAACACCACGCCCATCGGCCCTCCCTACAAGGACTATTACCTGGATAAAAAGCCCGAGTTCAACCCCGAAAAAGCCAAGGCCCTCCTGAAGGAAGCCGGCTTTGAAAAAGGCCTGGAAATCCAGCTGATGGTCCCCACCTGGGCTCAGAACAACCAGATCGCCACGGTCTGGGCCCAGCAGATGGCCGCCATCGGGGTCAAGGTGGACATCAACATGATCCCCAGCGACCAGTATTACAGCGATGCGCCCAACAACTGGCTGGAATGCGATTTCGGCATCGACTCCTGGGGTTCCCGGGCCACCCCGGTGCTCTATTACAACCTGGCCTACATCACCGGCTCGGCCTGGAACGCCGGCCACTGGTCCGATCCCGAGTTCGACGGGATCGTCAAGAAAATCAACACCGAGATGGACAAGGCCAAACGCGTCGAGCTGTATAAGAAATCCCAGGAGATCTTCATCGAGCGCGGCCCGGCCATCAACATCTACGTCCAGAAGGCCAGCGCCGGCACCAGCGCCAACGTGGAAAACCTGAAGCTGGGCTACGCCTGGATCACCACCCGCTTCTGGAACGCCTACTTCGCCAAGTAACCGCCGCGTCCGCCGCCGGACGCCGTCAGGCACCCTTCCCGGCCGGGGGCTCCGCCCCCGGCCGGCCCCAAAACCATCCCGGGGAACGGATCATGGCTCTTCTGAACCCGGCCCGCGCGGCCCAACTCAAAATACTGTTCCGGCGTTTTCTGTCCAACCCGCTCTCCCTGGTGGGCGCGTTCTTCTTTTTCTTCTTTCTCCTGATGGCCGTCATCGGGCCGTACGTCACGCCGTACGCCTTCGACGCCCAGAGCATCGCCGACCGCCTCCAGGGCCCCACCTGGGCCCACTGGTGCGGCACCGACCAATACGGGCGGGACGTCTTTTCCCGCATCATCGTCGGTTCGCGCTCGGTCTTCTTCCTCGGCGGCACGGGCACCATCCTGGCGGCCTTCTTCGGCTCCATCCTGGGCCTGGCCTCGGGCTACTACGGCGGTTTTTTCGACGAAGTGGTCATGCGGGCCTGCGACATCGTGATGTCCTTCCCGGCCCTTTTGCTGGCCCTGGTGTTCATCTCCCTGTCGGGGCCGTCGCTGGTGAACCTGGTCCTGATCGTGACCATCCTCTACATCCCCATCATGGCCCGCGTGGTGCGCAGCATGGCCCTGGAAATCAAGAGCCGGGCCTTTGTGGAGGCGGCGCGCATCCGGGGCGAGAACGACCTCTACATCATCTTCGTCGAGATCATGCCCAACACCCTGCCCCCGGTTTTCGTGGAAATGTCGATGCGCTTTTCCTACGCCATCTTCCTGGTGGCCTCCCTGGGCTTCCTGGGCCTGGGCGTGCAGCCGCCCTCCCCGGACTGGGGCATGCAGATCAACGAGGCCCGGAGCTTCATCTCCTCGGCGCCGTGGGTTCTCCTGTGTCCGGCCGGGGCCATCGCCGTCCTGGTGGTTTCCACCAGCCTTTTGAGCGACGGCATCCGCAACATGCTGCAGCCCTCCATGGGCAAACGCTGACCGCGCCCGGCCGCCGGGCGGGTTATTGCAATTCCATTTTTTTGAGACGTGACAATTATGGCCGAAACAATACTTCAAGTGGACAACCTCAGCATCGGCTACCAGACCGAAAGCGGCTACGTCAAGGCCGTGCGCCGGGTCAGCCTGGCCATCAAGCGCCGGGAAAGCTTCGGACTGGTGGGGGAATCGGGCAGCGGCAAGTCGACCCTGGCCCTGGGCTCCATCCGTTATCTGGCGGCCAACGGCCGCATCGACGACGGGAACATCAGCTTTCTGGGCGAAGACATCACCAATTACGGCCGGGAAGAGATGAGCCGGCTGTGGGGCCGCCACATCGGCATGGTGTATCAGAACCCCTCGCTGGCCCTGAACCCCTCCATCAAGATCGGCTGGCAGTTGGCCGAAGCCGCCCAGATTCACCAGGGCTTCTCCAAAAAGGAGGCCTGGAACGCGGCCGTGCGGACCATGGGCCGGGTTTCCATGCCCGATCCCGAATACGTGGCCGGGCTCTATCCGCACCAGCTTTCCGGGGGCATGCTCCAGCGCTGCGTCATCACCATGTCGCTGATGAACAACCCTTCCCTCCTGGTCATGGACGAGCCCACCACGGCCCTGGACGTCACCACCCAGGCCGTGGTCCTGGACCTGGTGGTCAAGCTGAAGGAAGACTACGATTCGGCCATCTTCTACATCACCCACGACCTGGCCGTGGTGGCCCAGGTGTGCGACTCCATCGGGGTCATGTACGCCGGGGAACTCTTGGAATCCGGCCCCACCCGGGACATCTTCAAGGATCCCAAACACCCCTACACCCTCAGCCTTCTGGGCAGTATTCCCAAATTCGAGGAGGACCACCGCAAGCGGGCCCTGGCCGGCATCGAGGGCATGATTCCGTCCCTCCGGGAACTGCCGAAGGGCTGCGTGTTCAGCCCGCGCTGCTTCATGGCTTCGCCCGAATGCCTCGAAATCACCCCGGGCCTGGAATCCATCGGGCCGGACCGCCAGACCGCCTGCCATCGCTGGCCGGAAATCGCCGAGCGCAAAAAAGTCCTGGAGGACCTGCCCACCTATCCGGCCCCGGCCGACCAGACCCCGTACCTGACCGTGGACCGCCTGGCCAAGCACTACGCCCCCATCACCGCCAGCCTCAAACCCGGGGCCGGGCGCAACCTCATCAAGGCCCTGAACGGGGTGACCCTGGAAGTGCCCAAGGGCTGCACCCTGGGGATCGTGGGGGAGAGCGGCTGCGGCAAGACCACGCTCCTGCGCTCCATCACCGGGCTGGTGGACCCCACCGACGGCGAAGTGCGGCTGGACTGCGCGCCCTTGCCGCCCAAGGTTTCCCAGCGGCCGCGCGCTTTGCTCCGGAAAATCCAGATGGTCTTCCAGAACCCGGACGCCTCGCTGAACCCCAACCAGACCATCGCCAAGAGCCTGGAACGGCCCCTGAAAATCTTCACCAAACTCGGCAAGGAGGAACGGCGGGAAAAGATCCTGCAAATCCTCCAATCGGTGAACCTGCCCTCCACCTACTACAACCGCCTGCCCGGCGAACTGTCCGGCGGCGAATTGCAGCGGGTGGGCATCGCCCGGGCCTTTGCCGCCGAGCCGGACGTGATTCTCCTGGACGAACCCCTCTCCGCCCTGGACGTCTCGGTGCAGGCCGCGCTGGTGAACCTCTTGTTCGAGCTCCAGGCCAAGAACCAGCCCTCGTACCTCTTCATTTCCCACGACCTGGCCGCCGTCCACCACATTTCCGACTGGATCGCGGTGATGTATCTGGGCCGGGTGATGGAATTCGGCACGGCCGAAGACATCTTCCGGCCGCCCTTCCATCCGTATACCGAAGCCCTTTTGTCGGCCATCCCCAACCCCGACCCGGACGCGCCGCAGCAGGGCATCCGCCTGGAGGGCTCGGTGCCCAGCCCCTCGACCAAGATCCTGGGCTGCGCCTTCCACAGCCGCTGCCCCCGGGTGTGCGGGCCGGAGTGTTCCACCGAGGAGCCGCCCAGCCGGGCTGTGGGGATCAAGGGCCGCATCTTCTGCCACATCCCCCCCGAGGAACTGGCCCGGGTCCAGACCAGCCCCTACCACCAGCCGGCCGTGGCGTAAAGGAGACCGCTGATGATCAAATACATCGTTCGGCGTTTGGGTTTCGTGCTGCTGACCCTCCTGGTCTCCTCCATGATCATTTTTTTCGCCACCCAGGTCCTGCCCGGCGACGTGGCCCAGATGATCCTGGGCCGCTTCGCCTCGCCCGTGGCCATCGAGGCCCTCCGGGAAAAGCTGGGGCTCAACGAGCCGATCTACGTCCAGTATCTCACCTGGCTGGGCAATTTCGTCCAGGGCGACTGGGGCTTGTCGCTGTCCACCAACAACTCCCCGGTGGCTCCAATGATCTGGGAGCGGCTGAAGAACTCGTCCATGCTGGCCGTGGTGGCCTTCGTCATCTACGTGCCGGGCGGGATTCTCCTGGGCCTGTGGGCGGCCTTGCGGCGCAACAAGATGGTGGACCAGGTGATCTCGGTGGGCTCGCTGTCGCTCATCGGTTTGCCGGAATTCGTCACCGGCGTCATTCTCATCACCATTTTCTCCCTGAAACTCGGCTGGCTGCCGCCCAGTTCCAGCATCGCGCCCACGGCCGGCTTCATCGAGGCCTTTCCCAAGCTGGTGCTGCCGGCGGTCACGGCCGCCCTGGTCTCCCTGGCCTACATCACCCGCATGACCCGGGCCAGCACGGTGGAGGCCCTGTATTCCGACTATGTGCGCACGGCCTACCTCAAGGGCCTCAGTTCGCGGCAGGTGCTGTTCCGTCATGTGCTGCGGAACGCGCTTCTGCCGACGGTGACGGTTTCGGCCATCAGCATCGGCTGGCTCATGGGCGGCCTGGTGGTGACGGAATCGCTGTTCAGCTATCCCGGCCTGGGGCGCCTTTTGCTGTTCGCCATCCAGCGGCGCGATCTGCCGCTGATCCAGGCCACCACCTTGCTCATGGCCACCATCTTCTGCCTGTCGAACATGCTGGCCGACATTCTGTACGCCTACCTCAACCCGAAGATTCGCTACCAGTAGCAGGCGGCTGATACAGCCCGCCGCTCACCGCGCCTCGGTGATCGACTCCAGCGAGTCGATCACCTCGTACATGTCCGCGCACAGGCATATGGTGGCCACGGAAAAAATCCGGGCCTCGGGGTCGCGGTTGACGGCGATGATTTTTTTGGCCCCGCCGAGGCCGGCCAGAAACTGCACCGAACCGGAGAGACCCAACGTGATCAGGAGGTCCGGGGCCACGCTGTGGCCGGACAGCCCGATTTGGCTTTCCGGCGGCATCCAGCCGCGTTCGACCAGGCCCCGGGTGGAGGCCAGAACCCCGCCCAGGCGTTCGGCCAGACGCCGCAGCCGGTCCAGGTCGGCGGCGGCCCGCACCCCGCAGCCCACGGCCACCACCAGCCGGGCTTCGGAGAGGGTATCCCGGGCGGGTAGTTTCCGGCGTTCCAGGAGGGTGAGGGCCGATTTTTGCGCGGCGGACGGGAGCGGCCGCCGAATCAGGCGCGGTCCGTTGCCCGCCACCGGCGGCGAAACGACGCCCGACCGCACGGTGGCCATCTGGGGCCGGGCTTCCGGGGTCAGGATTTCGGCCATGACGTTGCCGCCGAAGGCCGGCCGCACCTGAAGGAGGAGACCTCCGGGCAGCATCTCCAGCCGGGTGCAGTCGGCCGTGAGGCCGGTCCGGAAATGGGCGGCCGCCAGGGGCGCCAGATCCTTGCCCCGGTCCCCGGCGCCGGCCAGGATCACCGAAGGGCGCAGGGCTTCGGCACAGTCGATGAACGCCGCCGCCTGCGCGTCGGCCCGGAAGCCGTCCAGAAGCGGGGATCGGTAGAGATACACCTGGTCCAGGGGCAGGCCGGCCAGTTCGGCCTCCGCCGCCCCGCCCTCTTCCCCGCCCGCCAGGATGAGGCCGTGCGCCGCCATCCCGGCCGAGTCGGCCAATTGCCGGGCCAGGCCGGCCACCTGGCGCGACAGGGGCGTGAGCCGCCCCCCGGCCAGTTCCAGATACGCCAGAATCCCCGACCAATCGCCCCGCCCGGTCATAGTTCCCGCACCGCCTGGAGAATCAGGGCCGCCGCGTCCAGCCCGTCCACATGCCGCACCTGGCCGGCGACCCGTTCCGGGTAATAGGCTCGGCGAATTTTGGTGGGCGAACCCCGGCTGCCGAATCGTTCCGGGTCGGGCTCGGGCAGGTCCGCCATAGCCAATGGCGCCAACGGTTTCTTTTGCATTTTCATTTTCAGCGAAGGGACCCGGGGCGGGAATTTTTCCCGGACCACGGCGATCACGGCCGGCCCGTCCGCCCGCACCGTCTGCTCCCAGCCATCCACCTCGTGGCGAAAAGTCCGCTCGGCGGTCCAGCCGGTCACCCGGCCGATGAAGGGCCGGCCCAGGAGCGCGGCCAGGGCCGGGCCCACCTGCCCAGTGTCGCCGTCCGTGGTCCGGAGGCCGCAGACATACAGATCAAAGCCGCCGCCCGCCGCCTGAAACCCGGCGGCCAGGGTGCGGGCCGTGACCAGGGTGTCGGCCCCGGCCAGGCCCGGGTCGGTCAACAGCCAGCCGCGATCCGCGCCCATGCCCAGGGCCTCGGCCACCACTTCCCGGGCGCCGGGCGGGCCCATGGAAAAAACCTCCACCTCGCCGCCGAATTGTTCGCGCCAGGCCAAAGCGGCGGCCACGGCCGAAGCGTCGTGGGGATTCATCCGCGTCCGGCCGGTGCGGATGACAAAGCCCCGTTCCAGATCGGTGGCCCCGTCGCCAAAGGCCGGGACCTGCTTGACGCACACAGCGATGCGCATGAATGATTTCCTTTAATCGAGAAAAAGATTGCCGGGATTCCACAGTCCCCGGGGATCGAGACGGTCCTTCAAGGCGCGCCGGGCGGCCAGGACGGCCGGGTCTTCGGCCCGGGCGCACAGTGCCCTTTTCAGCTTGCCCACTCCGTGTTCGCGGAACAGCCGCCCCCCGAGTTCGCGGGACCAGGCCAGCCAGCCGGCCAGGAGAGCCCGGGCCTTTTCGCGCTCGGCCTCATCCCGGGGGAGGAGATTGACGTGGAGGTGGTTGTCCCGGGCGTGGCCGAAGACGGCCGCCGAAAGTTCTTGATTTTCAATGTCCGCGCGGTATCGGGCCAGGGCCTCGGCAAAGGGGATGCCCGGCAGGGTCAGGTCGCCGGCCGTTTTGGTCAGGCCCGGAAAGGTGAGGCGCAGGGCGTCGATCCGGGCGTTGACCGCCTCGGGGACGGCGTGGCGGAAGAGGCGCAGCTTGTCCAATTCGTTGCCGGACAAGGCCCAGGATTCGTCCGGATCGCTCCCCAGGGCCTCGGCCCGGGCCATCAGGTCCCCGGCCGCGTTTTCGATTTTTTCCTCCGCGTCGGCGTGCAGTTCCAGGTAGACCGCGGCCCGGGCGCCCTCCGGGGCGTCGGGCAGTTCCCGCAGCTTGGCCGCCACGGCCTTCAGCTCCCGCACCAGAGTCAGGGACTGGTGATCCAGAAAATCCATCGCGGCCACCGCGGGATCGTCCAGCGTCCGGGCCTGGTCGATGAAAGCGGCGGCCGCGCCTTCCCCGGCAAAGAAAAAAGCGATGCCCCACATGGCTTCCGGCCGGGGCCGCAGGCGCAGGGTCAGTTCCGTGACGGCTCCGAACAGGCCTTCCCCGCCCACCAGGGCCGACCACAGCTCCGGCGTCGCGTCCGGGGTGATTTGGCGAATTTCGCCGTCGGCCAGAACGGCCCGCAGGGCCGCCAGGTGGTCGCCCGTCGAGCCGTAGCGCCAGGCCCCGGGGCCGCGCCCGTTGGTGGAGGCCAGGCCGCCCAGGCTGGCCGTGGTCTCGCTGGGGTCGGGCGGCCAGAACTGTTCCGGGGTCTGGCGGAAGGCGGACTGGAGGTCCGGGTCCACGGCGGCCGGGTCCGGCCAGTCAAAACTCCGGCGGGCGAGGTCGCGGCGCAGGTCGGCCAGGAGGTAACCGGGCTGGACGCGCAGCCGGAACCCGTTGTCCGGCCCCCGTTCCAGCCCCAGCGGGCGGCGCATTTCGCTGAAATTGAGGATCACGCCGCCCCGGGGCACGGCCGCGCCGCAGATGCCCGTGCGGGCGCCCTGGGGCGTGAGGGTCGCCCCCCGTTCCCGGGCCCGTTGCACGGCCGCCAGGACTTCGGCTTCGGTCCGGGGAAATTCGATGCTTTCGGCTTCGCCGGAAAGCCGGGATTCGTCGCGCAGAAAAGACGCGTGGGCGTCGGACAGGTCGGGCTTCATCTCCCAAAGGCCTCCTTGACTCCATACGGCCTTCACGGTATAATGGAAAATCTTGATTGTCAAGGGGTTAACAAGCCCCGAAGGATCCTCTCTTTTGACAGTTTCCAGAGTACCCACACAGTAAAGCGGCTTCGGTTCCGGAGGGCGCTTTTTTTGTAATATTTTCAAGGGCGGTGCGGTAATGGCGGGATATATCATCGGCGTGGACGGCGGCTCCCAGAGCACCAAGGTGGTCATCTTCGACACCGAGGGCCGGGTGGTGGCCGAAGGGAAAAAGGAACTGCGGCCGAACCTCTTGCCGGCCCCCGGGGTGGTGCTCCACCCCGACGACGACCTGTGGGACACCCTGGTCGTCGCCTGCCGCGAGGCCCTGAGCCGCTTCCCCGGCCGAATCCCGGAAATCCTGGGGATGGGGCTCTGCACCATCCGCTGCTGCCGGACGCTCCTGAAGGCCGACGGCCGGCTGGCCTATCCGGTGATGAGCTGGATGGATCTGCGCCTGTCGCGGCCCTACGAGCCCGAATACCCGGACGTGCGCTACGTGACCACCACCTCCGGCTACCTCACCCACCGCCTCACGGGCCGGACCAAGGACACGGCCGCCAACTACGAGGGCGCCTGGCCCATAGACAAGGTCGCCTGGCAGTGGAGCGCGGACCCGGCCGTGCTGAAGCATTACAACGTGCCCCGGGACATGCTCTTCGACCTGGTCAACCCCGGCGACGTCCTCGGCGGCCTCACCCCGGAAGCGGCCGAGGCCCTGGGCCTTCCGGCCGGGCTGCCGGTGGTGGCCACGGCCAACGACAAGGCCGTGGAAGCCCTGGGCTCGGGCTCGCTGAGCGGCCCGGTGGCCCTGGTTTCCCTGGGCACTTACATCACTTCCATGATCGAGGGCCCGGATTTCATTCCCGAAAACCGGGCCGAGAATTTTTTCACCAACCTGGCCTCCCGGCCCGGGCGCTATCTCTACGAAAGCTGGGGCATCCGCCGGGGCATGTCCACGGTGAGCTGGATGCGCGAACTCATGGGCGGAGACGTGCCCCGCGAAGCCGAGGCCGCCGGTCTCTCCCCCGAGGACTACCTCAACCGGCAGGCGGAAGCCGTTCCGGCCGGCTGCGGCGGCCTGATGACCATCCCCGACTGGCTGGCCTCGCCTGCGACCCCCTTCAAGCGGGGCGTGATGATCGGCTTCGACGGCCGCCACACGGGGGTGCACATGTACCGCTCCATCCTCGAAGCCATCGCCCTGACCATGTACAACCACAACCAGGCCATGTGCCGGGAGCGGAACCTGGCCCTGGAACGCCTCATCGTCTCCGGCGGCGGCTCCAACGGGGATCTCTTCATGCAGATTTTCGCCGACGTGTTCGGGATTCCGGCCGGCCGCAACCTCATCAACGGCGCGGTGAGCCTGGGCTCGGCCATCTGCGCGGCCGTGGGGCTCGGCGTGTATAAAAACTTCGACGAGGCCATGGCCGTCATGGTCCGGCCGCGCGACGTGTTCCGGCCCGTCGCCGAGAATACGAAAACCTACCGGGCCATCAACGACGGGATCTACCGGGAGCTCACCGGCTTCACCGACCCCATTCTCCAAAAAGCCTTTCCCATTTTCGGCCGCGGCCACTGAGGCCTGGGGCACTTTATCTAAAGGTCATGGGCATCTTTAGAAAAGTGCCCGGATGTTTTGGCGTTTTGCATATGGATGACGGCGATTAGAAGGCAAAACGCTCTAGGGGGTGACGATGAACGTCCTGGTCTGTTTCAAGGCCGTGCCCGAACTGGAGACCATGGCCGAAAGCGACTGGCGGCCCGACGAAAATTTTCATGTCGAAACCCGCTTCACCCGGACCGTCTGGAACCCCCAGGACGAGAGCGCCCTGGAACTGGCCTTGAAATTCCGCGATCAGGCCGGCCCCCCGGGCCGGTCCGCACCCGGTCTGACGGCCCTGACCATCGGCGGGCCCCGGGCCGAGCCCCTGCTGAAAACCCTGTTGGCGCTGAAGTTCGACCGGGCCGTGCTTCTCGAGGCGCCGGACGCGCCCCTGTTCCATCCCGAATGGACGGCGGCCGTCATCGCCGACTTTGCCCGCGCCGAAGGCTGCGCCCTGGTGGTCATGGGCGGCCGGAGCGCCGACGGCGACAACGCCGCCGTGCCCCTCCTGGCGGCCGAACGCCTGGGCCGCCCGGCCCTGACCCAGGTGACGGACTTCCATTGGCGGAACGACGGGCTGCTCCAGGTCGAGAGCCTGGCCGACGACGGCCGGCGCAGCCAGACGGTGCGGCCGCCTCTGGTCCTGGCCGTGGGCAACGCCCCCACCGCCCACCTGCGGGTCCCGACCCTGCGGGACAAAATGGGCCCCGGCCAGCGCCCCGTGGAAAAATTCACTGTTGCCGGGCCGGCCGAAGAGGATCCGGCTCCGCCGCTGGTCCTCGCCGCCCTGACCCGCCGGACGCCGTGCCGGGCCGCGGTGATCGTCGAAGGCGACAGCCCCGAGGCCAAGGCTCGGCTGCTGTATCAAAACCACCTGCGGGGGCGGCTATGAAAAGCGCCCTGATCCTCAACGGCCTCAACCCCGCCTACCCCGAACGGGCCCGGGAGCTGGCCGCCTGGACGCGGGACCGCCTGCGCGGCCCGGACCGGGTGGAGACCGCCGTGATCCTGGCCGACCTGGGGACGGATTCCAAGCCGGCCCGGCGGCGGCTGGCGGCTGAGCTGAGTGCCCGGCGGGCGGTGGTGCTCGATATCGGCGGCCCTTATCAGGCCGAAAAAGCCCTGGCCGCGCTGCCCGAATTCTGCGCGGACCTGGAGCTGATGCTGTTCCCGGGGGATTTCAGCGGGGCGGAGCTGGCGGTGCGGCTGGCCCACCGCCTGGCCGGGGTGGCGGTGACGGGCACCCTGGCCGCCGCCTGGGAAGACGGCGCCTGGGTGGTGGAAAAGATGGTCTATTCCCAGCATCTCCGGGCCGCTTTCAAGCCGCGGCCCGGGCCGGTCTGCCTGGCCCTGGCCCCGGGCGCGGCCGAGCCGGCGGCCCGGCCCGCCGGACCGGGCCCGACAGTGACGGTCTACGACCGCCGGGGTTCGGGCGGCGCGGAGTTTGTGCTGGAAACCCGGGTCGAGCCGGAATCCGAATCCGAAGACTTGGCCCGGGCCAAGCGGCTGGTGGTGGCCGGCCAGGGGGTGGGCGGCCGGGAGGGCGTGGCCGCGGCGGCCCGTCTGGCCGAGGCGATGAGCGCGGACTGGGGGGTCAGCCGGCCGGCGGCCATGAACGCCTGGGCGCCCCTGGCCCGTCTGGTGGGCGTTTCCGGGGCCATGACCCGGCCGGAGCTCTGCCTGGCCGTGGGCGTGAGCGGCTCCCCGGCCCTCTATGCCGGCCTGGAAAAAAGCCGCTTCCTCGTCGCCGTCAACCACGATCCCCAGGCCCCCATGGTCCGGGGCGCGGACGTGGCCGTGATCGACGACTGCGGCCCGGTGATGGCCGAACTGACCCGCCTCCTTAAGGAGTGAGAAGCGGCAGCCGGGCCCCCGGACGCGCCGCCTCCCGTTCCCCATTCGCCGGAAACATCGTAAACAGCGTCTCCCCCGCATACCTCGACAGCCAATCCGCAAAATCCCCGGCCGACATGGGCCGGGCGAAATGGAACCCCTGGGCCGAATGCCAGCCCTGGCCCCGCAGAAGCTCCAACTGCCTTTCCGTCTCCACGCCCTCGGCCACCAGGTGCAGGCCCAGGCTCTGGCCGATGCCCATGATGGCCTGGCTGATGCGCCGGCTGGTCTCGGTCTCCTCCAATTCCAGCACAAAACTGCGGTCCAGCTTCAATTCGCTGATCGGGAGCCGGTGCAGATAGCTCAGGCAGGAATAGCCCGTGCCGAAATCGTCCACGGACAGGCGCAGCCCGGCCCGCCAGGCCCGATCGATCACGGCCAGGGCCGTGGAGCCGGAGTCCATGAACACCCGTTCGGTGAGTTCCAGCACCAGATCCCGGGCTTCCAGGCCCTCCCGGCGGACCAGGGCCAGGATGCGGTCGACGATCTCCGGATCGTTGAAGTTGGTGGCGGCCAGGTTCACGGAAACGGACGGCACAGCCAACCCCTGGCGCCGCCACCGGCTCAGTTGGCCGCAGGCCTCGGCCAGGATCCAGTCGCTGATCCCGCCGATGAGGCCGGAACTTTCGATCAGGGGGATGAAGCGCTCCGGGGCCACGTAGCCGAAGATCGGGCTGGTCCAGCGGATGAGGGCCTCCACGCCGGTGAGGCGGCCGGTGGAGAGACACACCTGGGGCTGGTAGGCCAGGTCCAGCTCGGGCCCGCCCAGGGCCCGGCGCAGGGCCGATTCCATGGCCAGGGCCGCCCGGACCTGCTCGTCCTGCTCGGGGATGAAGAAGCAGAAGCGGCCGAACCCGCCGGCCCGGGCCTGGCCCATGGCCAGGGTGGCGTGGTGCAGGAGAGTCTCGACGTCCGCGCCGTTGGTGGGATACATGCTGATGCCCAGGGAAGCCGTGGGGCTGAGGGTCAAATCGCCGATGACCACGGGCCGGCTGGCCAGGGCCTGGATTTCGGCCACCGCCTCGATGGGATCGCAGCCGCTGAGAATCACGGCCAGGTCGCCGCCGGAAAGGCGGCCCACCACGTCTTTGGCCTGGGGCCAGCGTTCGTGCAGGGCCACCGCCACCCGGCGGAGCACCTCTTCGCTCTGCTGGTGGCCCAGGGATTCGCTCAGGAACATGATGCGGTCAAGGCTGACCACGATGACCGCCAAAGAGTGGCCGGCCCGGCGGGCCGATTTCAGAAGCCTCTCGGCCAGGGTGATGAGAAAGCCCCGGTTCGGCAGGCCCGTCAACTCGTCGTAGAAGGCCAGCCGGCGCATGGACCGGCGGGTGTTCTCCCGCTCCAGGGCCACCGCGCACAGGCGGGACACTATCTGGCCCAGACGCTCCTGTACCCCGTCGATTTTGACCCGCCCCCGGGAATAGAAGGTGACCACGCCATAGGCCTCGTTGTCGACGGAGACGATGGGAACGGCCCACCCGGAGGTGAGGCCGGCCGAGTCGAAGGCTTCGCGCAGATCGGGGTCCGGGTACTTCCGGAGGTCGTCCTGGTGGAGGGCCATGGGCCGTCCCTCGATCAGGGCCCGGCCGGAGACACTGAATTCCCGTTCCACGGGCAGGCCCGTGAGGGCCCGGACACAGGCCGGCGGCAGCCCGGCCTGACCCAGGGGCTGAAAGTGGTTTTTTTCGTCCACCCCAATGACCGCCACCTTAACCTCCGGCAGAATCAATTCCACTTCGCGGCAGATCAGGGCCAGGATTTCCGTGGTCGGCAGATCCCGGACCATGGCCTCCAGAGCCTTGTTCTGGAGCCGCTCGTTCATCTTGACGTCGGTGATGTCAGTCAGGACGGCCACCAGGAAAAGATTGGCATCGTCCTCCTCGTCGTGGGCCAGGCTGATGGCGCAGGCCACCCAGAGCCGCCGGCCGTCCTTGGCGTAAGCCACTTCCTCGAGGTGCAGGGCCCGGTCCTCCGAAAGCCGGGCCCGCACCCGGGCCGCCACCTCCTGCTCGGCCGGGCCAAAGATGCGGGCGGCGCTGCCGCCAAGGAACTCGTCGCGGGCATAGCCGAACATCCGGGTGAAACTGTCGTTGATATACAGGGCCCGGGTATCCCGGTCCACCAGGACCACGGCGGTGCGGGTGCTCTCGCAGACCCGGGCCAGACGGCGGATCAGGGCCAGGTCCCGCCGCTCCTGAAACACGCGCCAGGTCGCATTCAGGGCGAAAAGGGCGATTTTGACCAAAACCCCGCCCGGCCCGTAAATGGGCGCGAATACGCCCTCAATCCAGACGGGCCGGCCGCCGGCGGCCCGGCATTCCATCTGGCCGCTGTAGATGTTGCCGGAACACACGTAATCCCACTGCTGCCGGAACCGGGGGTTCCGCGCTTCCTCCTCGGGGTGGAAGAGGCTCCGGTGGCAGCCCAGCACCTCCTCCCGCCGGTAATGGAAGACCTCCAGCATCAGGTCGTTGGCCATGGCCAGGCGGCCGTCGGGCGTGTATTCGGCCATCAGCATGGACTGGTGCACGGCCTGGTGGATCTCGCACTGCTCGGTGACCGCCTCGGTACGGTCGGTGACGTCGAGCCCGATGCCCACAATGCCCACCGGCCGGCCGTCGTCGCCGAAAACCGGGTTGTAGGCGAATTCCAGCCAGAAAATCCGCCCGCTCCGGCCCCGCCGGCAATAGAGGCCGCCGAGCCGTTCCCCGCGTTGCCAGGCCTGGCGCAGCGTCACGTAGTCGCGGGCGCTCTGTTGGTCGGCCGGGCACAGGAGGCTGTACGGCTGGCCGGCCAGTTCCTCGGCGCCGTAGCCGCAGAGGCGGAGGTAGTTGTCATTGGCCCGTAAAATGGTTCCGTCCACTTCGAGTTCGATGGCCGCCAGGCAACAGTCGACATAGTCGCCCATGGCTTCTTCCACGGTCATAGGGAGGGAGGCGAGGCGAGGCATAGGCATTCACCAAAGAGGGCCGAAAGCGGCCCGATTTCGGGTCGGTTGGAATGGTTCGCCCGGGGCTGTCAACCAGGTGGCAGTCCACATATCATATCGGCATACCACATAATATATTGAGCATATATCAAAAAATATTTCACATGTCCAATATTAAGTACATCATGATATTATATTTAATAATGGATCATTTATCCGACCGGCTTTTCCAGAATGCCTGAATACCGCATAAGGCTTGAAATCACCGGGCTCGACCGTTTTTACCGGCGGGCCGGGGCAGCGGACAGGTGGACAACATAAATAACGCAATCAACAAAATAATATGTGAGCCGTGTCGCACAAAAAATTGCCCGCCGCTTGGCATATAATATGCTTTCCAAGTAATAAACGCCGCCGCTCCTTCCCAAACCAAGGCGGCCAAACACACGGGGTTTTGCCATGGCCACCACCAGCATCTTGATCATCGACAGTTTGGGCGACTGCTCCATGAGCGCGGTCCGGGCCCTGATGCCCGAAGGCTTCGGCATCGTGGCCGCCGCGACCTGGGACCGGGGCCGCCAGCTCCTGGCCGAAAACCGGCCCGCCCTGGTGCTGGCCGATTGCCGGGTCACCCCCGATCCCCTGGCCTGGGTGGAGGAGATTCACCAACTGGAACTGCCCGCCCAGGTCATCGCCCTGGCCGACGGGCCCGATTTCGAACGGTCCATGGACTGGGTGGCGGGCGGGGTTTTCAGCGTCCTGAGCCGGCCCCTGGACGAAGGGCGGCTCCGCCGCCTGGCCCTGGCCGCCCTGGAGACTCACGAGGCCTTCCAGGCGCTCACCGAGCGGCCCGACCTGATCCTGGGGCCGCCGCTGGCCGCTCCGGGCCCGGACCTGAAAAATTTCTACCAGGGTTTGGCCGGCCGCCTGGAAGTCGGCGAACTGAAGTCCTATCTTGCGGAATCCGTCAAGAATTTGACTGGCGCCCGGCGGGTGGATCTGTGCCTGGAGGAATGTCTGGTCGACACCGCCCGAGGCCTGGATACCCGGACTCCGGGCCGCGAGCCCGGCCGGTTCCTTCACGATCCGGATCTGCCCCCGGCCCCGGTTTCGGGCCAGGCCACGGTCAAATGCCGGCTGGGCTTCGCCCTGGCGGACGGCCGGACGCCCCTGGGCGAGATGTATCTGTATTTTGAAAACAAAAGCGACCTGAAGATTCGCCGCCGGGAGACCATGTTGGAAATCGTGGCCGCCGCCGGGGCGGCCCTGGGCGCGGCGGCCAGATACCGGAAAGCCGTGAACCTGGCCAGCCGCGACAGCCTGACCGGCCTCCACAACCGGCGCGTCTTCGACGAGACGCTGGAGCGCGAATTCGCCCAGGCCCAGCGCCACAACTACCACCTGAGCCTCCTGAGCCTGGATCTGGATCATTTCAAAAGCGTCAATGACACGTTCGGCCACCAGACCGGCGACCTGGTCCTGCGGGCCGTGGCCCGGATCATCAACCAGGTGGCCCGGACGACCGACCTCCCGGCCCGCATCGGGGGGGAGGAGTTCGCCGTCATTCTCCCGCACACCACCCAGACCCAGGCGTATTTTCTGGCCGAGCGGCTCAGGCAGGCCCTGGCCGCCGGCGATTACACCCTGGCCGGCACCGTGTTCCGGCCCACCGTGAGCCAGGGCGTGGCCGGTCTGGAACATTTTATGGTCAAAAGTCCGGAGGATATGGTATACTGGGCAGATCAGGCCATGTATCTGGCCAAGAGGGAGGGGCGGGACACCATCCGCCTGGCTTCCGAACTGTCCATGACCCCTATGCTGAAGGACGGACCATATGCCTTCCAATGACGAACGTCGCAAGGGGCTGCGCGCGTCGCTGCCCGCCGAGTTTTACTTCAACATCCTGGGCTCCGCCGATGACTACACCCGGGGCCAGGCCTCGGTGCTCCGGCGCCTCAGTTCCATCGACTCCGTCAAAGTTCCGCCTTTTCGCACCGAGTCCCAGATTCTCCTGTCCCGCATCGACCAAAAACTCTCCCTCCTGATCGGCATGCTCGCCGAACAGTCCAGCCGCAAAAGCTACACCAACCACGGCGTGGTGGTGGATATTTCCGAATTCGGCCTGGCCTTTGGCCACGCCCAGGAAATCACGCCCGGTTCGCCCATCGAAATCGGCCTCCAGCTCCCCGAAGGCGACAGCCGCCTGATGGACATCGCCGGCCGCATCGTCTACGCCAAGCCTCCCCAGGAGCCCGATTCCGGGTATTCCCGGCTCTACGGCGTGGAGTTCACCGACATCCAGGGCAAAGACCAGAACGACATCGTCCAGTGGATTTTTTCCAACCAGCGCGAACAGATCCGCCGCCGCCGCGAATTGAACACCTGACCTGAAACATGTCGTGGAACAAAGATAATCCCAGATTTCGCCGCTCCCCGGTCGCGGGCCGCGTCCGAAAACGGAAGGGCTTTTTCACCCGGCTGGGGCAGAGGCTCGACTTCTGGTGGCGCAAACTCAGCGGCCAGTCCGCCGGGGCCCCGGCCGCCCGGCTGAAGGCGCACCGGCCCCTGCCTCCGGCCCCGGTGGAACTGTTCGACGACCTGCAGATCGCCACCCCCAAGCCCAGGGCCGTGTGCCCGCCTCCGAAAAAGCCGGCCCCGGCCGGCGAGGCCGGAACCCCGGCCGAATCCCCGACCAACGCCTCCCGGCCGTTCCGGAAAAAGACGCGCCCCTGCGCCCCCGGGGAAAAGGCGGCCCCGCCCCGGCCGGAGGCCCCCGCCGCGCCCCCGGAATCCGCGCCCCCGGCCCCGGAAACTCCGGCGGCGGCGGAAGTCCCCCCGGTCCAGGCCGTCGAGGAAATCCTCCCCCCGGCTCCGGAAGCCCCGGCTCCGGCGGAAGTCCCTCCGGTCCAGGCCGTCGAGGAAATCCTCCCCCCGGCTCCGGAAGCCCCGGCTCCGGCGGCCTTGACGCCGGATACGCCGGCCGGGCCGACCCCCGATCGGCCCTCCCGGCCCGGCCCTCCCCGGAAAAAGAAACCCCGCCCCCTGACCCCGGCCCCCCTGACTCCCCGGGAGGCGGCGGAAAAATTCGGGTTTTCGGAAAAGCCGGCCGAGCCCCACCGGCCCCGGCCGGACTCGCCCCCGACTCCCCGCCCCTGCCCGCCGCCGGAGCGGCGGAGGCTTCCCCGCCGGCCCGCCTTGATCGCGGCCGGCCTGGTCTTCCTGGCCGTGGCGGCCGGGATCGTCTATTACGTCAACAGCCGCACGGCCCCGACGGCCAAGGTGGCCCGGATTCCGGCGGCCAGCCTCCCCAAGGTGGCCCCCCTGACCCCGGGCCTGTTCGAAACCCTGGCCCGGCAATGGGACGAGGCGGTCAAGACCGAAGTCACCATCTCCGCCGGCTCCAGTCTCGGCAAGGCCCTGGAAGCCCTGGGGGTGGGCGCCCGCAACCACAGCCAGGCCCTCATCGACCGGCTGAACGCCGACGATGCCCTGGGCGGGCTGGTCCGGCCCGGCGCCGTGGTGCGGGCTTTCTGGAACGACCGCGACAAGACCGAGCTCAAGCGGCTGGAATACCATCCGGACGGCGGCGGCGCCCCCCTGGTGGTGAACCCCAAGGCCGACGGCGGGTTCTGGCTCTACAGCCTGGCCACCCCGCCGCTGCGAGTCGAGGCCGCCCGGGAGGGCATTGTGGAAAGCTCCCTGTGGGAAGCCGGGAGCAAGATCGGGCTGGACCCCAACCTCATCATGAACCTGGCCGACATTCTGGCCTCGGAGATCGACTTCCTCACCGACATCAAGGCCGGCGCCACCTTCCAGGTGCTCTTCAGCCGCGACTACCAGGACGGCCGGCCCGTGGGGACGCCCGTCATCGACATGGTCAGGATGACCAACAAGGGCCAGGAGTACGAGTTCTACCGCTACGTCAATTCCCAGGGCAAATCCGGCTACTTCGACCCCAAGGGGCGATCCAACATGAAGACCTTCTTCGTGTCGCCCCTCCAGTACAAGCGCATTTCCTCGAACTTCACCATGGCCCGCCGCCATCCCATCTTCAAGACCGTCCGGCCCCACCAGGGCGTGGACTACGCCGCGCCCTCGGGCACTCCGGTCTCGTCCGTGGCCGACGGCACGGTCGTCTTCTGCGGCTGGAACGGCGGTTTCGGGAAGCTGGTCACGGTCAAGCACGACGAGACCTACACCACCATGTACGCCCACCTCTCCCGCTTCGCCCCGGGCCTGAAAAAGGGCTCGGTGGTCAAGCAGGGCGACCTCGTCGGGAACGTCGGGGCCACAGGCACGGCCACGGGCCCGCACCTGGACTTCCGGCTCAAGAAGAACGGCGTGTTCATCGACCCCATACCCGAACTGGCCAAACAGCAGGGCAAGCTCCTGGAAGCGGCCGAGGCCCAGGCCTTCACCCAGGTGGTAACCCGCTACCGCAACCGCATGACCTTCCAACTGGCCAATGACAAGAGCTGACCCCTCCGGACCCGGGCTGGATTTCGATCCGTCCGCGGTGGAGGCCAGGCTGCGGCGCGGCGTGGCCGAAGGCGCCTTCCCCGGGGCCGTGGCTCTGTGGGGCGATCCCCTCGGCCCGCCGAAAACGGTCTGCGCCGGCCAACGCGGCCGCACCCGCGACCGGACGCCCGTCACCCCCGATCTCATCTATGACCTGGCCTCGGTGACCAAGATCCTGGCCGCCACCAGCCTGGCCCTCGTCCTCGCCCAACGCGGCCGCCTGGATATCGACCGGCCCCTGGCCGACAGCCCCCTGGCCCGCCTCGTCCCCGGCCGCCCCGCCCCGGAAATCCCCTGGAACACGATCACCCCGGCGCACCTGATGGCCCACCAGTCCGGTCTCCGCCCTTGGCGGCCCCTGTACCGCCTGGCCGGCCGGACCCCGGACCAGCGCCGCCAGGCGGCTTTGGCAGCCATCTGGCTGGAGACGCCCCAGGCCCGGCCCGGCCGGCGCACCATCTACAGCGATCTGAATTTCATCCTCCTGGGCCGGCTGCTCGAGGAACTCGGGGGCGCGCCCCTGGACTGGCTTTTCCAGCAGGAAGTGGCCGAGCCCCTGGGCCTTTCGAACGCCGGCTTCCGTCCCGGCTCCGGCCCCCTGGCCCCCACCGAGGACGGCTTCCGCCACGGCGGCCCGGTGGGGCACCCCGAAGCGGCCATCCTCGGCCCCACCCCCCTGGGCCGGGCCCACGACGACAACGCGTCCTGGCTCGGGGGCGTGGCCGGCCACGCCGGGCTCTTCGCCCCGGCCCGGGCCGTCTGGGCCGTGGCCGCCGACTGGGCCCGGGCCCGGGCCGAGGGACGCGGCCGCGTCTTTACGCGCGACACCCTGGATCTCTTCCTCCGGCCCCGCCCCACGGCCGAAGACCTGGGCCGCCCCCTGGGCTTCAACCTCCGGGACCGGGTGGACTCCCTGGCCGGATCCCGGCTGTCCCCCGACTCCGTGGGCCACCTGGGCTACACGGGCCCGGCCCTGTGGTGGGATTTGAGGCAGAACTTCCTCTGGCTCCTCCTCACCAACCGCGTGCACCCCTCGGCCCGCAATCCCTTCTGGTCTCCGGCCCGCTATCAGGGCGGCCTCTGATTCCCCCCGAATAGAAGAGCGGCCGCGCGGCGTCTGGCCCAACACCGCGCGGCCGTTTGTTGTTCAGCGCCGGCCCGTTACCGGGAAGCGCCGATGACGATGGGGGAGGAACCCAGGGGCAGATGACGGTGCGTAAAACCGGCCAGCGGCTCGGTGGTGTGGCTGGCCAAAACCACGGCCGCGCCGGCCCCGGCCTGGGCCGCGACGGCCTCGGCCACCCGGGCCTGCCAGGCCTCGTCGAGAAAAGCGAAAGGCTCGTCGAGAATGAGGAGGCGGCGGCCCGAGGCCAGGGTGCGGGCCAGGGACAGGCGGCGGCGCATGCCCCCGCTCAGGGCGGCCGGGTATTGGCCGGCCGGGAGGCCGAAGCGGTCGAGCCAGCCGGCCACGCGCTCGGCGGCCGCCGCCGGGTCCAGGTCCGGGGGCAGGATGTAGGCCAGATTGTCCGCGGCCTTGAGCCAGGGCAGGAGCACGTCGTCCTGGAACATGAAGCCGGCCGGGGCCGCGCGCCGGACCGTGCCCCGGTCCGGCGGGAGCAAGCCGGCCATGATTTCCAGAAGCGTGCTCTTGCCCAGGCCCGAGGGGCCGGTCAGGCACCAGACCTCCCCCGGGCCCACGGCCAGGCTCACCGATTCCAGCACCGGCACGCCGCCGAAGCTCTTGGCCACGTTTTCAAGCGTCAGCATGGCTCTCCCGTCCCCGGGACTGGAGGCGGGCCGCCCGCCGCCGGAGCGGCGTGATGAGGGCCGCTTCCAGCACCACGCCCAGGCCGATGAGGGCCAGGGCCCAGGCGTTGAGTTCCTCCAAATTGAGCTTCGAATAGCTCCAGTAGAGGCGGGCGCCCACGCCCCGGTGGCTGCCGAGAAATTCGGCCACGGCCGCCGCCTTCCAGCCCGTGGCCAGGGTGGTGGAAAAGCCGGCCAGCCAAAAGGGCAGCACCCCGGGCAGAATCCATTGCCGCAGCCGCCGGCGCCAGGGCACCCCGTACAGCCGGCTCATTAAAAAAACCCGCCGGTCCAGGGCCAGGACGCCCTGGGCGGTGTTGCTGAAGACCAGGGGCAGCGTGGCCGCGAACACCGTGGCCACCGGCACCAGGCCTCCGGTGCCGGCCCAGACCATGACCAGGGAAATCCAGACCACGGGCGGGCAGGATTGGAGCGCGGCCACCAGGGGCGCGGTCAGGCGCAGGGCTTCGGGCCGGGCCCCGGCCCCCAGGCCCAGGGTCAGGCCGACCAGGTTGGCCAGCAAAACCCCGGCCGCGCCGTGGCCCACGGTGACGGCCAATTCCCGGAACAGCCGGCCGCTCCGGGCCAGATCCAGGAAGGCGGCCAGCACGGCCGCCGGCCCGGGCGCCAGCCCCGGCCCCAGAAGCCGGGTGGCCAGGGCGGCCAGGCCGGCCAGGATCAGGGCCGAGACCAGATATGGGGCCAGCCGGCGCATCACGGCGCCACCGGGGTTTCGGCGAAGAGGAAATCGGGCGAGGGCCGCCAGCCCCGCTCTTTATCCGCATACACCTCGGGCGCGGCCAGGCGCAGAAAGGCCTCGATCTCGGGGGCCGCCTCGGCCGCCGGCCGCACCAGGACGGGATCGCGGTCCAGGGAGTCCAAGAGAGCCGCCCGACCCACGGCCTCGATCACGGCTTCGGGGAGAACGCCGATGACGGCCTCTTTCGGCTGGCCTTCAAGCGCGGCCGCCCCCTCCTCCAGGGCCCGGATAAGATCGCGCACCAGATCCGGCCGCTCCCGGGCCAGGCGGCTGTTGACGGCCAGGCCCACCCAGGGCTGCCGGCCCGGCCCGCCGAAGCGCCGGGCGTAATCCTCCTCCAGGCCGGCCAGGAGGCGCAGCTTCGGATTTTTGGCCAGAAGCACCGAGACCAGGGGCTCGGGCAGGAGACCGGCCGGCCGGGAGCCCAGGCCCATTTCCAGCATCAATTGCTGGGCCGCCATGGGGGCCAATTCAAAGGCCGGGCCGCCCCGCCGGGCCATTTCCTCCAACAGGCCCGCGGCCGGGCTGTTGGGCGGGGCCGCGGCCAGGGGTTGACCGGATTCGTTAAGGAGGCGGGCCAGGCCGTCGAGGTCGGCCGGCGGGGTCCAGTCCGGCCCGGCCTCGGCCCGGACCACGACCGAGAATTTTTTCCAGCCGGTCACCGCCGCCACGGTCACCGGAGCGCCCCGGGACGCGGCCCGGGCAAACCCCTCAATATTCCCCACCCAGAGATCGCCCTCTCCGGCCAGCATCAGGCCGCGCAGGTCGTCGAGGTTTTTCCAATAATCAACGGTAAGTTCGCAGCCCTCGGGCCAACCGTGCGTGATGGCGGCCCACAGGGGAATCTGGGGCGTGGTGGCGGTCAGGGCGGTGTAGAGAGTCAGACGGCACTCCGGCGCCGGGTCGCCGGCCCGGGCCGATAAGGCCGGGCCGAAAACCAGCGCCCCGAGCAGAAAAAGAAGCGCGGCCCGCTTTCCGGTGAAAACCGTCACCCCTTCACCTCCATTTGGCCCGGCCGGGCGACCGTGGCCAGGTCGCGCACCAAAACGCCGGACAGGAAGCCCAGGGCCTCGAACTCCATGAAGCGGGGCGCGGCGGCGTCGAAAAGCAGGCGGAATTCGGCCGGGAATTCCCCGTCGGCTTCGTGATACATCAATTGCGTGAGCACTTTGGGAAAGGGGCGGAAGAGCCAGGCCCGGCCCCCGGCGGGCGGCCGGGCCACGGGCGTCCCTTCCAGGCGGGCGGCGGCGGCGGCCAGGGCCGGGAGATCCCCGTCGAAGGCCCGGTGGAGAGGGCGGAGAAAATCGTCTTCCCCGAACGACTTGCGGCCGGCCATGGGGCCGGCCAGCCTGGCCAGGCCCAGGAATTCGCCGGCGGGTTCGCCCCGGCCCGGGCTGGCCGCATAGTGCCCGACCAGGCTGAGGTGATTGACTTCGGCCGGCCGGCCGTCCAACGGCTCCACCCCGGCCCGGGTCACCCGGTAGTCCCGGGCCAGGAAGCGCACCCGGACGCTTCCGTCCGCCTCGACCGCCAACCCCAGATGGCGCGCGCCGGCGGCCAGGTCGCAATCGGCCAGCCTCTCCCGCACCCACCGGTAAATGCCTTCATACCCGCTGAACGGACTCTTCGCCGCCATGGTTCTCCCCTTTCGGTTCCGGGGGTAGTGTACCGCAATCCCCGGGGCGGTGGCAACCGCTTTGAAAAACGCCGCCGCAGCCGGACCAAAGAAGGCGGCGGGCGGCGAGGCCTTCGGCCCGCGAAAATTTTCGGAGTGAGCCGTATTTTTCGACACGTGTCGGAGCGGAGCGACGCCGTTGCCGAAAAAATACGGGCGAACGCAGAAAACTTTCGCGGGCCGAAGCCCGCTCCCGGCCCCGAAAAAAATGAAACCCGGACACGTCCGTATCCGGGCTTCCGGGTTGGCGTTCCCAAGGAAAGTCAGTTCAGGGCGGCCGGTCCCTCCACCTGTCGGGAGACGACTTTGATGGTCACCGGGGCGATGCCGTCGATATCGAGCATCTGGGCCGCGCCACGGGACAGGTCGATCACCCGGCCTTTGTAGAACGGGCCGCGATCGTTGATGCGCACCACCACGTTCCGCCCGTTGTTCTGATTGGTCACCTCCACCAGGGCGCCAAAGGGCAGGGTCTTATGGGCGGCGGTCATTTCATTCTGGTCGTACCGTTCCCCGCTGGCGGTGGGCCGGCCGTGAAAACGGCCGCCGTACCAGGAGGCCACCCCCCGCTGCACAAAGCTCCCGGCCCCGATCCGGGCATATCGGCTTGGGGCCGCATAGGCGGAGCCGTCACGGCCCGTTTCCCTGACGCTCCACGCGGCCGGCACTTTCCATCCGAAATCCTCAGCCCGGGCCGTGGCCAAATGCGGCCGCTCCGGGGCCGCGGGGGCTTCGCCGGCGACAGCCGGTTTCACCGTCGGCCGGTTCCGGTCGGCCTCCACCTGGCGGCTCGTATACGCAGAGGCGCCATAAGCCGGGCGCGCGGCTTCAGGAGCGGAGGCCCCCGCCCGGCGACTTCGGTTTTGAGGCGCATACGAAGGGGCGGCGTAAGCCGGGCGTGCGGCTTCAGGCGCGGCGGCCGCCGCCTGGCGGCGCTGAGCCTGATCCGCGTACCACGGGACGCCGGAGGACGCCGTTCCGATCAAATCCGAGGGGGCCGAGGCCGGCTGAGACCGGTTTCGGGCCGCATAGGAAAAGCCGCCATAGCCCGGGGATTGGAGCTGGTCATCAGCCAGCGCCTGCCCTCCGGGGAAAGCCAAGAGACAGAACGACAGGCTCAGCAGCCCGACCAGCGGAGCGCCGGAAGCGGGGCGGCGGGCGTTCGCCCGGTCCGTCGGGGCGAACGGAAAGCATAATGGCCAGACGAATATATTCGGCATGGTTACTCCTTAGTCAAAATAAAATGACAATGATAACGGCGGTACGGCCGCTGCGGGATAGCGTCTTGATGATGGGAAATAAACTCGCGATGGACGTGAATGGAACGCCGGGGGTGGAATGATCGCCCCGGCCGGGCGACCGGGGCGAAAAAAGGGTGACGCCGAATAGGGGCCACGCCATTTTGAAATCATCATATCAAGTCGAAACCCATTTGTCCAGAGGGGAGCCTCCGGCGATTCCGAGCATAGCTGACCGGTCTGGCGCGGCCTGGCCGCCGCCGGACCAAAAGCCTGGCTTGGCCCATGGACGGCGGGACGGTTTTGCGCTATAGTTGAAGCGCCCGAATTTCAGCCCCGCCATGGGAAAGGAAAGAAAAATGAGCGACGAACCGCGCGTGGACGAGAAACTGCTGGAAGCCTTTCATCTCATGTTCGACCACTACCCCAAGCCCGCGCAGTTGGCCCACAAGTCGAAAAAGATTGTGGCCGTCAACCCGGCCGGCGAGGCCATCGGCCGCCAGGTGGGCATGGTGTGCGCCACCCACGGCGCCCCGGAGGCGCACCGGGGCTGCCTGGCCGCCCGGGCGGTCAAGAACCGCCAGGCCACGTGGCAGACAGTGCCGCCCAGCGCCCCCGACGGCCGGGAGGTGGTGGTGTTCTGGCTGCCGGTCACCGGCCATCCCGATTTTTTCGTCCACTTTTCGGCCGGGAACCTTCCGGACCAGGCCGAATCCGAGTCCGCGTAATCTCCGGGGCCCCGGCGGCTTCACTCCGCCCGCCCATGAAAAAACCGGGAGGACCTCGGAGCCGATCCGGGGTCTCCCCGGTTTCGTATGGGCGGGTTCCCCCCCTGGTTGACATCCGCCGGAGGCCGTGATACTCTTGAAAAATATCCGACTGGAGCCCAAGGCATGTATATTGTTTTCTGAACCGTCCGTCTGAAACGCTTCGTCCGTAAGGGCGCGAGCCTTCCCCTGGTTTGGAGGACAATCCGGAGGTCTGCCGTCATGTCAGCCTTCGCCGCCGCTTCAGGAGCCCGCGCATGTCCTTCGCGCCCGCCGTATATCCCCCGTTTGACAACTGGAAAAGGAAAACCGCCCTCTTCCTGATCAGCCAGAACGTTTCGCTGTTCGGCTCGTCGGTGGTGGGCTGCGCCATTGTCTGGCACATCACCCTGGAAACCACGTCCGGACTGTGGATGATGCTGGCCACCCTGACCTTCAACGTTCCCAACGTCCTCATTTCCCTCTGGGGCGGCGTCTGGGCCGACCGCTACCACCGCAAGCGCCTCATCATGCTGGCCGACGCCTTCGTGGCCCTGGCCACCCTGGCGGTGGCCATCGCCTTCTGGTCGGGCTGGAAGAGCCTGGAACTGCTGCTCCTGGCCTCCACCATCCGCTCCCTGGGCGGCGGGGTGCAGAGCCCGGCGGTCAACGCCCTGTATCCGCAATTGGTGCCGCCCGAGCACCTGGCCCGGGTGCAGGGCGTCAACCAGACCGCGGCCGCGCTCCTGATGCTCTTTTCCCCGGCCGTCGGCGGGCTGATCCTGGGTCTGATGGGCCTGGAACTGGCTTTCCTGGTGGACGTGGTCACTGCCGTCATCGCCGTCGTCATTCTGGGTTTCATCGGCATTCCGGCGACGGAGCCCGGCGCCGTCCAATCCACCTTCACGGAAATGCGGGCCGGCCTGCGCTATGTCTTCGGCCATCGGCGGCTGCGGCCGCTCCTGCTGTGCGCGGCGGCCTTCTTTTTCCTGGCCACGCCCGCCGGCGTCCTGACGCCCCTGATGGTGGCCCGCACCTTTGGTCCGGAAGTATGGCGCCTGACCGCCAATGAAGTGGCCTGGGCCGGGGCCTCGGTCATCGGCGGCCTGTACGTGGCCCGGCACGGAGACTTCGCGGACAAGGTCAAGACCCTGGCCGTCTGCATGGCCGCCTTCGGCCTCTGCTTCGGCCTTTTGGGCGTGGCCGGAAATTTCACCGTCTACCTGGTTCTGGTGGCCGTGTCCGGGTTTTTCATGCCGGTGTTCACCACCGCCGAGACGGTCTTCATCCAGCAGACCGCCGACCCGGCCATGCTGGGGCGGGTCTTTTCCGTCAGCCAGATACTGTGGAACAGCGCCATGCCCACGGCCATCCTCCTGTTCGGGCCCCTGGCCGACGTGGTCAGCGTGGAGACGCTCCTCATCGGCTCCGGCCTGGCCATGATGGCGGTGGGCTACTGGTATTGCCGGGTCGGCCGGGGCTGACGGAAAAGCCCGGCCCCGAACTGACCCCCCGGCGGCCTGGTATGCTCCCATATTGGCGGAGGCGGCATAAGTTGTGTTTTTTATCAGCCGCAACCTCCCCCCCCTTCCACCATAATTTGATATTTTTTGGAAACAGTGTATTATTGGCCTATGTTATGTGCCGTTCCGGCGCTTTCTTGAGGCGCACGCGGCTGATCAACGAGTGTCCGATGGGAAAACTACCGGATTCCTCCCCGGGGAAACAGAAAAAGACGACCGCCGGCTTACCGGGAAAACGCGTCAGCAGCCGCGATGTGGCCCGTCGGGCCGGGGTTTCGCAGACCACGGTGTCGTTCGTGCTGAGCGGCCGTGAGAATGTTTCCCTGCCCGAAGAGACCAGGCGGCGCGTCTTCGCCGCCGCCGCCGAGTTGGGCTATCTGCGCAGCCACCTGGCGTCCGGGCTTTTGCGGGGGCGCACCCAGTCCGTGGGCGTGGTGCTGTATACCTCCGTCCATCCCTGGATGGTCTTTTCCGGCATACAGGCCGGACTGGCCCAGGCCGACTATGTGCCGGTGGTGCTGTCGCCCAGCTGGACCAAGGTGTATTCCCGAGGAACCCAAAGTCCCGCCGGGTACACCTCGGACGAGGTGGCCAATATCCACCGCCTGATCGAGCAGCAGGTGGACGGCCTGGTGTACTATTCCATCGACCCCCGATACACCGCCGACTGCCTGGCCGAACTGACCACCAGGGGCATACCGGCCGTCCTTATCGACAACGACAGCCCGGACGCGGGCGTCGATTATGTCGGCTGCGACGATGAGGAAATCGGCCGCCTGGGGGCCCGCCACCTGCTTTCCCTGGGCCGCCGCTCTTTCGGGTTGGGCCGTTACCCGGGCCCCGTTTTGCCCGCCATGCACCGCATCTTCGGCTTCACCGCCGAACTGCGGGCCGCCGGCCGGAAATGGAAGTCCTTCGAGGTCGAGGAGGGCCGGCCCGAAGAACTCGCCCTGCGCCTGCCCAAGCTGGTCAAGCCGCCGGCGGCGATATTCGCCTGCAACGACATCCAGGCGGCCGAGGTGCTGCGGGCGGCGCGCCTGATCGGCTGGAAGGTGCCGGAGGATTTGGCGATAATGGGGGTCGGGGGCTTTTCCCTCGCGGAATACACCGATCCGCCGATAACCACCATACACCGCCGGTCCCGGGAGATCGGGCTGAAGGCGGTGGAACTGCTGCTGGAACGCATCAACGGCTATGACGGGCCGCCCCGCCAGATCATCCTGCCCCCGGAACTGGAAATCCGGGCGTCGACGATTGGTCCCCGCTAGAGCGCTTTTCTGTTGAAAAAATATCTGCATGATAATGAAAGCGCCCGGATGTTTGGGCGCCGGGCGCCTTGCTTCGCTCTGGCGGCCGGAATACTCACGGTTGTCGCCTTCCTACCCGGGCGTGTCGCTTCTTTTATAGCCGGGCGCCTGCTTTCCAGCTATTCTGTAAAAAGTCGAAAATTTTTTGACCGCGAGCCCGGACTCTTTTGAGGCCGGCCTTGGCGGCGTCTCTCTCTTTCACCGGAACAAAGGAGTATCGGCATGTCCAGGCGTATGGCGTTGAAGTGTGTGTTGGCGGCAACAGTGTTGTGCATGGCCTTGGCCGGGCCCCTCGGAGCGGCCGGGGATGTGGCTCCGGACGGGGTGGTGTACGTGGTCAAGGAAGGCGACACCCTGGAGGCCCTGGCCAAAACCTATCTCGGGGGTGAGGCCGGCGGGGCCAAAATAGTCGAGGCCACCCTGGCCGCCCAGGGCGATCCGGCCCTGGCCGACGCCGAAGCGCTCAAGGCCGCGCTCCGGCCCGGGCAAAAGCTGATCATTCCCGTCAAACTGACCGCACGGGAGGCCGACAGCTTTCTCCTGGTGGACAAGCTCCAGTTTCCGGAAGGCGTCCGGATTTTTCCCAATGACGACGCCGTGTATTTCGTGGAATGGGAAGGCGACAACGTCTGGAAGTATCAGGACGGGCAAAAGACCCTGTTCATCAAGACCGCGGACGGCGACGGCCCCAACGGCCTGGCCCGGGACGCGGACGGCAACTTCTGGGTGGTGTTCTACAGCTCCGGCAAGCTGGCCCAGTACAGCCCGGAGGGGAAACAGCTGAAAGTGTATGCGGAAGGGCCGGAAGGCCGTTTCATCGGACCCAACGATCTGGTGATCGACCAGGCCGGCGGGGTGTTTTTCACCGACTCCGGGGATTTCGACGAGGACTGGACCACCGGCCGGGAAGCCGGGAAAGTCTATTACCTGACCCCGGGCGGAGAAGTCAGGCTGATCGACAAAAACATCAGCTACGCCAACGGCCTGGCCATCTCGCCGTCCGGCGGCCGGCTCTACGTCAACGAGCACCGCAAGAACCAGATTCTGGTCTACGACCTGGCGGGCGACCAGGCCACCAACCGGCGGGTGCTCGTCAAGCTGCCGGAAGACTGCCTGAGCGCGGGCGAATCCTGCTTTGAGGTGGGCCCGGACGGCATGAACATCGATAAGGCCGGCAATCTCTGGGTGGCCCATTACCACGCCGGCGAAATCCTCAAAATCAGCCCGGACGGCCGGATAGCGGGCCGGGTCTACCTGCCCCGGGGCGACACCCCCACCAACGTGGCCCTGTCGCCCGACGAGAAGACCCTGTACATCACCGAATCGTCCCAGGGCCTGCTGCTCAAGGTGCCCGTCGAATAAGACCGATAGAGGCCGCCCGAAGCGCTTCGCCCTCCCCGGCCCGTTCCCCTACCGCGCGCTCTCCAGAACCGAGGCCCAGTCGACCTCGCCGACGGGGAGCGGCGGGCGGGGGTCGGGCCGGTGGAGGCGGAGCGCTTTTTCATACCAGACCACATCGTGCCACCGGCCGAATTTATACCCGGTGCGGCGGTAGACGCCCAGTTCGAGGAAGCCCAGACGCCGGTGCAGCCCCTCGCTGGCCGGGTTGGGCCGGGTGACGCCGCCGTAGACGTTGTGGATGTTCTGGAGCGTCAGAATATCCATCAGCGCCCGGTACAGCCTGGCGCCCAGGCCCCGGCCGGTGTGGCCGGCCCGCAGGTAGACCGACAGTTCCGCGTTCCACTGGTAGGCGGCCCGCTCCATCTGGTCGTGGGCGTAGGCGTAGCCCACGATCCGGCCGCCGGCCCGGGCCGCCAGATACGGGTATTTGGCCAGCACCTTCCGGACGCGGCCTGCGAACTCGGACACGGAAGGTGTTTCCAGCTCGAAACTGATGGCGGTTTTTTCCACATAGGGGGCGTATATTTCCCGCAGTTCGGCGGCGTCGGCCGGTTCGGCCATGCTCAGGCGCGTGTCGTCCATGATGTTCACTCCGGCCACTTGTCAAGGGCCACAATGGGTTTCAGTTCCCGGGCCAGCCGCCGCTCCTCGGGGCCGCGCGGCCGCACGGCCAGGCGGCCGAGGTTCAGCCACCCGGCCAGGTCGGCCAGGTTGCGGGCCAGGGCGGACAGCGCCTCGTCGGTCAACAGGTCGCCCTCGGCGAACAGGGCCGGAACCAGGAGGCGGCCGGCGGCCCGGTCGGCCTTGAGGTCCACCCGGCTCACCAGCCGCTCGCCGAACAGAAAGGGCAACACGTGGTAGCCGTAGATCCGCTTGGCCGGCGGGGTGTAGAATTCCAGGCGGTAGCGGAAATCGAACAGCCGCTCGGTGCGGCTCCGCTCCCAGATCAGGGAATCGAACGGCGAAATGAGGCTCCCCGTGGCCACCTTCCGGGGCGCACGGAGCCCGGCCGGACCGTAGGCCGGCTCGGCCCAGCCTTCCACCCGGTACGTCGCCAGGTCCCCGGCCTCGACCAGTTCGGCCAGCCGGGCCTTGGCCTCCCCGGCCGGGAGGCGGAAATAGTCCCTGAGGTCGCGGCCCGTGCCCAGGCCCAGGGACGCGGCGGCCAGCCAGAGAAGGCGGCGCTGGGCCTCGGCTTCGCCCGGCTCGGCACATCGCAAAACTTTCCGGGGCAGGACCCGCTCGGGCAGGTCGTACAAGCGCTCGAAGCCTTTCCGGCCGGCCACGGTCACCTCGCCGGCGGCGAAGAGCCATTCCAGGGCCGCTTTTTCCGGGCTCCAGCCCCACCAGGGCCCGGTGCTCCGGCCGCCCAGGGCGCCGGCTCCCACGGGCCCGCGCTCGGCCACCATCCGGAGCACCCGGCGGACCAAATCCCGCTCCTCCCGGCCGAATTTCGCCAACCCCTGGTAGATGCCCTCCCCCCGGGCCGCCCGGCCCATGCGCCAGCGAAAGAGAGCGTGGTGTTCCAGGGGCAGGAACGAAGCCTCGTGGCCCCAGTATTCAAAAAAAACCCGGCGGCCGGCCGGCCCCCAGGTCAGTTGGTCCAAATCCTCCGCCGGATACGGTCCCCGGCGGGAAAATAGGGGCAGGTAGTGGGCCCGGACCAGGACGTTGACCGAGTCGATCTGGAGCACCCCCAGCCGGAGCAGGATCTTTTTCAGAGTGGGCTCCGCCTTTCCGGAGCGGTTCAGGCCCTGGGCGGCGATGACCAGGCGGCGGGCCTGGCCGAGACTGAGATGGGCGGCGGTTTGGGACATGGCCCATAGTAAAGCAAGCCCCGCCTCAAGTCAATTTTCCTTTTTTGATAAAAAATAAAAATCGGCTCGATATTTGTTTATAAATCAATAAACAATGAACCGCGGGGCCGGTCGATAATAAAATCCCCTAACAATTCAATGCACTACCCAAGTGGAGCGGTTTTTGCTAAAATCAAGCGAGATGCCGGCGACCCCGCTTCGCTCACAATCACCGCATGAGGCCCCGCCGTTCGGACGGGGCCGGATCCAGGAGGATCTCCATGAACCGCTTCCGTTTTTTCAGCCCCGAGGATATTCAGACCATCCACCAGGCCAGCCTGGAAATTCTGGCCGAAACCGGGGTGGAATTTCCCGGCCAGCCGGCCCGGGACATGTTCCGCGACCACGGCTACCGCGTCGAAGGCGAAAAGGTCTTCTTCACCGAGGACCGGATACAGAAAGCCCTGGCCACGGCCCCGCCGAGCTTCCGTCTGCGGGCCCGCAACCCGGAGCACGACCTGGCCATGGGCGGGGACGACTTCGTCCTGGTGCCCACCGGCGGCGCGCCCCAGATCGTGGGTGTCGACGGCCGGCTGCGGGACTGCACCCTCGACGACTATCGGAATTTCGCCAAGCTGGTCCAGACCTCGCCCATCAACATGGTCATGCCCCAGCGGGTCTGCTTTCCGGCCGAAGTGCCGGCCCACCGGGCCTATCTCGACATGATCGAGGCCGACGCCACTTTCACCGACCGGGTGCTGATGTGTTCGGCCGTGTCGCGGGAACAGGCCGCCGATTCGCTGAAGGTGCTGGAGATTCTCTTCGGCGGCGCGGCCGAACTGGACAAGGGCCCCTGTTCGGTGAACGTCATCAACGCCTGCAGTCCCCTGAAATACGCCCCGGACCAGGCCGAGGTGCTCATGCTCCTGGCCGAGCGCAACCAGCCCGTGGCCGTGACCAACATGATGATGCTGGGCGCCACGGGCCCCCTGTCCCTGGCCGGGGCCCTGGCCCTGGGGAACGCGGAGCTCCTGGCCGGCATCGTCCTGACCCAGTTGGTCCGGCCCGGGGCCCCGGTGATCTACGGCAGCACCTCCTGCCCCATGGACATGAAGACCATGGTGGCCACCCTGGGCGCGCCGGAAACCGTGTGGCTGTCGCGCGGAGCCATGAGTCTGGCCGAGTTCTACCGCCTGCCCTGCCGCACCGGCGGGAGCTTGACCGACTCCTTCCTCCCCGACGCCCAGGCCCTCCTGGACGGGAGCCTCATTTTCCAGAACGCCCTCTACGGCGGGGCCCACTTTCTCTTCCACGCCTTCGGCATGATGGGTTCCTACCTGGCGGCCAGCTTCGAGAAATTCGTCATCGACGAGGAAATGGCCAACTTGACCATGGCCACCCTGAAGGTGCCGGAAGTGAATGAAAAAACGCTGGAACTGAAGCTGGTCAAGGAAATGGGCGCCAAGAGCGACTACCTCACCCAGCCCTCGACGGTGAAGAATTTCCGCAAGCTCTACCGGTCCCGCTTCCTCAACCGCGCGCCGTACGAACACTGGGCCGGCCAGGGCGCGGCCGACACGGCCAAACTGGCCCAGGCCGAAGTGAAACGGCGCCTGGACGCCTGGGAAAAGCCCGCCATCGACCCCGCCATGGAGACGGAGTTGCTGGATTTCCTGCGGAGCCGCAGGAAAGCCCTGGGCGGCGATTGAAGAGTGAAGAATTTGGAATTTTGCTTTTAGAGAATACCCGGAACGGCGCCCGTTGGGCGCCGTTCCGGGTAT